>QFNE01000093.1 GCA_003240735.1 Paracoccus denitrificans | reverse complement strand
TTGCCGCCCGGCGCTGGGGCCTCGCCGGGGTGCTGGGCGCGCTGGCGCTCTGCGCCGTGGTGGCGCTGGTCGGCTGGCCGCTGACGCGCGAGGTCCGCAGCGGCGACGCCCAGACGCGGCAGGCGGCGCTGATCTTCCTCGTCGCGGTGCCGGGCGTCGTCTCGCTGATCCTTGGCGCCGTCGCCGGGTTCTGGACCGCCCACCGCCGCCGGATCGGCTGAGGCGCCAGCCTTCCCCAAACCCTTTCTATCTTGACCAAATATCCTCGGGGGGAGGGCGCCCGCACGGGCGCCCCGGGGGGCAGACAGCCCCCCGTGCCACCGCCGCCTGCCCGCGAGGCGCTTGTCACCGCGCCCCGCCTCGCCTACCCCCGGACCGAGAGCCAGTCCCCGCGAGGCCCCCGCCATGACCCTCATCCCCACCCCCCGCGGCACGTTGACCGCCGACCGCCCGCTCGCCGACCTGACCTGGCTGCGCGTCGGGGGGCCGGCCGACTGGCTGTTCCAGCCTGCCGACCGCGACGACCTGGCCGCGTTCCTCGCCGCGCTGCCCGCCGAGGTGCCGGTCTTCCCGATGGGCGTCGGGTCGAACCTCATCGTCCGCGACGGCGGCATCCGCGGCGTGGTGATCCGCCTCGGCCGCGGATTCAACGACGTCACCATCGAGGGCGACCGCGTGATCGCAGGCGCCGCCGCCCTCGACGCCCATGTGGCGCGCCGCGCGGCCGAGGCGGGGCGCGACCTGACCTTCCTGCGGACCATCCCCGGCAGCATCGGCGGGGCGATCCGCATGAACGCGGGCTGCTATGGCAGCTACATCGCCGACCACCTGATCGAGGCCGAGGTCGTGGCCCGCGACGGCGCGGTGCTGACGCTCACCCCCGACGAGCTGCAGTTCGACTATCGCCACAGCCACCTGCCCGAGGGCTGGGTCCTGACCCGCGCCAGCTTCCGCGCCGAGGCGGGCGACCCGGCTGCGCTGGTCGCGCGGATGCAGGACCAGCTTGCCCGCCGCGACGCGACCCAGCCCACGCGCGACCGCAGCGCCGGCTCGACCTTCCGCAACCCGGCCGGGTTCAGCTCGACGGGTCGGGCCGACGACGTCCACGACCTCAAGGCGTGGAAGCTGATCGAAGAGGCGGGGCTGCGCGGCCACCGACTCGGCGGCGCGCAGATGAGTGAGAAGCAC
>QFNE01000042.1 GCA_003240735.1 Paracoccus denitrificans | reverse complement strand
AGAAGGCGTCAAGCGCGGACTGGAAGCGCTCGTCCGATTCGCCGCGCTGGCCAAGGGTATGGGGATCGAACATCTCAGCTGTGTGGCGACGGCTGCCGTGCGCGAGGCGTCAGACGGCCCCGCATTTCAGCGTCGTGTTGAAAAGCTGACCGGATTGAAGCTGTGGGTGATTGACGGCGAGGAGGAGGCTCGGCTGTCGGCCCAGGGCGTCCTTCTGGGCTGGCCAGATGCGAAAGGGCTGGTGTGCGACATCGGCGGAAGTTCGATGGAGCTGGCCGTTGTCGAAAACGGCAATATCGGCGCGCGCGCAACCTCACCCCTAGGTCCGTTTCGGCTGCAATTGGTCGAGCCAAAGGCCCAACCTGCGTATATCCACGAACATATCGAACAACTTGCCGAAAAGGTCGGCACGGATCATGACCGGGTTTATCTTGTGGGCGGGTCATGGCGGGCCATCGCCCGGCTCGACATGGAACGGCGCGGCTATCCGATGACCGTACTTCACGAATATCGCATGACGCCTGACGACGTTCTGAAAACCGCCAAATGGATCAAGGATGGTGATCTTGCATCGCTGAAATCCAAGACGGGGATATCCAACTCACGGCTTGAGCTGGTACCTTTGGCGATGCCCGTGCTGGTCGATCTGATTCAGACATTCAAGCCTCAGGAAATTGCGGTCAGTTCCTACGGCATCCGCGAGGGTCTTCTCTACGAACAGATGTCCCAGAACATCCGCAAGCGCGACCCGCTGATCGAGGCCGCGCGCTTTACCGAGCGGCAGATGGCGCGCATGCCGGGATTCGGCAAGAAGCTTTGCCAGTTTCTGGAGCCGCTGTTCACCAACCTTCCTGCCGACAAGCAGCGCCTGGTTCGCGCGGCCTGTCTTTTGCACGACACCAGTTGGCGGGCGCACCCTGACTACCGGGCAGAGGCGTGCTTCGACAATGTGACCCGGGCCAATCTGGCCGCGCTGTCCCACCCCGAAAGGGTGTTTCTGGGGCTTGCACTGCTGCACCGTTACAAGTCCAGCCGCATTGGGTCAGCCATGGCACCGCTTTTTGAGCTGCTGTCGGACGACGACATCAAGCAGGCCGAGATCATCGGGCGTGCCTTGAGGTTCGGCGCGATGTTCACGGTTCGCGACCCGGTCGAGGCCGGAGAATTCCGGATCGACCATGACGCGGGAACGCTCACCCTGCGCCTGACGGCGACCGGGCGGGCGCTGATGGGTGAAGTTGCCCTTTCGCGGTTCAATGCGTTGGCATCGGCCATGGGGCTGTCACCGATCGTTGCCTGAGGTCAAATATCACTGAAACGGAAAAGGGCGCCCGAAGGCGCCCTTTCCTTTGCCTGGCCGGATGGCCGGGCATGGACTTACATCATGTCCATGCCGCCCATGCCGCCCATGCCACCGCCCATGCCGCCAGCAGGCGCCTTGGGTTCGGGCTTGTCGGCGATCATCGCTTCGGTGGTGATCAGCAGACCAGCGATCGACGCCGCGTTTTCCAGCGCGGTGCGGGTCACTTTGGCCGGGTCGATCACGCCGAACTTGAACATGTCGCCGAACTCTTCGGTCTGCGCGTTGAAGCCGTAAGCGGTCGATTCCGAGTCGCGGATCTTGCCGGCAACGACAGCGCCGTCGACGCCCGAGTTTTCCGAGATCTGGCGCAGCGGCGCTTCCAGCGCGCGGCGAACGATCGACACACCAACGTCTTGGTCAGCGTTGGCACCCTTGACGTTGTCCAGAGCCTTGCCGGCCTGAACCAGCGCCACGCCACCACCGACCACGATGCCTTCCTGCACGGCCGCACGGGTCGCGTTCAGGGCGTCATCAACGCGGTCTTTGCGTTCCTTGACTTCGACTTCGGTCATGCCGCCGACGCGGATGACTGCAACGCCGCCAGCCAGTTTGGCCACGCGTTCCTGCAGTTTTTCCTTGTCGTAGTCCGAGGTGGTTTCTTCGATCTGGGTGCGGATCTGGCTGACACGCGCTTCGATCTCGGCTTTTTCACCCGCGCCATCAACGATGGTCGTGGTGTCCTTGTTGATCGTGACTTTCTTGGCGCGGCCCAGCATATCGATGCCGACATTCTCCAGCTTCATGCCCAGGTCTTCGCTGATGACCTGACCGCCGGTCAGGATCGCGATGTCCTGCAGCATCGCCTTGCGACGATCACCAAAGCCCGGGGCTTTGACGGCAGCGATTTTCAGACCGCCACGCAGCTTGTTGACGACCAGCGTGGCCAGTGCCTCGCCCTCGACGTCTTCAGCGATGATGATCAGCGGCTTTTGCGACTGGATCACGGCTTCCAGCAGCGGGACCATCGGCTGCAGCGACGAGAGCTTTTTCTCATGCAGCAGGATGTAGGCGTCTTCCAGATCGGCGACCATCTTGTCGGGGTTGGTCACAAAGTAGGGCGACAGATAGCCGCGGTCGAACTGCATACCTTCGACGACTTCGACTTCGGTCTCCAGACCTTTGTTTTCTTCGACGGTGATCACACCCTCGTTGCCGACTTTCTGCATCGCGTCAGCGATGAAGCGGCCGATCTGGGCTTCGCCGTTGGCCGAGATCGTGCCGACCTGTGCAACTTCGTCGCTGTCCGCAACCGGACGCGAGGCTGCCTTGATCGCTTCGACGACGGCTTTGGTCGCCTGGTCGATACCGCGCTTCAGGTCCATCGGGTTCAGGCCAGCCGCAACCGACTTCATGCCTTCCTTGATGATGGCTTGAGCCAGCACGGTGGCGGTGGTGGTGCCGTCGCCAGCTTCGTCATTGGTGCGTGCGGCCACTTCTTTGACCAGCTGCGCGCCCATGTTTTCGAACTTGTCGACCAGTTCGATTTCCTTCGCGACGGTCACGCCGTCTTTGGTGATGCGCGGTGCGCCGAAGGATTTGTCGATGACCACGTTGCGGCCTTTGGGGCCCAGCGTGACTTTCACCGCGTCAGCCAGGACGTTGACGCCTTTCAGCATCAGGTCGCGGGCGCTGGTGTCGAACTTGACATCTTTTGCCATTGGAATCTCCTAGGATTTATCTGGAAGGGTGCGTCGAAGTCAGGCGATGATGCCCAGAATGTCGCTTTCCTTCATGATCAGCAGCTCTTCGCCGTCGATCGTGACCTCGGTGCCCGACCATTTGCCGAACAGGATGCGGTCGCCGGCGCTAACCGACGGTGCGATCAGCTCGCCCGAGTCCTTGCGCGCGCCTTCGCCGACCGAGACGATTTCGCCTTCAGCAGGTTTCTCCTTGGCGCTGTCGGGGATGATCAGCCCGCCTTTGGTCTTTTCGTCGGATTGGACGCGACGGACCAGAACGCGGTCGTGCAGCGGTTTGAATGCCATCGTAAACTCCGATGTGTTCAGGTTGCATTTATTTCGCTTGGCACTCAGCCTCCCCGAGTGCCAGTGACGCTGAGATAGGAGGCAGCCGATGTGGTGTCAACCGGATCGCACGTCTATATTGCGCCCGGATGACGCGCCCACGACGATGCGCGGATCAGGGTAAAAAGGGGTTATCGGATGCGTCTGGCTGGCTGCGGTCTTTTGATTGGCACGATCTTTTTCGCGACATCATCGCTGGCGCAGGCGGCCTGCTCCGGACGTGACCTGATCGCCGAGCTGCCTGTCGAGAAACGCGCAGAAATCGACCAGTCCGTGGCCGCGATGCCCTTTGCCGCCGGGACGATGTGGCGGGCCACAAAGGGTCCGGCCACGATGACCCTCATCGGCACCTACCATCTGACGGACCCGCGCCTCGATCCGCTGGTGCAGGCGGGCATTGATACCCTGACCCCCGATGTCGCCAGCCTGATGGTCGAGGCTGGAGCTGCTGAAATGGCCCAGCTGCAGGCCGAGATGATAAAGGATCCATCGATCATGATGGATCCGACCGGCCCGACACTGCCCGAACGTCTGAGCGAAACCGAATGGCAACGCCTGTCCGCCCAACTAGAACAGCGCGGCTTCCCCCCGATCATCGCAAGTCGCCTCCGCCCCTGGTATGCCGGGCTGATGCTGGGAATGTCGCAGTGCGCGCTGAACGAAATGAAGTCGGGCACGGGGCACGGCGTTGACCAGCAGTTGATGGACCATGCCGCTGATTTGTCAATTCCGGTGGTCGCGCTCGAGCCATACGACACAGTTCTCAAGATCGCGAGCGCGATGTCGGACGAAGACGAAATTGCCATGATCAAGGGTTCGCTGCCCCAGATCGAACTTGCTGATGACTATGGAGAGACGTCGCTTGCCGCATATCTGCGTGGCCAGATGGGGCTTTTGTGGCTGTTCACGCGGCAGGACTATGTAGAAAACGCTGGCGTCGCCCCTGAAGAAGCGGACAGGCAGTTTGATCTGACGGAAAAGGCGTTGATGACTGACCGCAACAAGGCCTGGATCGCGCCGTTGGTCGCGGCTGCCGACGATGCGGCCAAAGACGGCAAGTCCATCGTTGCAGCGTTTGGCGCGCTGCATCTGCCGGGCGCGGAGGGGGTTCCGCAACTGCTGCAGGATCAGGGCTGGACGGTCACGCAGATCGACGTGCCGGGGCAGGGCGCGCATGCCGGGAACTGACAATCAACCATCTGCGCTGACCCGTCACTTTCGTTTCTTTGCCGCCATGGCGGTCGGGGTAGCCGCGACCGTCGTGGCGCCTTGGCTCAGCGGAACCCACACGTCATTCAGCGATCACGCCTTGCTGGGCGTGGTCGTTTTCTTTCTCACCTATCTGATCCTTGCGACGCGGGTCGCGGTCGATCTGGACGAAACCGGTCTGCGCCATCATGTCGAGGATCGGGACGAAGGGATCGTCGTGATCGCCACGCTCGCCGTTTGCGCGATCGGGGTCAGTCTATGGGGCATCGTCGGCACACTTGCGTCGCTCAAGGACCCGGATATGTGGGCCCTGCGGCCCTATCTGGCGATGGCTGCCGTGCCGCTTGGCTGGGCCACCATCCACACACTGATGACGTTTCACTATGCCGCCGTCTATTACGACCGCCCGACCTTTGCCGATGGATCGCGCGGCAAGGCCGAGGGAGGCCTGGATTTCCCTGCGGCGCCAGCCGACGCGTCTGACGACACCGACGATCTGCGGCAGCTGAACATCTGGGATTTTCTCTACTACAGCTTCACCATCGGGATGACGGCGCAGACGTCCGACACCGACGCCACGACCACGCGAATGCGGCGTGTGACGCTGATGCATGCGATCCTGTCGTTTCTGTATAATACCGTCATCGTCGCGCTGGCGGTCAACGCAGCGCTGTCATTTGGCGGTTCATAGACAACGCAGCCCACCACCCGTATAAACCGCGCCGATCCATACCATTATCCCCCCGGAAGGCATTCAGATGATCCAGGTTTTCGGCCACAAATCCCCTGACACGGACTCGACCGGCTCTCCGCTGGTGTGGGCATGGTATCTGAACGAGGTGCGGGGCAAGCCTGCGCGCGCGGTCCTGCAGGGCACCCCTAATACCGAAGCGCTGTGGATGCTGACCCACTGGAAGGTGGACCTGCCCGAAATCATCACCGACGTCGCCGCGGGCGATCAGTGCGTGATCGTGGACACCAACAACCCCGCCGAGCTGCCCGATTCCATCAACGATGCCGAAATCATCGAAATCATCGACCACCACCTGCTGGCAGGCGGTCTGAAAACCAAGCTGCCGATCAACATCACC
>QFNE01000092.1 GCA_003240735.1 Paracoccus denitrificans | reverse complement strand
GGTGGGGCATCCGATCTTCATCGCGTCCTCCGTGCGAGTCGTGTGGAGGCGATGCTGACACCCTTCCCGCGCAAGATACCGTCTTTTCTGCGGCCCGCGAAGGGGGTAGCGTGACGCAATCTTGCGTGGATCGCTTGCTACAGGAAGGCTTCTTTCATGGCCGAGGCCCTCGACGCAACCGATCGGCGCATCCTTGCGGTGCTGCAGAAGGAAGGCCGGATTTCCAACGCCGATCTCGCGCAGCGGGTGAACCTCTCGGCCAGCGCCTGCCACCGACGCGTCCAGCGGCTTGAGGAAAGCGGCTTCATTGCCGGCTACGTGGCCCTGCTCGACCCCCGCAGCCTCGGCCGCACCACCACGGTCTTCGTCGAGATTACCCTGTCCGGTCAGGGGGATGCGACGCTCGAGGCGTTCGAGCGCGCGGTCCGCACCATCCCCGACGTGCTCGAATGCCACCTGATGGCGGGCTCGGCGGACTATCTGCTCAAGGTGCTGGCCGAGGACACCGACGACTTCGCCCGCATCCACCGCCAGCACCTCGCCCGCCTGCCGGGGGTGGCGCAGATGCAGTCGTCCTTCGCGCTGCGGATCGTCCAGCAGACCACGGCGCTGCCGTTGTGAAACCCGTGCAGCGTTCGTCTGATGTTCGTGCGATGTTCATGCACAGTTCATGCGAACGCCTCGGGGCGTTGCCGGGTGTGGGCGATGGTGATGATCTCGACGTCGTCGCCCCTGATCCGGTAGTGGACCCTGTATGGCAGGCCCGAGACGGTCAGCGCGCGGGTCGGGCCGCCCCGCCATAACAGTCCGATCATGGGATGGTCGGCGAGTATCTCAACCGTCTGGCGTATCCGCATCATCACCTTGAGCGCGGTGGCGACGCCGGCCTCGGCGGCGAGATAGGCCTGGATGTCGCGTAACCGGCGCTCGGCGCGCGGCGCGAGGATCACCGTCATTCGAGCCCGAGGGACCGCCACAATTCGGCCGCGGGACGCCCCTGGCCGGCGTCAAGCTCGGCTTCGCCTGCGGCAAGCTCGCGCTCGAGCCACCCGTCGTAGCCATCATCCTGCGCACCAGTCCGCCCTGACAGGCGCGGCGACCCGGACGGGTCGGGCTGGGCGTTGTTCTGGGGAGGGCGGGTGCGCGCCATGACAGGCCTCATCGATTCGGCTTAACAATAGACCGGAGTCGGCCGCGCGCA
>QFNE01000091.1 GCA_003240735.1 Paracoccus denitrificans | reverse complement strand
CTATTGCCTTCAACCACGATATAGGAACCCTTAATTGCCGGATGCGCAATCACTCCGATTCGCTCCAGAGGGTTTAAGGCGCCTGCTAGCGCGATGCTTTTCGCTACTTCGCCCGCTTTTTCCTTTTTAAGGAGCTGCGCAATTATTTCTGCCTCATTGTCCATTGCATCGTGTCGCGCATTGGTTTTGTCTAGCAGAAGGCTATTGACTCCAACGGTGATTGTTTTAAATGCCATTTAAAGATCTCCTTGTAGTTTTGAGTTTAATTTTCAGCTATCTAGAGCCGACGTTTTCTGCAATGCTTAAGCGGATATCTTAGAAATCAGTTTCTACACCAGGTGATGGCTGCGCCGGGTTTACTTCCGATGCAGTTTTAGGGAGCCTCACCAATTCCCCCCCACTCCCCGATACGCCGCAATCGTCTCCTCCGCACTCGGGTTCGACATCGCCAGCCCATTGACGTACACCACCGGCGCGCCCCGTTTGAAGACGGCGATGGCGCGGTCGATGTCGCGCATTTGTTCATCGGTCGGGTTCTCGATATCGAAGGCGATGCTGTAATGACCCAGCGGTTCCTGCGCAGGTCAGGCCGCTAAAGCGTAAGCCTCGGCGGGTGTCTTCATGCCCAGCGCCTGGTGCGGGCGCCGGTGGTTGTAAAACGCGATCCAGTCGCCGATCACTCGCATCGCATGCTGCTGGCTTTCGAAGCGATGGCGGTGTGCGCACTGCTCCTTGAGCGTACGGATGACGCGTTCCACCGTTCCACCATGCCGTTCTGCTGCGGGCAATGCGGAGTGATGAACTCCTGCCTCAGGCCGTAGCTGCGCACCAGTCGGGTGTAGTGACGGCTGGTGAAGACCAGCCCGTTGTCCGACCTCAGCAGGAACGATTCGGGCACGCGTCCGAGCGTGCCGAAGCGCGTGATCAGCGCCTGCTCCAGCGCCGCCGCGGCCGTGGTGGCCTTGCCGGTGCGCGAAAGCTGCCAGCCCAGCAGCTGGCGGGTGTGGCAGTCGATCACGAGTGCCAGCGTGAGCCAGCCATCGCGGCCGCCCCAGATCCGACACAGGTCGGTGGCCCAGCGCTGGTTCGGCGCTGACGCCACGGACGGCAACGCCTGGATCCGCGGCCGCATGCCCACGGCGCGCTTGCGCACCTGCCAGCCCATGAGCTGAAAGATGCGCTGCACCGTGTTCTTGTTCATGCCGAGCAAGCCGGCCACCGTGCGATAGCCGAACGACGGCTCGGCCTCGATCAGTTGCTTGATCGGCGCGGCCAGTTCGGGACGCACGACCGGCGCCGATTTTACCGGCCGGTAGTAGACCGTGCGTCGCGGCACCTCGAACCAGCGGCACAGCTGCGACATCGACACCGCTACGCCTTCATCCCGCAGTCCCTGCTGGATCGCGACCATCAGGTCTCGTCCTTGCCCAGCAGGGACCGCAATTTTTTTCGTGCGCGCAGCTCCAGCATGGCCTCGCCGTAGGCTTCCTGCAGGTCTTTCAGCTGCCGCTCGTACTGCTCGCGCACGTCCTCAGGCTTGGCCCGCAGCGCGTTCTCCATGCCGCGCTTGCCGTCCTCGACCCAGCTCTCGATCTCCGACGGCGGCAGATCGAACTGACGACTCGCCTCCGACACAGTGGTCTTGCCCTGGATGATCTCCAGCACCAGTGCCGACTTCCTGCGCGCCGTCCAACGCTTGATTTCCTCTTCCATCACGATGCTCATGGTGTCTCCGTTTCAACGTAACACCTGAGCAGGAAATCACTGGGTCATTACAGTATGCCGATGCATTGATCGCGATGACACGGCGTCTACTCTGTCTTCTGCCGGACAGTAGTATTCCAATTGCGGTTGACGTCGAGCTAATCAATTATCAGATCCAAGACCCTCTTTACGAGCCATGCCGGGAACTTCGACTGAAATCGGGCGCAGAGGGAAGACCCTTACCTGACCCCGAGGATCCGATCATCCCGCTCCG
>QFNE01000090.1 GCA_003240735.1 Paracoccus denitrificans | reverse complement strand
AAGACCCTGTTCCAGCGCGTCGCCACCCCGCAGCAGATGCTGGACCTGGGCGTCGACGGCCTGACCGAGCATATCAGGACCATCAGCCTTTACCGCCAGAAGGCCAAGAACGTGATCGCCCTGTCGCGCATCCTGGTCGAGGTTTACGGCGGCGAGGTGCCGCAGTCGCGCGCCGCGCTGATGACCCTGCCGGGCGTCGGCCGCAAGACCGCCAACGTGGTCCTGAACAGCGTCTTCGACTTTCCCGCGCAGGCGGTCGACACCCATATCTTCCGTGTCGGCAACCGCACCCGCATCGCGCCCGGCCGCGACGTCGAGGCGGTCGAGCGCGCCATTGAGGACAATGTCCCCGTCCCCTTCCAGCAGAATGCGCATCACTGGCTGATCCTGCACGGCCGCTACATCTGCCAGGCGCGCCGCCCGCGCTGCGCTATCTGCCCCATCGAAGACCTCTGCCCCTATGAGGAGAAGACCGCATGACCACCCCCTATGTGATCGGGATCGGCAACGCCGTGATGGATGTGATCGCGCCGACCTCGGATGTGACGCTGGCACGGCTGGGGGTGGAAAAGGGCATCATGCAGCTGATCGACCGCGAGCGGTCCGAGTTCCTGATGGCCGCGCAATCCGCCGATCCGCAGGCCGGGAAGGCGCGGCTGGTGCCGGGCGGTTCGGTCGCGAACACGCTGGCGGGGCTGGGGATGATGGGGCTGCGCACCGCCTTCATCGGCAAGGTGGCGGGCGATCCGCTGGGCCTGTCCTATGCCGAGCAGACCGAGGCGCAGGGCACCGTCTTCGTCAATCCGCCGGTGGCCGGGGAGGTGGCGCCGACCTCGCGTTCGATCATCTTCGTGACGCCGGACGGCGAGCGGTCGATGAACACCTATCTGGGGATTTCCGGCGAACTCGGGCCCGAGGACGTGAACCCCGCCACCTTCAGCGGCTGCGACTGGCTGTTCCTGGAGGGGTACCTCTTCGACAAGGACGCCGGCAAGGCGGCGTTCCTGAAGGCCGCCGAGGCCTGCCACGCCGCCGGCGGGCAGGCGGGCATCGCGCTCTCCGATCCGTTCTGCGTCGACCGCCACCGCGAAGGCTTTCGCCGTCTGGTCGCCGGGCCGATGGATTACGTCATCGGCAACGTCCATGAATGGCAATCGCTCTATCAGGTGACGGATCTGGAACAGGCGCTGCAGATGGCCCGCGCCGATTGCGGCACGGTGAT
>QFNE01000089.1 GCA_003240735.1 Paracoccus denitrificans | reverse complement strand
GCCGCCCTCTTCCACCGCGCGGCTGAGGTTCAGCGTCGAATACCCCATCCCGCGATAGAGCGGCGAGAACATCCGCCCCGGCAGCGCGATCGAGATATAGGGGTCGCCCGCGACCATGTTGGTGGCGAAGGCCGTGCCGATGGCCGAGGTCTGGACGCCGGCGAACGACTTCACCCGCGCGATGATCGCCTGGATGATCGCCTCGAGGCAGCCGGTGCGCTCGAGCGCGCCCCCGAAGCCCAGCGCGATCAGCATCAGCGAGATGGTCCACATCATCGACTGGATGCCGCCCTTGTTCAGCAGCGTGTCGATCTCGGTGATGCCAGTCTCGGTGCGGAACCCGTCGTTGGCGTAGCTGAAGACGTCGTGCAGCCCCGCGTCCTGGTAGAACATCGCCACCAGCGCCCCGAGCAGGACCCCGGCAAAGAGCGACGGCAGCGGCGGCTTCTTCATCAGCGCGAGGATCAGCACCGCGAGCGCCGGCAGCAGCGGGATCAGCCCGAGCTGGAAGTCCTGGTCAAGCCGGGTGGTGATGCGCTCGATGCTGGCGAACGAGGTGTCGGCGGGCTCGATCAGCGCGTAGCTCGCGACGATATAGATGGTCAGCGCGATCAGCATCGCCGGCACGGTGGTCGGCATCATGTTCTTGATGTGGTCGAAGACGTTCTGCCCGGTCACCGCCGGGGCGAGGTTGGTGGTGTCCGACAGCGGCGACACCTTGTCCCCGAAGAACGCGCCCGAGACGACCGCGCCCGCGGTCCAGACCGGCGGAATGCCGAAGCCCGCGCCGATCCCCATCAGCGCAAGGCCGATGGTCCCGACTGTGCCCCAGCTCGTCCCCAGCGAGACCGAGACGACCGCGCACAGCACCATTGCCGCGGCGAGGAAGATCTGCGGCGTCAGCACCGTCAGGCCGTAATAGATCAGCGTCGGCACGGTCCCCGAGGCGATCCAGACGCCGATCAGCATCCCGACGACGATCAGGACCGACAACGACGGCATCGAGACGTGAATGACGTGAAAGACCCCCTCGCGGATATCCATCCAGTGCTGCCCGCGCAGCGCGCCCAGCAGGCCGGTGAAGGCGAGGCCGAGGATCAGCGGGATATGGGGGGTGAGGTCGTTGTAATAGAAGAGTTGCAGGGCCAGCAGGCCCAAGGTGACGATGATCGGCAGTATCGCAAATCCGAGCGACGGCAGGGTGCGCGGCCCGGTGTCCTGAACGGTTGCATCCGT
>QFNE01000088.1 GCA_003240735.1 Paracoccus denitrificans | reverse complement strand
GGCTGGCGGCGGGCCAGCATCGCCTCGGCCAGCGATTCGGGCTTGAGCAGGTCGAGGAACTGGTCGTCGCTGCCCTGGTCGATCAGGATCTCGCCCGGATAGCCGCGCTCGCGCATGAGCAGCGTCGCGTCGTGGGGTGCCCAGGCGCTGCGGTCCTCGCCGAGATAGGCGGTGAACTGCTTGCGGCCCCAGTCCGATTCGGTCGGATGGGCGATCGGCGCGAAGGCCGAGACGCTGCGGTAGCGGTCGGGGTGGGTCATGGCGATGGTCAGCGCGCCGTGGCCGCCCATCGAGTGCCCGGTGATCCCCTGCGCCTCGCGGTCCAGCGGGAAGGCGTCGAAGACCACGCCCGGCAGCTCCTCCACGACATAGTCCCACATCCGGAAATGCGGCGTCCACGGCGACTGCGTGGCGTTGACATAGAACCCCGCACCCTGCCCGAGGTCGTAGGCCTCGTCGTTGGCAACCCCCTCGCCGCGCGGCGAGGTATCGGGAAAGATCAGCGCGAGCCCGGTCTCGGCCGCCCATTGCTGCGCCCCGGCCTTGGTCATGGCATTCTCGTGCGTGCAGGTCAGCCCCGAGAGATACCAGAGCACCGGCACCGGCCCGCCTTCGGCGTCGGGGGGCAGGTAGACGGCAAAGGTCATGTCGGTGCCGGTCGCCTCCGAGCGGTGGCGATAGACGCCCTGGGTGCCGCCGAAGCTGCAGTTTTCCGAGATGGTCTCGAGCGGCATGGGGGCCTCCGGGTCGCTGGAATGGATGGGGGGATGAAAGGCCGGGCGTGGGCCCGAGGCAACCGCAAAGCGCCGCGCCTCAGCCGAAGGGCGGGCGCGGAGGGCGCCGCCGGGCCGGGGTATCTGGGCCAGAAAGAACGGTCGGGCGCGCGCGGACGCTGGGGTGCGGGTCCGACGTCAGCCGGGCGCGCGAGTGTGGGGCGGGCTGGCCCGAAGGCCCCCCGCCCCGGTCTTGCCGTCAGGCGAGATCGTCCACGCTGCGAATGACGCGGCCGAGCAGGCCGTAGTCCAGCGCCTCTTGCGTGTTCAGCCAGAAGTCGCGCTGGGTGTCCTTTTCGATCCGCTCGACGCTCTGCCCGGTGGCGTCGGCGAAGATCTGGTTCAGCCGTTCGCGCATCAGCCGCACCTGCTCGGCCTGGATCATCATGTCCGACGAGGTGCCGCCGATCCCGCCCGAGGGCTGGTGGATCAGGAAGCGGGTGTTGGGCAGGCAGAAGCGGTTCTCGCGA
>QFNE01000087.1 GCA_003240735.1 Paracoccus denitrificans | reverse complement strand
GACCACCAGCTCGTCCCGGATCATGTCGCTCATTGTCTCTCTCCTCCCCCTCGTTTTTTTGCCGTGAAGGCGAATTCATTCGCCGCTAGGGAGGGCGGCCGGAGTGCCAGTGACCGTGGAATACCGGACTGAGCGCAGCGAGGGAGGATATGCCGCGAAAGCACTGGCGCGCAGGTTGGCCGACCGTACGCTGCCGAAGGCTTCACGGCAAAAGAACGGGCCGACAGGCCCCTGCCGTCGGCCGGCTCCGTCCGGCCGTCCATCAGCCGGCGGCGGCTCCGTCCGCCGCCGGCCGCTCTGGCCGCTCCTCGCGCCGCGGGCTCGCCACGCTCCAACAGGGGCGGCGGGGGAGTGGGAGCGTTGCCCCGTACTCCGATTTCTGTTGGAGCGTGCGAGCGCGTCGGACCGGTATTGGAGTTATTGCCGGTGTTCGGGGTAGAGCTGAGCGATTCGGGCGGCGACGTTGCACACGTCGTCGGGGGTTACTTCGTCGAGGAGGATCGTTCGGGTTCCGCCGTCGAGGTCGATCCACCACACCGGGCGCACGGTGTCGGCGTCGATCCCGGCGCGGTGGGCGGCGAGGTCTGATGACGGGTCGACGGGGCCGAAGTAGAGCTGAGGAGCCCAGCTATCCGCGCCCATGTCGGTGTAGAGCGTCGTGGGGAAGGGGAGGAGCTGCGCGAGGTCGTCGAGCAGGGCGGCGACGTCGGATTCTGTGAGGGTGTGCACGGGGGTTCTCCTGTCTGGTCGGGATGGTCAGTCGGCGGCGAGGTCGTAGCCGCCGAAGGGGGAGCGGGATTCGACGTGTCGGCCGCCGTGCGGGCCGCGGGTGGTGCGGACGGGGGAGCCGGGGCGCTGCCACTCGGCGGGGTAGTTGGCCGCGCACCACTTGGCGGCGGCGGCCCGTGCCTTCTTCTCGTCGGTGGCCGCTGCGGCGGGGCGGGGCATGATCGGCAGTGATCGCCAGCCGGGCAGGGCGTGGTCGTGCCATGCCTCTACGGCGTCGTTCTCGTGCTCGGTGATGATGTGCCAGGCGCAGCCGGGGCACACGGCCTGATAGCGGCCGCCGCCGGGGAGCGGGTCGGCGCTGTGGTCGTGGTCGGCCTCTTTGCACCAGGCGTCGGCGTAGAACATGTGCAGCTCGTGACCGTCGTCGGTCGCGGCGCGCTCGCCTTGGTTGTAGCTGTTGCGGTGCCACATGTGGGAGCGGGGGATGCATCCGAAGCCGCCGAACTCGGCGCGGTAG
>QFNE01000027.1 GCA_003240735.1 Paracoccus denitrificans | reverse complement strand
GTCCATCATCCCGCTGCTTTCCACCTGGAACACGGCGACCGTGCGCGCGCTGGCGAACAGGTTATAGGTCGCCTCATCATCAAGCGGTATCGCGTTGATTTCGTTGTCAGCCCCGTCGGGCGGCCGATAAAGCGTCCGTCCGTCCGCGGCGATGTGCAGCTGACGACCGCCCTCGATGATCAGATCGACGGCGTTCTGAATGACGGTCAGGGTTTTCAGGCCCAGAAAGTCGAACTTCACAAGCCCGGCCTGCTCGACCCATTTCATGTTGTACTGCGTGGCGGGCATGTCCGAGGACGGGTCACGGTAAAGTGGCACCAGCTGGTCCAACGGTCTGTCACCGATGACCACACCCGCCGCGTGGGTCGATGCGTTGCGCAAAAGCCCTTCGACCTGCGACGCGTAATCCAGCATCCGCTTGACGTTTTCCTCGGCCGCGGCCGCCTCGCGCAAGCGCGGCTCATCGGCCAGCGCCTTGACAATGCTGACCGGCTTGACGCCTTCCACAGGGATCATCTTGGACAGACGGTCACGCTGCATGAAGCCCATGCCCAGGACGCGCCCAACGTCGTGCACCGCCGCCTTGGACAGCAGCGCACCGAAGGTGATGATCTGCCCGACCTTGTCCCGGCCATAGCGCGCCTGGACATAGTTGATGACCTCTTCTCGCCGCGACATGCAGAAGTCGATGTCGAAGTCGGGCATGGAAACCCGTTCCGGATTGAGAAAGCGTTCGAACAGCAGGTTATAGCGCAGCGGGTCGATGTCGGTGATCGTCAGCGCATAGGCGACAAGACTGCCGGCCCCTGACCCACGACCCGGCCCCACCGGGATGCCTTGCGCCTTGGCCCATTTGATGAAATCGGCAACGATCAGGAAATACCCGGGAAAGCCCATCTGTTCGATGACGCCCAGCTCGAATTCCAACCGCTGCTGGTATTCCTCGACGGTTACCGAATGCGGGATGACGGCAAGGCGGGCGGCAAGGCCTTCGCGGGACTGACGGCGCAGCTCCTCGACCTCGTCATCGGCGAATCGCGGCAGGATCGGCTTGTGGCGCGACACGGCGAAGGCGCAGCGACGCGCGATTTCGACGGTGTTTTCCAGCGCCTCGGGCAGGTCGGCAAAGATCGCGGCCATCGCCTCGGCCGATTTGAAATCATGGTTCGCCGTCAGACGCCGCCGCGGGGCGGCCTGATCGACCAGCGCCCCTTCGCGCACGCAGATCAGCGCGTCATGCGCACCAAACATGGAGGGATCAGGGAAATGCACGTCGTTCGTGGCGACCAGCGGAATGCCTTGGGCATAGGCGATGTCGATCAACCCCGGCTCTGACGCGGCCTCGGTGGGCATCGGCACGCCGTTGTCCTGCATATGCCGCTGCAACTCGATGTAAAGACGGTCGCCGAACAGCGCATGCATCTGGCGCGCCAGCGCACCGGCATCTGCCGCCTTGTTCTGCGCGCAAAGCTGCCCCAGCGGACCATCCGCCCCGCCCGTCAAACAGATCAAGCCCTCGGCGCGTGTGGCCAGATCGTCCAGCGTCAGGTGAACCGGCGCGTTCCCTTCGCGCAGGTAAAGGCAGCTCGACAGCGCCATCAGGTTCATCCAGCCGGTGTGGTCCTGCGCCAGCAGGATGATCGGCCCGGTCGCCGCCTCGGTCATCAGCGTGAACTGACCGCCGATGATGGGCTGCACCCCTTCGTCCAGTGCCTTCACCGAAAATTCCAACGCCGCGAACAGCGCGTTGGTGTCGGTCAGCGCGACGGCGGGCATCCCGTTCTTGGCGGCCAATGCGGCCAGTTTCTTGACAGGAATCGCGCCTTCAAGCAGCGAATGCTCGGAATGGCAGCGCAGGTGAACGAATTTGGGCATCTGTTGGGACATGATCGCAACATAGCCACCCTGCCCGACTGTGCCAATTGCCCTGCCGCGAATTTGCTGTAGGAGACGGTCACCAACCCAAGATCACATCGCGCACGGGGACGACGTGACCGACCAGCAAACCGATTCCCATCTGTTCCGGGCCACGGGGCTTTCCAAAAGCTATGGCGCGGTACGTGCGGTCGATGACGTGTCCTTTTCCATCCAGCCCGGAGAGGTCCACGCCCTGCTGGGTGAAAACGGGGCGGGCAAGTCGACGCTGGTCAAGATGATCTACGGTCTCGTGCGCCCCGACGCCGGAGCCATGGCGCTGAACGGCGCGGCCTATGCGCCCACTGACCCGCGGGCGGCGCGTGCCGACCGGGTCGGGATGGTCTTTCAGCACTTCAATCTGTTCGATGCGATGACGGTTGCCGAAAACGTGGCGCTTGGCATGGACAACCCGCCGCCCCGGCGTCAGCTGGCGCAGCGTATCGCGCAGCTGTCGCGCGATTTTGGCCTGCCCCTCGACCCTGCGCGACGCGTGTCCGGCCTGAGCGCCGGGGAGCGTCAGCGGATCGAGATCCTGCGCGCCCTGTTGGGCAATCCCCGCCTGCTGATCATGGATGAGCCGACCAGCGTTCTGACCCCGCAGGAAACCGACATCCTGTTCGGCACGCTGCGCAAGCTGTCCGACGCGGGCACGGCGATTCTGTATATCAGCCACAAGCTGGATGAAATTCGCGACCACTGTGACCGCGCCACGATCCTTCGTCAGGGCCGCGTCGTCGGCAGCGTTGATCCGCGCCAGCACTCGGCACGCCAGCTGGCCGCGCTGATGGTGGGCGGCGAAATGCCACATGTCGACCGCAGCGGACGCACCTTCGGTCCCGTCCTGCTGGAATTGGACCATCTGGCCATGGCGCCCGAGGGCGGTACAACCCGCGTCCATAACGCATCCCTGTGCGTCCGCGCGGGTGAGGTGTTGGGCATCGGCGGCGTCGCCGGAAACGGTCAGACGACACTGATGGCGGCGCTGTCGGGTGAACGCGCGGCCGCCCCGGGCTCCATCCGGCTTGACGGGCAGGATATCGCGACGCTGGGACCGGAAGCGCGGCGGCGGCTGGGACTGCTTGCCGCGCCCGAAGATCGGCTGGGTCACGCCGCCGTTCCGGATTTCAGCCTGACCGAAAATGCGCTGCTGACCGCCTCGACACGCGAAAACCTCGCGCCCAAGGGGCTGGTCGACTGGACTGCCGCGCGCCGGTTCGCCGAACGCGTGATTGCGACGTTCGATGTCAGGACGGCTGGCGCGGCGGCACCGGCCTCGTCGCTGTCAGGTGGAAACCTGCAGAAGTTCGTCATTGGCCGAGAGGTGCTGCAGTCCCCCCGCGTTCTGGTCGTGAATCAGCCCACATGGGGCGTCGACGCAGGTGCCGCAGCGGCGATCCGTCAAGCGCTGCTGGACCTTGCCGCGCAAGGGGCTGCGGTCGTCGTCATCTCTCAGGATCTGGATGAGCTGCTGGAGCTTTCGGACAACTTCGCGGCGCTGAACGGTGGTCGCCTGTCGGCGGCCGTGCCCACGCAGGGGCTGACGCTGGATCAGATCGGACTGATGCTGGGCGGCGCCCACGGGATGGAGGTCGCCCATGCTGCGGCTTGAACCCCGCCCCCGCGCGCCCATCTGGCTGGAAATTGCCACGCCCATCCTTGCGGTCATCGCGACGATGGTGGCGGGCGGCCTGTTGTTCTGGGCCATGGGCATCAACCCGGTCGCGGCGATCCGCACGATCTTCTGGGACCCGCTCTTCGGACCTGCCGCCGGGTATTCGCGACCCCAGTTGCTGGTCAAGGCGGCGCCGCTGATCCTGATCGCGTGCGGGCTGTCGATCGGGTTCCGTGCCGGCATCTGGAACATTGGGGCCGAGGGGCAGTACATCATCGGCGGCCTGTCGGGCGCGGCCGTCGCGCTGGCGGCTTATCCGTCGGAAGGCGCGTGGATCTTCCCGGCCATGGTCGTCGCAGGTGCCTTGGGCGGATGGGCATGGGGGATGATCCCCGCGATGCTACGCAACTGGTTCGGAGCGTCCGAGATTCTGGTGTCGCTGATGCTGGTTTACGTGGCGCAGAAGATGGCCGCGTGGATGGCGTTCGGTCCGATGAAGAACCCCGAAGGCTACGGCATGCCCGGGTCGCGCAACCTTCAGCAATATACGCCCGCGTCAAACCCTGAGCTGATCGACGGCACAGGCATCCACTGGGGGGTCATCGCCGCGCTGATCGCCGTGCTGGCCACGTGGTTTTTGATGAGCCGCCACCTGCGCGGCCTGCAGATCCGTGCGGCAGGCCTTGCCCCCCGTGCGGCGCGGCTGGCGGGCGTCAAGCCGCAGATGCTGGTCGCCTTCTGCCTTGGCCTCTCCGGCGCGTTGGCCGGTCTGGCCGGGATGTTCGAGGTTGCGGGTCCCGCCGGTCAGGTCACCGATGGCTTCGGCTCTGGCTATGGCTTCACCGCCATCATCGTGGCGTTTCTGGGACGTCTGCATCCGCTGGGCATCCTGTTGGCCGGGCTGCTGCTGGCGCTGACCTATATCGGCGGCGAACTGGCGCAGCTGACGCTGCAGCTGCCTGCGGCGACCGTTCAAGTCTTCCAGGGGATGCTGCTGTTCTTTCTGCTGGCGTTCGACACGCTGACCCGGTTCCGCATCAGAAGGGACGCGCGATGATCGATACCACCACGCTGATTCTGCTGCTGTCCGCGGCGACGCCCATCCTGTTCGCGGCGTTGGGGGAGCTGGTCGTCGAACGATCCGGCGTGCTCAACTTGGGCGTGGAAGGCATGATGATCACCGGCGCACTGGCCGGGTTCGCCGCAGCGCATGCGACTGGCGGGCCGCTGGCGGGGTTCGTGGCGGCGGCGGTTGCCGGGGCTGCGGTGTCCATGATCTTTGGTCTGCTGACGCAGTATCTGCTGACCAATCAGGTGGCGACCGGCCTTGCACTGACGATGTTTGGTCTGGGCCTGACCGCCATGCTCGGGAAACCGTATGAGGGGATCAAGGCCCCGTCGATGCCCGGCGGCCCGCTGGGTCTGAACCCGGCCATCTGGGTGGCGTTTCTGCTCGTCCCGCTGGTGTGGTTGTTTCTGAACCGCAGCCGGGCCGGTCTGGTCCTGCGCAGCATCGGGGAAAACCACGACGCCGCCCACGGCCTTGGCTACAAGGTGCGCGCGACGCGGCTGGCGGCCATCGCCTTTGGTGGCGCCATGGCGGGCATGGGGGGCGCGTATCTGTCGCTGGCGATCGTGCCGCAATGGACCGAAGGCATGACCGCAGGCGCCGGCTGGATCGCGCTGGCGATTGTCGTCTTTGCGCAGTGGAACCCGTGGGGCGCTCTGCTGGGCGCGGCGCTTTTCGGGGGGGTGTCCGTCATCCAGCTTCGCGCGCAGATCGCCGGATGGGCTGTGCCCGTTCATGTGCTGGCGATGGCGCCCTATCTGGCCACGATTGTCGTTCTGGTCGTCATTTCTGGCATCCGGCGGGGACGCGCCGGGGCCGGGCCCGCATCGCTGGGCCGCAATTTCCACGCAACCCGCTGATTCAAACGGAGTGACCCATGGATCGCAGAACCCTTCTTGCCACCGCAGGTGCCGCAGCAGTGGCAGCCGCCCTGCCCGCCCGTGCCCAGACTGCCGAGCCGCTGAAGGTCGGCTTCATCTATGTCGGCCCCGTGGGTGACGGAGGGTGGAGCTATCAGCACGATCAGGGCCGTCAGGCGCTGGAAAAGGAATACGGCGACAAGATCCAGACCAGCTTCATCGAAAGCGTGCCCGAAGGCGCTGATGCCGAGCGTGCCCTGACCCAGCTGGCACTGGCTGGCAACAAGCTGATCTTTGCCACCAGCTTCGGCTTCATGGACGCCGTCGCCAACGTCGCCAAGAAATTCCCGGACGTGAAGTTCGAACACGCGACCGGCTACAAGCGCGCGGACAACGTCGCGACCTATGATGCCCGCTTCTATGAGGGCCGCGCCGTCATGGGAACCATCGCAGGCCGCATGACCAAGTCGAACAAGATCGGCTATATCGGCTCGTTCCCGATCCCGGAAAACATCCAGGGGATCAACGCGTCGTTCATCCACGCCCGCAAGGTGAACCCGGACGTCCAGATGAAGATCGTCTGGGCCTATACGTGGTTCGACCCCGCGAAAGAGGCCGATGCCGCCGCCGCACTGATCGCCGAAGGCGTCGACGTCATCCTGCAGCACACCGATTCCACCGCGCCGATGGCCAAACTGCAGGAAGCCAAAGGGATCGGCTTCGGTCAGGCATCCGACATGTCGAACTTTGCCCCGACCCCACGCGTCAGCGCCATCATCGACAACTGGGCGCCCTACTACATCAAGCGCGTCGGTCAGGTTCTGGACGGCACGTGGAAATCCGAAGGTGTTTGGCTGGGGATCGGCGACGGTGAGGTCGAGATCGGCGCGATCACCGACGCCGTGCCTGCCGATGTGAAGGCCGAGGCAGAAGCCCTGACCGCCCAGATCGCATCGGGCGAATACCACCCCTTCACCGGGCCACTGAAGAAGCAGGATGGGACCGAATGGCTGGCCGACGGCCAGAAGGCATCCGACGAAGACCTGTCGTCAATGGCGTTCTTTGTCGAAGGCATCGACGCGCAACTGCCCAAGTAATCGAAAAGGCCCGCCCCGGTCATCGGGGCGGGCCTTGAAGCTCTAGCGTTCAACCTGAGGCGATTGGCCATGAAAAACGGCGCCCGAAGGCGCCGCATCAGGCTTTCGCCGAAGGCAAGATCAGGCGGTCGCCTGGTCGATGAACTTGACCGCGTCGCCGAAGGTCTGGATCGTTTCGGCAGCGTCGTCCGGGATTTCGATCCCGAATTCTTCTTCGAACGCCATGACCAGTTCGACAGTGTCAAGGCTGTCTGCGCCCAGATCGTCGATGAACGAGGCCGTTTCCGTCACCTTGTCCTCTTCGACGCCGAGATGCTCGACAACGATCTTCTTAACGCGATCAGAAATATCGCTCATATGTCTCGTCCTCAATTGCGGGCGATCCGCCCGGATGTTGCCGGCATAACCGACGACAGCCGCGGGCGGTTTCCCTGCGGCCCTGACGCCGGGATATAGCAACGAAGGCGTGATCTGCAACCCGTTTCGCAGGGCAAACGACGCCAAGCGTTGCGATGCCAGCCGTTACAGCATCGCCATGCCGCCGTTCACGTGAAGTGTCGCGCCCGTGACATAGCCTGCCTGTTCGCTCGCCAGATAAAGAACCGCTGCCGCGATGTCGTCGGGCGTGCCCATGCGCCCTGCGGGAATCTGGGACAGGATGCGGCCCTTCTGGTCGTCGTTCAGCTTGTCGGTCATCGCGGTCGCGATGAACCCCGGCGCCACGCAGTTGACCGTGATCCCGCGCGAGGCGACCTCATAGGCGAGGCTCTTCGACATCCCGATCAGGCCCGCCTTCGCGGCGGCATAGTTCGCCTGTCCCGGATTGCCGGTCGCCCCCACGATCGAGGTGATCGAGATGATGCGCCCCCAACGCGCTTTCATCATCCCGCGCAGAACCCCGCGCGCCAGCCGCGCCGACGACGTCAGGTTGACGTCGATCACCTGCGCCCATTCGTCGTCCGACATGCGCATGAACAGGTTGTCACGGGTGATGCCGGCGTTGTTGACCAGAATGTCCAGGCTTCCCATCGCCTCGGCCGCGGCCTTGGGCAACGCCTCGACCGACGCCGGATCGGCAAGGTTTGCCGTGACGACATGGGCACGTTCACCCAGTGACGCCGCCAGTTCCTGCAGCGGCGTTTCGCGTGTGCCCGACAGCGCAACCGTCGCGCCAGCCTGGTGAAGGGCCGTCGCAATGGCGCCACCGATGCCGCCCGATGCGCCGGTGATCAGCGCCGTCTTTCCCGTCAGATCAAACATGTCCGAGGTCTTCCTTTCCGTATTGGATCAGCCGCGCAGTGCAGCGATATCTTCGGGCGTACCGACATTCTTCGTGACCGCGTCCGGCACAATCCGGCGGATCATCCCGCTCAGCGCCTTGCCCGACCCGATTTCCCAGAACTCGGTCACGCCGGCATCAGACATGTTGGCCACCGTCTCGCGCCAGCGGACCGTGCCGGTGACCTGCTCGACCAGCAGGCGACGGATCGCGCCCGGCATGGTCACGGGTTCTGCGGTGACATTGGCAAAGATCGGCACGACCGGTTCATGGATTTCGACACCGGCCAGCGCATCCGCCATGACGGCGGCCGCGGGTTGCATCAACGCGCAGTGAAAAGGCGCCGACACCGGCAGCATCAGCGCGCGCTTTGCACCCTGCGCCTTGGCCAGAACCGCGGCCCGTTCGACCGCCTCCTTGTGGCCCGACACGACGACCTGCGCCGGATCGTTGTCGTTTGCGGCCTGACAGACCTCATCGCCTGCCGCCTCGCGTGCGATTGCGTCGACGGTTGCAAAGTCCAGACCAAGGATCGCCGCCATCGCACCAACCCCAACCGGGACAGCCTCCTGCATGGCGTTGCCACGCACCTGCAACAGACGCGCCGTGTCTGACACGGTCAGCGCGCCCGCGGCGCACAGGGCCGAATACTCACCCAGCGAATGTCCGGCGACGTATTCCGCATCGGCAATCGAAAACCCCTCCGCCTCCAGCGCGCGAAGGGCCGCGATGGATGTCGCCATCAGCGCGGGTTGCGCATTCCGTGTCATCGTCAGCGTCTCGATGTCGCCGGTCCAGATCAGACCCGACAGGTCCTCACCGATGGCGTCGTCGACTTCCTGAAACACGGCACGCGCGGCTGGATAGCCATCGGCCAGCGCCTTGCCCATGCCGATGGTCTGGGCGCCCTGCCCCGGAAAAACGAACGCACGCATGGCGGCTCCCCCTGTTTGAAACGGTTACCCGTGGGCATAGCGGCTGGCTGGCCGTGCCGCAACTGGCGGACAGCGAACTGCGTGTGCAAAGAAAAAGGGCCCCGGGAAGGGGCCCAACTTCAAGAGGTGACGGGACGGTGGCTCAGCCGACCAGTTCCAGACCGGAAAAGAAGAACGCGATCTCTTCTTTGGCGGTGTCGGCTGCGTCCGAACCGTGGACCGAGTTTTCCCCGACCGACAGGGCGAACTCCTTGCGCACGGTGCCTTCGTCGGCGTTGGCGGGGTTCGTGGCGCCCATCACTTCGCGGTTCTTGGCAATGGCGTTTTCGCCTTCCAGAACCTGCACGACGACCGGTTCGGACGCCATGAACTCGACCAGCTCGCCATAGAACGGGCGGTCTTTGTGCACTTCGTAGAACTTGCCGGCCTGTGCGGGGGACAGGTGGATGCGTTTTTGCGCGACGATGCGCAGACCCGCGTCTTCGAATTTCTGGTTGATCTTGCCGGTCAGGTTACGGCGGGTCGCGTCGGGTTTGATGATCGAAAGGGTGCGTTCGATGGCCATGATGTCACCTTGGATATAAGGGGCGGCCGCGCCGCCGATTGCGGCGCCGCGGTATCACGGGGGCCGCCCCAAGACAACCGCACAGAACGAAAGTGCGCCCCCTTCCCGCGCACGAGGAAAGGGGGCCGTGTCAGATCAGAAGAAGCCCATTTTCTTGGGGTTGTAGCTGACCAGCAGGTTCTTGGTTTCCTGATAGTGGTCCAGCATCATCTTGTGGTTTTCGCGACCGATACCGGACTGCTTGTACCCACCGAACGCCGCGCCCGCGGGATACAGGTGATAGCAGTTCGTCCAGACCCGGCCGGCCTGAATGGCCCGACCCGCGCGATAGGCGGTGTTGCCAGACCGCGCCCAGACGCCCGCACCCAGACCAAAGACGGTGTCGTTGGCAATTTCGATCGCCTCGTCCGGGGTCTTGAAGGTCGTGACCGAAACGACTGGTCCAAAGATTTCCTCCTGGAAGACGCGCATCTTGTTGGTGCCTTCAAAGACTGTCGGCTTGATGTAGTAGCCGTTGTCCAGATCGCCACCCAACTGGTTGGCGGCCCCACCCGTCAGGACCTTCGCCCCTTCGTTCAGGCCGATATCCATATAGCTCAGGATCTTTTCGTACTGTTGCTTGCTGGCCTGCGCGCCGATCATGGTGCTGGCCGTACGCGGATCGCCCGCCTGGATCGCCTCGACCCGCTTGATCGCGCGTTCCATGAAGCGGTCGTAGATCGATTCCTGGATCAGTGCCCGTGACGGACAGGTACAGACCTCACCCTGGTTCAGCGCGAACATCGTGAAGCCTTCCAGCGCCTTGTCCAGGAAGTCGTCATCCTCGTCCATGATGTCGGCGAAGAAGATGTTCGGGCTTTTCCCGCCCAGTTCCAGCGTGACGTTGGTCAGGTTCTCGGCCGCGGCTTTCATGATCGTCTTGCCGACCGGGGTGGACCCGGTGAACGCGATCTTGGCGATCCGGGGGCTTGCCGACAGCGGCGCGCCGACCTCGGCCCCGGTACCGTTGACGATGTTCAGAACGCCCGGCGGCAGCAGGTCTTCGATGAAGCCCAGCAGATACATGATCGACGCGGGCGTCTGTTCGGCCGGCTTCAGCACGACGCAGTTGCCGGCGGCCAGTGCAGGCGCCAGTTTCCAGGCGGCCATCAGGATCGGGAAGTTCCACGGGATGATCTGCCCCACAACGCCCAGCGGCTCGTGGAAGTGATAAGCGACGGTGTCATCGTCTATCTGCCCGATCGAACCTTCCTGCGCCCGGATCGCACCCGCGAAGTAGCGGAAGTGATCGACGGCCAGCGGAATGTCGGCAGCCATCGTCTCGCGCAGCGGTTTGCCGTTGTCCCAAGTTTCGGCAAGGGCAATGGCTTCCAGGTTCTGTTCGATCCGGTCGGCGATCTTCAGCAGTGCGTTCGACCGCTCGGTGGTGGACGCTGCAGCCCAGCCCGCCTTGGCCGCGTGCGCCGCGTCCAGCGCGGCCTCTATATCCGAGGCATCGGACCGCGCGACTTCGCAGACGACGTTGCCCGTCACAGGCGAGATGTTTTCCATGTAACGACCTGACTTCGGTGCGGTCCATTTACCGCCGATGAAGTTGTCGTAGCGGGATTTGAAAGGCGCGCCTTTCAAGCCGAATTCTTCATGCTTCGTCATATTGTTCCCCCCAAAGGTCGCCTCCTTGCGACCTGTTGATGCATCCCGGTGCCGGGCCCAAGGCAGACTGATCGGCTGACAGGCCGTTGTATGAAACAGCCTCGCCATCCGCAGGCCACGCGTGAAAGCCCGCCGATGCTGCCACGCATAGGGTTTTCGATCAACCGCCGCCTTTGGTCGGGGCGTTGACGGCAGCACCCGCATGGGGCAAGCGGGCGGACATGCTGCGCATTGATGACATATCCTATTCCATCGCGGGTCGCCCGCTGTTCGAACACGCCTCGGCCACGGTGCCGACGGGTCACAAGGTCGGTCTGGTTGGTCCCAACGGTGCAGGGAAGACGACGCTGTTCAAGCTGATCCGGGGCCAGCTGTCCCTTGACGGCGGCGACATCAGCCTGCCTGCACGCGCCCGCATCGGCGGCGTGGCGCAGGAAAGCGCCGCGACCGACCTGACCGTGCTGGACACGGTTCTGGCCGCCGACACTGAACGCGCAAGCCTGCTGGCCGAGGCGGAAACGACCACCGACCCGACCCGCATCGCCGAGGTGCAGACCCGTCTGGCCGACATCGACGCGTGGTCCGCTGAAGGGCGCGCCGCATCGATCCTGCAAGGGCTGGGCTTTTCGACCGAAGATCAGGCCCGCCTGACCCGCGACTTTTCGGGCGGCTGGCGGATGCGCATGGCGCTGGCGGGCGTTCTGTTCGCGCAACCCGACCTGCTGCTGTTGGACGAACCGACCAACTACCTCGACCTTGAAGGGGCGCTGTGGCTGGAAAGCTATCTGGCGAAGTATCCGCACACGGTCATCGTCATCAGCCACGACCGCGGACTTTTGAACCGTGCCGTGAACCACATCATGCACCTGGATGACCGCCGGTTGACGCTGTATTCGGGCGGCTATGACGCGTTTGCGCGTGCACGCGCCGAACGCCGCGCGCTGCAGGCAGCCGAAGCCAAGAAACAAGAGGCCCGCCGCGCCCACCTGCAAAGCTTCGTCGACCGTTTCCGCGCCAAGGCCAGCAAGGCCACGCAGGCGCAGTCACGGATCAAGGCCCTGTCCAAGATGGAGCCGATCACCGCGCCCGAAGACGCCAAGCTCCACCGCTTCACCTTCCCGCAACCCGATCAGTTGTCGCCGCCGATCGTGGCGATGGAGAACGTCGCCGTCGGGTATGGTGACCGGGCCGTGCTGAAACGTCTGAACCTGCGCATCGATCAGGACGACCGTATCGCGCTGCTGGGCCGGAACGGTCAGGGCAAATCCACGCTGTCGAAACTGCTGGCCGAACGCCTGCCCGCGATGGAGGGGAAGATCACCCGCTCCAGCAAGCTGCGCGTGGGGTACTTCGCCCAGCATCAGGTGGACGAACTCTCGCTGGACGAAACGCCGCTGGACCATGTCCGCCGGCTGCGCCCGAATGAGGCTCCGCCCCGTTTGCGCGCGCGCCTTGCCGGGTTCGGTCTGATGGAGGCGCAGGCCGACACCAAGGTCCGGGCGCTATCGGGTGGGCAAAAAGCGCGCCTGTCGTTGCTGTTGGCCACCATCGACGCGCCGCACTTGCTGATCTTGGACGAGCCGACCAACCACCTCGACATCGAAAGCCGTGAGGCATTGACCGAGGCGCTGAACGATTACACCGGGGCCGTGGTGCTCGTCAGCCACGACATGCACCTGCTGGAACTGGTGGCGGACCGGCTGTGGTTGGTCGATCAGGGTGCGGTTACGCCGTACACGGGTGACCTCGAAAGCTATCGCAACATGCTGCTGGGACGCGAAACGCCCAAGGCAGAGGCCAAGCAGGACGCAGCCCCGAAGCCCCCGCGCCGCGCCAGCCGCGACGAGATTCTGGAACTGCGGGCAGACGTGCGCCGGGGCGAGGAACGGGTCGAAAAGCTGACGACGATGTTAGGCAAGATCGCTGAAAAGATGGCTGACCCCGCGCTTTACAACGACCCCTATGAAACCGAACGCTGGGGCCGCAAACATGCCGAAGCGACCGCCGCCCTGCCCCGAGCCGAAGCGCTGTGGATGGAGGCACTCGAGCGCCTCGACGCAGCCGAGCGCGGCTGACACGCAAAAAAGGCGGACCCCGCAGGCCCGCCTTTCTTTGTCACGCAAATATCCCGGGGGTTCCGGGGGCTGGCCCCCGGACGCAGTTCAATCAGACGATCCGGTCGACCATCAGATGCTTGATCTCGGCAATCGCCTTGGCCGGGTTCAACCCTTTGGGGCAGGTGTTGGTGCAGTTCATGATCGTGTGGCAGCGGTACAGCTTGAAGGGGTCTTCAAGCTCATCCAGACGCTCACCCGTCGCCTCGTCGCGCGAATCGATGATCCAGCGATAGGCGGTCAGCAGGGCCGCCGGGCCCATGAACTTGTCCTGGTTCCACCAGTAGGACGGGCACGCCGTCGAACAGGACGCGCACATGATGCATTCATAAAGCCCGTCGAGCTTCTTGCGATCCTCTATCGACTGACGCCACTCGACGCCGGGCGCCGGGGTTTCGGTGATCAGGTACGGCTTCATTGCCGCATGCTGGGCATAGAACAGCGACAGGTCAGGGATCAGGTCCTTGACGACCGGCATGTGGGGCAGCGGATAGATGTTCACATCCCCCCGCACCTCATCGATGCCAAAGATACACGCGAGGTGGTTGCCCCCGTCGATGTTCATCGCGCAGGACCCGCAGATCCCTTCGCGGCAAGACCGGCGGAAGGTCAGGGTGGGGTCGATCTCGTTCTTGATCTTGATCAGCGCGTCCAGAACCATCGGTCCGCACTTGTCCAGATCGATCCAGTAGGTGTCCATCCGCGGGTTTTCCCCGGTGTCGGGATCCCATCGATAGATGTTGAACTTGCGCAGGTTCGTGGCGCCCTCGGGCTTGGGCCATGTCTTGCCCACACGCAGGCGGCTGTTCTTGGGAAGGTTGAACTGGACCATCGGGATCAGACTCCTCTGGCTGGGCCGCAAGGCGCGGCACCGGCTTGATCTAACGGGGCCACGCGCGGGTCACATCCGTGATCCGGCGGGCCAAAAATTGTCGGACACAGCATGGCGGTCATCCCCGCCATCCCGGCTGCGCAGAAAGAGGGCGCGTCGGTGCCTGCCCGGATGCCCGGCGCACGCAGTTGTCAAACACCGCCGCCGGATCCCTGCCCATAATATAGTCAGACGACACGGAAAGCGTGAGACCGGTATAGGACCGCGTCCGGTGGCCGTCCGACGCGACGCCCATCTGGACGCCGCCCCGGGGACCGGTTGCAGCGCGCGCATTGTCCACACAGGACCGCTCGGCCTGTTCGACGGGCACCGGGCCGCAGGCGGCAAGCGCCACCAGCACCGGAGCCACGAACAAAGGCGCGCGCCGCAGATTCATCAGGCGACAGCCGCGCGCGAAATGCACGCGCTGGTGGCCGGACGCGACACGATCGACGCCACCGCATTCGCGGCGCCAGTCTGACCCGATTGGGCGGCCAGATCGGTCACTTCGGCCATCGTCGCGTTATCCAGTACGCACTGGGTATAGGGTGCGACGTTGCGGCCCGGCAGACGGCGGGCCATTTCGACGTTGACGACCTGACGGGCGCTTGCGCGTGCCGTGTCGCTGACCGCAGGTGCGGGCGGCGTCACGACGATGGGCGCCGTGGGAACGCCAACCGTTGCCACTGGCGTGGCGCAGGCGGCCAGAGTACCGACGGCCAGCAGCCCGGCCAGAATGGAAATACGCATCAGTAAACCCTCGCTTTCGGAGCAATTCTCTTGGGGTCGATCCCGCCATCCTCAAGCGTCGTCAACGGTTCGACGTGGACAGGACGATACGCCAGTTTGACCTCATTTCCATAGACCCAGGCAAGCGTATGCTTGCGCCAGTTCACGTCATCGCGGTCCGGGTGGTCTTCCTGGGCATGTGCACCGCGCGATTCCTTGCGCGCTTCGGCCGACACGATCGTGGCCAATGCGTTCGGCATCAGGTTCGTCAGTTCCAGCGTTTCCATCAGGTCGCTGTTCCAGATCAGGCTGCGGTCCGTCACATGCAGGTCGTTCAGTTCGGCGGCCAGTTCGACCATCTTGTGAACGCCTTCCGCCAAGGTCTTGTCGGTCCGGAAGACAGCCGCGTCGGCCTGCATCGTCCGCTGCATCTGGTTGCGCAGCGATGCGGTCGAAACCGAACCATTGGCAAAGCGCAGCGCGTCAAACCGGGCCAAGATCTGCTCCACCGCGTCGACATTCGTCGGCGGGATCAGCATTTCGCGGTCGATCACCTCGCCGGCGCGGATCGCGGCAGCACGTCCGAACACGACAAGGTCGATCAGAGAGTTCGAACCAAGGCGGTTCGCGCCGTGAACGCTGGCGCAGCCCGCTTCGCCCACGGCCATCAGGCCGGGGAACACGCGGTCGGGTTCGCCCTGCTCGGGGTTCAGAACCTCGCCCCAGTAGTTTGTAGGGATACCACCCATGTTATAGTGGACCGTCGGCAGCACCGGGATCGGTTCACGCGTGACATCGACGCCCGCAAAGATGCGCGCGGATTCGGAAATCCCCGGCAGGCGTTCATGCAGCGTTTCAGGCGGCAGGTGCGACAGATGCAGGAAGATGTGGTCTTTTTCTTCGCCAACACCGCGGCCTTCGCGGATCTCCAAGGTCATGCAGCGGCTGACGACGTCGCGCGATGCCAGATCCTTGTAGGTCGGGGCGTAGCGTTCCATGAAACGCTCCCCTTCCGAGTTGGTCAGATAGCCACCCTCGCCACGCGCTCCTTCGGTGATCAGACAGCCAGAGCCATAGATGCCGGTCGGGTGGAACTGCACGAACTCCATGTCCTGCAGCGGCAGACCCGCGCGCGCCACCATCCCGCCACCGTCGCCGGTGCAGGTATGGGCTGACGTCGCGCTGAAATAGGCGCGCCCGTAACCGCCGGTCGCCAGAACAACCATTTTCGCGTTGAAGACGTGGATCGTGCCGTCATCCAGCTTCCAACACACGACGCCGGTGCAGCGGCCTTCGGTGATGATCAGGTCGATGGCGAAGTATTCGATGAAGAACTCGGCTTTCTCCTTCAGCGATTGGCCGTACAGCGTGTGCAGGATCGCGTGACCGGTGCGGTCTGCCGCGGCGCAGGTGCGCTGAACGGGCGGGCCTTCGCCGAACTGGGTCGTATGACCACCGAACGGCCGCTGATAGATCTTGCCTTCTTCGGTCCGGCTAAAGGGCACGCCGTAATGTTCCAGCTCGTAAACCGCCTTCGGCGCCTCGCGGACCAGATACTCCATGGCATCGGTGTCACCGAGCCAGTCCGAGCCTTTGACGGTATCGTAAAGGTGCCACTGCCAGCTGTCGGGGCCCATGTTGCCAAGGCTGGCGGCGATGCCGCCTTGCGCCGCGACCGTGTGGCTGCGCGTCGGAAAGACCTTGGTCACGCAGGCCGTGCGTAGCCCCTGTTCGGCCATGCCGAGTGTGGCGCGCAGACCCGCGCCACCCGCCCCCACGACGACGACGTCGTATTCGTGGGTCTGCACGTCATAGTCGTGCGAATTGATGGTATAGACAGCCATAGGATAACCTCAGACGATCGTGCCGCTCAGCGCCATACGCGCGAGGGCATAGACTGCAGCCGCGATCACGGCCCAGCTGAACAATTCGGAAAAGACGACGGCGACCTTGCGTTCGGTGTGGTGCAGATAGTCGTCGATCATGATGCGCGTGCCGTGCATGAAGTGGTTCATGCCGATCACCAGAAAGAGCGCCGTGACGATTGCCGGATAGGGGCGCGCGAAATAGGCCAGCACTTCGGGACGCGACAGGCCGATGGCGTTCGACAGGACCAGCAGAAACGCCGGCGCCAGGATCGCCAGCGCGACCGACGAGATCGTCATCTGCCAGTGTTTCATGGTCGACGCCGCGGCACCCGAGGCACCAAGCCCTGCGGCGGTCTTGCGGGGGGTCAGAAAACGCATCGCAAACCTCGGATCAGATAAAGAACAGGATCAGCGTCAGAACGGTCAGCACGACCGATCCGATGATGATGGCCCAGCTGACGCGGCGGGCGACGTCGATTTCCAGCAGCATCCGCGCGTCATAGAAAAGATGCCGGATCCCGGCCAGGAAGTGGTACCACAGGCACCACAGCGAACCGGTCAACACGATGAAGCCGAACCATGACCGCACGACCGCATCGGCAATCTGGAACGCGCGGTCACCTGTCACGGCCGCGACAAGCCACCAGACGACCAGCAGGATGCCGGCCAGCATGGCGTGGCCGGTGATCCGGGTCATGATCGACGTGATGGCAGTCATGGGCAGGCGGTAAACCTGCAAATGCGGAGACAGCGGCCGGTTGCCGCGCTGAATGTCACCCATCTGGCGCTCCTGTCATTACGAACCGGCGGAAGGCAAGCTGGCCGCGGGCTGGCTTAGGGTTGCATGGCGTCTAACGCCTTTATGCCCCCTGTCACGCCCCGGCGCCAGATGTCAGCCAAGACTTTGCGCTTTTCGGCAAATTGTGATCACTGAGTGCGGACGTGTGATCACAACGCACGCAGAGATAAAAACAACGACGAAAACGCTAAGGTTTCTACTGCTGCCCCAGCTTCATTTCGGCATGATATGGCGTGTCGATTTCCTTGGTCACGGCTTGGGCACAACGCATGACGCCGCGCCCTGCATCATATCCCATCGACGGCGCACCGTGCAGTTGCCAGCCCTTGGACAACGCCTCGCTGACCTTGTGGCAGAACGCGGACGTGTCATCCTCTGTCAGCAGGCGATAGATGGTTGGCATGAAGGCGCCCCTTTTTGGTTCTGCACGCATCAGACACGAAGATGGGCCCGAAATCGGGCGCTCGCAAGCCTTCCCGCCGGGGCCCAATTCCTTTAGACAGGCGCTGACACGCGAAAGGAACGGACATGAGATTTTTCGTCGATACAGCCGACATCGCCGCGATCCGCGAACTGCACGAACTGGGGATGGTTGACGGGGTGACGACCAACCCCTCGCTGATCATGAAATCGGGGCGCGACATCCTGGAAGTGACCAAGGAGATCTGCGACCTGGTCGAAGGCCCGGTCAGCGCCGAAGTCGTGGCCGACAAGGCTGACGACATGATCCGCGAAGGCAAGAAACTGGCCGAAATCGCGCCGAACATCGCCGTCAAGGTTCCGCTGACATGGGACGGCCTCAAGGCCTGCAAGGCACTGTCGGACGACGGCCACATGGTCAACGTCACGCTGTGCTTCAGCCCCGCACAGGCGCTGCTGGCGGCGAAAGCCGGCGCCACCTTCATCAGCCCCTTCATCGGTCGCCTGGACGATCTGGGCCTCGACGGTATGGAGCTGATCGGCGACATCCGCCAGATCTATGACAACTACGGATACGAGACGAACCTGCTCGCCGCCTCTATCCGGTCGGTCAACCACATCATCGACTGCGCACGTCTGGGCGCAGATGTGATCACGGCGCCGCCTTCGGTCATCAAGGCGATGGCCGGCCACGTTCTGACCGACAAGGGTCTTGATGCATTCGCATCCGACTGGGCCAAGACCGGACAGAAGATCCTGTGACCGACTCTGCCGCGCTGGACGACGCGACGCGCGCGCAGCTTCTGGCCCAGCCAGAGCTGATCCTGTCCGACCGCGAGCTGATGCGCGCCCTTGTCGCGCAGCGCGAGGCCGAGGTGGGCGCGAATGTTATCGACATTCGCGGCCGCGCGATGGAGGCGCTGGAGCATCGTCTGGACCGGCTGGAATCGGCCCATGAATCGGTGATCTCGGCGGCCTACGAAAACCAATCTGGGACGGCGACCGTGCATCGCGCGGTCCTGTCCCTGCTGGAGCCGCTCGATTTCGAAGATTTTCTGGACAACATCCAGGGCCCTGTGGCCGACATGCTGCGGGTCGATACGCTGCGGCTGGTCATGGAAGGGGACGGCATCACCCCGCAGGGACCCGACATGGGCGCGCTGCGGATCGTCCCCCCCGGCACGGTCGAGGCGTTGATCGCCGCGGGCCGCAAGGCACCTCGCGGTAACGACATTATCCTGCGCCGCGCCGCCCCCGAAACCGCCGACATTCACGGCACCCCGGTTCTGTCCGAGGCGCTGCTGCCCCTGTCGCTCGGGTCCGGGCGTCATCCGTCGCTGTTGCTGATGGGTTCCACCGAGGCTGGGCGGTTCACGCCCGCCCAAGGCACTGATCTGCTGCGGTTTTTCGGGCAGGTGTTTCGCCTTGTCCTGATCGGCTGGCTGCGAGAATGAGCCTGCCGCCCCCACTGGCACTCGCCCCCGCAATGTCGGATGCGCTGAGCCGGTGGCTGGAGGGAGAACGCGCCGTCCGCGACCGGTCGGCGCATACAGTCGCAGCTTATCAGGCGGACCTGTTGGCGTTCCTTGCCTTTCTGGGCGCCCACTGGGGCACGCCAGCGCTGCCCGGCAATCTGGGCGATCTGAAGCTGACCGACATGAGGGCCTTCGCGGCGTCCGAGCGTGCGCGAGGACTTGGCGCGCGCAGCCTCGGCAGGCGCCTGTCCGCCGTTCGGTCGTTCCTTCGCTGGATGTCGGACCGCGAAGGGTATGACGTCAGCGCCGCGCTGTCGTCTCGCGGCCCGAAATACGCGCGCGGTCTGCCACGCCCGATCCCGCAAGGGTCGGCGCGCGATCTTCTGGATCTTGCCGCCCAGACGCACCCCACCGATTGGGTCGCCGCCCGCGACGCGGCGGTTCTGACGCTGCTTTACGGCTGCGGCTTGCGGATATCCGAGGCGCTGGCGTTGAACGGTCGCGACTGGCCGATGTCGGACGCGCTGACCATTACAGGCAAGGGCGGCAAGGAACGCCGCGTGCCCGTTCTGCCGGCCGCCATCGCCGCCATTGCCGCATATCTGCGGCTGGCGCCTTTTGATACCGGGCCGGATGATCCGATGTTTCGGGGCACACGCGGGGGGCGGCTGACGGCGACGGTGGTGCAAAAATCGCTGGCCGGCCTGCGTCAGTCGCTGGGTCTGCCACCGACCGCGACGCCACACGCCTTACGCCACAGCTTTGCCACCCACCTGTTGGCCGCTGGGGGTGACCTGCGCACCATTCAGGAACTGCTGGGCCACGCCAGCCTGTCGACGACGCAGGTCTATACCGGGGTCGATGACGCGCATCTGCTGGCCGTGCACCGCGCCGCCCACCCGCGCGGGTGATCAGCTGTCCTTATCGGGGTCGGAATAAGTCGCCCATTTCGCCCCGCCATCCGGCGGCGGCAGGTCATGTTGCCGCCAGATCAGGTGCATGTTCGCCTTGGCGACATAGAAGCCGGTGATCGGCGCGCTGATGAAGAGGAAGATCGAAATCAGCAGCTCATGCCAGCTTGGCTGACCGGCGAGCCAGAAATACAGCATGGACGCGATGAGGACCGCACCGACCCCCAAGGTCGCGGCCTTCGTCGGTCCGTGCAGGCGCGTCATCGGGTCGGGCAGACGCAGCAGCGCCCATGCGCCGATCAGGCCGAAACAGCCCCCGACGACCAGCAACGCAGCGATCAGTATCTGGCCGATCATTCGACGATATCCCCGCGCAGGATGAACCGGCAGTAAGCGACGGTCGACACGAATCCCGTCAGGGCAAACAGCATCGCCGCCTCGAAGTAAATGCCGGTCCCTTGGGCGATCCCGAACAGGGCCAGCAGCGCAATCATGTTCACCGCCATCGTGTCCAACGCCAGGATGCGGTCGGTGATCACGCGCGAGGTTGCGACGCGATACAGGCAGATCAGCTGCGCCAATCCGAAGCATGCGACCGCGAACCACAGAGCCGCCTGAACGATGATGCCGTCTGGGGTCACCGGAAGATCTCCTTCAAGGGGGCCTCATAGCGGGTCTTGATCTCATCCACGACGGCGGCCGGGTCGGGCGCGTGGAGGCAGTGGACCAGAAGCGCGCGCCCATCGGTCGACAGATCGGCGCTGACCGTGCCCGGCGTCAGGGTGATCGTGCCCGCCAGGACCGTGATCGCCTCGGGTGAGGTCAGGTCCAGCGGGACCGTGATCCAACACGGCTGCAACTGGGTGCGCGGCAGACCGAGAACGATCTTGGCGACCGAGATGTTGGCCTTGACGATGTCCCACAGGACAATCCCAAGAAACCGCAGGATCGTCACCGGGCTGTGCAGGCGCGGTGCCTTGGGCCAGAACGGCGCGGCGATCACGGGGATGACCAGCCCCAACCCCATGGCAAAGATAAGGGACCCCCATGTCAGTTGGTTGACCAGCATCATCCACGTGGTCGTGACCATCAGCGACACCAGCGGATGGGGAAGAAGCCAACGGATCACTTCACCCCCTCCTGCCGGGTCAGGACCGCATCGACGTAGTCGGCGGGGTGAAGCAGCTGCACGGCCGTCGCCTGCGTGTACGACATGACCGGCCCGCCCAGGATCGTAAGTCCCGCCATCAAGGCGACCAACGCAGCGGCGGCAGTGATGGCAAGGGACGGTGCTGGCCCGATGTCGGCCCCCACCCGCTGCTGGCCGTCGGTCTTCCAGAAGATGACCGACCCCGCCTGCGTCAGCCCGACGATGGACAGAAGCGAGGTCACCAGAATGACCGCCCAGATCGTGATGGCCCAGGTGGAACCCGCAGTCGCCTGAAGGATCGCGATCTTGCCCTGGAACCCGGACAACGGCGGCAGCCCCGCGATGCCGATCGCTGCCGCCATGAACAGCGCGCCCACCGGCCCGTTCTGGACGATGGCGGGTTGCGGGGTCAGCCACGTGTTGCCCCGCCGCGCCGCAACAAGGTCAGCCACCAGAAACAGCGCCGCAGCAGCAAGGGTCGAATGGATCAGATACCACAGCCCGGCCGACAGCCCCGCCGCGTCAAATCCGGCCAACGACACGGCCAGCGTGCCGACCGACGCCAGCGCTGCATAAGCCGCCACGCGGCCAAGGCTCTGGCTGCCCAGAACCCCCAGCTGCGCCAGCACGACCGTCAGCAACGCGGCCACCAGCAGGCTTCCCGACGCGAGCGCAATCAGCCCCGCATCACCCGCGAAGACCAGCGTGCAGAACCGAATGATGCCGTAAAGGCCAACCTTGGTCATCACCGCAAACAGCGCCGCCACCGGCCCCGGCGCATTGGCATAGGTTGCCGGCAGCCAGAAGTGCAGCGGCACCAGCGCCGCCTTGAGCGCGAAGACGATCAGCAACAGCGCCGCCCCGACGCGCATCAGGCTGCTGTGTTCCGCAGGCATTGCCGCAATCCGCGCGGCCATATCGGCCATGTTCAGCGTGCCGGTCACCGAATAAAGCGTTCCCAGCGCCGCCAGAAACAGGACCGAACCGACAAGGTTATAGGCGACATACTGGACGCCCGCACGCAGACGCAGCTCGCCCCCGCCGTGGATCATCAGGCCATAGCTGGCGATCAGCAGCACCTCGAAGAAAACGAACAGGTTGAACGCGTCGCCTGTCAGGAATGCCCCTTGAAGCCCCATCAACTGGAATTGCCACAGCGCGTGGAAATGCCGTCCCTTGCGGTCCCAGCCCGACCCGATCGCGTAAAGTTGGACCACCAGCGCGACGACCGCGGTCAACACCAGCATCAGGGCCGCCAACCGGTCCAGCATCAGCACGATCCCGAATGGCGCGGCCCAGTTGCCAAGGCGATAGACGGTGATCTCTCCCCCCGCGGCATGGATGAGCAAGCCAACAGATATCGCCAGTTGCGCCGCAGTGGCGGCCACCGAAACGATGCGCTGGCCGACCAGATCGCGGCGCAGCAGCAGGATGATCAGCGGCCCGATCATTGCGGGCAGAAAGACAGGGGCGATGATCCAGTGGCTCATGCGTCAGGACCCTGCCTTGGGGCGCGTCGGTCACGGTGGGGCATGTCCACGCGGTCATCGCCCCCCTCCAGATACGCACCCAACGCCATCGCGACGATGACGGCGGTCATGCCGAAGGAAATCACGATGGCGGTCAGGACCAGTGCTTGGGGCAGCGGGTCGGTGTAGCGTTCGACCCCGTCGCGCAGAACCGGCGGGGCGCCGGTGACGATGCGGCCTGATGCAAACAGGAACAGGTTGATCGCATAGCTGAGCAGCGTGGTCCCCAGAACCACCGCAAAGGTGCGTTTGCGCAGGATCAGATACATCCCGACAGCGGCAAGAAACCCGATGGCACTGGCCAGCAACACCTCCATCAGCGTGCCCCCTGTTGCGCTTGCAGTGTCAGTTCGGACAGCGACTGCAAGGCCAGCATGACGGCGCCGACGACGCACAGGAAAACACCCAGATCGAATCCCATGGCAGTCGCCAGTTCGACCGGCGCGACGCCCGCAAGATGAACATACCCGTAGGCTGAAGTCAGGAATGGCAGCCCCGCAAACCACGCCCCCGCGCCGGTGATTCCGGCGATAAGGACACCCAGCGCGATCAGTGTCTGATACGAGAACGGCACGCGCGTCTGCGTCCAGCGCGGACCGGACGCCATGTAGTGCATGACCAGCGCGATGGAGACGACCAGACCCGCGATGAACCCGCCCCCCGGCGCGTTGTGACCGCGCAGAAAGATATAGAGCCCCACAAGCAGCGCCAAGGGCGTCAGAACGCGCGTCGCAGTCCTAAGCAGTATCGGGTGCGCATCGCCCGCCTGCCCCGGCCACGGCCGCCATGCAGCCAGAGCCTGGGCCGCGCGCCCGGACATCAACGTCCGCGCCAATGCAAAGATGGTCAGCCCCGCGATGCCCAGTACGGTGATCTCACCGAATGTATCATAGCCCCGGAAGTCCACCAGGATGACGTTGACGACATTGTCCCCGCCGCCCAGCTTGTAGCTGTTGGCCAGCATGTAATCTGAAATGCCGGGAAACGCGAAATCGCGCCGCATCAGCGCATAGGATAGCCCCCCGAATGCCAGCCCCGCCAATACGGCGATTCCGGCGTCGCGTCCGCGCACGAAGGGCCGCGCCTCCATCACGGTCATGCGGGGCAGGAACTTGAGCGACATCAGCAGAAGAACGACCGTGACGACCTCGACCGAGATCTGGGTGAGGGCCAGATCCGGCGCCGACAGATAGATGAACGTGGCCGATACGATCAGCCCGATGATCCCGACAAGCGCCAAAGCCAGAAGCCGCTGGCGGTGGAAAGCGGCCATCGTGCCTGTCGCCACGATCAGCAGAACCCATCCGACGACGGCAATTGGCGTGACCGGCAGCATCGGCCGCGTCGCGGGGGAAAGCCCGCCAGAAACGAACGCCATGAACGGCACGGCCAGTGCGACGATCACGAGTGAGCCGAGTGCGCGGGACATGCCGCCGTTGGTGATGCGGTCCGACACCCGGCCAGCAATCCGGGTTGCTCCCTCGACGAGCCACCCATAGACGCGCCCGGCATCGATGCGCGGCAAACGCGCACGCAGCCGCTCGGCCGGGACAAGCGCCCACACCAGCGCCAGCCCCAGCGCAATCGCGGCAACCGACAGCATCAGCGCCGTGTTCAGCCCGTGCCACAGCGCCAGATGAACATGTTGCGACTGGCCGACGACCGTCGACGTCGCCGCATCCACCAGCCATCCAACCGTCGGTCCGGGCAGAAGCCCGATCAGCAGCGTCAGCCCCGCCATGATCGCCGGGGCGACCCACAGGCCAGGCCCGGGGTCGTGTGCTGCATGGTCCATCTTAGAGCGAGCCGACCTCAGAAAGACGCCGGTGAAGAACCGCAGCGAATAGGCGACCGAAAAGATCGTGGCGATCAGCACCAGACCGATCAGCGCAATCCGGTGGCTGTCCGCGACCTGCGTCAACATTGCTTCTTTCGACAGGAAACCGGCGAAGGGCGGGATGCCGGCCATCGACAGTGACGACAGAAGGGCGATGACGAATGTCAGCGGCATCAAACGCCGTAATCCGCCAAGGCGGCTGATCGCGCGGATGTGGGTTTCGTGATCGACGATCCCCGCCGACATGAACAGTGCCGCCTTGAAGGTCGCGTGCGCGATGATATGCAACATCGCGGCGGCGGCCGCAGCCTCGGTCCCAAGGCCCAGAAGCATCGTGATCAGGCCCAGATGGCTGACCGTGGAATAGGCCAGCAGCCCCTTCATGTCGTCCTGGAAAAGGGCAATGACGGCCCCGATCAGCATGGTGACCAGCCCGACGGTGGTGACGATCGTCGTCCATTCGGGCGTGCCCGACAGCACCGGCCACAGCTTGGCCATCAGGAACAGCCCGGCCTTCACCATTGTCGCCGAGTGCAGATAGGCCGACACCGGCGTCGGCGCGGCCATCGCGCGGGGCAGCCAGAAGTGAAACGGGAACTGCGCCGATTTCGTAAACGCGCCAAGCAGAATCAGGGTCAACGCGGGCAGATAGACCGGGCTTTCGCGGAACGCCGACCCTGCCTGAATGATCCCCGAAATTTCGTAGGACCCAGTCGCGCGAGCCAAAAGCAGAAGTCCTGCAATCATGGCGAGCCCGCCAAGCCCTGTCACCGTCAGTGCCATGCTTGCGCCACGACGCCCCGAATCCGTGTGGCTGTTGAAACCGATCAGCAGAAACGACGACAGTGATGTCAGTTCCCAGAAGATCAGCAACATCAGTATGTTGTCGGTCAGGACCAGTCCCGTCATGGCGCCCTGGAACAGCATCAGGATGGTGAAAAACCGCCCGATCCCTTCGTCCCTGCGCAGATAGTTGCTGGCATAGACGATGATCAAAAGCCCGATCCCAAGGATGAGGATCCCGAACAGCAAGCTCAGACCGTCCAGCCGGAATGTCGCGTTCAGCCCGATCTGCGGCATCCACGTGATGGACGCGACAACGGCGTCCCCGCCAAGGATCGCGGGAATATGCAGACACAGACCAATCAGCGCGGCGGCTGTGACCGTTCCGCACCCTAACCCGACTGCTCCCCTGCCAGACCGGGCGAGTACGCTGGCAACCAGCGCACCGAGGAACGGCAGAAAGGCAATCATGATCAGTGACATCTGCTCACTTTAGCTATCCGTCACCGTGAATTGGGGGCGGCACAGAGTCGCAGTCAGAAGTCCCAATCTTCATCCTCGGTCGCGACAGCCTTGCCGATCACATAGGACGACCCCGAGCCAGAAAAGAAGTCGTGGTTTTCGTCCGCGTTCGGCGACAGCGATGCCAGAATGGCCGGGTTCACGTCGCAGATCTGCGCAGGAAACAACGCCTCGTATCCCAAGTTCATCAGCGCCTTGTTGGCGTTGTAATGCAGAAACTTTCGCACATCTTCGGTCAGGCCGACGGCATCATACAGCTCGGCGGTGTAGTGCGTCTCGATCTCGTACAGCTCGAACATCAGGGCATAGGCCCAATCCTTGATCTCGGCCCGTTGTGCCTCGGTCAGACGTTCCAGACCGCGCTGGAACTTGTACCCGATGTAATAACCGTGGACCGCCTCATCGCGGATGATCAGACGGATCATGTCTGCCGTGTTGGTCAGCTTGGCGCGGCTGGACCAGTACATCGGCAGGTAGAAGCCTGAATAGAAGAGGAAGCTTTCCAGAAATACCGATGCCACTTTCTTTTTCAGCGGGTCGGTGCCGGCCTGATATTCGTCCACGATCAGCCGCGCCTTGCGCTGAAGATGAGGGTTTTCCTCGGACCAGCGGAAGGCTTCGTCGACTTCGGGTGTCGAACACAGGGTCGAGAAGATGGACGAATAGGACCGCGCGTGAACCGCCTCCATAAAGGCGATGTTGGACAAGACCGCTTCTTCGTGCGGGGTGGCGGCGTCCGGCATCAGCGACACGGCGCCCACGCTGTTCTGGACGGTATCCAACAACGTCAGCCCTGTGAAGACGCGGATCGTCAGCTGGCGTTCCTGCGGGGTCAGCGTGGCCCAGCTTTGGATGTCATTGGACAGCGGCACCTTTTCAGGCAGCCAGAAGTTGGCGGTCAGGCGGTTCCAGACCTCAAGGTCCTTGTCGTCCTGCATCCGGTTCCAGTTGACTGCCCGGATTGCCGTGCGCGGAGAGTGAATGTTCATGGCCCGACCTTACAGCGAACAGGAAACGCAGCCCTGCACTTCCGTGCCCGAAAGGGCAAGCTGGCGCAGGCGGATGTAGTAAATCGTCTTGATGCCTTGTTTCCAAGCCCTGATCTGGGCGCGGTTGATATCGCGCGTCGTTGCCGTGTCGCGGAAGAACAGCGTCAGCGACAGGCCCTGATCGACGTGCTGCGTCGCCGCCGCATAGGTGTCGATGATCGCGTCCGGCCCGATCTCATAGGCGTCGCGGTAATATTCCAGATTGTCGTTGGTCATGAACGGTGCGGGGTAATAGACCCGGCCGATCTTGCCCTCTTTCCGGATCTCGATCTTGGACACGATCGGGTGGATCGAGCTGGTCGAGTCGTTGATGTAGCTGATCGATCCCGTCGGCGGCACGGCCTGCAGGTTACGGTTGAAAAGCCCGCCCTGCATCACCTTGTCGCGCAGGTCCGACCAGTCCTCGCGTGTGGGCACCAGCACATCGAACTTCTCGAAAAGCGCGCGCACGGTGTCGGTTTCCGGCAGCCAGTCGCGTTCGACATAGCGGTCGAAGAACGAACCGTCGGCATAGGCCGAATCCTCGAACCCCTTGAAGGATTGTCCCCGTTCGCGCGCGATCGCGTTCGATGCACGCAGGCAGTGGAACAGCACGGTCGCAAAGTAGATGTTGGTGAAGTCCACGCCCTCGGCGCTGCCATAGTGGATGTGCTCACGCGCCAGGAACCCGTGCAGGTTCATCTGACCCAGGCCGATGGCGTGGCTTTCATCATTGCCGCGCCGGATCGACGGAACCGAGTCGATCGAGCTTTGCAGCGACACCGCCGTCAGCCCGCGGATCGCCGTTTCGATCGACGCGCCGAAATCCGGGCCGTCCATCACCTTGGCGATATTCAGCGACCCGAGGTTGCACGAAATATCCGTGCCCAGGTGATCATAGGACAGATCGTCGTGATAGGTGCTGGCCTCGTTCACCTGCAGGATTTCCGAACACAGGTTCGACATGGTGATGCGGCCCTTGATCGGGTTGGCCCGGTTCACCGTGTCTTCGAACATGATGTAGGGATAGCCCGATTCGAACTGGATCTCGGCGATGATCTCAAAGAAGCGACGCGCGCGGATCTTGGTTTTGCGGATGCGCTTGTCGGCCACCATCTCATGGTACTTCTCGGTCACCGAGATTTCCGAGAACGGAACGCCGTAGACTTTCTGCACGTCGTGGGGCGAAAACAGATACATGTCCTCATCCCGCTTGGCCAATTCAAAGGTCACGTCCGGGATGACGACGCCCAGGGACAGGGTCTTGATACGGATCTTCTCGTCGGCGTTTTCGCGTTTGGTGTCCAGGAAACGCAGGATATCGGGGTGGTGCGCGTTCAGATAGACGGCCCCCGCCCCCTGCCGCGCGCCCAGCTGGTTGGCATAGGAAAAGCTGTCTTCCAGAAGCTTCATCACCGGAATGACGCCGGAGGACTGGTTTTCGATGCCTTTGATCGGCGCGCCGGATTCGCGCAGGTTCGTCAGCATCAACGCCACGCCGCCACCGCGCTTGGACAGCTGCAGTGCCGAGTTGATGCCCCGACCGATGGATTCCATGTTGTCTTCGATGCGCAGCAGGAAGCACGACACCAGCTCGCCGCGCTGCGCCTTGCCGGCGTTCAAGAACGTCGGGGTGGCGGGCTGGAAGCGGCCGGTCATGATCTCGTCCACAAGCGCGAATGCGAGCTCCTCGTTGCCGTCGGCGAGGAAGAGGGAGGTCATGGCCACGCGGTCCTCGAAGCGCTCGAGGTAGCGGCGCCCGTCGAAGGTCTTCAGCGTGTAGGAGGTGTAGTACTTGTACGCGCCGAGGAAGGACTTGAAGCGGAACTTGTACGAGTACGCGCGCTTGAACGTGTCCTTAATGAAGTTCCAGGTCCAGTCGTACTTCTCAATGGTGTCAGGCTCGTAGTACTTGTTGGTGACTAGGTAGTCGATCTTTTCTTCTAGGTCGTGGAAGTAGACGGTGTTCTGGTTGACGTGCTGGAGGAAGAACTGGTTGGCGGCCTCGCGGTCCTTGTCAAACTGGATCTGGCCGTTTTCGTCGTAGAGGTTCAAAAGCGCGTTGAGCGCGTGGTAATCCAGCTGGTCGCTTGTATTGACCGGCTCCGGGACATTCTTACCGACAGTCTGGGTAGTCACATCGCGTCCTTCATCGTGTTCTTGAGTATTTACCGGCGTATTTTTCACGCAGTTTTGCCAAGCGCTCGGATTCGTCCGGAGCATCTTGCCTATCGACGACCTCCGGTCCCCCACGCAGCCCCAACCTTCCAGCGTTCTGGACCAGTTGGCGGCGCACGTGCGCAACGTCCTCGGCCAAGCCCATGAGCTCGAACCGGTACAAGTACGGGACCTTACACTTGTCGGCGATAACCTTCCCGGCAAGGCAGTAATCTGCCCCGAAGTTGGAATTGCCTGCGGCGATGACACCCCGGATCAGGCTCCGGTTGCCTTCGTTGTTGAGGAAGCGGATCACTTGCCCCGGCACCGGCCGCGAGTTGCCGCCGCTCACGCTCGCCCCGCCGCCGTATGTGGGGCAGATGAGCACGTACGGCTCGTCGACGGTGAGTTCCGGGTCGCTCCTGCGCAACGGGATGCGCTGGGACGGGAGGCCAAGCTTCTCCACAAACCGCTTCGTGTTTTCCGTCGCGGAAGAGAAGTAGACCACCAGCATGGACGCCGCCTTTCTTCGTGTTGAGTTTTAGTTGTTCGGCGCCGCCCGCCCTATCCCCGCGCTGCGGCGGGGTGGACCGCCGAGTTAGGCAGCCGCTGCGAGGCCCTTGATGCGGTCCGGGCGGAAGCCGGACCAGTGCTCGCCGTTGGCCTCAACGACCGGGGCCTGCACGTAGCCGAGGGCCATGACGTAGTCGCGGGCCTCGTCGTCCATGGAGATGTCGACCGTGGTGAACTCAAGGCCGGCCTTGGTCAGGGCCTTCTCGGTTGCCTTGCACTGCATGCAGGCCGGCTTGCTGTAAACGGTGATCGACATAGTTCCTCAGGCTCTTTCTGTGCGGGTCTTCGACCGGGATTCGACTGGATTTCGACGCTTTTTCTCAATTCCCCGGCTCCCCCGGGGCAACACCAAGAGACACTATACCTTGGGGGAAACTTCGGCAACTGCTACTACATGTAGTAGTTACACGGGTGGTATTCCCAGGATAGGGCCAGCAAATCACCTACATGTAGTTAAAACATGGACGGCCATCTGCTCCCACGGGTGTAATTTGGCGGAAAATTACAGCAAAAAGCCCCGCCACCAAACGGTGACGGGGCAGGATTCGCGCTTAGCCCTGGCGAGCCTTGAAACGGGGATCCTTCTTGTTGATCACGTAAACCTTGCCGTGGCGACGCACAACCTGGGCGCCCGGCTTGTTCTTCAGCGACCGAAGCGACTTGCGGACCTTCATCGGGCGCTCCTTTCTGCTCGGATTACCTGCAATTAGCGACCACCGGCGGGCTGCCGGGTCGCAACACGGGGGTAAATGTTACACACCGGACGCGCTGAATCAAAACCTCCTACCATGAGCGCCATGCAGTCAGAGATCATCGCCACCCTCGGCGTGGCACGGACCATCGACCCGGCCACCGAGATCACCCGGCGCGTGCAGTTCCTAGTGGACTACCTGGACGCCACCGGCGCGAAGGGGTACGTACTCGGCATTTCCGGCGGGCAGGACTCCACGCTCGCCGGACGTCTGGCGCAGCTGGCGGTGGAGAAACGCCGGGCGAACGGCAGCGACGCGACCTTCGTTGCGGTGCGGCTGCCTCACGGCGTGCAGGCCGACGAGGACGACGCGCAGCTGGCGCTGCAGTTCATCCAGCCCGATGAGACGGTCACCGTGGACATTGAGCCAGCCACCACCGCCATGGCGGGAGCTGTGGCGGACGCGCTGGGAGCGGGCAGCCTCGGCGACTTCAACAAGGGCAACGTCAAGGCGCGCATGCGCATGATCGCCCAGTACGCCATCGCCGGCGAGCGCGGCCTGCTGGTGGTGGTCACGGACCACGCGGCGGAGAACGTCACCGGGTTCTTCACCAAACACGGCGACGGCGCCGCCGACCTCGTGCCGCTGGCCGGGTT
>QFNE01000026.1 GCA_003240735.1 Paracoccus denitrificans | reverse complement strand
GGAGCATTACGAGATCGCCCGCTATGGCACGCTGCGCGAATGGGCCAAGGAGCTGGGGAATGAGGACGCGCATACGCTTCTGACCTCCATCCTCGACGAGGAGAAGGCCGCTAACAACAAGCTCACCGCGCTCGCGGTGACGGTCATCAACGCCTCCGGCAAGGCTTCGAAGAAGTAACCGGTTACCGGAAGCCACTTTCAGAAACCCGCCCCTGCAGGCGGGCTTCTTTTCATGTCGGGTGACCGAACTCGTCATATCGCCGCCGCCCTGACCAACCGATGAGAATGGTGATTGCGGGCCGTCAATCAGCATGCCGAAGAGCGGCATAAGCTTACTTTTGCAAACTCCGCTCTATCGTATGACATTCGGCGGCAGCCGACCATATCAGCTTCCTCGCGCTAATCGTGGGTCCTCGCTGGGCCAGGCACGAACGTCTGCTTGCCAAAATTGCCGCGCGTGCAGTGCCGCGCCGCCGCAAGTCCGCTCTCCGCCCTCCACGTCGATGGCGCAACATATGCTGCGATCGGCTCGGACGTCTGCACTGCGGTTGAGCCGGAAATGCTACTGGATCAATATCGGCCGCAGCATGTCATCGGTGTCCAGTTTCAGCGCACTGCGCCAGAGCGGGGTCTTGAAAACATGGCACACATGCTTGCCCGGGCTGAGTTCGCGGGTCTCCACCAGTAGCCCCGCCCACTCCAGGGGCAGACGAACGCAACATGAGAACGCGGCCATCTCGCGCCAGCCGGCAGTGTGCCAATCTTTCGGCTCACCGTAAAAGGCTTCGAACAAGGCGGCCTCGGTCGTGCCGTGGTCGGCTTCGACATTGATGACGTTCATCCAGACATCCCACTTGCCGGAGGGGCGATCATCGAACCGCGCATAGGAGGCGTGATCGATGCGCAGGACGAAGTGTGGGATCAGTTCGGCAAACAGGCGGCCCGGGGCGTGCGCCAACTCGGCGCCCCGCTTGGTCAGCCGGAACTCGCCCTTGAAGTGCCGCCCGAGGCGCAGGGAGATCAGCAGGTAGTGCAACACCTCGAGCGGCGGGAACTCGTATTCGTTGATGACTTTATTGTAGCGGAACATTTCTTCGGCGCTTTTGCCCGGCCAGGCGAAGTGCTCGACGGCCCAATGGACGAAGACCCGCTTGAACGCCTTGGTTTTGGTGAGGCCGATCGAGCCATGATCCTGCGCGTATTGCAGGGTCAAGAGTGCTGCGCGCAGCATGGGCGAATGCGCGAGATCGGGATGGTCATCAGGGAGTTGGCGAAATTCGATCATGTGCCCTTCATGGCACGAGCTGAACGTCGCTGCCAAGCGCACCGAGAGGGCTGCTCTGCGGGCGGCGCACAAGATCACGGGCAATTCTGCTCAACACCGGCGAATGTCATCAGCTATTGTCGGGCGCGGGTGATTGTCGATGATTACGACTGTCGTGCGGGGGTCGACTCTCAGAACGTTGACATGGCGTTGACATGGAATGCAACGCACAAAACCCGACTGTTTAGGTCGGGCTCTAAGTATCTGATGTATTGTAATTTTTTGGTTGCGGGGGCAGGATTTGAACCTGCGGCCTTCAGGTTATGAGCCTGTTAATCGCACTTAATTCTCTGGAAGTAGACTTCACCTGGTAATGGGGCTCCGCAATTTATGCTTGCCGGTGATGTAGCGTCGATCCTTATACCTAATCGGTTCAGCTCTCATGATAAAATCGCGAAAATGTCATGAGTTGGTGTCTGGAGTTTGTCTGCCCTTGACTTCCATGGCACAGATCAACACATAAACTCGACCCACCGATGCCGCCTTGTGGCTCTGCGAATGCCGATTGAATCGTTATCGATCCCTCGCAGCCCGTCGTTGTCGAGCAGCTGGTAACCGGACCCTGAGCTGCCCGAGATGACTGTGGCATGCTCATAGATATGACCCAGCGCCACGATAATCACCGCTTCGTCGTCGAGGGCTCTGTCAATAGCTGCCAGCATTGACCTTCGATACCACTTGGATGGCATAAGCAAGTCGATCCGGAACTTGATACAATGGCGCTCTGACGCCTCGATGCTGACAGCATGCAAAATCTTAGGCAGCTTGTCGGATCTATACCGGTGCTCGTGACTGTGTTCAGAGCCTTTCGGTTTTGCGCAGCGCCGACGACACCAGCGCAGCAAAATTATCATGACCCTTGCGGAAGTCGATGGGCTTCGTCGCGACCATGATCCCCAAGCGGTTGGACGGGAACATCATGGGCTTACAGCCAAGCGCGCACGACCGACCCGATCCGATCCGCCGAGGCCCCGGCTTCCAGACGGATCGCCAGCGCACCCGTGACGATCTCGGGTCGGTCCACGACGCCCAAGGCGCAACGTGGTCCATCAGCAGCCGGGCCAATCTTCAACAAAGCAAGTTTCACCCGACTCTCCCGCGCAGGCAGCACAAGCCGCCCTTTGCGCGCCAGAGCTCGCCAAGCCGAAACATGGTTCGCCGGAACACCATGAGGCCTCGCGACAGCATTCACCGTGAGAGCCGGCTTCACCGTCTCCGCCACGATCCGGGACTTCACCTCATAGGGCCACTTTCGGTTCCGACGGACCTGAGCGCCAACCGGGAGAACCTCCAATGTAGTCTCTATGGAGAAAATCCATTCCAACAATCACCATGGTCCTAAGAAACGATTAGGATGAGAGCAGGAAGGTGAGGGGCAGGATACGCTAACGTTTGTTGCTCTTTGCAGCTTCAAATCTGCCTCCGACAAGCGAGAAAGCAAACTGCGCGTCGCGCCACTTCTACGCGTGCCGCTCACCCGCGATCAGATTGAGGGGGGCGGCATGGTCCAAGGCCGATGCACGCGGTCGACAAGTCCGAGATCTCCGAGGGGCGCGGGTCGGAAACTAAGCGCAGTCAGATGAGAGTACCACGCGCCCTGTTATTTAGCAGCCTTCGACGGACCGACGGCGCTTCTAAGCGGCATAGATAAGATGATTGCTCACGTCATTCTTGGATCAACCGCTTTTTTCATTTTTAAAGGTTTCATTCACCGCCTCCTCCGACGGTACATCCAAACCAACTGTCGAACGTCGTTGCCTAAGACCCCATGAGCGCAAACGCAAATTCGGCCGAGCATAGACTTTTCTAAACACTATTCCGGGTCATCCATATCAACACGCGGCGTGGCCCAGCGTCTCTTTTGGGCCTTTGCGATCCGTTTGCGGCCAGCTCCGTCTTTGGTCCGGTTGACAGGCCGCCGTGCAGCCGGCACCTCGTCCGTCCGTCCTCTCCTGGTGAACGGCACGCTGTGCCGCTGTGCGTGCGAGCGCCGCACTTGGGTCGTTCCGCCTCTGCGATTTCTGCGCCCGCGATCGCCTGGATAATGGCTCTCCATTGTCGGAGCTCGATAGGGCCCTTGATACGAGGGGGAAGAGCCCTCTGGAGAGGTTGGCTTGCCAGTATCAACGCGCTACTGGCAGCATCCAACTCGTGCGCGATCCTGATCGGGATCGCTGAGCTTCCGTCAACGGCCGACTGACGTTCCCAGTAGCTGATTGACTGCCTCGACACGCCTGTCTTGCGCGCCAAGGATGACTGAGAGAGACCTGCCCTTCGGCGGAGGGCCGCGAGCTCTGCCCCGGTCATAGTTACACCTCGTGCAAAATCAGAAGAAGCGTTCTAACGGTAAGTGCAGCAAAAGATCACCCTGGATACTGCTCGGAGTGGCATGCTTACAGCACCGTTCAACGGTCGCTTTTCCCGGTCGGCATCCTGAGTTTCAATGCAGAAGCAGCCTGCCACTGTCTGAGTTCTTCAAGGTGAGGCTCAGGGATTTGTCACCATGGTCAGGAAAAAACGCAAGCTCTTGCGTTTCATATCACCTTCGTAGAGGTGACCGGGTCATGAAGTATGCATCTTTGTCGCTCAATTGCTCCATAACACTCTTGATCGAAATGACAGCTAGATATCTGCACTGCGTCAAGGATGACCCAGGTACCCCAAGGACCCGTTGATGAGGCGTCGGTAAGAAGAGGATAGCTGCCTTTAGCACGAACGATGTGTTAGACCACCGAAATAGAAGATCAAGAATAGAAAAGGGACGGCGGTTCACCGTCTCAGATCGTCAGCAAATCTCAAATCCGCTCATATCTTGCGCGCTCGCCGCCGCACCGGTCCCCGCCAAAGGTTCAAAGTCGACGACCACCCCCATCCACCATGACGCTCATCCGCCCGCACAAACGTCACACCTTCTAGAGGTGTGTGACGTTGGTGACGGTAATCGCGGCCTGAACATGTGACGCACTGTGACGGTGCGTGACGTTGGTGACGGTTAGTCATCTTCGTAGACCCGCCAGACGTAGTGGCCCCACTCCCTCACTTCGTTGATGTCCATGAGGCGGTCCTTTGCCCGCTTGAACGCCATGCGAAGCGAACTGTCGCCATCGCCAGAGGTCAGCCCGTGGTCGTCGCACGCCTTCCTCCAGTGGTCGAGGTGGACCACGTTTCGGTTCGTGGGATAGCAGTCACCCTTCCTTTTAGTGCCATTGGTTCGCAGAGCGGCCATCAAAGCCTGCATCGCAACCTCGTTCTTGCCGCTGAGAGGCTTGCGAGACTTCTTGATCGGATCACTGGCATCGACGACGGCTCCGGTCACTGCTTCGCCGTCCTCGTCCACCCCAAGAGGCACTACACGCAGCTTGAAGGTCAGGGGTTTTTGGATAGGCATGTCCCGCTGCTTCTTGCAGATAATCTCACCCTCGGACGTCACTGCGATCTCAGTATCAACTGCAGCGCGCAAGGCAGAGGAGCCCCGAGCGCCACGATCTTCGTCCTTCCCCGTGTGGTGGATAACCATGACGTGAGCCCCAGTGGCCTCCCGCAGCATGTCGCAGTTTCTTGACGAACTGGGCCACGTCTTTTGCGGTATTCTCGTCACCTTCCCCCATTGATCGAGCCAAGGTGTCCACCACGATCAAGGCCAGTTTGGCGTGAGGCATTATTTCACATACTGCCACCGCATTGCCTTCGCCATGCAGATCCAACCCGGCTGGCGACAGGGTAAAAGGGGCCGATGCCATCTGGGGGTATTCCTGCTTTAACGCAGCAAGGCGGTTCAATACCCCGGCTCCCCCCTCAGCGGCGATGTACAAGACCGCACCGCCATTTATCTTGTAGCCGCGCCATGGGGTCCCCGCAGCCACCCGCATCGCGATGTCCAAGGCAACAAATGTCTTACCGGAGTTTGAGGGCCCATACAGCATCGACAGGCCGCACCTGCCCATCCATCCTTTGATTAGATTATTATGGGTGAGGATTGGCTCAATCTGAGAAAGAGGGATTAGACGCCCCTCTAGCTCTGATGCCCGTGACCCGCTCAAGTTAAATCGAACGACTGTCACTGACGGTGCCTCCGAGAAATCGAGGAGAGGTCGGCACCATGTTGGCGAGCAATGGCCGGGATAGTAGACCAAGTGACCCCTTCACGCTGGAAGCCCCGCCACTTACTGCGAACTTCGCCCGGCCTATACTTAGACCCTCTGGCGCTCCAACTGTCTGCTATCGCCAAACCCTCGTCAGAGCCGCCATACTTGTCGTGAAGGCCCATGAGCCCAGAAAGCCATTCGCCATAGCTCAGGTCCGCGGGTATGTGAGACAGCAGGTCTTCGACCTCACTCCTCGGGGTTTCGCCTCGGTCTTGCTTTTGGGAAACGTTCGGGGTGTGGAGCAGCAAGGCGCGCAATCCAATCGGGACCACGGGCAGCTCCTCTCCAATGCTTCCGACATACAGACCACCAGCAATCTCGGATCCGGGAGCAACAACGTAACCACCTTCACCGCGCGTATCGATCTTGGGCGCGATCTTTGACGTAGAGTTGCGCGCACCATCAAAGTGTCGGCAATAAATATGGCGGCCGCCCGAGGGAGTCGCAACAAAAGCGTGGTCATAGAGCCAAGCATAGCGAGTCATTCCAAGAAGGCTCTCCGCGCCGGTGCGTTCACCAGAGGCTTTGTCTACGTCCAAGTCTATGACAAAAAGGTCGTTCGCTTTGCCGCAAGGTATGCCCCAAGCTCGCACGCCTTGCGCCTGCCAATGGTCGATGGTGGCCGGGTCGCTCGTCGCCTTGGTCTGCCAGCCCCTGATGAGAGGGGCCTTGTCGGACCCAACGGGGAAAATGTTGAACCTGGTCATTCAGCACCTCGGGCATGATGCTGAACGCGGTGGCGGGGACAGAGCCAGTGGTGTTGCAGCGGATGGGCATAGCGATAGTAAAGCGCATCCACTCGGTCGGCGTCGCGGAACTCACAAGGCTGCGGAACGAGCGCGCCGGATTGCCTTGCAGCCTGCACGGCGAACTGAGCGCAGTATTGGCCGGGATGCTCCTGCCGACACCGCTTCTGAAGGGTGACGGCGCCAGTCAAAGCGAACTCTCCATCAGTCCCACCAACCGTTGGTTGGATAGCTTTTGTCGGACTTGGTCTGGGCGTCCGCGAAACAGGCCGCCGTTGGACCACGATGACCGGTTCGCCAGTTGGTGCGGTCTGGATCTCGAAACCGCCTTCTGGACAGCTCAAAAGAACGTTGATGCCAATGTGGCTAAGGCTCATAGCAGGCCTCAGAGTGCTACTGGGCGCGAGGCCAACCACGCTGCGATGGCGCTTTCAGGCCACGCGACAGCCTTTCCAGTGATCTTGACCGGACGAGGAAACTCGCCTCAATTCATCATCTCGTAGATTGTAGCTCGGCTCAAACCGGTGAGCTGTTCGACCGCAGGACGGCGGAGGTGTTTGTCGGCCATTTGAGGCATCCTTCGGCATGTTCGGGATCATGCCGGAAAGATGGACGCTGAACTAAACTAGATAACAGGTGGGCAACTGGGCATCGTAAGGGCAGTCAACTCTGCCCAGGTGATCGCCGCCAGTCTTTGCGATGATTCGCCGAGAGCGCCCGCTCGATATCGCGGCGGGAGTACCCAACTTTGGCTTCAACTATGCTCCAAGTTTCAGTCTTACCTTCGGGATATGCCTGCAACACACTGTCCATTACAATCTGCAACCTGTCTTTACTACCCTTTCGTGTTATGGACAATTTTTCGTATATCTCTGTTACTCCTTCGAGCAGGTAGGGAGTATCTTCTACGCAAACGGACCATCCCGCGAAGTTTTGCAGTGGTTTAAATAAAGAAATGGGGCGCACACGATTACACCTGGCTGAATCGATTAACCCGGATTTAGCCCTCACGCACCAAGTCTCCAAATTTACAAATGGTAAATCATTTACCGCGGGACGATCGCCAAGACTCAAAGCTTCAACAAAGGAATACTCACTCGCCAGCGCGATGAAATCATCGTCAGAATATAATGGGTCAAGATCAGTTAAAATGAGTGATGTCTATCCAGAGAAAATTATACCAGGACCCCGAACTAATCTCCCGTCCGGTGAAGCCAGAAAGCTCGCAATCGATTCGGATTCAAGGACCTCAATTAACACCAGGTGGGGCCTTAAAAATGTGCGATATGGTGATACTTATCAATCTCTTCAATCGTGCGCCGATCAGCCGACACATAACGAGGGTCACGATTGATCTCGTTGCTTTTAAAGTTTGTGTATCCTAGCCTAACTTGACGTACGACAGACGCTACCGGGATATATCCAACTGGGCTCCACATAGTTAAGCACTCACAGCTTTGGCATTTTCCTGCGTTAAGTATTTAGCCCAGGCGTCAGCTAGGGCCTGACGTTTCTCCATCAGGTCCTAGCGCGCATAGGCCGCCTTAGACTTGTTCCGGATCGTATGGGCCAAGGCGGCCTCTGACACTTCGTCAGGAAAGCTCGTCCGCTCCTGCGCCCATGTCTTGAACGACTTCCGAAAGCCGTGCACGTCGATCGCATAACCCTTCTCGCGGATCAGCTTGAGAAGGTTCGCATCAACCAGCGGTTTGCCGACCTTTGTCCCCGGGAAGATAAGGGCGTCCGGATTTTCGGCATCGCTGATTTCGGCCGCGGCGTCGATCACTTCGACGGCTCGAGGCGACAGCGGCACAGTATGTTCGAGCTTCGCTTTCATGATCGATGCCGGCCGCGTCCAGAGGGCTCCGCCATCCGCTAGCCGGGTCAATTGCCCCCACCGGGCCAGTCGCACCTCGCTCGACCGGCTGGCGGTCAGCACAAGCAACTCGAGGGCGAGCTTTGTCGATATGCCTACATCGCTCGTGCGGACCGCGGCGAGACAAGCAGCCACGTCCGTGTAGGCCAGCGCCTTCCGGTGTGCCGTCTGCTGTTGGTCCTTGGGCAGTACCTCTGAAATCGCATCGGCGGGATTGTCTTGCCGCCATCCCTGCGCGACAGCCCACTTCATCACCATCCCTATGCGCTGCCTCACGCGACGCGCGGTCTCGCGCTTCTCGTTCCAGATCGGCATCAGGACGGCCAGCACGTCGGCGGTGCTGATCTCGTCGACCCGGCGCTTGCCCATCCGCGGGAAGGCATAGGTCTCGAGTGTCGAGTAGAATTGAGCGGCGTGCTTCTTGTTGCGCCAGCTGGGCTCGTGGAGCTTGTGCACCTCTTTGGCGGCCGACGCGAAGGTCATGATCTGCCCCGCCTGACGTCTGGCCGCGATCGGGTCGACACCCTCGCGCAGCGCCCTCGCATTCTTCAAGGCGGTTTCACGCGCCATTGACAGCGTGACCACTGGTGGGCTGCCCAGACCGATCTCACGCCGGCGCCCGTGAGACGTGAAACGCTGCACCCACGATCGAGCACCACTCGGCTTCACGAAGAGATAGAGCCCCATCCCGCCGCCATCGTGGTACTTGCCGGGAGCAAGCTGCCCCTTGACCTGAAGCGCCGTCAGGCGGTTCGAGGCCCGTCGGGTTGGGGTTTCCTGTTTTTGTTCAGCCACGAGTTAGCCCTATCTGATCCGGAACATGCGGGACATAACAGGAACATGCGAGACTATTATTTCAGAGATTATCGCTTGAAAACAAGACACTTAGGACCATCCGGGAACGTGCTGGCGGATTGGAGTGCAGAATACCACTCCGCCACCTTGATAGCGAAGGCTGAACTGAATCTTTGCTAAAGTAAGCACACTGACCAAACGCTTTCTCCAGGTTTCGCCTGACAAAGCTCTCTGACTGATCCTACTCCGCAGCCTGTTGAGATAGGATGTTGGCGCGCAGCAGATTTCGCAGCTCTGGGCGGCATGACCCGCAGCGGGTGCCAGCACCCAAGGCTGCGCCGATGTCCTCAACTGTGCACAGGTTCCGTGCGGCGATGGCGTGGATGATCGTATTCACGCCGACGCCGAAGCATGCGCAGATTGTCGCGCCGGGATCAGGTCGGTCCCCGCTGGGCTGGCCGGCCAGAATGGCCGCACTTTGCTCCCCACCAAGTAGAGAAATGACGTGACTCCGCGCCAGCGGCACCGGGTCACGCGCGATGTAGAGTGCTGCCGTCAAGCGCCCGTCCTGCAGTATCGCAAAGCGGCGTGTGCCGCGGGCGCGATCCTCCATCACGATGGGTTCGGTGCCGACACCGAAAAGACGCTTGGCGAACAGGGCCCAATCGCGAGGCTGGGTCAAGCCAGCCATTTCTAGCTGAATGCCGTTCTTGAGGGTTGCCTTCGCCCAGTACTCACACTGGGGAGTAAGGTCGGCGTGGCTGACCGCATATCCGTACCATACCGGCCGAAACGGCCGCAGCGCCACCCTGGATGATTTGGACGCTGGCTGACCGGAAATGGGGTCGGTGACAGCTGGCACGAGGGAGGCGACGCGACCAGTCGGCGCGGTCTGACCGCTCCAGTGTATTGGCGCGAAAGGGTGGCCTTGTGGTACTCGATCGGTGATCATGACGCGCAGAATAGCCGTGCCCAGATCGTTTGACACATGTACAAGCGATGCCGGCGCAAGCCCCAACCGCGATGCATCCTGCGGATGGATTTCCAGATAAGGCTCGGCCATGTGGCGCGACAGGCGGGGTGACGTGCCGGTTCGGGTCATCGTGTGCCAATGATCGCGGACCCGACCGGTATTCAGCGTGAACTCCCCAGCCCTGCATTCAGCCACCGGCGAGCAGACGGGCAGCATCCGCGCCTTACCATCCGAGAAATGAAATTTCCCATCCCCGAAAAACCGACCGCCTTTCCGTCTTTGAGTCGCGGGCCAGACAAACGGCGACAGATTATCGTAAGCGTCGGCGGTTGCCGATGCATAGTCAGAAATGTCGAAATCGCTGCCCAGTGCGCCCGCCACGCCAGACAGCGCAGCATGCTCGGCGAAGATTTCAGCGGGCGATGACCATGCGAACGCCTCAGGCCATCCCATTCGTGCGGCGACATCACAGATGATCTGCCAATCATGACGCGCTTGCCCGGTTGCGGCCTGAGTTCGGCGCTGGCGGCTGATCATCCGTTCCGAATTGGTAACCGTTCCATCTTTCTCCCCCCACCCCGTTGCAGGAAGCAATACATCGGCCAGCCGCGTCGTGTCGGTCGATGCCATCATGTCCGAGACGACGACGAAATCACACGCGCGCAAAGCGGCAGAGACCCTTTCGCTGTTGGGCATCGACACGACCGGATTGGTGCACATGATCCAGATGGCCTTGATGCGTCCATCCGCCACGGCATCGAACATGTCGACAGCCTTCAGGCCCGGACCGGTGGCCATGCGCGGCGCCCGCCAGAACGTCCCCACTGCATCCCTGTGCGCTGAGTTTTCCAACTCCAGATGACAGGCGAGCATATTTGCTAATCCGCCCACCTCTCGACCGCCCATGGCGTTTGGCTGCCCTGTGACGCTGAGCGGTCCCATGCCGGGTCGCCCGATCCGGCCTGTCGCCAGATGGCAGTTGATGATCGCGTTGACCTTGTCGGTCCCACTGGCGGATTGGTTGACGCCTTGGGAATACACGGTGACGACACGCTCGGCCCCGATCCACATGTCCAGAAACTGCGCCAGTTGGTCCTGGCTAAGGCCGGTTTCCGACGGCAACGAAGATTTGGCCGCGCTGATTGCCTCATCAAGACCGGTTACGTTTCGAACAAATTTCCGGTCGATTGCCCCCCGACGGCTGATTTCGGACAGCAGCAGGTTAAACAAGGCCACGTCCCCGTCCCCCGCGATGGGCAGGTGAAGGTCGGCAATGTCGCACGTGGCCGTGCGTCGCGGATCGATCACGATCACCCGCATATCAGGCCGGGCCGCCTTGGCCGCCGCGAGCCGCTGATACAGCACCGGATGGCACCACGCGAGGTTCGAGCCGACCAGCACCACCACGTCCGCCAGCTCCAGATCCTCGTACTGGCCCGGGACGGTGTCGCTGCCGAACGCTCTGCGATGCCCTGCAACTGATGACGCCATGCAAAGGCGGGAATTGGTGTCGATATTGGCGCTGCCGATAAAACCCTTCATCAGCTTGTTGGCGACATAATAATCTTCCGTCAGCAGCTGACCCGAGACATAGAACGCGACAGAATCCGGTCCATGCTCGCGGATCGTTTCGCTGAATTTGCGGGCCACCAGTTCAAGCGCGTCGTTCCACGTCGCCTCTTTCTCACCGATGCGTGGGGTCAGCAGGCGCCCTGCGGTGCCCATCGTTTCCCCCAACGCCGCACCCTTGACGCACAGCCGTCCCCGGTTAGCCGGATGGTTCGGGTCACCCACAATGGAAAGACCACCGTCCGCCGTCAGCGTGGCGAGTATTCCGCACCCGACGCCGCAATACGGACAGGTCGTTGCAATCGAGGGTGCCATTGCCATGTCCTGCATACCGCCCTTCCCTTCACGCCGCCGCGCGGCGCGCAATCAGCCGCGCGTCGATGAGGATGCGCCCTGCCTGAACGTGAACCGGATACGTCTGGACGCGTCCGCTGTCCGCGCCCTGTGCCTCACCCGTGTTCAGGTCAAAGACCCAGTTGTGCAGCGGGCACGTGACGCGGCCGCCAGTGACGATCCCTTCGGACAAGGGGCCACCCTTATGGGGGCACCGGTCGTCCAGTGCATAGATCTGATCGTCGGCTGCGCGAAAAACGGCGATACATCCGTGTTTCGTGCGCACGACCCGCGCGCCTTGTGGCGGTATCTCTTCGATTGTCCCGATATCAACCAGCACCGTCATTCCGCAGCCTCCAAGGTCAGGTCAGCGATCGGCTGCCATTTCGTTCGTTCCGCGGGCGCCGCGTGTTCGGCCCAAGGGTCCTTGCGATAAACCGACTGGCTCGTTTCAAACCGGGCAACCAATGCCTTGCGACCAGGCACGTCTTCGACGCACCGCTGTTGCACCCAATCCAACCCGACCTTTGCGACCCACTTGTACGGGCGGTGCAGATATTGCGCGTGTTCGCGATACAGCTGCACAAAGGCGGTGATGATTTCGACTGCCTCATCGTGGGTTGGGACAGACGCCAGATGTTCGGTCTCCTTGACCTCCATCCCTGCGGCACCTGCGACGCTGATGTTGAAGCCGCTGTCGACACAGACAACGCCGACATCCTTGCAGGTCGCTTCCGCGCAGTTTCGCGGACATCCCGAGACACCGAGCTTGACCTTGTGCGGGGTCCACGACCCCCACAAAAGCCGCTCCAACCGGATGCCGAGGCCGGTCGAATCCTGCGTCCCGAAACGGCAGAACTCGGACCCTACGCACGTCTTCACCGTCCGCAGACCTTTGGAATAGGCGTGACCGGACACCAGTCCTGCCGCGTTCAGATCAGCCCACATCGGGGGCAGGTCTTCTTTGCGCACGCCCAACAGGTCGATGCGTTGGCCGCCCGTCACCTTGACCATGGGCACGTTGTACTTCTCGGCCGCGTCCGCGATTGCGCGCAGCTCGGCCGGGGTGGTGACGCCGCCCCACATGCGCGGCACGACCGAGTACGTGCCGTCCTTCTGGATGTTGGCGTGGTTGCGCTCATTCACGAAGCGGCTTTGCCGATCGTCCTGATACTCCAAAGGCCATTCGGCGATCAGATAGAAATTGAGCGCGGGTCGGCACGAATGACAGCCCCCGACGGTCGACCACCCGAGTTCCTGCATCACCGCAGGGATCGTTTTCAGCGCCATGGATCGGATCAAGCGTCGCACATCGTCATGGCTGTGCGTGGTGCACTTGCACATCCCCGAAGGAGCGGGCGCGGCGAAGCTGTCTCCCAGCGTCGCCTTCAGCAGCTGTTCGACCAGCCCGGTGCACGTGCCGCATGACGATGATGCCTTGGTGCACGTCCGCACCGCGTCCAGTGTGTCAGCCCCCGCCGAAACCGCGTTGACGATCGTTCCCTTGCATACGCCGTTGCAGCCGCAAATCTCCGCCTCAGGCGGCAATGCTGCAACGGCCGCCATAGGGTCCGGCGTACCGCCCCCCTGAAAAGCCGGTCCGAAAATCAACGTATCGCGCATGGCGCTGATGTCTGTGGCGTCCTTCATCAGACTGGCGAACCAACTGCCATCCGCCGTGTCGCCGTACATTACGACGCCCAAGATCCGGTCATCTTTCAGCACCAGTCGTTTATAGATGCCACGCCCAGGGTCGCGAAACACGATGTCTTCGCGTCCATCGCCATCGGCGAAATCGCCTGCGCTGAACAGATCGCACCCCGTGACCTTCAGCTTTGTCGCAGTCTGCACAGGTCGGAACGCAGCGTCATTGCCCAAAAGCGACTGCGCCAGAACCTTTGCCTGATCGTAAAGCGGTGCGACCAGACCAAACAACTGGCCGTCATGTTCAACACATTCACCCAACGCAAAGATATTTGGATCGCTGCAGCGCATCGCGTCGTCAACGACGATCCCGCGGTTCACTTCAAGATGGGCGTCGTTGGCCAGCCGCGTTTCCGGTCGGATGCCGACGGCCATGCACACCAGATCAGCCGGATAAACGGTGCCGTCCTCCAGCAGAACGGCCTCGGCCCTGTCACGGCCCAGGATCGCCTTGGTCGCGCCTTTGCAGTGGACGCGAATCCCTCGACGCTCCAGATCCTTTTGGAGAAGATAACCGGCTGCCGGATCCAGCTGACGCTCCATCAGATGACCCATCAGGTGGATCACGGTGACCTTGGCGCCGCGCGCGGCCATCCCAGCGGCGGCCTCTAGCCCAAGAAGGCCGCCGCCGATCACAACTGCATCCTTGCCCGCCAGTCCGGCCTCGATCATGGCGTTCGTATCTTCCAGGTCACGGTATGACACTACGCCCGGCAGGTCCTTGCCCGCGACAGGAATGATGAACGGGGCCGAGCCGGTGGCGATGACCAGCGCGTCATATTGCGCGCTGGATTTCTGGGACCGGACGGTTTTCGTCTGCCGGTCGATCTGGACGACCGACTCGCCAAATCGGCAGTCGACACCACGTTCGGCGTACCAGTCGGCGTCGTGGGTGATGATGTCTTCATAGGTCTTCTCGCCCGACAACACTGGCGACAGCATCAGCCGGTTATAGTTGCCACGCGGCTCTGCGTTGAACAGCGTCACCTGAAATTTGCCCGGCGCGGCCTCTGTCAGGTGTTCCAGCAGGCGGCCGGATGCCATCCCAGCGCCGATGATCACTAGCTTGCGAGTCATTGGGTCATCCTCCTCAGGCGGCCTGCAACGATGCACGACGCTCGATCCGGCGGATCGACAGCTGCATCCAGATCAGTGACCCAGCGGCCAGTACGAACAGCACCGCAAAGCAGCTGGACCACAGGCCCGTGGCATCGCGCAGCCAGCCAAACAGCAACGGTAGGAAAAAACCGCTGAGGCCGCCGATCATGCCGACCAGCCCTCCGACAGCGCCCACATTGGCGGGATAGTAAGTCGGAATGTGCTTGTAGACGGCGGCCTTCCCAAAGCTCATGAAAAAGCCAAGAACGAAGATCACGGCGATGAAAAGCGCGACAGGCACAGCAACCGGCGCCGCCAGCAGAAGGCAGCAAAGACCGGAAATCCCAAGGCACATATACATAACCCGACGCGCACCGACCCGGTCAGACAGAACCCCGCCATACGCCCGAAAGATGGAACCAGGGATCGAGTACGCCGCCCCGATCATGCCGGCAGTGCGGATATCCAGCCCGTACACTTCGATCAGGTAATGCGGCAGCCACAAAGCCAGCGCGACAAAGCCGCCGAAAGCAAAGAAGTAGTAAAGCGAGAAGCGCCACACCTGAACGTTCTTCAGCGGCGCGAATTCGTCACGCAGCGTGCGGGTCGGCAGCGAACGTACCCTGCGCGCTGCGGTGGTCGGGTCGTCGGGGCTCAAGAACCAGAAGCCTACGGCCGTTGCCGCCAGCACGACTGCCCAGATCTGCGCGGTGGCCTGCCAGCCAAACGCCAGCATCACGAACGGCGCCAAAAACTTGGTCACCGCGGCACCGATATTCCCCACACCGAAGATACCCAGTGCCGAGCCCTGCTGCTTGTCGGCGAAAAAGCGGGACACATAGGCCACGCCGACCGCAAACGATCCCCCCGCAAGACCCACACCCATCGCCGCAATCAGCAGCTGTGGCCACGTATGTGCCCAGGACAACAGGAAAGTAGCGGCCGCAGCGGCCAGCATCGTCAGTGTATACACGGCACGGCCGCCCATGCGGTCAGTCAGCACACCCAGAAAGATGCGAACGACCGAGCCTGTGAGGATAGGCAGACCTACGAGCAGACCGAATTGCGTATCGTTCAGCCCGTACTGCGTACGGATCTGCAGACCGATGATCGAAAAGATGGTCCAGACGGAAAAGCAGATGGTGAAGGCAAAGGTCGAAAGGCCGAGCGCGCGGCCGGATTCGCCCTGCGTAAAGGGACGGTCGGACATGATAACCCCGATGGATGTATGCGTTGGCTAAGAAACTTGACGCGCGGCATGGCACGCCAAACTGCGGCTTTCAGGGAGAGCCCGCTTCATCGCGGAGGGATGATCGCGCCAAAGCGATCCACCGGTGGCACGCCATTGCACCTGACCGTGGTTTTACAGTGCGGGTCAGAACGGCTTGAGGCAACGAAATGTCTCAGAAAAACTGACGCCAATCTGGGTTTGCAAAAAGTTCGGGCGATATGGACGCAGGTTGTGGCAAGTAGCCCGAAGATTAATCAGCCCGCGATCGCCGGGTCGAAAGTCGAGCCGTCAAAAAACGCGTCCGGACGCAGGGTCATGTGGCCCCGCTCGGCCGCGACCAGCAAGGGTTGACGGATCACCCCCTCCACCTTGGCGGAGGCACCGGGCAGTGGCGCACCAGCTGGTCGCAGATGGGTCCGATAAAGGTCGGTGCGGAAACATGTGGTCGCGGCCCGCATTGCGCCCGCGACATCCAGATTGTGTCGCTTGGCCAGTCGATGGGCGAACAGGGCGGCGATGCTTTGCCACGGGAAGTTCCCCCCATCGGCGCCGAAGGAAATGAAATTATTACAGTGAACCGAACCGCCATTTGATGTCGTGAACAGGCGCCCCGACAGCCCACGGTCTGCCAGTTCAGACGGCAGGTCCAGATATTCCGGCCGACACAGAATATCGGCCGCCACGCCCCGATTTTCTGGCAGTTCCAGCCACTGACACGCACGCCAAACCGCCCGCATCAGTCGGCCCGTCTTGTCCGGGTGCGCCACCGTGAAGTCGCGCCGCACCACCAATCCTTTTTCGGTGGGAGCCGCCCATATGGCCGTGCCGGGCAGGACCATCGTGCCGATCCCACGGTCGACGGCAAACGATGCCCACGGCTCGCCCACACAGAAAGCATCAACCTCACCTGCCGCCAAGGCGTCTGCCATCCGGGGCGGTGGCACTGTCACGATACGGATGTTTTCGGGATCGAAACCGCTTGCCGTGAGCAGCAGCCACATCAGCTCAGCCTGCGTCGAAAAGGGAAACGGCACCGCCACGCGAAGAGTTGGGCCGGCCGTCATGCGCAGCGCATACCCGACGCCCTTCGGATCGAAAAAATCAATGCCCGTTTGCGTGGTTACCATCCGGTCGGCCAGATCAGCACTGACAACCACGGCTTCTCCGCCCAAAGACAGAAACATCAGCAGATCCAGCGTCGGCATGGGGGGACCGAGGCCAATCGCCTGCGCCACGGGCATGGGGACCAGCATCTGGGCCGCGTCAACGACACCCGCACCCAACAGGTCGCGCGCCTGCGCCCAGGTCGTCATCCGCATCAACGAAAGATTCAGGCCCTCCTCGATCCCGAACCCAAGCTCTTTGGCGATGATCAGGGGGGCGGCATCCGTCAGCGGCACATATCCCAGACGCACAGGAATGGCGGTCATCGCAAAAGTCCTGCGGCCATGATCAGCTGCTGTGCGATATCATGAATGCGTTTTCCCTGATCCATCGCCGTCTTCCGCAACAAGGCGTAGGCAGCCTCTTCGTCAAGGTTGCGCGCCTTCATCAGGATCGCCTTGGCCCGGTCGATGACCTTGCGTTCCTCCAGCGCCGCCCGGGTCGCATCCAGCTCGGCGCGGACCCGGCTGAACAGGTTGAACCGTGCAATGGCGGCATCCAGTATCGGCTTGATCCGGTTGGCGCGAAGCCCGTCAACCACATAGGCCGACACGCCGGCATCGATTGCGGCCCGCGTCAGCCCCTCATCCGACCGATCGACGAACATCGCCACCGGACGCTCAGTAGGCTTGGCAGCAGTTGCCATCGCCTCCAACACGTCGCGCGAGGGGTCAGCAATATCGATCAGGACGATATCAGGTGACAGTTTAGTAACATGCGCCGCCAGATCCAGATCGCTGTCCAGAACGTGGATGTCGTGCGCGGTGGACAGCTGAATCCCTTCCACAATCGCCGCCGCCCGGTCCGGGTCAGGTTCCACCACAATGATCTTTAGCCGCGGTTCCATTGGCCTTGTTCCCACCTCAAGTGAGGCGAGAACACACCGTTACTGCCCGGTTGGAAAGGCGCCCGCCGCGATACGGAAGCGCGGTGCAAGATATGACGCGGAAGTCGTCACCTGCTAAAAAAATCGGCACAACCGCTTCAGGGTGATCGTCGCTACCCTTACGCGACGATCTTGATCGGAATCGATTTCGCGGCGGGGCAGCCGCTAATCTCGTCTGCGAAGTAGTTCGGCAGCAATGGGTTCAACTCGGGGAAGTATCCCGCCACTGCGCCGCGTGGCAGGCGATAATCTGCGACCATCAACCCATCGACCTGCCGGTGTATCCCGTCGGTCGAGATCGTCTGGACACTGACATCCTGCCCCGGCTCCAGCCCCCTTGCCTGTCGATCCTCGGCATTCATCAGCAGCACCATCCGGCCGCCCCACACCCCGCGATAGCGGTCGTTGAAGCTATAGATCGTCGTGTTGAACTGGTCCTGCGACCGAACCGTCAGCAGCCGCAGCATGTCGGGGTCCTCCACCGGCGTATCGACGTGCAGCCCCTCAAGCACGCGAAAGTTCGCCTTCCCGTTTTCCGTCTTGAACTCACACTGACGCGGCGGGACCTCAAGAAAGAACCCCTTGGGATCCTTAAGGCGGTCGTTGAAGTCGAAATAAATCTCGTGGAACACCTTGGCGATGTAATCGCGTACCAAACCATAATCCTGCGCAAAACGCGCCCACGGGGTCGTGCTGTCCTGCAACGTTGCAAGGGCGATGCGGCAGACGATCTCTGCCTCGGCCATGCAATCCGGGCTGGCGGGCTCGGCGACGCCCACCGATGCCGTCACTTGCGCGATCATATCTTCGACCGTGACCGTCTGTTCGCCCAGTTCGGTGCGAATGACCTCTGAACGGGCGATCACCGGCAGGATCAAGGCCTCTTTGCCGTGTATCACGTGGCTGCGGTTCAGTTTGGTGCTGATCCCGACCGTCAGGTCCAAACGGGCCATCGCCGCGTAAACCAGCGGCGTGTCTGGTACCGCGTGAACGAAGTTTCCGCCCAACCCGATGAAGACACGCGCAGAGCCACGGAGCAGCGCATTCACCGCTTCCTTGACGTTGTGACCGTTTTCGCGCGGCACTGGAAAGTCGAACACTGCCTGATAATCATCAAGCGTTTCTGGCTTTGGACGATCATTGATCCCGCAAGTCCGGTCGCCCTGTACGTTCGAGTGACCGCGGATCGGCGCGATGCCTGCCCCGGGTCGGCCCATGTTGCCGCGCAAGAACAGAAGGTTACACAGCTGCTGCAGCTGTTCGCCGCCCCGCTGATGCTGCGTCAGCCCCATGCCATAGCAGATGACCGTGGCGTTTGATTTGACGTAAATCGCCGCCAGTTCGCGGATCAGCCCCTCTGCCACGCCCGATACATCGACGATGTCCGCCCAGCTTGTTGCATCGATATCCGCGCGCAGCGCATCGAGCCCCGCCGTGAACTCTTCGATGAACGCATGATCCAGAACGTCTTCGCCCGCCCGGTCGCGTTCGAACAAGTCCTTCATCATCCCCTTGACCAACGCCAGATCGCCGCCTGATTTCACGTGAACAAACGTGCTTGCGATGTTCAGTTTCCCGAACGTGGCCATCTGAACCGCGCTTTGCGGCTCGGTGTATTCGATCATCGCGCGTTCGGGCATGGGATTGATGGCGACGATGGGGATGCCACGTTTGCGCGCCGCTGACAGCGCGTTCATCATCCGTGGCGAGTTGCTGCCGGTGTTCTGTCCAAGGATGAAGATCGCTTCGGCCTGATCAAAGTCATCCAGCTGGCACGTCCCCTTGCCGATCCCGATGGACGGCACCAACCCTCGGCTCGTCGGCTCGTGGCACATATTAGAGCAGTCGGGAAAGTTGTTGGTCCCGAATTCCCGGACGAACACCGACCAAAGGAACGCGACCTCGTTCGGGGTGCGGCCTGACGTATAGAATTCCGCAGTGTTCGGATCATCCAATGCGTTCAGATGGCGGCCAATCGTGGCAAAGGCTTCGTCCCAGGTGACCGGCACGTAATGATCAGACTCGGCGTCATATCGCATCGGCTCGGTCAGGCGGCCCTGCATCTCCAACCAATAGTCGGATTTCGCCTGAAGCTCGGTCACGCTGTGCTGAGCAAAAAACTCGGCGGTCACGCGCGCCCGTGTCGCCTCGAATGCCAAGGCCTTGGCGCCCTGCTCACAGAATTCCAGCTTTTCGGTATGGTCGGGGTCGGGATAGGCGCAGCTGGGGCATTTGAACCCGCCCGGTTGGTTCATCGACAACAAGGCCCGACTGCCCTTGACCAGAACGCTTTGCTTCATCAGCGCCTTGGTGGTCGCCGCCGCCGCACCCCATCCGCCAGCCGGGTGGTCATAAGGGTGGATGCGAGGTTTGGTGTTGTCCATGGGATGTCCATCTGTTTCGCGTACTGTCGGCGATTCCGTGCGTGATTACAGGCCCAACGCGAGCGATACGAAGACGGTTCATCCGACAGCATCGGTACGACAGCGAGTCGGCCCGCTGACTGTCAGTTCACCGCTGTATCCACATGAACAATGACCGACAGCCCGGGCGCAAGATATTCCGCATGGTCCTGACCGGGATCGATTGCAATCCGCACGGGCAGACGCTGGGCGACCTTCGTGAAGTTGCCGGTTGCGTTCGTGGCGGACAGCAGGCTGAATTCTGACGCCGTTGCCGGGGAAAACGACTGAACACGTCCGGTGAACGCCTGACCCTGCAACGCGTCGACGGTAAACTTGACCGGCTGACCGGGTGCCATTCCACGCAATGCGGTCTCCTTGAAGTTCGCGATCACCCAAACGTCCGGACCGACATGAGAGACCAGCGCCGATCCTGCGGTGACGTATTGGCCAACCCGCACCCCAACCTGCCCCAGCCTGCCGTCCTCGGGGGCGCGGATGATTGTGTTGGACAGGTCGATCTGCGCCAGCTCGACTGCGGCCTTTGCGCTGGCAATGTCGGCGTCACGCGCGGACAGCTGAACCCGAGCAGAGGAAATCGCCTCGCGCTGCACGTCGACCTGCGCCTCGGCCTGCGTCACCGCGGCGTCGGCTTGCTGATAGGCAAGCTCGGTCTGGTCAACGCTGGACTGCGACGACACGCCCCGGGTTTGCAAAGCCGTGTTACGTTCACGATTGGCTTGCGCGGTTCCCAGCGCGGACTTGGCCGCCTCCAGCGTCGCCTCGTTCGCGCGTGCGACGGCTTCGGCTGATTTGACGCTTTGCTGCGCAATCTTCAGGGCCGCGTCGGCCTCTTCCTGCCCGGCCTTTGCCTGCGCAAGACGTTGGCGATAGATGCGGTCGTCGATTTCGGCGATCACATCGCCTTTCTTGACGTCCGCGAAATCCTGAACCGCCACCTTGCTGATATATCCCGACAGCTGCGGGGCCAGCGTAGTGATGCGACCGCGCACATAGGCGTTTTCGGTCGACGGCTCGGTTTCCGAAAAAGGTGGCAGGTGCCACGTATAAAGGACCAGTCCAACCCCGAACAAACCGATGATCAATGCGATGAGGGTGGGCAGCGTGTATTCTTTGTTCATGATGCAGTCTCGGGTTGGCTGGGTGCTTTGGCCGCAGCCTTGGCAGTTAGTCTGGCCGCAATCGCGTCGCGAACCATGTGAAGAAGCAGCGCGATTGCAGCCACCATGGCGGCAAGCGACGTGAGCTTGTAGGCGTCGTTGTAGGCCAGAACCGTGGCCTGTTGGGTCACATCCTGAGAGATCATCGAGACCGCCTGCGCCTGGCGCATCGTCGGGTCACCGACGCTGGCCGTCATCGCCGCGGCGCGAGAGGCAACCGCTTGCGCGGTTGGGGCAGAGGTGGTTTGCAATTCTTCGCCCAGCACATGGGTGTGGACCGCGACGCGATTGTTGATGATCGTCGTGAAAAGGCCTGATCCAGCAATCCCGCCGATGCTTTGCGTTGCGATGAAAATGACGACAAACGACAGGATATACTGCGGCCCCCGCGACAGTGCGGCAATCAGGCCGTTCATCATGGCCGATGGCAGGAACAGCATCCCAGCAAATGCGATCAGCGCCTGACTGATGAACATCTCATGCGGTCGCGTCAGAACAGTGGCATAGCTGTCCATCCACGCCCCAGCAGCGATCAGGATCAATGCGATGAGATGAAACATCGGGACACGAGTGATCTTGATCCACGCAATGCAGGCCAGACCGCCCATCAGGGTGGCAAGCACGATAACCGTGAACAACCCCTCCATCTGTGCGTTCGCAAGACCAAGAACCTGGAACATGCGCGGCGCGCCGCTGCTTTGTTCGGACAAAAGCAGCCGGAACAGAAACAGCGTGAACGCCAGATGCAGCATTGCGGGCGATGCAAGCCAACGCACGTCGATAATGGGTCGCGCCCTGTTCAGTTCGATGATCACGGCAATGGCCAGCGACCCCACAGCGCCGGCAATGATGCTGCCGATCCATGGCGCATCCACCCAGTAGTAGATCGGCCCCATGACAAAGGCGATCGTCAGGCCGGAAATCCCAATGAAAATCAATGTAAAACTGATGAAGTCCGCCGCCTCAATGACCTTCATGTGCGGCACGGGTCGAAGCGGCAGACGGTACACCAGCGTCAGGCAGATCATGGCCAGACCCAGTGACAGCAGGTGCATGTTCATCAGGCCACCATCGCCGATCAGTGTCGGGGACACGATCCGGGCCAGCAAGGGACCGGTGGTAATGAACGTCATGACCATAGGCAGCCCCAACCGCATTTTCCACGCCGGGGCCAACGGCTCCAGCATGTAAAGAAATGCCAGCGTCGAGAGGGACGAAGACGACACGCCCAGAAAGAACTGCAGCACCACGGCCGAGCGGAAATCGATGGCCCAGAGGCCCGCGAAGGCGATCAGGACGTAAAGCGCGATCCCGATCTCGGCAAAGCGGCGAAGGCCGAATTGTGTGCGGATCTTGATCAGGGCCAAGGGCATCGCGCCGCGCGGGATCATGTAGGCGGCCAACAGCCATGTGGCCTGCGTCTGGGTCACGCCCAGGTCACCTGCGATCTGCGGAACGTTGACGGACAGCATCCCCTGCGACAGCCCTTGCGACACCGCGATTACCACTGCGGCCAACATATAGGGGATCGCCTGCCTAACGGGCAGCGGCGGGTTCTGGGGCGGACCCGCTGGTTTCGGCGTGTCCGCGGCAGGCGCGGCCTGATCGCTCATGGCTGGGCGGGCCGGTTCATGTTGTCGCCCATTCGCCGCAGCACCTCACACGTCGTTTTCAAATCTTCGGCGGCGATCCCTTCGACCATGTCAGAGCGAAGCCGTCGTCCAAGATCGGCCACGCGTGTGTCACGCCCAGATGCCGTCAGATACAGAGTCTTGCGCCGACCATCGGTCGGATCGTCGCGGCGTTCGATAAACCCCCGCTCCTCCAACGCATCGACCAGCTTTTTCAGCGTCGGACCTTCGATTTCCAGCGCATGCGCGATCTGCGCCTGGGATGCCCCTTCGTCACGCCGCACCGCGCTGATGACGCGCGCACGCGCCAGCGTCAGCCCGTTTTCACGGGCCGCGTTATCGTAATGTCTGCGCATGTCGCGCATTGTCTGCACCAGCAGTTCAACAAGCTGATCCTGCACCTGCATATCGCGCCGCCATCATCTGCAAGAATTTCATTAGCCAGCTAATGTTTCGGGCGCGCGGCGTCAATGTGAACCCGTTGCGACATGTCAGGTTTGCGCGGCGTGCAACTCAGCCAAGGGCGACGGACTTGATCGTCGCGTGACAGGGAACACCCGGACGCAATGCCAGCGCGTCGACGGACCTGCGGGTGATGCGGGCCAGAATGGCTGCATCGTCACCCAACGTCAGCCGAATGGTTGCCGCGTTGGCGGTGGGAACGATTCTATCAACGACGGCGGGCAGGATATTCAAGGCCGAACTGTCCGTCGGTCGGCTGAGCGATATCGTGACGTCTGCTGCCCGGATTCTCAGCTGCAGGGTGCGGCCGACCTGCCCCGCCTCGCCCGTGATGAACAGCGGCCCCGCAACCGTTTCCAGCCGCGTCAGACCGTCGGCTTCGATCCCCACCACCCGCGCGCCTAGAACCGCCCCCGCGTCACCTGCCTGAGCCAGCCCGAGATCAGGGTCGGCCGCAACCTCTGCCAAGGGTCCTGCCGCGACCACGCGGCCCCGATCGACGGCGACCAGTGTTGTCGCCAGGCGCGCCACTTCGCTGACCGAATGGCTGATATACAGAATCGGCACCTTAGCCGCGTCGCGCAGGCGTTCCAGATACGGCATGATCTCTTGTCGCCGTGCGTCATCCAGCGCAGCAAGAGGTTCATCCATGATCAGCAAGTCGGGGCCAGACAACAGCGCCCGACCGATCCCGACACGAGAGCGCTCGCCACCAGACAGCGTGGCGGGGCGCCTATCAAGCAGGGCGCCAATGCCAAGCATGTCGACGACAGGTCCGACTGGCGGGCGATCCGCGTTGCGCAGGAAGCGCGCGCCATAGGTCAGGTTCTGGCGCACAATCAGATGCGGAAACAACCGCCCTTCCTGAAAGACATAACCGATGCGCCGTTTGCGGGTTGGCACGAACACGTTCGCGTCCGTGTCCAGCAGCACCCGGTCCCCGACCACGATACGACCATAGTCTGGCCGCAGCAGTCCCGATACCGCGTTCACGATGGTGGTCTTGCCGGCCCCAGACGGGCCGAACAGCGCGGTCAGTCCGCTGGGCGCGGTAAAGCGCGCGTCCAGATCAAAGCCGGAAAACCGATGACGAAGGCTTACCTCCAGCATCTCAGCGCCCCGCGATCCGCCGGGCCACAGCCTGCCCCAGCATTTCCGACAGCAGCAGCGCGGCCATGGCGACCGCAATGGATATGATGACCAGCCGGGCGGCTGCATCCTCTCCGCCCGGGACCTGCAGGAACGCATAAATCGCAGAAGGGATCGTTTGCGTCTGCCCGGGGATGTTCGACACGAAGGTGATCGTGGCCCCGAACTCTCCCATCGCCTTGGCAAAGGCCAGGATCGACCCGACGATGACACCCGGCAGGATCAGAGGCAGCGTCACGGTGAGAAACACCATTAACCGCGACGCGCCGAGCGTTTCGGCAGCCTGCTCCAGCTTAGGATCGACGGCCTCGACCGCAAGGCGGATCGCGCGGACCATCAGCGGAAAGGACATGATCGCCGCCGCCAACGCGGCGCCCGTCCAGCGAAAGGCAAAGACCAGACCGAACGTCTGGTCCAGCCACTCCCCGATGATGCCGCGTCGCCCCATCGTCCGCAGCAGCAGATAGCCTGTGACGACAGGGGGCAGAATCAACGGCAAATGGACCACGCCGTTCAAAAGCTGGCGCCCCCAGAACCGGCCCCGCGCCAGCAGCATCGCGCACGCGATGCCGAAGGGCAGCGACAGCAGCGTGGCGATGGCCGAGACCTTGAGTGACAGGCCCACGGCCTGCCACTCTGCCGGGCCCAGCCAGCCGGTCACGGCATCGATCATTTGCCCAGAACGGTGAAGCCCTGCTTGACGAACGATTCACTGGCGGCTGGCGTCTTCAGAGCGGCGAAGAAGTCCTTGGCCGCTGCCTTATCCGCCGACTGCCTGATGATCGCGGCGGGATAGACGATGGGATCGTGGCTCTCGGCGGGGAACGTCCCGACGACGCCGACCTTGTCGTCCGCACGCGCGTCGGACCCATAGACGATACCCAGCGGCGCCTCTCCGGTTGAAACCAGCATCAGTGCCGCGCGGACGTCATCGGCTTGCGCCACGCTGGGTGACAGCTTGTCCCATTGACCCAACGTGGTCAGCGCTTGCTTGCCATAGACCCCGGCGGGCACCGAATCGACCATCGCCATGGCCAGCTTGCCACCCTTCAGCATCCCGGCGATGTCGGTGCTGGTCGTGATCACCGCGTCGCTCGTCTCGGCGCCCGAGCCGACCAGAACCAGCGTGTTCCCCAGCAGGTCCGTGCGCGTGCCGTCCGCCAACAGTCCGTCCTTGTCCAGCGTATCCATCCAGTCGGTGGCCGCCGAAATGAAGATATCGGCGGGCGCGCCTTCCTGAATCTGCTTGGCGAGTTTTGAACTACCTGCGTATGACACCACGACCTTGTCGCCGCCCTTCGCGTTATAGTCCGTCACAATCTCATCCAGCGCGGTCTTGAGGCTGGCTGCGGCGAAAACAGTTACGTCTTCGGCCCATGACGGCAGCGCGACGAGCATCGCGGCACCTGCCAGCAACCCACGAACAAGATAAACCTTCGACATCCAAAGCCCTCCGCTGGCGTTATGGTCAGCAAGCCATATCCGAATGATGCCGGACGGCAAGGGTTATTTCCGGGCAGACATATCGGAAAGCGTCGCGACAATTGGTGCGGCCGCTGCCTCAACCGCAGCCTGCAAAGCCTGAAACTGCTCCAAGACGCGCCGCCCGGTGCCGGTCAAACTTGCCCCGCCCCCTTGGGGCCCGCCCCTTGCGCTGTCGACCAACGGTTCGGGAAACATGGCGTTCAGCCCCTCGACCATCGACCACGCACGCTTGTAGCTCATCTTCATGCGCCGTCCGGCTGCGGAGATGGAGCCGGTCTCGGCAATCAGCGCCAGCATTTCAGCCTTGCCGGGGCCGAGCCATTGGCCGTCCGCCAGATGCAGCTGAACCTTCAGCCGGGGGAAACCGTCGGTCACGGCGCTTTGGCCAGATCCGCCACCGCCGACACGACCCGCTTCCATCGGCGATAGCGGGCTTGCCGGGTTGCGTCGTCTAGCGCCGGTTCGAACCGTTTTTCCAGACGCCACGCCTTGGCCTGTTCGTCGGGACCCGGACAAAGCCCTGCCTTGAACCCGGCAAGCCACGCCGCCCCCTGCGCGGTTGTTTCGGCGTTCGCCGGGCGGTCGACCGGCGTGCCAAGGATATCCGCCAGAAACTGCATCGCAGGTTCAGACGCCGTCATCCCCCCATCAACCCGCAGCACCGCATTTCCCGCGTCCGGCCAATCCGCGTGCATCGCCTGCAGCAGATCGCGGGTCTGAAAGCCGACACTTTCCAGCGCCGCCCGGGCTAGTTCTGCCGGTCCGGTGGCCCGCGTCAGTCCAAAGATGGCACCGCGCGCCTCGGGCTCCCACCACGGGGCGCCCAGACCTGTAAAGGCGGGGACAATCATGACGTCTTGCTCGGCGTCGGCGCGCGCCGACAACGCTGCCGTTTCGCCAGCTTCGCGGATCACGCGCAACCCGTCGCGCAGCCACTGGACAACCGCACCCGCAATGAAGATCGACCCTTCCAGCGCATAGGTCGGCTTGCCGTCCAACTGATAGGCAATCGTCGTCAGCAAACGGTTCTTGGACTGGACCGCAGTGTCACCGGTGTTCAGCAGCGCAAAGCAGCCGGTGCCATAGGTCGTTTTCATCATGCCCGGATCGAAACACGCCTGTCCGACCGTCGCCGCCTGCTGATCACCTGCGACGCCCAGAATCGGAATGGCGCGACCAAACAGATCGGGCCGCGTAGTGCCAAAATCGTCCGCGCAGTTGCGCACGTCCGGCAGCAGGGCGCGGGGAATGTCGAACAGACGGCACATCTCATCCGACCACTCGCCGCGGTGAATGTCGTACAGCATCGTTCGCGCGGCGTTGGTGGCGTCGGTCGCATGCACCTGCCCGCCCGTCAAACGCCAGATCAGAAAGCAATCGATCGTTCCAAAGGCCAGATCCCCCGCCTCGGCCCGTTGGCGGGCACCCGGAACGTTGTCGAGGATCCACGCAATTTTCGTGGCGCTGAAATAGGGATCGAGCAGAAGACCTGTGACGCCCGTCACCTCGGGTTCGACCCCATCGTCGCGCAGACGGGCGCACAGATCCGCGGTCCGCCGGTCCTGCCAGACGATTGCCCTGTGAATGGGCGCACCCGTCTTGCGGTCCCAGATGACCGTCGTTTCGCGCTGATTGGTAACCCCAATGGCGGCGATCTGCGCAGACTGTCCGCCTGCTCGCTCGATCGAGGCACGGGCCGTCGCGGCGGTGGTGGCCCAGATGTCCTCGGCGTCGTGTTCGACCCACCCGGACCGTGGGAAATGCTGCGGGAATTCGGCCTGCGCGATGGCACGCACGCTCAGGTCGGGCGAAAACACGATGGCACGAGACGACGTGGTGCCCTGATCAAGTGCCAGTATTGCATCAGCCATCGCGGCGCCCCTTCTCCTCCATCCACGCGGTCACATCGTCGCGCTCTGCCGGCGTGATGTGAAGGCCAAGCTTGCTGCGGCGCCACAGAATGTCCTGCGCGGTTCGCGCGAATTCGTGCGTCGTCAGCCAGTCGATCTCAACCTCGGTCAGCGTCGCGCCGAAGTCGCGTCCCAGATCGCCCGGCTGTCTGGCCTCGCCCAACATCTTGGCGGCGTCGGTCCCATAGGCGCGGATCAACCGCGTCGCCCAGTCTTGGGTCAGAAACGGATAGGCCGCACGCAGATCGGCGATCAGGTTCGGAACGCCCGCAACTGGGAAATCACCCCCGGGCAGCGGTGCACCCGCAGTCCACGCCGGACCCATGTCGGGAAAGGCTTGCGACAGCTTGTCCATCGCGCTTTCCGCCAGCCGCCGATAGGTCGTGATCTTGCCCCCAAACACGTTAAGGCAGGCCGGCCCGTTGGTGTCCATCGACAGGACGTAGTCCCGCGTCGCCGCCGTCGCGCTGGATGCACCGTCATCGTAAAGCGGACGAACACCCGAAAAGGTCCACACGACATCCGCGGGCGCGATCGCCTGCCGGAAATAGCGGTTGGCGAACTTGCATAGATACGCTTGTTCTTCCGGCGAACATTCAGCCGCACCGGGCGGGCCGGAATGATCGACGTCCGTAGTTCCAATCAGGGTGAAGTCATTCTCATAAGGTATTGAAAAAATGATACGCCCATCAGGACCTTGGAAGAAGTAAGCCTTGTCGTGGTCAAACAGCTTGCGGGTGACGATGTGGCTGCCTCTGACCAGGCGAATGCGTTCGCGCGTCGGCAGATGGGTTACATCATGGATCACATCCGCGACCCACGGTCCCCCGGCATTGACAAATGCTCGGGCATGAAAGACGCCTTGCGTCGTCGTGACCCGCCACAGATCGCCGTCGCGACGGGCATCCGTCACCCGCGTCTGTGTCAGGATCGACGCACCGCGTTCTGCTGCATCACGCGCATTCAGTGCCACCAGCCGTGCGTCGTTGACCCAGACGTCACTGTATTCGAACGCCTTGGTGATGTCGGTGCGGATGGGCCTGCCTTCTGGCGCTCGCCTCAGGTCCAGCTTTTTCGTTGGCGGCAAGAATTTGCGCTTGCCGATATGATCGTAAAGGAACAGTCCGGCACGGATCATGATATCGGGCCGGTGACCGGCGGACCACGGCATCACCCATTTTGCCATCCGCGACACGGGCGTTTCCGTGTCGAACCGCATCTTTTCGTCAAGCGGCATGACGAACCGCATCGGGTGCGCGATATGCGGCATCATGCGCAGCAGCACCTCGCGCTCTGCCAGTGCCTCGGCGACCAGCCGAAACTCCAGAAATTCCAG
>QFNE01000086.1 GCA_003240735.1 Paracoccus denitrificans | reverse complement strand
CGGCCACGGTGCCGATCTCGAGAAGGCGAAACCCGTCCGGGAGGACGACCTCGTAATCAAGCGCCCCGACGCGTCTGCCGCGCCCGCGTCCCGATTCCAGAAGTTCTCGCCAGGACCCGTCTGACCACCACAGCCCGTTCGGTTTGCGACCTGTTCCTTGGTGCGTGGTCAGGCTTCCGGAACGACGCGGGTCGAGGTGCGTGTTGTGGATACGCATGGTCTCGCGGCCCGCATTAGAGCCCCGGCGACGCAACCGCTTCCGCTCTCAGCGCCCGGAACCGCGCGAACGCGTCAGCCAGCACCGGGTCCGAGGTGATCTCGATTACGGAAAGGGTCTCCGCCTCTTTCGCGAACCAGTTGTCCAGGCTCTCGTTGCACGCGCCCAGCAGATGTGAGGCAATCAGCCCCATGCCTTCCGCTCCGAGGAACGTCTCGTCGTGACCCGCGAGCTCCTTCGGCGCCTCGATCAGGCCCCCCGCGATCCGCAGAACGTGCACGGCCGCGGCCCCGTTCTCGTCCAGAACCTCGTCCGGCACCACCTCGTCGCCGCTCATGACGCCGAGGATATGCGGGATGGGCGCGCGTTTCTGATCGGCTCGCGAAAGCTCCAGAATCCTCGCCTTCAGATCATCATCGGTGACGTCCGGACGCAACGCCGCGAAGAGGGCCGCGCCGAACGTCGTCCAGAGGTCCTCGCTCTCCGCTTCGGCGCGCAGAGCCGCCAGGGCGACCGCGTGCCGACCGGTCAGGACCGTCTTCCCGTTTCTCGTCTCGATGGCCATGGATCGCCTCTTTCCTGTTCGCCAGGATCATGCCGCCTGGTCTGGAAACAAGCAACTGCGACGGAGTTCGCGGAGCCGTTCCCGCCGGCCCCTTCCCGGCGGGATTGCGGAGGCGCCGCTTCCGTGACGTCGCCGTATCGGCTATGATCTCCGGGAAGAGGCGTCTCCGGTGACCGGCGGCGCGTATCCGGCAGGAGCCCGCCATGTCCGACCATGACGACCGGCACGTGATCATGCTGGCCCTGAACGAGCAGGAGCGCCGCCGCAAGCGGGCCGACGTCGCGATCGGGCTCGGCCTGCTCGTCGGGTTTTCATCTCTGGCGTGGCTGGCGGCGCCGGTGGTTCATCCGCTGGTGTCGGCGGGGTGCTTCCTGGCCGGGATGGCGATCGCGCGGGCGGGGCGGTGAGGGCCGCCTGCGCGGCGGCGCACATCTTTGATCTATCGGCTAACCGCTGCCAGAGCTTCCAAGCCGCCCACGCGGCG
>QFNE01000085.1 GCA_003240735.1 Paracoccus denitrificans | reverse complement strand
CTGGACTTTCTGCGGGCTATAGGCTTGGTCCTCTATGTTTGAAAATCGAACGGTTAATTGATCTGATACTGGATTTGGCCCAATCGCCATTGAACCATAACAATTATTGATAACATAAAAACGGTCCGTATAAGAACTCTGACTACAGCCAGTATTCGTTACCGTCATTCTAACAATAATTCCACCAGGTGAATTAGGGGATACTTGTAAACCAGTGCCACTAGTATAATAATAAACACTGTTTGCCCCCGTTGGTATAGACCAAGAATACGAATAGTTAGGGCCAAAATCTATACTTGAATAAAAGCTATTCCTTGTAGCCAAATAGATCGAAAACCGTGACAATTCTAGCAAAAATGATATAATAAAAGAAAAAGGAGAAGCAATCATGTTCAAGGAATTTGGTGTAACTAATTTAGAAGTGACAAAAGATGATATTTACAAGAATCCAAGCAACCCTATTTTGCGCATGTATGATGACGATGAATTAATTGGAACCTTTAGCATTCTAACTGGAGAAGTATTGGAAAATTTGGACTTGGCAGACTATGACATTCGTTTTGCTCAAAAGCAAATTGAGTTGAACCGCGATAACTATCTTGAAACATGGAAGGATTACGTTGGATTACTACATGCCTAAATATTCTTTCCTAAAGTATGGTATTGAAATTCGTACTAACGAACATAACCATAAAGGTCAAAAAGCGCATATTCACATTTATATCCACGGAGAAGAGGTCGGCTCAATGTTTCTGAACGGTGAACTGAGAGATGGTAAATTAAAGGCAAAAGACCTAAAAATAATCAGGCAATATGTTTTAGAAAACGCAGATGAACTTCAGGCTCTGTGGAATGAATACCAAAAAAGTGCATATTAAAATCAAAGAATCTTAGTTTGCTAATGCACAATAGACAAAACTGGCAAGCAATTTTAATGCCTGCTACTCAGTTTCTACTCAACTTATCCAAATACTAGGGAGCCTAATTCCCCTTGCAATTTTTCAAATAAATGCTACAATAAACATAGAAAAAGGGGTTGCGTCAACAACACCCCACAGAGCCGTTTAAGACGATGGCTGTAATTACATAACTAAAAAATAGCTCGTTAACTCGCCAAAGTTAGGACGGCTATTTTTTTATCTCTTGCAAAAATCCGTTCTCCATCCTATGAGCCCACTGAAAAAGTCATCAAATTGATGGCTTTTTTGTTATACTAGAGATGAGGTGAAATAATGCTTGATAATCAGTTAACTATGGATGTCAGTCCT
>QFNE01000041.1 GCA_003240735.1 Paracoccus denitrificans | reverse complement strand
GCAGATCGAGGGCGTCACCGAAGACGACAAGCAGGACCTGCTCCGCGACATGGCAAGGTTTCACAACCGCCACGCCTCCCATTTCTCGGACATGCAGGCTCAAGCCACCAAGGCAGCCCTGAACCATACCGGCATTGCTGTCATCGAGCTAAGGGACGGCAGCTATGCCCTGCCCTGGCGCGACTTCGATGCCGTGGGCGGCCAGCGTCTGGCCGGAACCGATCGACAGGACGCCGATGCCATCCTGAACGGCCTGCGCCAGGCGGAACGATCCCGCCAGCACGCGACAGAGGCCATGCAGGAACACGAGGCCCGCAAAACGCGGGAACGGGAGCGCGGGCAGGACAGCGGATCGGATTGGGGCTGACCCATTCCCCAGCAAATTCTGACGGTGCCACGGGCGCCACAAACGCGGTCAAGCGCCGCCTTCGTGGATAACCCTTTCCCCTTCTTGCCTGATCATCCCCATTCCCGCGTGGCTCTTGTCGATGCGTCCCACACCCCACGACCGTAATCCAAAGTTGAAAACTCGCTGACAGGTAAAAACCGGGCCAGTCCGCGCCGGTCGGCGCTTGCTCCCCGGGGGCTGCTTCGCCCGACACGGCCCGTCCCGGTTGTTCCCTGTAGATCATTAGAAGGCAAAAAAATAAGTCTTTGAAAAGAATAATTCTTTTTGGGGGGGGTAGTGCATCAGCTATGCACCACCCCTAGTGCACAGCTGATGCACTACCCCTAGTGCAGGAAATAGCAGAAATTGCGCACGAACGCGCACTATCTGCTATTGCATAAACATTTTTTACGCTTATCTTTTGAGCATTAATTAGCAAAAATAACGCACAAAGAGATGAGGGATGAATAAGCAAACTGGACAGGGCCTCCCTGAAACTAAGACCCGAGGAACGTGGGTTCAGACCGAGCGCGCAGCGCACGAAGCATGGGCCGCGCTAATAGATGAAAATCCATCTGCGGCTCGACTGATGAACCTACTTGTTGCACGGATGGGCGATCACAACGCGGTTGTTGCCAGTCAAAAAACCCTTGGGGAAATGATGGGTAAATCCCGCGACACCGTGAAGCGGGCAGTGGCAACCCTACGCGATAAAAACTGGATTGAGGTTCGTCAGATCGGAGACCGTGGCACTGTCTGTGCTTATATCATCAATGACCGGATCGCATGGACCGGTAAGCGCGATAGTATCCGCTACAGCCTGTTTTCAGCCCGCGTCATAGTATCTGACGAGGAACAGCCCGATCGCGCCATGCTGGACTCTCAAGAACCTCTGCGTCAGCTGCCAAGCCTATTTAGCGGGGAACGTCAGTTGCCTTCGGGTGACGGCCTGCCTCCTGTTTCGCAACCGTTCTTTAACGGGATGGAACCCGACCTTCCTTCAACGTTGGCAGAAGACTAATGCTGTTCGGTGTTGCGTGTAGAACGGGTATGTTGACGCACTACGCAACAGGAGGCGTTCGATGGCAGGTCTGACTCTTTCTCAAGCTGCAAAGGCATCCGGGAAAAGTAAATCCACCCTTAGCAGAGCAATAAAGATGGGCCGCTTAAGCGCAAACCGGCTGGACGATGGCAATTTTTCGATTGATCCAGCCGAATTGTTCAGAGTGTACCCAGCAACACTCAACAACCCGTACGACGAACGCCCTATAGAACAGGGCGCAACACCTGTTCCAACTGAGCTGCAAAACCGTATCAGCATGTTGGAACTGTTACTTGAAAAAGAGCGAGAGGCCGTAACCCGTGAGCGTGAGATATCTGCCGATCTAAAAGAAGATAGGGACCGATGGCGACAGCAAGCGGCCAGCCTTTTAGCCGATTTACGCCCTGGACTGGCTGAATCTACTCCCCAAGGTCGGCGCCGCGCCTGGTGGCCTTTTAACCACAAGTAGCCTCAGCAAGAAGCAATGTCACGCGCAGGAGCTGGGTGAGGGCGGGGATCAGCCAGGAGCTGTAAGAAAACAACGCCTAACAACGACTCCGTAGCCCCCTACAATCAGGATCTTTCAATGTGAGCAGATGCCCAAAAAAGCAAAAGCAGCTATTTTTATAATATACTTCTCAACGACGTTAAAAAATATAGGTGTTAAACGATGAAATAAATGGGGGGGGCGTTTGATACACAAAAGCCCCCGCTTTTGCGAGGGCTTCCGTACTAGTTCCACTAGAGGCGCTTCCTTAGCTCGGTGGGTTCGGAGCGGACATTTTTCAGTCCTCGTGGAAAACGATCTCACTGCCAAGATCGGCGTCGAATTACCCGTGCTGGCTTTGCAGTAAACACGAGAGTCGCCCTTTACGCAAAGGAAAGATAGTTCATCTATATTGCTTTGTCAAGAGTAGATTTTAATAAATTAATAGGCGTGGGCCGTTTAAATAAAGATACTTTTCCTAAAATTTCTTATGAGCCATATTGAAATTATGCGCCTATAAATCCTCACCGGTGGACAATTCGACTTATAGGACTCATTCCATTGCGAGGCCTTTGGTATGCTGTTGTTACCGAGTACCCAATTTGATTATTATCTAAATTTATCTGCTTAAGGACAGCAAATCCTACTGCTCCACGTATCGCAAATAATTTAGAATTCTGCCAAGTAGCTAAACCCTCATGTGACACGGGCGTGTTGTGTTGTAGTATTTCTGCTACATAGGCTGGTATATCATCGATTGTACGATAGCCCTTGCGGGCTAGGTCAGGACCGTGCCTGGCCCAAATATGCAATTGTCCGAATGTAGAGTGAAAACCTTTCTGGAGGTAAACAGGACCATCTTCAATGGTAATACCTCTGACAGTCTTTCCTTCTACATACCCATAAATAAGATTCCCAGATGGAGAGGCGATGAATTGCTTTTGTGACAAGTCGTCTCCGATCTACCATTAAGAAATCTAGAAATTTTCAGATTAAGCAAACAAAAACACACAGAACTTAAGACTTAGCCAATCGCGCTTAGCATATGATACTACGCTACTGAGACCCGCTAGTGGCGGGCCTCAGCTACGAAAGAGTTATCATAGTGCCTTCGCACCTGGAACAAGCAATGGCAGAAAGTGATTCTGCGGCTCTTAGTAAAGTTATTTATATTCCCGCCCAAGGTTGGAACTGCAGTGACTATTTCTAGATGCCAATGTCTACGTTCGCAGCTTCATGCAAGGACATCTTCAAAAAAACAGTGAATGGGTGCATAGCCAAAGTAGCAAGCGGCAAGGTGCCGAGACCCGCCAAGTCGGCTTCAGCGCGAGAGAACCATGGTGAGGACAAGATTTGTCCTGCAGGCAGGCACAGTACCTGTTGTGCGCGTGACGAAGAGATGGGTTGATTTCAGCGGGAGTTCGCACCGCACCGGTTAGCGGTGCGGGAATCAACAGAGGGTCGTAGAAGATTTCTCAGGTTATGTGACCTGTATTACTCCTTTGGCCAGCCAATCCTATCAAACAGTGTATTTATTATTTCCTGAATAGCTTCTGATTTCTTTTCAGTTTGAAGAAACATATAACCCAGGCATATCAAAAACACACAGTTGCTTTCAAAGTCAGAAAGGCTTCCCTTTGAATCCAGCTTCCATTTAACTTTTGGCTCTCCATAGAGGCACAGGTTTCTTCTGTTGGCCAGCTTCTTGATCAGACCGTCATAGTCTTTACTCTCACCCATACCCACAGACCTTAATGCATTTTCAACATCATAAATAACAGCTTTCTTTAATCCTTCGACACCTTTTCCCTTTGTCTTTATGTTAAGAATTGGGTCTGTAACAGCGATTTTATACCCAGCCATTTCTGTATAAGCTCTAATTTCATTTCTAGGATGGGATTTTTCCCTTGGGATTTCCTCCATCATTAAAACTAAAGCATCTCCAAGATTGATTTCTGAAAATAGATACCTATCAATACAGAGAGCCAATAAGAATATTTTTATTTTATCCCTGTGGTTTGTTAAGTTTTTGAAGTCCGGTACATTATATTTTTGCTCCCTCATTGCCAAATATAGAAAGGTCGCGGCCTCTTCCTCAGCTGTATAACATAAAAACAGACCTATAGGCTCATCCCTGACCATCTCAGCCTGCCGAAGATTATCTTTAACACTATCTACAGTAGATATTAGTATCTGACTTTTGGTAAAGCCTCTTTTGAATTTTATATAATAATCCAGTGGACTAACATCTTTCGGAGTTTCTATCCGCGCCATTCCATTTGCCTTTTGAATCTTTAGGTATTATTGCCATGTCAGTATGAATAAATTATGCAAAATAATACTATCGTGAAAAACTATTTATTAATTTTATGTATATTATTATTTCATTTCATCTCTTTATTTGATTGAAAAGTCTTCGAATATTTCGATCCCATGGTGTCGAGAAGAAATGGAGCCATAATTTTTATACCGTGCTCGCACCGCTGAACGTCTGGTTCTTGTGTCATGCAGCTGTCAGTGCAGCACCGCCAGATGTGCTAGATGGAGTATGGTTTCCTTGCTAAGGCGGACCATGTGCTACACCCCTCAGATCCCTGATCCGTTTCCTCTCGACTTCAACATTGAGGACGGCCCTTGCCTATTTTGCAAAGGCAAGCTGGCTGAGGATTGGATCTGCCTGGAATGCGGTGCCGACCACTTTGAGGGCGTCATGCTGTTGATCGGGTATGGAACGCCCCGGAAATGCGTCCCACCTCCGTCAGCAGGATGTGACCTGATCTGAAACCGAGCGCGACCGTCTATGCATCGCTGGATTCACCCCAGCCCTCGTCCATGAACGCCTTGTCGTTTGAGCCATCCGAGATAACACCCATTTTCCTTACGCACTCCTGAAGCGCTTCCACCTTCTGCGCGATGGTCAGGTCGGCTTGCTCATCGACAGGCGTCTTCTGGTCAGGGTCACGACTTGGCATGGGCGCTCTCCTTTGGTGATGAGTGTACTATGGCAAGAAATGGAAGTGTAATTTTTTACACCCATGCTACCGCCACGCCGCACCAGCTATCCCGCCGGAAAACGCCCCAATCGCTCAATCCCCATGGTCTCGCTCATGGGGATTTTTCCGGCTCCCATTAGGCTTCGATGATGATCTTTATTTTCTCAGGATCGACACCGAAAGTCTGAGCCAGGCGCTTCTTGGCCTCCGCCACGGTCAAGGGTGATGTGGCCGCTGTCATTGGTTCTGAAGCGGGTTTGTCCTCAACCTCTTCACTGCCTGAAATCTTAACGCGCAGCAGTGGGGTTTTCCCGACAGCAATGCCGCCTCCAACACTCGTAACAATTTTTGGGTCTTCTGTGGAGAACATGGAGACCCAGACTCCTCGACCTGCCTGAACAGTGTGTCCTGCCGCTTTTCTTGCGAGATAGGCACGATCGAACCGTTCTCGCATCTCCTTGGCCTCAACCATGTAAACTGCCGCCCACTTAGGGTCGTCCCGGTCATCGACCGTTACCGGGATCACAAAATCCACATCATCAAGGGTCACCCATCCATTATCATCAGAGGTGCGCGGGAAAGCGATCCATGTGTCCTGTGTCGTTCGGATCGACACGACATGGCTTTCGTCGTTCTTCACAATCCGACGAACACTGCCCTTTCCGCTGCCGGGGATGCGCTCAACACGCCATCCGGCCTGTTCGAGTGACCTCTCAGCTAGAGAGAAAAGGTAGCGACGAAGCTCAACTTTTTCGTTTGTTGCGGAAACATTTGTCATTTTGTTTTCACCTTGTTCAGAATTTTTGACTTGTTTTGCGTAAGACCTTTGTTTGCTCCTGTCAATATGAAACAAAATGCCTACTAAACGAAGGACGACTGTCGATCCCCGGCCCGCAGCGCCCCCGCAAGGCTGGCAAGGATCGGGGATCGAGCCGCCGCAGGCGGCTTCTCTTGCCCTGGGCGCGACGGCTGATCCATTTGAGAAAAATGTGCCCTTCCCCCGGCAGGGGCGAACGGTATAATTTGGACGCAGGACAAATTGTCTAGTGAGTGCACATTTTTCTCAAATGGGGGCGCGACATGTCGGACGTGGTGACGGACTTCAGCAAGGGCATGCAGCTGCGCAGCGGATCGCGCCCGCCCAGGAGCTTCGCCATCCTCCGCGTGGGCAAGATCAAGACCAAGGGGCATCTGGGCGCAGCCCT
>QFNE01000007.1 GCA_003240735.1 Paracoccus denitrificans | reverse complement strand
ACCGCGACAGCAACCGCAGGGTCGCTGTGGCGCCCCGCCACTGCTTGAAAAGCCGCCGCGTCACCTGTGTCGCGTCTGGGACGTGGCGGCGGGTCATGTCTGGCAGATTGGCTGGGCGCACATCATCGGGCAAGGCTGCGTACGGGGTGCGATACCGGTCCGGAACGATACCGGCTGCATCAGCCAACCAGGGTTTGCGAGGCCCGATGAAATGGATGATGCACGGATCAACCGTTCCCGTCAGCTCGGCCGAGGACCAGGTGAATTGCCAGTTCCAGACGGGGCTCATTTCCGCCCAATCGCCGTTCAGCATACCGTTCATCAGCGCCTGATCGCGTCCCAGCCCGGCCAGATGCACACGCGCAAATTCGGCGGCTTCCGCCGACAGGTCCTGCCGCGCCCATTCGCCCGTGTCGATCATGACGACACCCGCGTTGAAATAGGGGGTCGCCGGCCGACCCAGCTTGCGGAATTCGTCCGTGCGCCGGTTGGGGGTCCGCCACTGGCGGTTGTCGCGCACTGCTGCAACGGCCCGGCCCCCCATGTCCGCCTGCAGAAGCGGGCCGGGGTTGCCACGCTCGACCAGAACATCCGCGTCCAGAACAAGAATCCGTCGGTAATGCGGGGCAAGCGCACGCGCGAGGAAGACCTCCATATACGTCGCCAGCGATCGGCGCGCATCCAGAGGCAGTGCGTTTTCCAGATCGGAGTCGCGCGCCGCCACGTTGCCGATCCCCGCCACTTGCAGCGATCGGGGCAGCGTCACAGCGTCTGGCGAGCCAATCAGAACGTCAAAGTCCCGCCCTGCGATTGCAGACAGCTGCAGCGCCGGTACGGCCGCGTAGGGCAGGTAGTTCGCGTCGCAGGCAATGATGATCGCGCAGTCGTGGCTGGGCGAAAAACCGGCTGAGAAGATGTCAGGCATGGGCGCCTCATGCAAAGTTCGGCGTTGCATCCCACGCGTTAGACCGGGTTTCAAGCATCCGTCTGCCGCGCGGCGCTTGCCGATCGGCCCCGACTGGTCCAAGTCTGGTGTCAGATCTGCTGCATCCGGACCAAGACGTGCCACCCGAAAACGATGAGATCTCACAGCCGTTGCCCGGGCAGGTGGCCTTCGTGTCAGCCGGACCCGGTGATCCGGACCTGCTGACGGTCAAGGCTGTGCGGTATCTGCAGAGCGCGGATGTCGTCCTGTTCGATGATCTCGCGTCAGGACCGATTCTGGATCTAGCCGGTCCGCAGGCCGAACTGATCGGCGTGGGCAAGCGGGCAGGGCGCCCCTCGGCCAAACAGGAAAACGTCAACCGGCTGTTGGTCGAACACGCACAGGCAGGCGCACGGGTCGTTCGATTGAAGTCTGGCGATTCGGGAATTTTCGGCCGTCTGGAGGAGGAGATCGCCGCGCTTCACGCCGCTGGCGTCGCGTTTCAGGTCGTGCCAGGCGTGCCGACCGCGTGTGCCGCTGCCGCCGCGGCCGGTATCCCCCTGACGCGTCGCCTGACGGCACGCCGTTTGCAGTTCGTGACGGGGGCAGACGTCACCGGCGCGCTGCCCGAGACGTTGAACTGGGCGGCGATTGCAGACCCCGAGGCGACGACGGCCGTCTTCATGGGCAAGCGGACGTTTCCGGAAATGGCCGCCGGACTTATCGCCCACGGTCTGCCGCCGGATACCCCGGCATTGCTGGCTGAAAACATCGGCAAACCTGGCCAGTCGTTTCATCTGACGACCGTCGCCGGGCTTGCCGAAAAGCTGTCGCAGTGGCGCAGCGATCTGCCGGGGCTGATCGTTTATGGCCCTCTCGCGCTGGAAATCGCGCGGCTCTAGCTCAGCGGCGCGATTTGCCCTTTCGCAGTTCGCGCGCAGCCTCGACCGCGGCCATCAGTTCCTCGGCGATCTCGGCGGCTTCGTCGGGATCGAAATCCATCGGCAGATCGATTCCGTCGCCTTCGACATAGATTCGAACCATGCCCTGATCCGTCGGGCCGATCTGAATGTTGGCGGCCTGATCGCTTTCGCTGTTGATGCCCATCTGCTGTCCTTTCGCTTGAATTCTTCCCTAATCCGGTGCGTTTGCGCCGGCAAGACGCGCTTGCATCCGCATTCGCCGAACGCTAGATGATCCCGACGTGCCGCCTTAGCTCAGTTGGTTAGAGCGCTAGATTGTGGATCTAGAGGTCCCCCGTTCAAGCCGGGGAGGCGGTACCATCATCCTGCCCTGCCAATTCGTCGATCACGTTCTGCCACAGGGCGGCCGGCTGCGCGCCGCTGACGACATGCGTGTCTGCGATGATGAACGTCGGCACCGACGAAATACCCCGCTCGCGCGCATGGCGTTCCCGTTCGGCGACCTGGTCGCGGTCCTGTCCTGAGGTCAGCAACCTGCGGACCAATTCGCCTTTCATTCCCGCGCTTTCGGCAATTGCGACCAGAACATCGGGGTTCGAAATGTTCTGCCCTTCGCGCCAGAATGCTCGCATCAAGCCGGACATCACCCGTGTCTGCACCCCTTCCAGTCCTGCCCAGAACAGCAGGCGATGCGCGTCCATCGTGTTCGGCATCCGCTCGATCAGCGACGGGTTGATCCAAAGGCCAAGGCGTTCAGACGCCTCCATCACCGGACGCATCGCATCCAGAATGCCCTTTTCGCCGCCAAACTTCATTTTCATGTATTCGACATATGGCATCCCGGCAGGCGGCATCTGCGGGTCAAGACGAAACGGCTGCCAGCGGATGTCGAACGGATGATCGGGGCGACTTTCTAGCGCGCGGTCAAGCTCGGCCTTGCCGATCAGGCACCACGGACAGACCGGGTCGGCAAAAATATCAAGCGTGATCGGATTCGGCATGTAGATCCTCAAACCTTAGGGCCCGGGGGCAGGGTTGGGGTTCACCTAAGCATCTTTGTCGCGCGGGAAAAGCGTAGTCAGGCCGCGCCCTCGGCCGGCTGGTCAGTCGCCGCCTCCATATGCTCGGGCCCGACAGGTATTGTGGAGACGGTCGGCGCGATGATCACCGGCATGGCAGAACGTTTCGCCTCTTCCAGAACCATGACAGGGATCATGCCCCCGGCCTGAACGGCGGGGGACGGCAGTGCGTCATTGGCATCCTGCACGCCGTCGAAGACACCATGAACTGTCTTGTCCCAATAAAACGGCTTCACCACGATCTCGTAAATCGCCTTCCAGCCCGCCAAGCAACCCAGCGGATAATAGAAATGCATCGTCGGCACCCAGGGCCAAAGATGCCGATGCTTTGGCCCCCGCACGGCCCACGCGGCAATGGCGATGTTGAGCAGTTCAGATGCGACAAACAGCGTGAAGAGGCCAGTCACTGCCCACCCGTTCCATACGCCGGACAGCGCAGAACGCACCGGGTGGCCAAACCCGAAGCACAGCAGCCAAAAGCTCCACAGGATCGGGGCGAGAAGGTATTGGGTGACGGAAAACAGGACCTGTATCTGCATCGCCAGAAACGCCGCTGGCCCAATCTGCGTCCACAGCAGGCGCGGCGAGCGCATGTGCACACCCCATGTCATCAGAAACCCCTTGAGCCAGCGGGATCGCTGCTTGACCCAAGGCAAAAGACGGCAGTTCGCTTCCTCGAGCGTCACCGTATCCAGCATCTCGGTCCTGAGACCCATCCGGGCCAAACGCACGCCAAGATCGCAGTCTTCGGTGACGTTCCACGCATCCCAGCATCCCGCCTTCTCCAACAGGTGGCGGCGGAAGAACAGCGTCGTTCCACCCAATGGCACGATCAGCCCAAGACGCTCGACCCCCGGCAGGTTTGTCCGAAACCAGGCCGCATATTCAATGGTGAAGCAGCGTGCGAGCCAGTTGGTGCGAGGGTTGTAATAATCGAGGACGCCCTGAAGGCAGGCCACGTTGGGCGGCGCCACAGCAAAGCGTCGGGCGACTTTGTGCAATTGATCCGGGTCAGGTCGATCCTCGGCATCCCAGATACCGATGATGCTGCCTTTGCAAAAGTGACGGGCATAGTTCAGCGCGCGAGGTTTCGTCCGGATCGGCCCGTCCGGCACGCTGACCACACGCATCCATCGCGGCAACGCTGCGCGCCCCAGCGCATCGCGGGTCATCGCATCGCCTTCTTCGACGACCAACACGATGTCGGTCAGTTCACGGGGATAATGCAGCCGCGAGAGGCGGGTCACGAGGCGGTCCGCGATGTCAGCTTCGCGGAACAGTGGCACCATGACGGATATGATCGGCAATTTGTCTGGGATCGGCGTGTCAGGGGCAAGGACTGCTGCCTTTCGCAGAACGTGCTGAAATGACAGTACCTTCAGCACCATCGACGCTGCCAGTGTGAACGTCGCCCACGCGGTCAGCGTCATCAGCACCAGAACTGGCGCGGTGATCAGGCCTAGGGTCACCAGTGCCAATGCCCCCAGCGCGATCAGCCCGGTGCGCGATTCCTTTCGGGTTCGACAGCTCATTTCCTTCGGGACACGGTATTCGGCCTGACGGACGAGTTGCGTCCGCCGCAGCGACAGGACGGCATCGCGGATGGCAGGGTCACTGGCCAACACCATGCGCACCCGGCCAAGTGCCGCCGTCAACTCGGGTTCGACACGTCGAAACTCTGTCGGTTGCGCCGCCGCGATGTAGGTGACGCCTGCCACGCGCCGCCACGGGACCACGGCATAAGCCACGCAGAACGCAGCGCCGATCCTGTCGATCAGGCGCGCATCAGGCGGATCAAGGGCCAGATCGATGAACGCCGTCCGCCATTGGCGCGCCAATGCCCGTGCCAGCGCGCGCTCATCCACCCAACCATTCGCAAGCAGGATTTCACCCAGGGGGATGTCGTCGCGCTGCTGAATCAGGACGGCCTTGAACAGCAAGCCGTCATCGATGGCACTGTCTTCCAACAGGATCTGGCCCAGCGGCCTGAGATCCTGGCTTAGTTCGGAAACCTGCACGGACGGCACCGGCGGGCCGGCATTCGAGAAGTTGAGAACTCTAGCGGTGGACATCGACCCATCCCAAGGCGGCAGCAGCCTGCCTTGGTGATGGACGCAATGTGTTTAACGTGCGGTTAACAGGGCCGGGATCAGAGAGCCGATTGAATGCGGCGCGCGGCCATTGCGTCTGCGAAATCCTGGAACAGATAGGCACTGTCCTGCGGCCCGGGGCTCGCCTCGGGGTGATACTGTACCGAGAACACCGGCTTACCTGCGACCCGCAGGCCGCAATTGGTCCCGTCAAACAGGCTGACATGGGTTTCAAGCACGCCGTCGGGCAACGAGTCTGTATCCACCGCGAATCCGTGGTTCATCGAGGTGATTTCCACCTTGCCGCTTTCCTTGTTGCGAACGGGGTGGTTCGCACCATGGTGACCATGCGCCATCTTCACCGTCTTTCCACCCAAGGCCAGCGCAAGCATCTGGTGTCCAAGGCAGATGCCGAACATGGGCACGTCGTTATCAAGCAAGGTCTGGATCATCGGGACCGCATAGCTGCCGGTGGCCGCAGGGTCACCCGGACCATTGGACAGAAAAACCCCCTCTGGCTGGTGCGCCATGACCTCTTCCACCGTGGCGGTCGCGGGCAGAACGATCACCTCGGCACCGATCGCGGCCAGTGAACGCAGGATGTTGCGCTTGGCACCGTAATCGATCGCAACGACCCGGAACGGCTGATCAGTATTTTTCGCCTCGAACGTCTCGGGCCACTGCCACAGACCTTCGTCCCAGCGATAGCTTTGGCGGCAGCTCACATCCTTTGCCAAGTCAAGTCCGACAAGCCCCGCCCAGCTGCGAGCGCGCGCCACCATGGCGGCGATATCGAAATTACCTTGCGGGTCATGGGCTAGGACCACGTGAGGTGACCCCTGCAGGCGGATCGCCCGTGTCAGGCGACGTGTGTCGACCCCGCCGATGCCGATCCGGCCGCGGCTTTCCATCCAGCTGACCAGATCGCCCGTCGCGCGCCAGTTCGACGGCTCGGTCGGGTCCCACTTGACCACGATGCCAGCGGCGACAGGCTCCTGCGCTTCATCATCCAGGGGCGTAATGCCGGTGTTTCCGATGTGGGGGAAGGTGAAGGTCACGACCTGCGCGGCATAGCTGGGGTCGGTCATAATCTCTTGATAGCCGGTCATCGCGGTATTGAAGACCAGCTCTGCGACCACCTCACCGGTGGCCCCAAAGCCTTGGCCGTAGAAGATCGTGCCGTCGGCAAGCGCGAGACAGGCTGTCGGTTTCATACTACACCCCCGGAAAAACCGGCCGATCTGTAGGGGGCACACACGCGATGGTCAACCCGTCTTTGCCGTCGTCACGTAACGCTGCGCAGGTCACAGCAAGAAGCTTTCAGCCCCCAGCGTCGCCTGGTTGCTGACGAGGATCGCGAAATCGGCGATCTTGTCACCATTCACGTCACCCGAGATTGTGACGCCATTCGCGCCCGTCCGAACCGAAAGATCCCCAGCGCGGCCGGTAAATCCGGCGTTGCCAATGAACGTGAAGGCCTGATCACCCGATCGACTGATGTCGGCGTCGATCCCGCGAAGATCGATCCTGTCACCCTGCGCGCGGCTAAAATCGCTGATGGTATCACGGCCACCTGACGCGACAATCGAATCGGTCGTCTTATTGAATATGAACACGTCCGCGCCGGCACCGCCCATGAGCAGATCGGCACCAATGCCGCCTGTCAGCCGGTCGACGCCGCGCCCGCCAATCAGTTGGTCATTGCCTGCACCCCCGATCAGAATGTCGTCACCCTGACCACCGTCGATCCTGTCGTTTCCGGCCCCCCCGTCGATCTTATCGTTACCGCCCAGACCTGACAGGGTATTCGAACCGCTGTTTCCGGTGATCAAGTTGCCAGAGGCATTCCCGGTACCGGACAGGCCAATGTTTCCTGTCAGAATAAGGTTTTCGACATTGGCCGACAGGGTATGACTGACAGAGCTTAGAACCAAATCGATGCCCTGATCCGCATGCTCAATGACGACGTCTTTTGTGTTATCGACAATGAACGTGTCGTTGCCCTTCCCGCCAAGCATCCGATCGATGCCAAGCCCTCCGTTCAGCCGGTCGTTACCCTCTCCACCGTCCAGCGTGTCGTTTCCGGCACCACCGTTCAGCGTGTCGTTGCCTGCCAACCCAAACATCGCATCTGACCCACCGCGGCCAGCGATGACGTCATCAAAGCGTGAGCCTGTCATATCGTCATTCAGGACGGTAAAGCTTCCGGTGACCAGCGGGGGAATGCCCCTGTATTGGTCCATCATATCTTCATAGACCCGTATCTCAAACGTTTCGTCCGGCTCACCGACCGTGTCAGCGGTCAGGGATACAGTGAATTCTCCGCTTGGTTCTACACTTACGAAACGGGAGAGTGCGAATTTATCAGCTGGTTCGCCGCCGATCTTGTTGGAGAAGAAACTGTCCCAAAAATCAGCCGTCTGACCGCTGACGGGGATGATCTGAACATAGACCGTTCTAATGCTGGGTGAGGCTTGTTCGATCGTGAACGTCAATGACGCGCCAGCACCCTGTTTGCCGAGCGCAAGATCACCTTCCATGACGGTTGAGCCAAAGCTGCTGCTGATCGTGAAGCAGTTCCTGGACGCAATTTTGGGCATGGGGGTTCCTGCTGGACGTCCCAGACAAAATGTCGGGCGTATCTGTTAGATAACCGATGTCAGGCCCTTGGCCTAAGCCATTCGCGCAAGCTGGTTAACAGATCATGAATACGCGCAGCCTTGCCCTTTGGCTGCAAAAGCTCAAGAACACAGCCTTGTTCGACAGGAGACATCGCCATGGAATTGCGTGACCGCATCACCACCGCAACAAAGGACGCCATGCGGGCCAAGGACAGCGCCCGTCTGTCGACGCTGCGCCTGATCAGTGCCGCCATCAAGGACCGCGAAATCGCGCTGCGGGGCGACGGGAACGCCACCATGGCCGACGGTGACCTTGTCGCGCTTTTGTCCAAGATGGTGAAGCAGCGTCAGGAGTCGGCGAAAGCCTATGAAGAAGGCGGTCGGTTGGAGCTGGCGGCCAAGGAGACTGCCGAGATCGAGGTCATTCAGGAGTTCCTTCCCCGGCAGCTGTCCGCCGGCGAAATCGCGGCGGCAGTCGATGGGGTGATGGCCGATATCGACGCAACCTCGGTTCGCGACATGGGGCGGGTGATGGCGACGCTGCGGGAACGATATGCCGGCCAGATGGATTTCGGTGCAGTCGGCGCCATCGTGAAGGCCCGGCTGATGGCTTGAGCGGAGGGGCACCATGCCAGCCAAATCCAAAGCGCAGCAACGGGCAGCCGGGGCGGCCCTGTCAGCCAAGCGGGGCGAAACGAAGGTCGGCGATCTGCAAGGCGCGTCAAAGGAAATGTTCGACAGCATGACCGAAGCGGAACTGGAAGACTTCGCCTCGACCAAGCTCAAGGATCTGCCGGATCACATTGACGAAGACTGATTTGCCTTGCGCCCTTGCTTGGCCGTGTGACGACGCCACGCCCGCCAGCGCGGGCTGGACAGCCACAGGATCACCACCGCCGCCAGCATCATGAACGCCGCCAGAATAAACGGCGCGCCCGGCAGATAGACCGGGGCGCTTGGGGCCGTGAAGATCGAAAAGATCCACGTCATGAGCAGGGGCGAAATGGCCGTGCTGATCGCAGTGACAGAAGCGAGGACACCTTGCAGCTGCCCTTGCCTGTCGGGCGGGGCGCGATTGGACATGATCTGCTGCAATGCCGGGGCGCCAAGACCGGCAATCGCGGCAAACGGGATGAAGACCAGCGCCCAGATACTGTGCGTCACCAGCCCGTAGAAGACGAACGCTGCGATTTCCAGGCTGAAGCCCAAAATGGCCGTACGCCACACGCCGAACCGTCGGATGGCTGGCGCGACAAGCGCACCTTGGACCACGGCCAGGGACAGCCCAAACAGCGCCAGTGACATACCAATCATGAACGGGTCCCAGCTGAAGCGGGCCTTGCCGTAAAAGCTCCAGATCGCGGGGAAGGTATAGGCGGAAATGCTGAACAGCGCGAAGGCAGCCATCGCAGGGCCGATGCCCCGCAGGTTGCCGATCGCGGCGAACGAGCTGAGCGGGTTGCCCCGTGACCACGAAAATTTGCGCCGTGTCCGGTCGGTCACTGTTTCGGGCAGCACGAAATAGCCGAAAATCGCGTTGGCGGCGGCAAGGATGGCGGCAGTCCAGAACGGCGCACGCAGGTCGATCATGGACATCAGGCTGCCAAGGATCGGTCCCAGCACAAAGCCGATCCCGAACGCCGCTCCGATCAAACCAAAGTTTCGTGCCTTCTGGGACGGTGTCGACACGTCCGCCATATAGGCGGTGGCGGTCGCATGCGTCGCTGCCATGATGCCGCCGATGATCCGGCCGACGATGACCCACCAGATCGTGGGGGCAAGCGCCAGCAACACGTAGTCAAGCGCCATCACCACCAGCGCCACCAGCATCACCGGGCGGCGGCCAACGGAATCGGACAGGTTGCCGACGATCGGTCCGAACAGGAACTGCATCGCCGCGTATGACGTGGCGATGATCCCGCCCCATACGGCGGCACCTGAAAGGCCGCGATGGGTCAACTCCTCTAGCAGGTTGGGCATCACGGGAAATATGATCCCCATGCCCGTGGCGTCCAGCATCACTGTCAGAAGAACGAAAATGCGTGCTGCATTCCCCGATTTCACAGGGGGCGCTGGGTGGGGGCAGTTGGATGATCGATCGGCCATGGTGATCCAACAGAAAGCTGACGACGCGTCAGGGTCGCCTTTTGTCATGCCGGGGCTGTTTCGGGAAGGCCCGACAGCATCACACTGCCCGCAACTCTGCGAGGATTCGTTCGATATCAGATCTGAGCGCGCGACGTTCCGACGGTGTCAGAAAAGCTCCCAATTCTACCTCTCGGCGGCCGTCGGTCAGGGTCAGATAGTCCGTGACCGGGTCGGGATACAGCTGCAGCCTGACCCAGTAGGGGTTTGCCCGCCACTCCCGATCAATGCGACCGGGATCGTGCCGGGTCAGATGAACGGCATCACGGGTCAGACGCAGCGTCTCCATCGTCTCGCCCATGCGCCAGCTGCGCCGCAACGCCAACCACAGTGATGCCACGGCAAGGACCGCAAACGGTAGCAGCCCCCACAGCGCGACACGGCCGAGGACCGACAGCATCGGCACCGCCAGCATCAGTGCGGCAAAGCCAATGGCCCAGACGAACCCCTTGGGCTGCAGGGACATATATGGCCGAAGCCTGCAGGTGATTTCACGCCCGTGGCCGGACCATTCCACAGGCATCAGACACAGCCCCGCGCAATGCAAAACGGCCCCGCAATGGTGCAGGGCCGTTTCGAATGTGCTGTCAGATCAGTGCGCGTGGCGGCGATCCCAGTCTTCCCGCTTCGGCAGCTCTTCGAACGTGTGTTCTGGCGGCGGGCAGGGCAGGGTCCATTCCAGAGTGTCTGCGTATTCGTTCCAATAGTTGTTTTCGGTCACGCGCTTGCCGAAGAACAGCGTGTAGAAAACGATCCCAATGAAGAACAGGAACGACGCGAACGACAGATACGCACCGATAGAGGAAATGTTGTTCCAGAACGCGAACTCGACCGGATAGTCGATATAGCGGCGGGGCATCCCCTGACGGCCAAGGAAGTGCTGCGGGAAGAAGATCATGTTCGAGGCGATGAACATCGCCCAGAAATGAACCTTCCCGGCCCATTCAGGGTACTGGCGGCCCGACATCTTGCCGATCCAGAAGTAGACGCCAGCGAAGATCGCAAAGACCGCGCCTAGCGACATCACGTAATGGAAGTGCGCTACGACGTAGTAGGTGTCGTGATAGACCCGGTCCAATGGCGCCTGACTGAGAACAACGCCGGTCACACCGCCGACGGTGAACAGGAACAGGAAGCCGAACGCCCACAGCATCGGCGTCTTGAACTCGATCGAGCCCCCCCACATCGTCGCGATCCACGAAAAAACCTTGATGCCGGTGGGCACCGCGATGGTCATGGTGGCGATCATGAAATAGGCCTGCTGCGTCAGCGAGAGACCGGCCGTGTACATGTGGTGCGCCCAGACGACGAAGCCCAAGATACCGATCGCGGCCATGGCCAGAACCATCGGCAGATAGCCGAAGATGGGCTTCCTCGCAAAGGTTGCGATCACGTGGCTGATGATGCCGAACCCGGGCAGGATGATCATGTAGACCTCGGGGTGACCGAAGAACCACAGGATGTGCTGATAAAGCACCGGATCGCCGCCACCCGACGGGTCGAAGAAGTGCGTGCCGAAGTTGCGGTCCATCAGCAGCATGGTGATGGCACCCGCCAGCACGGGCAGCGACAAAAGGATCAGCCAAGCGGTTATGAAGACCGACCATGCAAACAACGGCACCTTGAACAGCGTCATGCCCGGTGCGCGCATGTTCAGGAACGTGGTGATGATGTTGATCGCGCCGACGATGGACGACGCACCCGACACGTGGATGGCAAAGATCGCCAGATCCATCGAGTAGCCGCCTTCGGTCGTCGACAGCGGCGGGTACAGGACCCAACCGACGCCCGACCCCATTTCGTTGTTGCCACCCGGCGCCAGCAGCGAGGCAATCCCCAGCGCCAGTCCGCAGACATACAGCCAATACGACAGGTTGTTCAGGCGCGGAAAGCTCATGTCCGGCGCACCGATCTGCAGCGGCATGAAGTAGTTGCCGAAGCCCCCGAACAGCGCCGGAATGACGACGAAAAACATCATCAGGACGCCGTGATAGGTGATCATCACGTTCCAAAGATGGCCGTTCGGCGTACAGGTCTGGGACGCGTCCGCGATGAACCGCGCACCTTCGGTACACATGTACTGCACACCGGGATGCTGCAGCTCCATCCGCATATAGACGGTGAAGCTGACCGAAATCAGCCCCGCCAGACCTGCGGTGAACAGGTACAGAATACCGATGTCCTTGTGGTTGGTGGACATGAACCAGCGGGTGAAGAACCCGCGATTGTCATGGTGGTGTCCGTGGCCATGAGCTGCGGCGTCAGCCATGCGCGATCTCCCCTCGAAATCCTCGGGCGACGGGCAGGCTGTCAGACCGCCGCCATTTTGATCAGTTCTAGACCACCAATGGCGTCACGGCAATGTGTTGATCTTGTTATGGCGCCGTCGTGGCCGATGTTTCCACGCCCGGTGAGTTGGCCGCAAGAAACGCCGCCAGATCAGCCTGATTGCGGCGCAGTCTGAACGTCATCTTGGTGCGAAGCTTTGGATCGCCGGTCTTGTCCGCGACGAACTTGTTGGGGTCAGTGACATAGGCTGCCAGATCCTCGACCGTCCAGACCTGACCGGCTTCCCCCAATGCCTTCAAGGCTTTGGAGTAAGGATAGCCGTCTTCGGCGCCGGCCTTGCGCCCGACGATACCCCACAGGTCGGGGCCGGTCTTGCCGCCCTTCACGATGACCGTGCCCTTGTCGTCCACGATGGCGTGGCAGACCTTGCACTTGTTGAACTCCCGCTCACCCACCGCCACGTCCTGGGACATGGCCGCGGTGGGCAGCAATGCAGCGATCAGGACCAGCCATCTCATGACGCAGGGGCCAGATCGGGAAAGTGGCGCGGGAAGGTGGCCTGCAAGGCTGTGTCCAGATCACCCATGTCGACGGGCAGCCCAAGATCGACCAGACTGGTCACGCCGTGTTCGCGAATCCCGCAAGGGACGATTCCCTGATAATGGGAAAGGTCAGGCTCAACGTTGATCGAAATGCCGTGGAAGCTGACCCAACGGCGCAGTTTGACGCCGATGGCCGCGATCTTGTCTTCACGCATGCCGCCGTCCAGCAGGGGCGCGCGATCCGGCCGCTCGACCCAGACGCCGACGCGACCATCGCGGATGTGGCCGGTCAGGTTGAACTCGGCCAGCGCATCGATGACCCAGGCCTCCAGCGACTGGACGAACGCGCGCACATCGCGGCCGCGACGGTTCAGGTCTATCATGACGTAAACGACGCGCTGTCCCGGCCCGTGATAGGTGTATTGACCACCGCGTCCGGTCTGATGGACGGGGAAGCGGCCCGGATCGGTCAGATCCGCGGCCTGCGCGCTCGTCCCGGCAGTGTACAGCGGGGGGTGTTCCACAAGCCAGACGGCTTCGTCGGCGCGCCCGGCGACGATCTCGGCGACACGCGCCTCCATCGCTGCGACGGCGTCGGGGTAAGGCGTCAGGCCGGGCAGGGTGGTCCATTCGGTCATGGCGGCGAGGTGCGCCTGTTTCACGCGACTTTCAAGGGGCCGGATCGTCGCAGCAGGCGCAGTTGATCGCCATTCACGGTCCTGCTGAAAAGCATGAGTTTGGCTTGCCGCGACAGGCGTTCTATATAACCGGCGTAAGCTGATCCTTCCCGAAAGCCCACCATGTCCCGATTGCCCCGCTCTGCCGTCTTCGACGCCATCGAAAGCGCCGCCCGTCAGCGCATCCTGATTCTGGACGGCGCAATGGGGACCGAGATCCAGCAGCTGGGTCTGGGCGAAGATGATTTCATCGGGGCCTCCGCCGGTCACGGCGTCGGATGCCAGTGCCATGCGCATATCGATTCCGATCATCCGCAAGCGGGAAACAACGACCTATTGAACCTGACGCAGCCGCAGGCGATCGAGGATATCCATTTCCGCTATGCGATGGCCGGGGCTGACATCGTTGAAACGAATACGTTTTCGTCAACGACGATCGCGCAGGCCGATTACGCGATGGAAGGGCGCGTCACCGATCTGAACCGCGAAGGCGCACGCCTTGCCCGGGCGGCGATGGACCGCGCCACGGCGCAGGACGGGCGGCCCCGTTGGGTGGCCGGCGCGTTGGGTCCGACGAACCGCACCGCTTCCATCAGCCCCGACGTGAACAACCCCGGTTTCCGTGCCGTTTCGTTTGATCAGTTGCGCGTTGCCTATGCCGAGCAGGTGCGCGGCCTGATCGAAGGCGGCGCCGATCTGCTGTTGATCGAAACGATCTTCGACACGCTGAACGCCAAGGCCGCGATCTTTGCCGCGCAGGAGATTTTCCGTGATATCGGTCGCGAACTGCCGCTGATGCTGTCCGGCACGATCACCGACCTCAGCGGTCGGACCCTGTCTGGTCAGACGCCGACCGCCTTCTGGCATTCGATCAGCCATGCGCGTCCGTTATCGGTGGGACTGAACTGTGCGCTTGGCGCCGACGCGATGCGGCCCCATCTGGCCGAGATTTCGGGCGTGGCCGACACGCTAACTTGTGCCTATCCGAACGCCGGACTGCCGAACGAGATGGGTGCGTACGACGAATCCCCTGACGATATGGCAGCACAGATCCGCAAATTCGCCGATGAAGGGCTGTTGAACATCGTCGGCGGCTGCTGCGGAACGACCCCCGCCCATATCTCAGCAATCGCCGACGCGGTTGCGTCCTTCAGCCCCCGGGGGATCCCCGCCTATGCGTGATCATTATCTGCGCCTGTCGGGGCTGGAGCCGTTCATCCTGACGCCCGACATCCCGTTCGTGAACGTCGGCGAACGGACGAACGTCACGGGGTCCGCCCGTTTTCGCAAGTTGGTGAAAGAGGGTGACTTTGCCACTGCGTTGGAAGTCGCGCGCGATCAGGTCGAAAACGGCGCCCAGATCATCGACATCAACATGGATGAAGGCCTGATCGATTCGAAGGCCGCGATGGTCGAGTTCCTGAACCTGATCGCGTCCGAGCCTGACATCGCCCGTGTTCCCGTCATGATCGACAGCTCCAAATGGGAGGTGATCGAGGCCGGTTTACAGTGCGTTCAGGGCAAGTCGGTCGTGAACTCGATCAGTCTGAAGGAAGGCGAGGCGCAGTTTCGCCATCAGGCGCAGCTTTGCTTGGCATACGGTGCGGCCGTTGTCGTGATGGCGTTCGATGAGGCCGGACAGGCCGACAGTTTTCAGCGAAAGACCGAAATTTCAGCGCGCGCCTATCGCATCCTTGTCGATGAAATCGGGTTTCCGCCGCAGGACATCATCTTTGATCCCAACATCTTCGCCGTCGCGACGGGGATCGAAGAGCATAACAACTATGGCGTCGACTTCATCGAGGCGACGCGCTGGATCCGTCAGAACCTGCCCTATGCCCACATCTCGGGCGGTGTTTCAAACCTGTCGTTCTCATTCCGCGGAAATGAGCCGGTGCGAGAGGCGATGCACGCCGTGTTCCTGTATCACGCGATTCAGGCCGGCATGGACATGGGCATCGTCAACGCCGGCCAGTTGGCCGTCTATGATCAGATCGACCCCGAGCTGCGCGAGGCGTGCGAGGACGTCGTTCTGAACCGCCGCGACGATTCGACCGAACGGCTGCTGGAGCTTGCCGAACGTTTCCGGGGCGAAGGCGGTGCCAAAGCCCGAGAGAAGGACCTGCGCTGGCGCGAGTGGCCGGTCGAAAAGCGGCTGGAACATGCGTTGGTGAACGGCATCACCGAATACATCGACGAAGATACCGAAGCCGCACGCCTGAACGCCGCGCGCCCGCTGCACGTCATCGAAGGGCCGCTGATGGCCGGGATGAACGTCGTGGGTGACCTGTTCGGGGCGGGCAAAATGTTTCTGCCGCAGGTGGTCAAATCGGCCCGTGTCATGAAACAGGCCGTGGCCCACCTGCTGCCTTACATGGAGCTGGAAAAGGCTGAAGGTGGTGGATCAAGTTCCGCCGGCAAGGTATTGATGGCAACTGTAAAAGGTGATGTCCACGATATCGGAAAGAACATCGTTGGCGTGGTTCTGGCGTGCAACAACTACGAGATCATCGACCTTGGCGTCATGGTTCCAGCGCAGAAGATCCTGGAAACCGCAAAGGCCGAGAAGGTCGATATTATTGGTCTGTCCGGTTTGATTACGCCGTCCCTGGACGAAATGGTCCACGTCGCGTCCGAGCTGGAGCGTGAAGGCTTTGACCTGCCGCTTCTGATCGGCGGGGCGACGACCAGTCGGATCCACACGGCCGTCAAGATCAACCCGCGTTATCACAAGGGTCAGACAGTCTATGTCACCGACGCAAGCCGCGCAGTGGGCGTCGTATCAAACCTGCTTTCGGATAAAAAAGAAAGCTATGTCAGCGACATACGCAAGGAATATGAGGATGTGGCTGAGAAGTACAATCGCGGTGACGCCAACAAGCAACGCCTTTCGATTGCCGATGCGCGCGCTAATGCGGTGAAGGTGGATTGGTCGTCATATCACGCGACCGCACCCAAGTTCACCGGCACGAAGGTTCTGGCGGACTGGGATCTAGCCGAAATCGCGAAGTACATCGATTGGACACCGTTCTTCCAGACCTGGGAAATGAAGGGCGTCTATCCCCGATTGCTGGATGATCCGGCGCAGGGCGAGGCGGCGCGCGCATTGTTTGCCGATGCGCAGGCGATGCTGAAACAGATCATCGATGAGCGTTGGTTCGAACCCCGCGCCGTCATCGGGTTCTGGCCTGCAAATCAGGTCGGCGATGACATCCGTCTGTGGACCGACGAGACCCGCACCAAGCCGCTCGCGACTCTGCACACGCTGCGCCAACAGGTGACCAAACGCGATGGCCGCCCGAACGTCGCGCTGTCGGATTTTGTCGCGCCCGTTGGACAGCCCGACTGGATCGGCGGCTTTGTCGTGACAGCCGGAAATCAGGAACAGGCCATCGCGCAGGCCTATCGTGACAAGCACGATGACTTTTCCGCTATTCTGGTTCAGGCGCTGGCCGACCGGTTCGCGGAGGCCATGGCCGAAGTGCTGCATGAACGCGTGCGTCGCGACGAATGGGGCTATGCGCCTGACGAGAACTTCGCGCCGACCGAACTGATCGGAGAGCCGTACCGCGGCATCCGTCCGGCACCCGGCTATCCGGCCCAACCTGATCACACCGAAAAGACGACGCTGTTTCAGTTGCTTGATGCGACAGCCGCGACAGGGGTCGAATTGACCGAATCGATGGCGATGTGGCCTGGGTCGTCTGTCTCCGGCCTCTACCTTGGTCACCCTGACGCCTATTACTTTGGTGTGGCGAAAGTTGAGGCAGATCAGGTCGCGGATTATGCCCGCCGCAAGGGTATGACGATGGCCGAGGCAGAGCGGTGGTTGGCACCATTGCTGAACTATCTGCCAAAGGCGGCGGTCGCTGCCGAATAGGCCTTTTCAAGTCCGGCGCGCTGATCTAGATACGCGCCACCTGTCAGGCGTGCGGTCGTGGCGGAATTGGTAGACGCGCAGCGTTGAGGTCGCTGTTCCTTAACCGGAGTGAAAGTTCGAGTCTTTTCGACCGCACCAACAGGACGCCTTCGGGCGTCCTTTTTCTTTTCTGCACAATGCTTAGGCAAAGAACTGGTGGGCAGACCCCATGGCAGGCGTCGCATCCATTCGTCGTAAACGTCGCAATATCGCGTTGCCAAGCGCGTCTCGGGACGCTTAGTCTTTCATCAACGCGCAACGAAAAGAACAAAAGCGCCACATTTTGACAGGGGATTGTGTTTTGAATGCTGCCGTGACCGGCCCGGATGGCTTCGTCGTATTCGACCATGTTCAGAAAAGCTATGACGGGCAGTCGCTTGTCGTCAAAGACCTCAACCTGAACATCGGAAAGGGCGAATTCCTGACGATGCTGGGGCCCTCCGGTTCGGGCAAGACGACATGCCTGATGATGCTGGCGGGGTTCGAGACCGCGACGAACGGGCGCATTCTTCTGGACGGAAAGAACATCAACGACGTGCCGCCCCACAAGCGCGGCATCGGTATGGTGTTTCAGAACTACGCGCTGTTTCCGCACATGACGGTAGGTGAAAACCTGTCCTTCCCGCTGGAAGTGCGAGGGATGAGCAAGTCCGAACGTGAAAGCCGCATCATTCGCGCGCTGGACATGGTTCAGATGGGCAAGTTCCGCAATCGCCGGCCCGCACAGCTGTCGGGCGGGCAGCAGCAGCGCATCGCGCTGGCGCGGGCGCTCGTCTTTGATCCCAAGCTGGTCCTGATGGACGAACCGCTGGGCGCGCTGGACAAACAGCTGCGCGAACATATGCAGTATGAAATCAAGGCGTTGCACGAGAATCTTGGAATCACAGTCGTCTATGTGACGCATGATCAGGGCGAGGCACTGACCATGTCGGACCGCATTGCAGTTTTCAACGATGGTCGCATCCAGCAACTTGCCCCGCCGGCCGCGTTGTACGAGGCACCCGAGAACAGCTTCGTGGCGGGCTTCATCGGCGAAAACAACCGGTTGCCGGGTCGGATCGAGCGGTTGGACGGCGACCGTGCGCTGGTCAAGCTCGCCAATGGCCAGATGATCGACGCGACTGCAGTCAACATCCGAGAGGTCGGACAGGACACGATGGTGTCGATCCGGCCCGAACGGGTTGAATTCAAACCGGAAATGATGCCGGAAGGTGCCCACACGATCGACGCCGAAGTGCGCGACGTGATCTATATGGGTGATATCCTGCGGGCCCGGCTGAACGTGGCGGGGTCGGACGACTTCGTCATGAAGTTCCGCAACACTATCGGTCAAACCAAACTGACGCCCGGTCAACGGGTGCGCATTGGCTGGAACCCCCAGGACGCACGCGCCCTGGACCCGGTCTGATCTTTCAACAGGGAGCTGACTTATGAAGAAGATGCTGCTTGCCACCACGGCGGCACTGCTGGTCGCCGGCACCGCCGGGGCGCAGGACAAGGTCGTGAACGTGACCGATTGGGGCGGGGCTTACGGCCAGTCGCACGCCATCGCCTATAACGCCCCGTTCGAGGCGAAAACCGGGATCAAGGTGGTCGTTTCCGACGCCGACAACCCCGCAACCCCGATCAAGGCCATGGTCGAGGCGGGCAACGTCACCGCCGACGTCGCGTCGGTCGAATATGCCGACGCGGTCCGTCTGTGCGACGAAGGCGCGCTGGAAACCATCGATGCCAGCATTCTGGCGCCCGGGGCTGACGGCACGCCCGCGGCCGAGGACTTCATCGAAGGCGCGCTGACCGACTGTTTCGTCGCAACAGACGTCTATTCGATGGTCATCGCCTACGACAACACCAAGTTTGACGGGGCGAAACCGGCTTCACCTGCTGACTTCTTTGACACTGCCAAGTTCCCGGGCAAGCGTACGATGCGCAAGGGCGCCAAGTTCAACCTTGAGCTGGCGCTGATGGCCGATGGCGTGCCGGCGGCTGAGGTTTACGACACGCTCTCGACGCCCGAAGGTGTCGATCGCGCGTTCAAGAAACTCGACACGATCAAGAAGGACGTCATCTGGTGGGAAGCGGGCGCACAGCCGCCGCAACTGCTCGCGGATGGTGAGGTGACGATGGCTTATGCCTTCAACGGCCGGATCTTCGATGCGTCGGTCGTGCAAGGCAAGCCCTTCGACATCCTGTGGGACGGCCAGATCTATGAAATGGAAGGCTGGGTGATGCCCAAAGGCGGTCCGAACAGGGACAATGCTTTGGAGTACATCAAGTTCTCGACCGAGGCTGCCCAGCTCGCCAAGGCCGCGGAACAGATCAGCTATGGCCCGCCGCGCAAGTCGTCGGCCAGCCTCGTCGGTAACGTCGCCGGTAAGGACGTCCCGATGGGTCCGAACCTGCCGACCGCGCCCGAGAACATAGAGAAGGGCATCGCCTCGAACCTTGACTTCTGGGTCGACCACGACGGTGAGCTGAGCGAGCGTTTCAACGCCTGGCTGGCCAGCTGATATCACGTCCATGACCCCCGGTGCGGCGTGACAAGGTGTCATGCCGCCCGGAACGCACGGCCCTCCGCCGCAGCAAGACGGCCAAGGCCATCACAGCAACAGGGAGACTGCTGTCATGAAAAAGATGCTTATTCTGACGACTGCGCTGGTCGGGATTGCCGCTGGCGCGCAGGCGCAGACCAAATCGATCAACCTTGAATCGTGGGGTGGCGCGTACTCAAAATCCGAAGTCGAGGCTTACAACAAGCCGTTCGAGGCGAAGACCGGAATCAAGGTTAACATGGTCGACTCGGACGATCCGCAGGTGCCGTTGACTGCACAGATCGCGGCCGGGAACGTGACCGGCGACGTGTTCGACATTGAAGTGGCGCCGGCCATCCGCCTGTGCGACGAAGGTGCCTTGGTGGAAATCGACCCCGCTACGCTGCCGCCCGCGCCTGACGGAACCCCGGCGGTCGATGACTTCCTGCCCGGTGGCCTGCGCGACTGCGCCGTGGCCAACATCGTCTGGGGCACTGTCATCGCGTATGACGAAACCAAGTTCCCGAACGGCGCACCCACCACCGCCGCCGACTTCTTCGATACGCAGAAGTTCCCGGGCAAGCGCGCGCTTCCCAAGAACCCCAAGCGCACGTTGTATCTCGCGCTGATCGCGGATGGCGTCCCGCCCGACCAGATCTTTGATACGCTGGCGACGCCCGAGGGCGTTGATCGCGCGTTCGCAAAACTGGACACGATCAAGAAGGACACCGTCTGGTGGGAAGCCGGCGCGCAGCCGCCGCAGCTGCTGGCTGACGGCGAAGTGACGATGACCACGGTCTTCAACGGCCGCATCTTCGACGCCATCGTGTCCGAGAAGAAGCCGTTCGGCGTCATCTGGGACGGCCAGTATCTGGACATGAACGTCTTTGTCATTCCCAAGGACGCGCCGAACCCGGAAGCCGCGATGGAGTATCTGAAGTTCGCCACCGCGACGGAACAGCTGGCCGCCCAAGCCAAATGGATCAGCTATGGTCCGGCTCGGAAGTCGTCGAACGCGCTGATCGGCAAGTATCAGGACGGCGTCACCGACATGGCCCCGCACATGCCGACCGACCCCGAGCATGTGAAGACTGCCGTCTATGACGACCCGGAGTTCTGGGCCGATCACAACGCAGAGCTGACCGAGCGCTTCAACGCCTGGCTTGCCCAGTAAGCAGCACGGGCGGTGGCGATTCCCTTGCCACCGCCTCTTTTCCGTCCGCGATCCAGCCGAAAGCCCCGATGCGATCTGTTCTTCTGATCACCTCTGCCTGCCTGATCGGCGTCCCAGCCCTTGCGGCCGAGCGTGCGCTGAACGTGATCACCTGGGGCGGCGATTTCACCGAGGCGCAGGCGGCCGCATTTGCGCGCCCGTTCCAGTTGGAAACCGGGGTGAAGGTAAATCTGATCGACTCGGATGATCCGCCCACACCCCTCAAGGCGCAGGTCGAGGCAGGGAATGTCACCACCGATCTGGCCAGCGTCGGCGCAGGTGATGCGCTGCGGTTCTGCGACGAAGGGCTGGTCATTCCCCTCGATCCGGACGATCTGGCGCCAGCGCCCGACGGGACACCCGCCAAGGACGACTTTCTGCCGGGCGCGCTTGGCGATTGTTTCGTCGCGACCGACATTTATTCGACCGTCATCGCCTTTGATGCGGCGCGGACGGGTGCCGACCAACCCAAGACGGCAGCTGATTTTTTCGACACCAAACGCTTTCCGGGCAAACGTGGTCTGGGAAAGACGCCCGAATTCACGATGGAGCTGGCGCTGCTGGGTGACGGCGTCCCGGCCGCCGAGGTCTATCCCATGCTGTCCACGCCCGCCGGCATGGAGCGGGCGCTGGCCAAGCTGGACCAGATTCGCGGCGATATCATATGGTGGGAATCCGGGGCGCAGGCCATCCAGCTGCTGGCCGACGGCGAGGTCGCCATGACCCAAGCCTATAGCGGGCGCGTCTTCAAGGCGAGCGTCGTCGACGGCAAGGATTTCCACACCATCTGGGACGGCCAGATGTACGAGGTAGAAGGCTGGGTCATACCTAAAGGCGCGCCACATCTGGCCGATGCGCGCGCCTTCCTCAGATGGACGACGACGACCGATGCGCTCGCAAAGGTCGCCGAAGAGCTTCCCTATGGCCCTCCGCGCCGGTCATCGCTGGCGCTGGTCGGCAAGTTTGCGGGTGACGGCAAAACGGACGTCGCACCGCACCTGCCCACGGCACCTGAAAATATGAAAAATGCCTTGTTGGTCCAGCCAGAGTTCTGGGCCGATCACGAAACCACCCTGCGGGATCGTTTCAACGCGTGGCTGGTGGGCGGATGATGCCCCGTCGCGCAACGGTGACCACCGCGAGTTACGACCTGACGAACAAGGAACGGACACACCATGCCCACCGCGCTTGACCCTCATGCCGCCGTTGTCACCGGCGCAACCGGCGCGACACCCGTCGCGCCAAGCGGTCCGTTGCGGACGGCGGACGGACGCCTGCTGACCCGCGCGCTGTCGCGTAGCAAGGGGCGCGCACGACGCCGGGCGTTTCTGTTGGTCCTGCCACTGCTGGTGTTCGTTCTGCTGACCTTCGTCGTGCCCATCGGCCAGATGTTGCAGCGGTCCGCCTATAACCCCGCGTTTTCGGCCAACATGCCCGAAGTCAGCGCATGGTTCGCCGAACATCCCGGCGTCGCGCCTGACGAGGCCGCCTATGCCGCGCTTGCAGCTGACATCAAGGCCTCGGCCGAGGCGCGTACCATCGGGGCGGTCGGCACGCGTATCAACTATGACGCGCCGGGTACCCGGTCGCTGTTCACGGCCACGGGTCGCAAGGCGCGTGGTGATGACTGGCAGCCGCCCTTCAAGGAAACCCTGATCGCCGCCGACCCGAAGTGGGGCGATCCGGCGATCTGGGGCGCCATGCGCGGTGCCGCAAGTGCTGTCACCGGCAACTTCTATCTGGCGGCCGTTGACCGTCGGCGCGACGCCGAAGGCGATATCGTTCGCGCCCCCGAGGGCCAGCAGATCTATATCACCTTGTTCGAACGAACGTTCTGGCTGTCCTTGACCATCACCGCGCTGACGTTCGTCCTTGGCTTTCCGATCGCGCATCTGCTGGCGACGCTGCCCACGCGCAAATCGAACCTGCTGATGATCCTTGTGCTGCTGCCGTTCTGGACATCGCTTCTGGTGCGAACGACCGCGTGGATGGTGCTGCTGCAGCAGCAGGGTGTCATCAACGACATTCTGGTCTGGGCGCACATCATCAGCGACAACCAGCGGCTTCAGATGATCTATAACCAGACCGGCACGATCATCGCGATGACGCATATTCTGCTGCCGTTCATGATCCTGCCGCTGTATTCGGTGATGCGCACGATCAACCCCAGCTATGTCCGCGCGGCGCGCAGCCTTGGCGCGACCAGCTGGACTGCGTTCCGCCGGGTCTATTTCCCGCAAACATTGCCGGGGTTGGGGGCAGGGGCGCTTTTGGTCTTCATCCTGGCTGTGGGCTACTACATCACGCCAGCGCTGGTCGGTGGATCGTCCGGACAGCTGATTTCCAACATGATCGCCATGCACATGACGAGCACGCTGAACTGGTCGCTGGCGGCTGCACTGGCCTCGCTTCTGCTGGCCGGGGTGCTGATCCTCTACTGGCTCTATGACCGTCTTGTCGGCGTCGACAATCTGAAACTGGGGTAATCCAATGGCACTTCCGACCTATGCATCACCGCTGGAGAAGATCTGGCATTGGACCTATCTGGTGATCTGCGCGGCGATCTTCTTTTTCCTGATTGCGCCGATCATCGTGGTGATCCCGCTGTCCTTCAACGTCGAGCCGTACTTTACCTTCACCGACAAGATGCTGTCGTTTGATCCCGAAGGATACTCGCTGCGCTGGTATGACAGCCTGCTGACCTTCGGGATGGTGCGTTCGGACGCGCCGCGCGACTGGAACTGGTGGATGGATGTCTGGCAGAACGCCAAATGGGTGAACGCAGCCAAGAACTCGCTCATCATCGGCTTCTTCTCGACGATCCTCGCGACTGTTCTGGGTACGTTGGCGGCATTGGGTCTGTCCCGGCCCGAAATGCCGTTCCGCCGCGCGATTATGGCGATCCTGATTTCGCCGATGATTGTGCCGATCATCATCACCGCAACGGGGATGTTCTTCTTCTACTCGAACCCGTGCGAGATTCTGACGTGGTTTGGCTTTAACCCCAGTTGCGGCAGGTTGGCCGGGACTTATGTAGGTGTGATCATGGCCCACGCCATGCTGGGCATTCCGTTCGTCATCATCACGGTCACGGCCACGCTGATCGGGTTCGACCAGTCATTGGCCCGCGCGGCTGCGTCCCTGGGTGCAAGCCCGCGGCGGACGTTCTTCAAGGTGATCATGCCGCTGATCTTGCCGGGTGTGATTTCGGGCGCGCTGTTCGCGTTCGTGACCTCATTCGACGAAGTCGTCGCGGTGCTGTTCATCGCGGGTCCTGACCAGCAGACAATCCCCCGCCAGATGTGGAACGGGATCCGAGAGCAGATCAGCCCGGCCATTCTGGCAGTTGCCACGCTGCTCGTGATCTTCTCGATCCTGCTTTTGGCGACGGTCGAGATGTTGCGTCGCCGGGGTGAGCGTATTCGCGGCCTGACCCCGTCCTGAACGGGGTCACGGCAGGATGCTGATCCAGAACCAGATGGTCAGCATCGACAGCGCGGTCGAGATCAGGACGACCGACGCTGTCACCCGCTTTGCGGTGCCGTAGATCGCCGAAAACAAGTAAGCGTTCACCCCCGGTGCCATGCTGGCCGTGATGACGGAAGAACGCAGCGCGTTGGTCGACAGCCCGAAGGCCATCCCCAGCCCGTAGGTGATGACCGGGTGAATCACCAGCGAACACACGCAGCAGAGCACGATGGCCGACGTGTCACCCGACGGACGATAGCGGAAAAGGACGCCGCCCAGTCCGAACAGTGCCACCGGCAGCGCCGCGCGTGCCATCATGTCCGCGGCGTCCCAGAATGCGTCCGGCATCACCAGACCGGCGCGCAGCAGCAAGTTCATGACCGCGCCGCACAGAATGCCGATGATCAGCGGCGTGTGCAGCACACCCGACAGTGCGCGTCCGGCGATGCGGCGGGCCGACATGCTTTGGCCGCGCGCGCGCGTCACCTCCATCACCGTGATGCCGAAGGTGTAAAGAAGCGGCGAATGGATCGCGATGATTGCGATGTTGCCGGCCAGCGCGTCAGGACCGTACGCACGCTCCATGATCGGGACACCCAGCAGAAGCGAGTTCGAAAAGAACGCGCAGAAGCCGATTGCCACGGCATCCTCGGGCGTCCGTCCCAGAAACCGCAGCGATCCGAACCACGCGATGAAGAAGCAGACGAACGCCCCGGTATAGAACGACAGCCACATCCACGGGTTGAAATTCGTTGCCAGGTCCAGCCGCGCGACCTGCAGAAACAGCAGCACTGGCACCGCGAAGTTCTGCGCAAACCGCATGAGCGAGTCGATGGCCTGTTCGGTCAGCATGCCCCGCCATGCGACGATGTAGCCGTACCCGAGGACCAGAAAGACCGGCAGAATGACCGTAAAAAGAACCGTCAAAACTCGATCTCCATCCCGTCGAAGGCCGGCACGATGTGGTCGGGCGTCTCGCCCATCACGTCGTCATAATCCAGATCGATGTGCATGTTGGTGATGACGCCCCGTGCGGCGCAGCTTTGGTTGATCCAGTCAACCGCCTGCGACAGGTGCGCGTGGCTAGGGTGGGGCGTGCGACGCAGTCCGTCACAGATGAAGACATCTGCATCCATGATCGCGGGCCACGCCGCGTCCGGAATGGTCAGCACGTCGGGCAGATAGACCAGCGAGCCGCTGCTGTCGGACCCGATACGAAAACCCAGCGCCGGGATGCCTCCGTGATCGACCGTGAAGGGGGTCAGCACGACCTGCCCGCCGGCACCGTCCACGACCATCGGGCCGTCGATCAGGTGCAAGTCAACGATGGGGGGATAGTTCGACCCTTCAGGTGTTTCGAAGACATACCCGAACCGCTCGATCAGCGATTGTGTCGTGAAGTCGTCGGCGTATCCCGGCAACATCGCGCCACGGTTCAGAACAACTTGCCGCAGGTCGTCGATGCCGTGGACATGATCGGCGTGGGGGTGCGTCCAGACCACCGCATCCAGAACGCTGACCCCCGCATCAAGAAGCTGGGGCACCATATCCGGCCCGGTGTCGATCAGAACCTGCGTCATTCCATCCGGACCAAATCGCTGAACCAGAAGCGAGCAGCGGCGGCGGCGGTTCTTCGGGTTGTCCGGGTTGCATTCCCCCCATCGATCCCCGATCCGCGGCACCCCTCCGGATGAACCGCAGCCAAGGACCGTCGCCCGCATCAGGCGTGGGCCTTGGTGAACAGGCGGTCGAAATTGGCCGACGTCAGTGCCGCGAATTCGGCAGGCGTCATCTCGAAAAGCTCGGCCGCGCGGGCGGCGGTCTTGGCGACATAGGAGGGCTCGTTCCGCTTGCCTCGATAGGGCGGCGGGGCGAGATACGGGGCATCGGTTTCGACCAGTATCCGGTCGCGCGGCGCCGCGGCAAAGATCGCGCGGATATCGGTCGATTTCGGAAATGCCGTGATCCCCGACATTGACAGATAGAACCCCAAGGACAGCGCAGCTTCGGCAAGCTCCGGCCCTGAGGTATAGCAGTGCATGACGCAGGAAAACGGGCCTGCGGCGTGTTCCTCGGACAGGATGCGGGCCATGTCGGCGTCTGCGTCGCGTGAATGGATGATCAGTGGCAGGCCGGTCTGGCGCGCGGCTTCGATATGGACGCGCAGGCTTTCGGCCTGAATGGCTGCGCTGTCCGCGCTGTAGTGGTAATCCAGCCCGGTTTCGCCGATGCCCACGAATTTCGGATGATCGGCCAGTGCGACCAGTTGGTCGACGCGGGTCAGCGGCTCTTCGGCGGCGTACATGGGATGGACACCCGCGGCGTAGAAAACTTCGTCAAACCGGTCAGCCAACGCCCGGACGGCAGGTTCCTTACCCAGCCGCGTGCAGATCGTGACCATGCGCGTGACGCCTTGCGCCCGTGCACGGGCGATCAGTTCGTCGTGCTGGCCGTCAAAATCCGGGAAGTCGAGGTGACAATGGCTGTCGACCAAAGCGGGTGCAGTATCAGACATGGGTTTGGCTTTCAGACGGTGCCACGCGCGCGCGACGGCGCGTCGGCAAGCGTCAGAAGCATATCCATGACCAGGGCGGCAGGGTCAAGGTTGACCGCCCGACCACGGCGGGCCCGGGCCGAAAGTTCGGCCTGCGCCTCGGCCCACATGCGTCCGGATGCGTCATCTGGCGCAATTCGCGCCAACAGCGCGCCTTCACCATCCGCGACTTCAGGCAAGGGCGGACCAAGCAGACCGGCACGCGCCGCCCGCGACAGAAAGCGATCGAGAAGTCCCACCACCAGATCGAACGGATCGCCGTCCGGGCCGGGGCGCACGGCGGCCGCCTCAGATAGTTTCGCCGCGCGGCCACGATCCATGCGCGGCAAGGTCGCAAACAGATCGACGATCTGCTGATAGACCGCCAGCCCATCCTGACCGGACAGGCGCAGCGCATCGCCCACCGAACCGGCCGCCAGCGCGCCCAGACGAACGGGGTCGCCCTCGACCGCCATCGGTCCCAAAGCGATCGCCATATCCTCGGCCGCCAGTGGTTGCAGCCGTAGTTCCCGGCAACGGGATCGGATGGTTGGCAGCAGGCGGGCAGGTTGGTGCGCCACCAGCAGCAACACCGCGTCCTGCGGCGGCTCTTCCAGCAGCTTCAACAGCGCGTTCGCAGCCGCCGTGTTCAGGTCGTCGGCAGCATCGATAATGGCCACGCGGCGACCGCCCTCTGCGGCGCTCATGTGGAAGAACGACAGAAGCCTCCGGATTTCCTCGACCGTGATCTGGGCGCTGATGCGACCGGTCTTTTCGTCGACGGGGCGGCGGACAAGATGCAGTCGCGGTTCCGAAAGGGCGCGCAGACGCCGCGCAACGGGATCCTCGGGATCGACGCTCAGGTCGTCGCTTGCCGCATCGGACAGCAGCCACCGCGCGATTGTCCAGGCCAGCGTCGCTTTGCCGGTGCCGCGTGGTCCGCTGATCAGCCAGCCATGATGCATACGGCCCGACCGGGATGCGCCGATGAAATCAGCGATCGCCGCGTCCTGACCCACCAGCTGCGCTGTCTCACGCGGGTGGGGGGCACCGGGAACGCGGTCCGGTTCGGGAAGCTCAGCGTCAGCCATGCGGGGACAGGTCGGGGGGAAGAACGGCGTCAATCCGACGGGCGACCTCGTCCGCGGTGCCCGATCCGTCAATGATGCGAACGCGTGCCGGGTTGCGCGCGGCGAGGTCCAGAAAACCTTGGCGCAACCGCTCCTGAAAGGGCAGGCCCAGACGTTCGAACCGATCCTCGGCGCCGCCTCGAGCGTTTCCACGCGCCAGCGACACGGCAGGATCGATGTCGATCAACAGCGTCAGGTCAGGTTCGACCCCGATGGCAAGGTCGTGCAGCCGGTCGACCAGTCCCGCCAGATCGGACCTGGCGACGCCCTGATAAACACGGGTCGAGTCTGCGAACCGGTCGCTGATGACAACGGAGCCACGCTCAAGCGCGGGGCGGATCGTCCGTTCCAGATGGTCGCGCCGCGCCGCGGTGAACAGCAGTGCCTCGGTTTCCGGGGACCAACGGTCGCTGCCACCTTCGACCAGCAGACGCCTGATTTCCTCGGCCCCAGGCGCGCCGCCGGGTTCGCGGGTCAAAACGACGTCGCGCCCCGTTTCACGCAGACGATCGGTCAGCATGCGAGCTTGGGTCGATTTCCCCGATCCGTCCGTGCCTTCAAAGCTGATGAACATCGCGGGCAGGGCGATCTTACCCACCGATTGCCGTGACCGCGCGGCGGCCAAGGCGCAGAGCCGCGTTCTGCAGCCGTCCCATGACACCAGCCTCGGCCACGTCGTTGGCGGCCAGAAGCGGAAGACGCGATTCAACGGCTCCCGGAACCGTCACGACCAGTTCGCCCAATCGCTGCCCGGCCTTGATCGGTGCTGCGATGGGTCCATCAAACACCGCCTCGGCGGTGACGCGTTCGGTTGCGCCCGCTGGAATCAGAACCTTCAGGCCATCGCCGGTCGTCAGCGCCACCCTGGCGCGGTCCCCCATCCAGACGGGCGCCTCTGCCACGGTTTCACCTTTGTGCATCACTTCGCGCATGGTGAACTGGCGGAATGCCCAATTGACGATACGCTCCGACTCCTCCGCGCGGGACTTGTCGGTGTCCATCCCCGTCAGCACAAAGATGATCCGGCGTCCGTTCTGGTTGGCCGATCCGACAAGGCCAAAGCCTGCCTCCTGCGTGTGGCCGGTCTTGAGACCGTCAGCCCCAATCCCAAGCGACAACAGCGGGTTGCGGTTATGGCGATTGGCAGGCGCACGGTTGTCATAGGCAAATTCGCGGATGGCGAAATTCTTGTAAAGCTCTGGGAAGTCTTCGATCAGATGCTGGGCGAGGATCCCCAGATCGTGGACCGACATCCGCTGTTCCGGGTCCGGCCAGCCGGATGAATTCTTGAAATGCGACTGGGTCAGCCCCAGAACCTTGGCCCGCTCGTTCATCTGGCGGGCAAAGGCTTCTTCGGTCCCGCCCAGCCCTTCGGCCACGACCACGCAGGCGTCGTTACCAGACAGGACGATGATGCCCTTGATCAGTTCTTCCACGGTCGGGCGATCACGTTCGTTCAGGAACATGGTGGACCCCTTCATCTGCCGCGCCTTGGTCGACACCGGCAGCGGCGTGTCCATGGCAATGCGGCCTTCGTGCAGGGCCTCGAACAGCATATAGACGGTCATCAGTTTGGACATCGACGCCGGGGGCAGGGGTTCGTCCGCATTCTTCTGCATCAGAACGCTGCCTGTGGCGACGTCGTAGACCCACGCCGCGCGCGCGCTGGTTTCAAAGGCCGCTGCGGGGCTGGCCAGCGCCATCGCCAGAAGAATTGCGAATGCCTTGCGCATCAGGTCGTCCCTTGTCCCACGCCGGTTCGTTGCCTGCCCGGCCATAATTCCCAGACAGCGTTAGCAAACCAACCGCTCTCCCGCAACGCGAGCGGTGGGGTCACAGCCTGATTGTGAACAGATCGGTCAAGCGGACGTGCCCATCGCTTCGCGCCAGTGGCGGCGGCACAGCGAGACATAGGTTTCGTTGCCGCCGATCTGCACCTGCGCGCCGTCGTGCAGCACTGCGCCATCCGGGCCAAGGCGGACGACCATCGTGGCCTTGCGCCCGCAATGGCAGATCGTGCGGACTTCGCGCAGGTTATCTGCAATCGCCAGTAGCGCGGCCGAGCCTGGAAACAGCAGACCGCGAAAATCGGTGCGCAGGCCGTAGGCCATGACAGGCAGGGACAGATCATCGGCCACGCGCGCCAGCTGCCAGACCTGTTCAGCCGTCAGAAACTGCGCCTCGTCCACGAAGACGCAGGCGCACCCGTCGCATTGCTGTTTGATTAACTGAAACAGATCGGTGTCGGGCGCAAAGACGATCGCGCTGTCCGAAATGCCGATCCGAGAGGCGATGACGCCTTCGCCCGCACGCTGGTCAACCGCCGCCGTCAGCAGCAGCGTCTGCATGCCGCGTTCGCGGTAGTTGTAGGACGCCTGCAAAAGCAGCGTGCTTTTGCCGGCGTTCATCGTCGAATAATTGAAGTAAAGCTTGGCCATCCGGGTGGGATAGGCCGGGTCAAAGGGGCGGCGCAAGGCCGCCCGCTTGGGTTTGGATTACCGGGCTGCCTGCTGCGACTTCGGTGCGCGCGACGGACGCCGCGGCGGGCGCGCGCGGCCCCCGGCGGGCTTGCGGGTCTGGGCTGCCGAAGCGGGCGGAGCCTCGCCGCCGATGACGGGGATCGGACCCTTCAGGACCTTTTCGATGTCACGCAGTTCGCCGATTTCGGCAGGTGCGCAGAACGCCACCGCGCGGCCTTCGCGACCGGCGCGCGCGGTGCGGCCGATGCGGTGGACATAGTTTTCGGGCACGTTCGGCAATTCGTAATTATAGACATGCGCCACCTGCGGGATGTCCAGGCCACGGGCCGCCACGTCGGTTGCCACCAGCACCTGCGTATCGCCATTGCGGAACGACGCGAGCGCGCGTTCGCGTTGGCCTTGTGATTTATTGCCGTGGATCGCGGCGACTGAAAAGCCCCACTTCTCCAGCAACTTCGAAAGTTTATCCGAACCGTGTTTGGTACGACCGAAGACGATCGCCAGCTCACCTTTGTGACCCGACAGGTATTCAGCCAGCAAGGCGGCCTTGTCGCCCTGGTTTACGAAATGAACACCTTGGGCGATCTTTTCGGCGGCCTGACCGGGCGGGTTGACCTGCACGCGGACCGGATCCGTCAGATAGCTATCGGCCAACTCTTCCATCAGCTTCGGCATCGTGGCCGAGAACAGCAGCGTTTGGCGGTCCTTGTTCACCAGCCGGGCAATGCGGCGCAGGGCGTGGATGAACCCGATGTCCAGCATCTGGTCCGCCTCGTCCAGAACCAGATAGCGGGTCTGGTCCAGCCGAACGGCACGCCGTTCCAGCAGGTCGATCAGGCGACCGGGCGTGGCAATCAGCACGTCCACACCACGCGACAAGCGGTCAGCCTGCACGTTCAGGGACGCACCGCCCACAACGCGGAAGCTGCGCACCGGGGTGCCGGCGGCAAACAACTCGACGTTCTGGGCGATCTGGGTCGCCAGTTCGCGCGTCGGCGCCAGGATCAGCGCACGGCAGGTGCCGGGTTCCGGACGCTCGCCCGCTTTCAGCAGACGCGTCAGCATCGGCAGCGCAAAGGCGGCGGTCTTGCCGGTACCCGTCTGGGCCAGACCCAGCAGGTCACGGCCCTTGACGATTTCCGGGATCGCCTGTGCCTGAATCGGCGTCGGATCGGTCAGGCCCAGCGGGCCAAGGTTGATCGCCACGCGCGGGTCGATGCCCATGCGAGTGAAGGCGGTATCGATGTCGGGAATGGCCCGGCGGATGAAACGGCCGTCGTCTTCGGCGCCGACCTTGGCGCGCGGCTTGTTGGCGCCGAAACGCGGGGCGTTGTCTCCACCTTCGCGCCGCGGTTGGCGGGCAGGGCGGTTCGCAGGATGCAGGCGGCCATCTTCGTTCCCGCCATCCTCGGCAGGACGGCGCGAACGGCGTTGGCCGTTGAAACGGGATTTGCCGGCGTGGCTTTTGCCGCCAGCGGCGTGTTGGGTCGGGTCAGTCATAGTATTCCTTGATCACGTCTGACAGGACGCGTTCCGTATCGAACGCGCCAAGTGACGCCCCGCAGATGCAGGGCGCGATGGGTTTCGCGGGTCAGATACGGAGACCCGCTGCAACCCCCGCGTGACTATGGGATGCAAAAGATGTCGGGCCGGTCGTAACCGTCCGACGGGACGGTCGATAACTGCTCACGCGGGCAGCGGCGTCGACCTGATCCAGATGGAGGCCGCAAGGACGGAAGTCAACCCGGCGCAGAATTTAGTTCCCGTGTGATCAGTTCCGGTCCGCGCTATCCATCCAGATGGTGACCGGTCCGTCGTTCGTCAGCGTGACCGCCATGTCGGCGCCGAACTCGCCAGTGGCGACCGTGATGCCCTGCAGCCGCAACGCTTCCGCAAAACGCTCGTAAAGCGCGCGACCGAGGTCAGGCGGTGCGGCAGTGGAAAATCCGGGGCGGTTGCCGGTACGCGTGTCTGCCGACAGGGTGAACTGGCTGACGACAAGCGACGCACCGCCGGTATCCAGCAGGGACTTGTTCATCTTGCCCGCTTCGTCGCGGAAAATGCGCAGCTTGGCGACGCGGGCGGCCAGCTTGTCGGCGCTTGCCTCATCATCGCCCTGCATCGCGCAGCAAAGGATCATCAGACCGGGGCCGATCTCACCGATCGTCTGACCATCAACCTGGACTTTCGCTGCGGTCACGCGCTGGATCAGAACCCGCATCGCTCAGCGTCCCAGCATGATGCCAAGCACCACCGCCATCAGCCCCAGCATGGAGGCGGCCAGCGCCGCCATGTTCACGGCAACCACCCGTTGCATCGTGCGCCGCAGTTGCGCCTCGTCCCCGCCGGCACGCTTGGCGCGCGCAACCGTCACGATGCACCAGACGATGCCCGCCAGCCCCAGCGCCGTCAGCACCGCACCGCCCCACATCACCGCCTGCCAAACCATTCCGCTTCCCCATGTTTGATCCGATCCGGGCCTAGCCCCGATTGCACGAGGCGGCAAGACACCCTAGGACGACGCCGGATCTTCAGTGTCGGCAAGAACAAAAGGAATGGTGGGATGCAGGACGATCAGGCTTATGGCGTAGCCGCCGGAGAGTTGCGCCAGTTTATCGAGCAGTACGAGCAGCTCGATTCCGAAAAGAAGGACGTGGCCGAGCGTCAGAAAGAGCTGATGGCCGAGGCGAAGGCCCGTGGTTACGACACCAAGGTCATGCGCAAGGTCATCGCGCTGCGCAAGCGCGACAAGGACGACATCGCCGAAGAAGAGGCGATCCTTGAGATGTACAAAGCCGCGCTTGGCATGGCTTGATCGTGCCGCGTAATCAGCGGGTCGCGCGTCAGGGGACGATGAATTCGACCCCCGGCAGCGCCGCGATTTCAGCCACGTCATCGTCATAATCCCGGGTCATGCGGTCCACGAGCGCCTGATCCCAACCGGGCAGCGTGATCGACGTCTCAAGCATGTCAGGGCGCGCATGGGTCGAGAGCACCTCCGCAAAGATGTCGCGGCGCGCGGCGATGGTAATCTGCGCCGCTTCACCCAGGCGGCGTTTGATTTCGTCAAGCCCTTCGGGCGTCAGAACCTCGGCGAGAACTGCTAGGCCGCCTTTCAGCGCAACGTTCGTCGGCATGTCGGCGATGCGGCGCACAACCTCGGGCCAGATCAACGGGGTGTCTTCGTGGCACCACAGAACCAGACGCCGTCCTTGGACGGACTGCAACATCTGCCGGACTGCCGGGCCCCAGCGCAGCGTGTCAGGGCTGCGGCCAGCCATCAGCTGGTCGTAGCTTTGGCGCGTGCTGGCCGCGACCAGATGGGGAACCAATGTGGCCGGGTTACGCAGCGCCATGAAGAACTCAGCGTCTGCCGACGGAAAAAGATTGGCTGCCGCCATCATTTTCGATCCTGCCGGAGCATAGAACGACGGCGGGGCCAGACAGCGCGCGGGAACCCCGATCAAGCCGGGTTGCGAACAGATGAGACGTTTGGGGTCGTCGATATCCAGGATGGCGTCCAGCATCACCTGTTCCATCGCGGGCGTTGCGGGCCCGCCAGATAGCGAGTTCAGCGCCTCTTCAAACATGCCACGGTGGCGGGACGGGGGGACCGGCTCAATTCCGTTTGCCAATAACCATTCCCGGTTCTGCATCAGAACCTTGATCATGCGTTCCGGCTCGGTGCCGTGTGTGCCCAGATAGAACGCAACCTTCATCGGATCCCCGCCGCAATTTCACTTGGCGCGCACACTATAGGTCATATCTGGACAGGGAAAGCGCACGCGACGCTTGCAGCGCGTGATCGGGTTGCGTATCTGGCAAGGCGCGTGCCGGCGTAGCTCAGTGGTAGAGCGTCTGATTTGTAATCAGGGGGTCGGGGGTTCAAATCCCTCCGCCGGCACCAGTCATTTCAGTCGTCCGACTTCGCGGCCTTCGCTTCTGCCTCGCGCTGCTTGCGAATGCGCTGTGATTCCTCGACGCGCATCTGCTGCTTCATCGCAGAGGCTTCTTCGGGGGTTGTGTCCTCGACCAGTTCGTAACGGCGGATGTCTTTGGTCATCGCGTCCTCCTTTGCTGAGGTGCGATGATAACCCCTGAGGGATTCGCGTGGTTCCAAAAGAAAACCGGGGCCGACTTGGCGGCCCCGGTTGATTTGCTTCGATCTGCGATCACTCGGCCGTCAAAAGTGGCGGTCGCTCGTCTGTCAGACGGGGCGTGCCAGGGCCGGTGATATCGAAGGCGGGCTTGCCATCTTCGATCCGGACCTTGACCACACCGCCTTTGGTCAGGCGACCAAACAGCAGCTCTTCGGCCAAGGGCTTCTTGATCGTTTCCTGGATGACCCGCGCCAAAGGACGCGCGCCCATCCGGTCGTCATAGCCTTTCTCAGCAAGCCAGTTCGCGGCCTCGGACGTCAGTTCGATGTGCACGCCACGATCCATCAACTGGGCTTCCAGCTGCAGCACGAACTTTTCGACCACCTGGACGATGACATCGCGCGGCAAGGCCGCAAAGCTGATGATCGCATCCAGACGGTTGCGGAACTCGGGCGTGAAGGTCCGTTCGATCGCTTCCTTGTCCTCGCCCTCGCGCCGGTCGCGGCCAAAGCCGATCGCAGCACGCGCCTGATCCGCGGCGCCCGCGTTCGACGTCATGATCAGGATCACGTTCCGGAAATCGACCTGACGACCGTTATGGTCGGTCAGTTTGCCGTGGTCCATCACCTGCAGCAGGATGTTGAAGACATCCGGGTGCGCCTTTTCGATCTCGTCCAGCAGCAGCACGCAATGCGGATGCTGATCGACCCCATCGGTCAGAAGACCGCCCTGGTCGAACCCCACGTAGCCGGGGGGCGCACCGATCAGGCGGCTGACTGCGTGCTTCTCCATGTATTCCGACATGTCAAAGCGCAGCAGTTCCACGCCCAGAACACTGGCAAGCTGCTTGGCGACCTCGGTCTTGCCGACGCCGGTGGGGCCCGCGAACAAATAGTTGCCGATGGGCTTTTCCGGCTCGCGCAGGCCCGCACGGGCAAGCTTGATAGACGACGACAGCGCACTGATGGCGGCGTCCTGGCCAAAGACCAGACGTTTCAGCGTGGTTTCCAGATCCTTCAGCACCGCCGCGTCGTCCTTGCTGACGCTTTTCGGCGGGATGCGGGCGATCTTGGCCACAACCGCTTCAACCTCTTTCGGACTGATCGTCTTGCGACGCTTGCTTTCCGCGACCAGATGCTGCGCCGCACCCGCCTCATCAATGATGTCGATGGCGCTGTCGGGCAGTTTTCGGTCGTTGATGTAGCGCGCGGCAAGTTCGACAGCCGAACGAATCGCATCATTGGTGTAGCGCAGGTCGTGGTGCTTTTCGAAGTTAGGCTTCAGCCCCATCAGGATCTTGATGGCATCCGGCACCGAAGGTTCGTTCACGTCGATCTTCTGGAACCGACGGCTGAGCGCGCGGTCCTTTTCGAAGTGCTGACGATACTCCTTGTAGGTGGTCGAGCCCATGCAGCGCAGCTTGCCCCCGGCAAGCGCCGGTTTCAGCAGGTTCGACGCATCCATCGCCCCACCCGACGTCGCACCCGCACCGATCACGGTGTGGATCTCGTCGATGAACAGGATCGCGTCGTCATGCTCTTCCAGTTCCTTGACGACCGCCTTCAAACGCTCCTCGAAGTCACCGCGATAGCGGGTGCCGGCAAGCAGTGCACCCATGTCGAGCGAATAGATTGTTGCGCCCGACAGAATCTCGGGCGTCTCGCCGCGCGTAATTTTCAGCGCAAGGCCTTCGGCAATTGCCGTCTTGCCGACGCCGGGGTCACCCACCAGCAGCGGGTTGTTCTTGCGACGACGGCACAGGACCTGAATGCAACGCTCGACCTCATCGGCGCGGCCGATCAGGGGGTCGACGTCACCTTCGGATGCCTTCTGATTCAGGTCGACGCAGTATTTGCCAAGGGCGGTTTCGTCCTTGGGCGGCGCGGCCGTTTCCGCCTCGGGCCCAGCCTCGGCCGAGCCTTCGACGCGGCGGGGTTCCGAATAGGATGGGTTCTTGGCCACGCCATGCGCGATGAAGTTGACCGCGTCGTAACGCGTCATGTCCATTTCCTGCAGGAAATAGGCTGCGTTCGATTCGCGTTCGGCAAAGATGGCGACAAGCACGTTCGCGCCCGTGACCTCGGTCCGTCCAGAGCTTTGGACGTGGATCGCGGCACGCTGGATCACCCGCTGGAATGCAGCGGTGGGAACGGCTTCCGAGCCGTCCACGTCTGCGATCAGCGTCGACAGGTCGTCATCGATGAATTCCGTCAGCATCCGGCGCAGTTCGTCCAGATCGACGTTGCAGGCCCGCATGACCTTTACGGCATCGGGCTCTTCGGTCAGGGCCAAAAGAAGGTGTTCAAGGGTCGCAAGTTCATGTCGATGCTGGTTGGCCAAGGCCAGCGCGGAATGAATTGCCTGTTCCAAGGTTTGCGAAAAAGACGGCACGTTCAGGCTCCTGTCAGTCGGCTGGCGGTTTGGGGGTCCTGCAACGCCCACCTGACCAGACTGTCATGGTATCTTCAAGATTTGCGGATTTCGGCAGGTTTCAAGCGCTAACTTTGATCTTGCCGCCGAAACCCATCGCGTTGTGGCAGATGTGATCGCGCGTGTGCCGTTTTTCAAGGCACACGCGGCCGATCCGGCGCGAAGATATATCAGCCTCGAAAGCTGTCCTTCATTTTGCGCAGCTGGGCAAAGACCTTGTTCGCAGGCTGATCCGTCATCCCCAGACTGTCGGCAAGTGCCGCTGCCCGCAGAAACGGGTTGGTCGCGATTTCGTCCGAAAGCGTGGCGGGCGAACAGGGCCGTTTTCCAGCCGCATTATCCGATAACCGCTGCCGCAACGCCTGATTGTCCGGATCGACCGAAAGCGCGAAAGCGCCATTCGATCTGCAATAATCGTGACCCGAACAGACCAGCGTGTCGCCGGGCAGGGCGGCCAATCGGTCCAGCGTGTTCCACATCGTGTCGGCGTCACCTTCGAACAGCCGCCCGCAACCCAGCGCCATCAGGCTGTCAGCGGTAAACAGCATTTTGCTGCGTTCGAAATTGAATGCGACATGGCCGATTGTATGGCCGGGTGCGTCCAGCACGTCCACGCGGTCGTCCAAAAGATCAACGACCTCGCCGACTGACAGGGCACGGTCCAAAGGCGGCAGGCGTCTTGCGTCCGCGCCGTTGCCCCATACCTGCGCGCCGGTCGCCTCAACGATTGCCGGCACGGCCTGGATATGGTCGTCATGATGGTGCGTCAGCAGGATGACATCCAGCGACCAGCCTGCGTCGTTCAGTTCGTTCAGAATCGGGCCGGCCTCGGGCGCGTCCACAAGAACGGTCTGACCGGCCTCGTGGATCAGATATGCGTAGTTGTCATCAAGACACCGGACGGTTCGAAGCTGGGGCATGGGGGTCCTTCCTTGGCGCGAGAATAACAGGAACGCCGCGTCGACGGGGTGGGGTTCCGGGGACTGCACTTGACCGCGCTGCACCCGGTGGCAATCTGGCTGGCGATGTATGCCGATATTCTTGACCTGCGGGCCTTTTATTATCAGCGCGCCCTCGGCCGCGTGGCGCAGAAGATTTTGCGCGACAGGCTGCTGGCGGCGTGGCCGGCCAAAGGCGCTTCGGGCATGTCAGTCGCTGGGTTCGGCTTTGCTGTCCCGATGCTGCGCCCGTATCTGACCAGCGCGCGGCGCGTGACCGGGCTGATGCCAGCCCAGCAGGGGGTGCTGGGTTGGCCTGCGGGGCTGCCGAACCATGCGGTGCTGTGTGACGAAGGTGCCTGGCCGATGGAAACCGGCAGCATCGACCGGCTGGTATTGCTGCATGCGCTTGAGACGTCGGACAACCCCGCCGCCCTTTTGGCCGAGGCGTGGCGCGTGCTGGGGCCCGGCGGCCGGATCATGGTCATGGTCCCGAACCGGGCAGGTCTTTGGGCCCAGACCGACCGCACGCCGTTTGGCTTTGGGCGCAGCTATACCAAGGGGCAGCTGGAATCGCAGGCGCGCCGCGCGGGTTTCGTCATCGAACGCACCGGCGCCGCGATCTATATCCCGCCGTCGGATCGCCGCTTTTGGCTCAAGGGCGCGCAGATGTGGGAGCGGACGGGAAACCGGATTTCACAGATGCTGGTGGCAGGGGTGTTGCTGGCCGAACTGACCAAGCAGGTCCCGGCGCCCATCGGCCGGGTGCCGCGCGCTATCGTTCCCAGTCCCCTGGACGTGCTGGAGGGCATTACCCGGCCCAGGCCGCCCTCGCCAAAACCGGCACAGCCTGCGGTGATCGTCGAATCGGGATGACGCCGTGGCCAATTTGCGGGTGCAGCTTGGCGGTTGCTGGCGCGCGTAACGACAATCTTGACAGAAACGTTCCCGCGACCCGGCGTCTAATTGCGTCGGACGGTCGCTTTTCCGTTACCAATGCAGTTGCGACCGTGGGGCAGGGCTGTTACAGACCCCCCAGATTTCGGGAGGCGGTCGTCGCTTTCCACCGTCCGCGCCCCGCGACTGACCGGCCAAAGCCGGCCCGGCCTGCGGGGCTACGCGCTAACCAAAGGGGTGTCCGTGGCCAATACCGCTTCGATTTCCGCAAATATCGCCGGACGCTATGCGCAGGCCCTGTTCGACCTTGCCAAGGCGGATGGCGGCATTGATGCGCTGGCAAGCCAAGTTGACGCCGTAAGTGCCGTTCTGTCGGATGCCGATATCCGCACGCTCATCACCTCGCCGCTGATCAGCCGCGAAGATCGCGAACGTGCTATCGCCGCAATCGCGGCCAAGATGGAGCTGTCGCCGCTGCTGGCAAACACCCTGCGACTGATGGCGCAGAACCGCCGCCTGTTTGCACTGCCGCAATTGGTCAACGCCCTGAAGGCGCGCATCGCCGACGAACGGGGCGAGATGACGGCGCAGGTCGTGTCGGCAGCACCTCTCAGCGCCGAACAGGAACGCCGCCTGTCGGACACGCTGTCGCAGAAATCGGGCAAGACCGTCCGGTTGGACGCGCGCGTCGACGAAGCACTGATCGGCGGAATGATTGTCAAGCTTGGTTCGCAGATGATCGACAGCTCGATCAGCTCGAAGCTCGCTTCCCTTAAGAATGTCATGAAAGAGGTCCGCTAATGGCTATCCAGGCTGCCGAGATTTCGGCGATCCTCAAGGATCAGATCAAGAATTTCGGTCAGGACGCCGAAGTGGCCGAGGTTGGCCAAGTGCTGTCCGTTGGTGACGGTATCGCCCGGGTTTACGGTCTGGACAGCGTTCAGGCGGGCGAGATGGTCGAATTCCCCGGTGGCATCCGGGGCATGGTTCTGAACCTTGAAACCGACAACGTCGGCGTCGTGATCTTCGGGAACGACCGTTCGATCAAGGAAGGCGACACCGTCAAGCGCACCCGTTCCATTGTGGACGTGCCGGTTGGCAAGGCGCTGCTGGGTCGCGTCGTTGACGCGCTGGGCAACCCGATCGACGGCAAAGGCCCGATCGAGACGTCCGAGCGTCGCGTGGCCGACGTCAAGGCCCCGGGCATCATGCCGCGCAAATCGGTCCATGAGCCGATGGCGACCGGCCTGAAATCCGTTGACGCCATGGTTCCGGTTGGCCGCGGCCAGCGCGAGCTGATCATCGGCGACCGTCAGACCGGTAAGACCGCAATCGCGCTCGACACCATTCTGAACCAGAAAAGCTACAACGATCTGGACACGCAGAAGCCGCTTTACTGCTTCTACGTGGCGATCGGCCAGAAACGCTCGACCGTGGCGCAGCTGGTCAAGAAGCTCGAAGAAACCGGCGCGATGGCCTACACCACCATCATCGCCGCAACCGCGTCCGAGCCGGCGCCGATGCAGTATCTGGCACCTTACGCCGCGACCGCGATGGCGGAATACTTCCGCGACAACGGCATGGACGCGCTGATCATCTATGACGATCTGTCCAAGCAGGCCGTTGCCTATCGCCAAATGTCGCTGCTGCTGCGCCGTCCGCCGGGACGTGAAGCGTATCCGGGCGACGTGTTCTATCTGCACTCGCGCCTACTGGAGCGTTCGGCCAAGCTGAACGAGGAGTTCGGTTCGGGCTCGCTGACCGCGCTGCCGATCATCGAAACGCAAGCGGGCGACCTTTCGGCCTATATCCCGACCAACGTGATTTCGATCACCGACGGTCAGATCTTCCTTGAAACCGACCTGTTCTTCCAGGGTATCCGCCCGGCCGTGAACACCGGTCTGTCCGTCAGCCGCGTGGGTTCGGCTGCACAGACGAACGCGATGAAGTCGGTCGCCGGTCCGGTCAAACTGGAACTGGCACAGTACCGCGAGATGGCGGCCTTCGCCCAGTTCGGGTCCGACCTTGATGCGGCGACGCAGAAGCTGCTGAACCGCGGTGCGCGCCTGACCGAGCTGATGAAGCAGCCGCAATACGACCCGCTGACCAATGCGGAAATCGTCGCGGTCATCTATGCCGGTACCAAAGGCTATCTGGACAAGATCCCGGTTGGCGATGTCGGCAAATGGGAACAGGGTCTGCTGGACTTCCTGCGCAATCAGCACGCAGATGTGCTGGATTGGATCACGCGCGAAGACCCGAAGATCAAGGGCGAGGCGGAAGAACGGCTGAAATCGGTTCTGGACGCCTACGCCAAGACGTACGCCTGAGAGGAGGGATAGATGCCCAGCCTCAAGGATCTCAAAGTCAGGATCGGAAGCGTCAAGAACACGCGGAAGATCACCAAGGCGATGCAGATGGTCGCCGCCGCGAAACTGCGCCGTGCGCAGGAAGCAGCGGAAGCCGCACGTCCCTATGCCGACCGCATGTCCGCCGTCATGGCGGGCCTGACGGCCGCGGCCAGCACGCAGGAAGGCGCGCCGCGCCTTCTGGTCGGCACCGGTGAGGATCGTCGTCACCTGCTGGTCGTTTTGACGTCGGAACGCGGGCTTGCCGGCGGCTTCAACAGCTCGATCGTCAAGCTGGCGCGTCAGCGCGCAGTTGAACTGCTGTCACAGGGCAAGGAAGTTGCGATCCTGACAGTCGGCAAGAAGGCGCGCGAGCAGCTTCGCCGCGACTATGGCGACCGCTTCGTCCATCACGTCGACCTGTCCGAGGTCAAGCGCATCGGTTACGCCAACGCGCGCGAGATCACTCAGGAAATCCTCGATCGGTTCGAGGCTGGCGACTTTGATGTGGCGACGCTGTTCTATAACCGCTTCGAATCCGTCATCAGCCAGGTTCCGACCGCACGCCAGATCATTCCGGGCGTGATCGAGCCGGGTGAAGAGGGTGCGGCCGCCGAAGGCGCGAACATGCTTTACGACTACGAACCCGGCGAAGAGGCGATCCTGACGGAGCTTCTGCCGCGTTCGGTCGCCACGCAGGTGTTCTCGGCGCTGCTGGAAAACGCCGCGTCCGAGCAGGGCGCACGGATGAGCGCGATGGACAACGCCACGCGCAACGCCGGTGAAATGATCGATCGACTGACGACCGAATACAACCGGTCGCGTCAGGCCGCGATCACCACCGAACTTATTGAAATCATTGCGGGCGCCGAGGCGCTCTGACCGTAACGCAGGGGTAGATAAATGGCAGCTCAGGGCAAGATCACACAGGTCATCGGCGCCGTTGTCGACGTGCAGTTCGACGACCACCTGCCGGCGATTCTGAACGCGCTGGAAACTGAAAACAACGGCAAGAAGCTGATCCTGGAAGTGGCGCAGCATCTGGGCGAAAACACCGTCCGCGCCATTGCAATGGACGCAACCGAAGGTCTGGTCCGTGGGACCGCCGTCACCGACACCGGCGAGCCGATCTCGGTTCCCGTGGGCGACGCAACCCTGGGCCGCATCCTGAACGTCGTGGGTGAGCCCGTCGACGAACGCGGCCCGGTCGATGCGACTGAAAAGCGCGCGATCCACCAGCCCGCTCCGGACTTCGCCGCGCAGGCCACCAGCTCGGAAATTCTGGTCACCGGCATCAAGGTCATCGACCTGCTGGCGCCGTATTCCAAGGGCGGCAAGATCGGTCTGTTCGGTGGTGCCGGCGTCGGCAAGACCGTTCTGATCATGGAACTGATCAACAACATCGCCAAAGTGCACTCGGGTTATTCGGTGTTCGCCGGGGTGGGTGAACGGACCCGTGAAGGGAACGACCTTTACCACGAGATGGTCGAATCCGGCGTCATCAAGGAAGACGATCTGGGCGCCTCGCAGGTGGCTCTGGTCTATGGCCAGATGAACGAGCCTCCGGGTGCCCGGATGCGCGTCGCGCTGACCGGTCTGACCATTGCCGAACAGTTCCGCGACTCGACCGGGACCGACGTTCTGTTCTTCGTCGACAACATCTTCCGCTTCACCCAGGCGGGTTCGGAAGTGTCGGCACTGCTGGGCCGTATCCCGTCCGCCGTGGGTTATCAGCCGACGCTGGCGACCGACATGGGCGCGATGCAGGAACGCATCACCTCGACCAAGAACGGCTCGATCACCTCGATCCAAGCCGTTTACGTCCCGGCCGATGATTTGACCGACCCCGCGCCTGCGACGACCTTTGCCCACCTTGACGCGACGACCGTTCTGTCGCGTGCGATTTCGGAACTGGGGATCTATCCGGCCGTCGACCCGCTCGACTCCAACAGCCGTATCCTCGATCCGGCGGTTGTCGGCGAAGAGCATTATCAGGTCGCGCGTGACGTTCAGGGAATCCTGCAGAAGTACAAGTCGCTGCAGGACATCATCGCCATCCTTGGCATGGACGAGCTGTCGGAAGAGGACAAACTGACCGTTGCGCGTGCGCGCAAGATCCAGCGTTTCCTGTCGCAGCCCTTCGACGTGGCAAAAGTGTTCACCGGCTCGGACGGAGTTCAGGTTCCGCTGGAAGACACCATTAAGTCGTTCAAAGCTGTCGTCGCTGGTGAATACGATCACCTGCCGGAATCGGCCTTCTACATGGTCGGTGGCATTGAAGACGTGAAAGCCAAGGCACAGCGCCTGGCCGCCGAAGCGGCGTAAGGGGGCGACATGGCCGACACGATGCAGTTCGACCTCGTTTCACCAGAGCGGAGCCTCGTCTCTGTTCCGGTGCGCGAAGTCCGTCTGCCGGGCACCGATGGCGATCTGACCGCAATGCCGGGCCACGCGCCCAGCATTGTGACGCTTCGCCCGGGTCTGGTGACGCTGGTCGATGCGACCGGGAATTCGGTCGAATTCGCCGTCAGCGGTGGGTTTGCCGAAATCAACAACACCTCGGTCAGCCTTCTGGCGGAACGGGGTCACCCGCGCGCAGAGATGTCACAGGCGATCTTCGATGAGATGATGGTCGAGGCGTATCAGGCGAAGAAATCCGCCGAGACGCGTGGCGAAAAAGGCGAGGTTGCGGTTGCGGCAGCGGTCAAGCTGCTGGCGGATATGGAGGCCCTTGGCACCCATATCGGTCTGGACCCGAACCACTCCAACTTCCCGGACTGATCATCACCGTGAAGAATTGAAAGGCCTCGACATTGTCGGGGCCTTTATCTTACCGCGGGAAAGCTCGGGCATGAGACGTTTCAACAACGCAGCAGTCGGCATCACCCGCGGGGCCGAAGTTCTGTTTTCCGCATTCGAAGACAACGGCGAGATGTGGAGCGGTACGGGCATGCGCATCGCGCGCCACGACATCACCTTTTCCGAACCGTTTCTGGATTATCCGGTCGTTCATGTCTCTCTCGGCATGTGGGACATCGCGAGCGACGCGAACCAACGGGCGGATATCCAAGCCGACTTCATCACGCATACCGGATTTCAGATCGTATTTCGGACATGGGGTGACACCCGTGTCGCGCGGGTCAGGGCCGAATGGATGGCCATCGGGCCCGTCCCTTACGACGTCGATTTCGACGTCGATTGATTAGCGCAGGTCACGCGCGTTCCAGATTGGCGGCGATCAGTCCTGCGACCTGATCGGGGTGGGTGATCGTCAGCATGTGCCCGGCACCGGGAACGTCCGCGACGCCGACATCCTGAAACCTGTCGGCCAATGCGTCGACGATTTCATGCATCACTGGCGGGGATGCGCTGCCGGTTATCAGCATCACGGGCGCATCGATCCCTTCCAATCCGCCCGGACGCAGGATGTTCGCCGCGTCATGCAGAAGCGACGCATTGGTTTCGGCAATCAACGGAATCTGTGCGATGGCTGCATCCCGGACCCGCTGTGGCATGGCCGCCATACCGCCGGGACCGCCCCACATGCCAAGAAACGCTGCGGCGGCTTCTTGATTGCGGCCTTCTGACAGCAAAGCTGTCAGATCGCTGCCGGCCAGATCCTGCATGCTTTGCTGAGGGGTGGCTGCGAACATCACGGGCTCGATCAACGTCAGACTGCGGACGGCGTCAGGGGCACCGACGGCAATGCGCAGCGCCACTGTTGCGCCGATGGAATGGCCGATCAGGTCGACAGGACGGTCAATCATCCCAGCGGCGATGTGCGTGACCGTCGTGTGAAAATCAATGCCCGCGGCTGGGTCCCAAGCTGGGCTGCGACCGTGCGACGGCATGTCGAACCCGCGCAGATCGATCATTCCGCCAAGACGTTCGGCAACCGGACCCCAGGCGTTCGCGGTGCCCATCATGCAATGCAGGGCAATGGCAGGGCGGTCGGGGTCGCCCGGCCAGTGGCGTGTGGCGATATCGCTCACAACGATGCCAGATGTTTATCGAGGAATGACAGCCTGTCCTGTCCCCAGAACTTCTGCCCGCTGTCCGTGACGATATAGAACGGCGCGCCAAAGACGCCGGCTTCCACTGCGCACTCCAGATTGCGGGCGTAAGTTTCGGCCCCGACAAACAGCCCCTTGTCCACTAGCGAGGGGTCGAATCCCGTCGCTGACAGCGCCTCGCGGATCACCGCGTCATCTGCGATGTCCCGGCCTTCAGCCCAGCGTGCACGCGTGATTGCCTGAATGAGCGGGGCGACGTCGCCGCCCGTTTCCTGCGCGGCGATGACAGCGTAGGAGGATGGTGCGGCGTTCGTGGCAGCAACGTCGATCTTCAGCGGCATCCCCAGTTCTTCCGACCACCGCGCCAGCTCTTGTGCGCGGTACTCCATACGCGAGGAGTGACGGCTCGCGGGCTGAATCCCGCCGGTGCGGTCAAAAAGTTGCGGGATATCGACCGGGCGATAGGTGATCGCGGCGCCATGCTTGGCGGCAATCTCCTCCAGCCGGTTGCCAGCCAAATAGACATATGGGCTGGTCGTACCGAAGTAATAGTCGATATGTGCCATCATCCGCTCCACCAAGGTTTGCCGGGACGCTAACGTGGTGTAAAGGCGTCCGCAATCTGCCGATTCCCCGCACCACCGGAGCCTGCTTATGCCCGCCATGACCGAACCCAAGTTGATTGCCGGCAACAGCAACCGACCGCTAGCCAACGCCATTGCCCGGCGGATGTCGATGCATCGGGGGATGAACGTGTCGCCCGTCGATGCGCGGGTCGAGCGGTTCAACGACGGCGAAATCTTCGTCGAGGTCTATGAAAACGTCCGTGGCGAGGACATGTACATCATCCAGTCGACGTCGAACCCGGCGAACGACAATCTGATGGAACTGCTGATCATGGCGGACGCGCTGCGTCGCAGCTCTGCCGCGCGGATCACCGCCGTGATCCCGTATTTCGGCTATGCGCGTCAGGATCGCCGGGCCAAGGCCCGGACGCCGATCAGTGCAAAGCTGGTGGCCAATCTTCTGACCAACGCAGGTATCGACCGCATCCTGACCCTGGATCTGCACGCCACGCAGATTCAGGGCTTCTTCGATATTCCCGTCGACAACCTTTACGCCGCGCCGATCTTTTCGCTGGATATCCTGCATCACTTCAAGGGTCGCACTGACGATTTGATGGTCGTCTCGCCCGATGTCGGCGGCGTGGCGCGCGCGCGCGAAATCGCCAAGCGGATTGGTGCGCCGATGGCAATCGTCGACAAACGACGCGAAAGGGCGGGTGAAATCGCGGACATGACCGTGATCGGCGATGTATCTGGCAAGACCTGTATCATCGTGGACGACATCTGCGACACGGCCGGCACGCTGGTCAAAGCGGCGCAACTGCTGGCCGATCACGGCGCGACCGAGGTGCATGCCTATATCACGCACGGCGTCCTGTCGGGGCCTGCTGTCGGGCGGATCGAAAACTCGATCATGAAATCGTTGGTTATCACAGACTCGATCAACCAGACCGAGGCGGTGCGCAATGCCCGCAACATTCGCATCGTCCCGACCGCGCCGCTGTTTGCGCAGGCGATCATGTCCATCTGGAACGGCACCAGCGTGTCGTCGCTGTTCGAACTGGAAACGCTGCTGCCGGTGTATGAGGGGATGTACGCGCCCCTCGACCTCTAATGCGTGACGCTGCCTGAAAACAGGTTGATCACCAACACACCGCCCACGATCATCGTTAGTCCGATGATCGCGGGAAGGTCCAGCCGCTGACCGAACGCGAACAGCCCAAGCAGCGACACAAGGACAATGCCAAGCCCGCTCCAGACCGCATAAGCGATCCCGAGGGGCATTTCGCGCAACGCCAGCGACAACAGATAGAACGACAGCGCGTATCCCAAGGCCATTGCGACGGTCGGCCCCAGCTTGGTGAACTGTGCCGAGCGTTGCAGCATGTTGGTGGAAAATATCTCGGCCACGATGGCGGCGAACAGGGCAAGGTAGGTTGCAAGACTGGGCATCGTCGGATCCTTGCTGGATGTCATGCACGGGTTTAATCGGCGGCGCGCGCGGCGGCAAATCCTTCGTCGGGCAGGGCGGTGACTTGCTTGCAGTGGGATGAAGGCATATCGCACTGTCTGAATTCCAGATCACCGTAAGGAACAGCGAATGAAATTTCTGGATCTGGCCAAGGTCTATATCCGCTCGGGCGGCGGCGGCGGGGGATCCGTGTCGTTTCGCCGTGAGAAGTTCATCGAATACGGCGGCCCTGACGGCGGCGACGGCGGGCGCGGCGGTGACGTCTGGGTCGAGGCGGTCGACGGTCTGAACACGCTGATCGACTTTCGTTACCAACAGCATTTCTTCGCCAAGTCGGGCCAGCATGGCATGGGCGCGCAGCGAACCGGTGCGTCGGGTGACGACATCGTTCTGCGCGTTCCGGTCGGCACGGAGGTTCTGGACGAGGACGAAGAAACCCTGATTGCCGATCTGACCGAACCCGGCCAGCGCGTTCTGCTGGCGCGTGGCGGGAACGGTGGCTTTGGCAACCTGCATTTCAAGTCGTCGACCAACCGTGCGCCGCGTCACGCGAACCCGGGTCAACCCGGCATCGAACGCACGATCTGGCTGCGGCTGAAGCTGATTGCCGACGCGGGTCTGGTCGGTCTGCCCAATGCGGGGAAATCGACCTTCCTGTCGGCGGTGTCGAATGCGCGACCCAAGATTGCGGATTACCCGTTCACGACGCTGGTTCCCAACCTGGGCGTCGTCGGCGTCGACGGACATGAATTCGTAATGGCCGACATCCCCGGTCTGATCGAAGGCGCAAGCGAGGGCCGCGGTCTGGGCGACCAGTTTCTGGGTCACGTCGAACGCTGCGCCGTTCTGCTGCATCTGGTCGACGGGACGTCCGACGATGTGGCGGCAGATGCCCGAACGATCCTGACCGAGCTGGAAGCTTATTCCGACATTCTGGCCGACAAACCGCGGATCACCGCACTGAACAAGATCGATGCGCTGGACGCCGAGACGCTGGCAGAACGTCAGGCAGAACTGGAGGCCGAGATCGGCGGTCCGGTCCTGTTGATGTCGGGCGTGTCCCGGCAAGGCGTGCAGGAAGTTCTGCGCACCTTGTGGCACGACATCGCACCGACCCGCAAAGCCGCGGTCGAGGAGCCGACGTCTTGGCAACCCTGACGGCGACGCAGATTCCCGATCTGGCGGCTGCCCGCCGGCTGGTCGTCAAGATCGGCTCGGCCCTGCTTGTCGGGCCGGACGCGCTGCGGCAGGATTGGCTGCGGGGCCTTTGCGACGACGTGGCCGACTGGCGCCGCCGGGGGGCTGATGTCGTCCTGGTGTCTTCCGGCTCGATTGCCTTGGGACGAAAGGTTCTGGACCTGCCGCCCGGGCCGCTGACCACCGAACTTGCGCAGGCAGCAGCGGCTGTGGGCCAGATTCGCCTTGCGCGCGCCTATGAAGAAATGCTGGCCCCGCACGGGGTCAAGACGGCGCAGATCCTTGTCACGCTGCAGGACACCGAAAATCGACGGCGTTACCTGAACAGCCGCGCGACGTTGCAGACCTTGCTCGGCATGGGTGTGGTCCCGATCGTCAACGAAAACGACACCGTCGCCACGGATGAGATTCGGTTCGGCGACAATGATCGGCTGGCCGCACAGATCGCCGTGACGTGCGGAGCTGACCAGCTGTTGCTGCTGTCGGACGTGGACGGGCTTTACACGGCCGATCCCAACACGAACCCTAATGCGCGGCATCTGCCGGTCGTCGAAACCCTGACCGCCGAAATTGAGGCGATGGGGGGTGCGCCGATATCCGGACTGTCGAAAGGTGGCATGAAGACCAAGCTGATGGCTGCCCGGACAGCCGTCACCGGCGGTTGCGCGATGGCGATTGCGCAGGGTGCGGTCGATCGCCCGCTGACCGCTGTCGCGGACGGCGCCCGCTCGACGTGGTTCCTGCCGGAAAGTGATCCTCGTGCAGCACGCAAAAACTGGATCGCCGCGATGAAGCCGCGGGGCGAGGTTCTTATCGACGCGGGCGCGGCCGGGGCATTGGCCAAGGGCCGGTCGTTGCTGCCTGCGGGCGTGGTCACCGTCAAAGGCGCGTTCCTGCGGGGCGATCCGGTGCTGATCGTGGGGCCGGACGGGACGACGCTGGGTCAGGGGCTTGCGCGTTACGACGCACAGGAAGCCGCGCAGATCTGCGGGCTCAGCACGCATCAGATCGCGCAGGTGATCGGACACGCCGCACATGCCGCGCTGATCCATCGCGATGACATGGTCGTGCGCTAGGGCGTCACAGCTTTTCGGTCGCCTGCCGGCGATGCGCGCGGCGGTTTTGGTGAAGGCCCTTCAGGTGCGACATCCGGGCCGCGTTCGGTCCGGGCGGGGGCAGGTCAAGGACCACGGTCCGCAGCGCCTCGATTCCTTCCTCGGACTTTGTGGGCAAGGTCGCGGGGTCGATGGGTTGGCCGATCGTCACGCGGTAGGTGTGGCCCGCCTTGTTCAGAACCTCGTTGAACAGCGTGACGTCGCGCAGGGTCGGGTGGATTGCGTCCAGCGCATAAAACAGGGCCGAATTCCGCGCCCGGATGCGCATGGGGATCACGGGCACGTTGAATTTGCGTGCGATCATCACCGCGCTGGCCATCCACGGGCGTTCGTGCAGCGTCAGTCCGTGGCGCTTGGCAAGCCGTCCAGATGGAAAGATCAGACCCATGCGACCCTGATCCAGCGCGGCGCGGGTGTAGTCCATCGTCGCCTTGGTCTTGGCGTGGCTGCGCTTTTCCATGCGCCATTCGACCGGGGCAATCATGTCCTGCATCTGCGGCAGAACGCGCATGATGTCATGGTTGGCATAGATGAACAGATCGTCGCGCACCGCCGACACGATCGCGTTCACGACGATGCCGTCCGCGATCCCCGTCGGATGATTCGACACGATCAGCGCCGCACCGGTCGCCGGAAGGTTTTCCAACCCGTCGATGCGGATGTCGCGCACGATGATCGCCGAAATTCGGCGCATCAGCTCATCCGTGGGCAGATCCTTGTATTCCGCAGCCAACGCGAGCGTTTGCGGATAGCGCAGCAACTGCATCATGCAGCGCCGCGCCAGCCCGTGATGCCAACGGCCGGAATAAAACCACGGCGCGCGTTCGTGGATAAGCGGGTCCATCCGGTCGCGCATTTCCTGCAGCGACGCGGCCTGGGCCAGCTTTCTGTCCGGTGCGGCCAGAGGCCGCGAAGCGGGATCACGAGTGTTCATCTTCGTTCAATTATGGCTTGCGGGACTTGCGCCCCGCAAGCGTCCTTAGTTGCCGGCGGCAAGAATGCGCGTGACCATTTCCGCAGTGTTGCGCGACAGACCCTGCGTTTCGGCCAAAGACTGCAACACGGCGCGCGCATGTGCCTTGCGGCCTTCGTCGTAACGCGGCCAGGTTTCGAACAGCGTGCTCATCCGCGCGGCGATCTGCGGGTTCTTGGGATCGATCTTGCGAAGCCATTCGGCAACGAATCGATACCCGCTGCCATCAGCTGCGTGAAATCCGGCGTGGTTCGCGCCCAGCCCGCCAATCAGCGCGCGGAAGCGGTTGGGGTTCTGCCATTCAAAATCCGGACGCGCCGCGAGGGTTTCGGCCACACCCACCGCCTTGGACGAGGGCGCGTAAAGCGGCTGGATCGTGAAGAACTTGTCCATCACCAGACGATTTCCGCTGAAATCATGCTCCAACGCCGCCAGCGCATCCTGCCCGCGATCCAGCGCGATCAGGTTTGAAATCGCCGCACCGCGCTCGGTCATGTTGCCGGCATCCTGCGCCAGCTTGGTTGCGCGCGCGCCATCATCGATCCGCGACAGAAGCGACAGCGCCGCAAGGCGCAGACTGCGACGCCCAGCGGGTTCCGCGTCGGGGCTGTAATCGCCCGCAACCGCCATCCGGTCATAGATGCTGGCCAACGCCGCCTGATGTTCGCGTGCGATGGCGGTCGCCAGCTCCTCCCGCGCCGCGTGGATCGCATCGGGGTCGGGAACCTCGCCACGCGACGAGATTTCGGCCGCGATCTCGTCCTCGGACGGCAGGCGCAGACACAGCGCGGTGAACGCCGGGTCGCGGTCTGCGTCATCCAGAACGCCGCCGAATGCATTCGTTAGCGCAGGGTCGGCCGGTAGGCCCTTGGTCATCGCCACCAGCGAATCCATCGCCAGATCATGGCCGGCTTCCCAACGGGCAAATGGGTCGGTGTCATGGGCCAGCAGCAGCGCACGTTCGGCATTCGTCATCTGCCGTTCCACCGTCACGGGGGCGGAGAAATCGCGCAGCAGCGACACGACCGGGCGAGCGCCCAGCCCTTCGAATGTGAAATCCTCGGACCCTTCGGTCATTTCCAGCAGGCGCGTGGGCAGCACCTCATCACCATTTGGACCGATCAGGCCAATGGCGATGGGGATGACGCGCGGTGGCTTTTTGTCCTGACCGGGCGTCGGCGCCGTCTTCTGGCTGAAGCGCAGGGTCAGACGACCGGCATCCGCATCCCAATCCTCGACCATGGTCAGGCGCGGCGTGCCCGCATCGGTGTACCAACGGCTGAACTGCCGCAGATCCCGGCCCGTCGCATCCTCGAACACCTGGATCCAGTCTTCGATGGTACAGGCCTGACCGTCATGCCTCTCGAAATACAAATCCAACGCCTTGCGGTATTCCGCATTGCCCACCAACCGCTTGAGCATGCCGATCACCTCGGCGCCCTTTTCATAGACGGTCGCGGTATAGAAGTTGTTGATTTCCTTGTAGTGATCAGGGCGCGGTGGATGCGCCAACGGTCCCGCATCCTCGCGGAACTGTCGCGCGCGCAAGGTCATCACATCTTCAATCCGCTTCACCGCGGCCGACCGGACATCGGACGTGAAGGACTGGTCGCGGAAAACCGTCAGCCCTTCCTTGAGGCACAGCTGGAACCAGTCGCGGCACGTGATGCGGTTGCCGGTCCAGTTGTGGAAATATTCATGCGCGATGACCGATTCGATGCGTTCATAATCCGCGTCGGTCGCCGTTTCAGGCGAGGCCAGAACCAGCTTCGAGTTGAAGATGTTCAGGCCCTTGTTCTCCATCGCGCCCATGTTGAAGTCGTCGACCGCCACGATGTTGAAGACGTCCAGGTCGTATTCGCGACCATATGCCGTCTCGTCCCAACGCATGGACAGCTTCAGCGCGTGCATGGCAAACGAGGCACGGTCCAGATCGCCGGGGCGTACCCAGACGTTCAGTGCCACCTCTCGGCCGGACGCGGTGACAAAGCTGTCGCTGATGGCGACCAAATCCCCTGCGACAAGCGCGAAAAGATAGCTGGGCTTGGGCCACGGGTCATTCCATTCGGCCCAACCGTCACCTTCGCCCACCGGGTTGCCGTTTGACAGCAGGACCGGCATGTCCGAGTTGATCCGAACCTTGAACGTCGCCATGACGTCCGGTCGGTCGGGATACCACGTGATGTGGCGGAAACCTTCGGCCTCGCACTGGGTGCAGAACATCCCGCCGGAAAGATACAGCCCTTCCAAAGATGTATTTAGTTCGGGGTCGATCAGTACTTCGGTTGTCAGTACAAACCCACCGTGCGGCAGTGCGGCAAGCGCGATGGTCATCCGTTCCTCGCTGATGCTGACATGGGCGGGGTCGGGGGCTTGTCCGTCGATCAGCACGCTTTGGGTGCGCAACCCGGCACCGCCGTCCAGGACCAGATCGCCGCGCTCGACGCCGTCGTGGGGTTTGAAATGCAGCTGAGCGGTGACGCGCGTGTCGCGGGGCGCGAGGTCGAATGACAACATTGTCTCTGTCAACGACCACGGGTATGGCGCCCACTGTGCCAGATAAGTTGTTGTGTCCATTGTCTAACCCTGTCGCGGAAAAATGTGACGGTATGGGAACTTGCGTTCCACGCCGGTGTTAAGCGTCCGATAGCCGGCTCGCAAGACAACGCCAGGGCCATCGATTTGGTAACGGCAAAAGCATGGCATAAAGTTTTACTTGAGGAGACCTTCATGGCCTACGATCCCAACGATCCCAACCGCAGCAATGCAACCGACCCGCATCGCCCGGTCGACCCCAGCGGTCGCACCACGATCACCGAAACCTATGTTGAGCCGGTCGAGAAGAAAGCTTCTCCGCTGCCGCTGATCATCGGGATTCTGGTGGTACTGGCTCTGGCATGGTGGCTGCTGTCGACGTTCATGAACAAAGACACCACCGCGACCACGACCGAGGAAACGACGACGAGCGCGCCGGCGACGACGACCACGACTCCGGCTGACACGACGACCGCTCCGGCCGCGACGACGACCACCACCACGCCCGAGCCGGCCACCACCGCCCCGGCAACGGATGCCGCGAACTCGGCGGCTGACGCCGCGGGCGCTGCTGCAGACGCGGCTGACAACGCGGCATCGGCCGCGGGCGACGCCGCAACGGGCGCAGGCGCTGCTGCCGAACAGGCTGCTGACGATGCGGCCACCGCCGCCGATGACGCTGCGACCGCCGCAGGCGACGCAGCTTCTGCTGCTGGTGATGCAGCGACGGCGACCCCTCCGGCGGCAACCACCACGCCGGCACCGACCAACTGATCTGACGGCATTTCGCCAAACGATACGGGAAACCGCCGACCCACCGGGTTCGGCGGTTTTTCCATTGTCAGATTAGGCGGCGTGTTTACAGTCACGCGTCATGAAACGCTCTCGCATCAACGAAATTATGGCCGACGCGCAGAACCTGCTCGATCGCGCCTGCATTAGCCTGCCACCCTTTGCCGCATGGGGTGTCGACGACTTCCGTGTGCGCGCGGACGAAGTGCGGGACACCATCATCGACCAACGGCTGGGTTGGGACATCACCGACTATGGTCAGGGTGACTTTGATCGGCTGGGGCTGTTTCTGTTCACCGTCCGGAACGGTTCGCTGGCCGAACTGCAGGCAGGTCGCGGGCGGGTTTACGCGGAAAAGCTGCTGATTTCGCAGGTCGATCAGATCAGCCCGATGCATACCCACGTCATCAAGACGGAAGACATCATCAACCGCTGGGGTGGGACGCTGGCCGTGCGGCTGTACGGCTCTGACGAGACCGGGCGCATCGACAAGTCCGCGGGCACGCGAGTCTTCTGTGACGGGATTTATCGCGATATCCCGCCTGGAGACGTTCTTCGCCTGTCACCGGGCGAGTCCGTGACACTATGTCCCGGCGACTGGCATGAATTCTGGGCCGAGGGCGAACCGACGCTGATCGGTGAGGTGTCGACCGTCAACGATGATGAGACGGACAACATCTTCGAAGCACCCATTGGCCGTTTCGCCGATGTCGAGGAAGACGCGACGCCGCGCCATCTTCTGGTTTCCGATTATCGCAACTGGCTTTGACCGCCTGAGCGTCTGACGAAAACGCCCCGTGCGGTCCAACCGGGGTTGTGCTGCGTTTTTCGATCTTGCTATCTGCTTGGTAGTTTGGCGATTTGCAGCATGGCAAAGGGGGGCGTTCATTGAAAATCGGCGCGTTGAAGGAAACCACCGACGGCGAGGCGCGGGTGGCGGTCACCCCCAACTCTGCCGCGCAACTGCAGAAGTTGGGCCATACGGTCGCGGTCGAGGCAGGCGCGGGTGCGCGCGCAGGCTTCAGCGATCAGGCCTATGAAAAGGCGGGGGTCGAGATTGCCCGCACTGCGTCCGATCTGATCAATGACGTGGACGTGGTCGTGAAAGTTCGGCCGCCCCGCCCGGCCGAGCTTGCGCAGATGCACGATGGTCAGACCGTCATCTCGTTCTTCTATCCCGGACAGAACGCCGAACTGCTGGAAGCTGCACGCACGCAGGGCGTGAACGCCATTGCAATGGACATGGTCCCCCGCATCAGCCGCGCGCAGAAGATGGACGCGCTGTCCAGCATGGCCAACATCGCGGGCTATCGCGCGGTGATTGAGGCCGCGAACAACTTTGGCCGCTTCTTCACCGGGCAGGTGACGGCAGCGGGCAAGGTGCCCCCAGCCAAGGTGCTGGTGATCGGCGCGGGCGTCGCCGGTCTTGCCGCCATCGGCGCGGCCACCAGCCTTGGCGCACAGGTTTATGCGTTCGACGTCCGCCCCGAAGTTGCCGAGCAGATTGAATCGATGGGCGCCGAGTTCGTCTATCTTGATTTCAAGGACCAGTTGACCGACGGCGCGGCGACAGGTGGCTATGCCGCCCCGTCCAGCCCCGAGTTCCGGGAAAAGCAGCTTGAGAAGTTCCGCGAGCTTGCGCCCGACATGGACATCGTCATCACCACCGCGCTTATTCCGGGCCGTCCCGCACCCAAGCTGTGGACGGCCGACATGGTCGCCGCGATGAAGACCGGCAGCGTGATCGTCGATCTGGCCGCGGAACGCGGCGGGAACTGCGATCTGACCGTGCCCGACGAAAAGCTGGTGACGGAAAACGGCGTCACGATCATCGGCTACACCGATTTCCCGTCGCGCATGGGCGCCCAGTCGTCCGAGCTTTATTCGACGAACATCCGGCACATGCTGGCTGACCTGACGCCCGGCAAGGACGGCGCGCTGGTCCACAACATGGAAGACGACGTCATCCGTGGCGCGACCGTGACCCACGCGGGCGACGTGACCTTCCCGCCGCCGCCGCCCAAGGTTCAGGCCATTGCCGCGCAGAAACCGCGCGAAAAGCCGCGCGAGCTGACCGTGGAAGAGCGCCGGGCCCAAGAAGCCGCGACCTTCCAGAAGCAGACCCGGACGCAGGTGGGCCTGCTGGTCGGCGGTGCCGTCCTGATGCTGCTGATCGGGCTGTTCGCACCGGCATCATTCCTGTCGCACTTCATCGTCTTCGTGCTGTCCTGCTTTGTCGGCTTCAGCGTCATCTGGAACGTCGCTCATTCGCTGCATACGCCGCTGATGGCCATCACGAACGCGATCTCTTCGATCGTGATCCTGGGTGCGCTGATGCAGATCGGCTCGGGCAGCGCATGGATCGTCATTCTTGGCGCGCTGGCGGTTCTGATGACCGCAATCAACATCTTCGGCGGCTTCCTGGTCACGCGCCGGATGCTGGCCATGTTCCAAAAGTCGTAAGAGGGCGCAGATGAACAATGTAATCGTTCCGGTCGAGGCGCTCGCCCACAATCCGGGGGCCTTCGGCTTTACCACGGCGGCATATGTCGTGTCCGCCATCCTGTTCATTCTGGCGCTGGGTGGCCTGTCGGGTCAGGAAAGCGCCAAGCGCGCAATCTGGTACGGCATCGCCGGCATGGCGCTGGCGGTCGTGGCGACACTGTTCGGGCCCGGTCTCGGGCTGTGGTGGCTGTCGCTGATCCTAATCATCATCGGGGGTGGGCTTGGCTATCTGCTGGCGACACGCGTGCAGATGACCGAAATGCCGCAACTGGTCGCGGCGATGCACAGCCTTGTGGGTCTGGCCGCAGTGTTCATTGGCCTGAACGCTCAGATCGCACTTGGTCGCCTGACGCGCGCGCGTGAAATCGCGGCCGAGGTGATGGCTGGTGCCGCGATCCCTGCGCCGTATCAGGAATGGGCGGCGCGCGTTCTGGCTGACATGCGCGGCTTTGCAGGTGTTCTGGCCAGCAAGTCCCCGGCCGAGATCGGGATGCTGAAGATCGAGGTTGCGCTGGGCATCTTCATCGGCGCCGTCACCTTCACCGGCTCGATCGTCGCCTACGGCAAACTTGCAGGCAAGATCGACGGCAAGCCGAAAAAACTGCCCGGCGGCCATATGCCCAACATCGTCGCCGCACTCGCCGCGCTGCTATTCCTAGTCCTTTATTGCGTGGGCTTCGGTCCGGGTGTCCTGTGGCTGCTGCTGATCGCGATCGTCGCGGGCTTCATCGGCTGGAACCTGATCATGGGCATCGGGGGCGCCGACATGCCCGTCGTCGTGTCGATGCTGAACAGCTATTCCGGCTGGGCCGCGGCGATGATCGGGTTCACGCTGTCCAATGACCTGCTGATCGTCACGGGTGCGCTGGTCGGCTCCTCCGGTGCGATCCTGTCCTATATCATGTGCAAGGCCATGAACCGGTCGTTCATCAGCGTCATCCTTGGCGGCTTTGGTGGTGAAACCGGCCCCGCGATGGAGATCGAGGGTGAACAGATCGCCATCGACGCCGAAGGCGTGGCGGCGGCACTGAACGACGCCGATAACATCGTCATCGTTCCGGGTTATGGCATGGCCGTGGCGCAGGCGCAGCAGTCGGTCAGCGAACTGACCCGCAAGCTGCGCGCGGCCGGCAAGAACGTCCGCTTTGCGATCCACCCGGTTGCGGGTCGTCTGCCCGGTCACATGAACGTCCTGCTGGCCGAGGCGAAGGTGCCTTACGACATCGTCATGGAAATGGACGAGATCAACGATGATTTCCCGAACACGGACGTCGTGATCGTCATCGGCAGCAATGACATCGTCAACCCTGCCGCGCAGGAGGACCCCAACAGCCCTATCGCCGGCATGCCGGTGCTGGAGGTCTGGAAGGCCAAGAACGTGTTCGTCAGCAAACGCGGGCAGGGCACGGGGTATTCGGGGATCGAAAACCCGTTGTTCTACAAGGACAACACCCGGATGTTCTATGGCGACGCCAAGAAGTCCATCGACAGCCTTCTGCCGCTGATCGACTGATCAGGTACAGAACAAAAAAGGCCCCCGAGGATCTCGGGGGCCTTTCTCATTTCAGCGGATCAATGATCAGGGGTTGATCCGGATCGGCGTTCCGTCGCGGACCATGGCGTACAGCATCTCCATCTCTTCGTCGGTGACCGCGACGCAGCCCACCGTCCAGTCGCGCTTCGACCGCGCAAAGATGTTTCCTTCGGGTCCACGGCCATGAATGAAGATATCGCCACCCGGATCGCGGCCTTGGGACACTGCATAGGCGATGTCCGCCTCGTTCGGGTAGGACACGCCCAGCGACAGGTGGTAACGGCTGTTGGGGTTGCGTCGGTCGATCAGGTAATCACCCTCAGGTGTCTTGCCGTCCATTGAAAACTGCTTGTGCCCAATCGGCTCGGTCCCCAGCCCGACGTTGTGGACCTGCAGAAGTGTATTACCGCTGTAAACCAGCAACTGCCGCGCGTTCTTGTTCACGACCAGCTGTGTCACGGGCGGTCCGTTATACGTCTTGAATTTCGACGGGGCACATGCGGCCAGCCCCAGTATCAGCGCCAGACCTACGGCGCGACCTACCCATGCCAACATGTCACTGCCCTCGTTAATCAGTTTTTTATCACGCTCATTTCACCGTCCCGGGGTGAAACCGCAATGCACGTCGCGTTCACGAAATCTGGAACCACTTCTCGGACGCGTGATGCAGCGGTAGGGTGGAACTGTCCATCAGCCGGAGATTCCCCACCGTGAAGCGCCTGTTTCTTTTGAGCTTGATCCTGCCGCTTTCGGCGTGCGGCATCCCGTTTGTCCCGTTCATCTGATGGCAAAAACTCTCATGATGTACGGCCTGGCCCACTGCTCCACCTGCGTGAAAGCGCGTGAGGCCCTGAGCGAGGCCGGTTGGACGGTCGATTTCCACGACGTGAAGACGCAGCCGCTGGATCATGGCGAATGGGAAAATCTTCTGGCGACGTTCGGCGAAAAGCTTGTGAACCGGGCCAGCCTGACTTGGCGGGCCATGGACGAAGACGCACGCGCCGAGTGTGATGCCGACAAACTGACCGCGCGGCCGTCCCTGATCAAGCGTCCGGCGATCATCGGACCGGACAGCGTGACGCTTGGCTGGACTGCTAACGTCAAGCGGGCCTACGGCGTGCCTGTTTAGACAATGTAGCGGTCGCGGCGGTGGTTGACGGCCACGACAAGGTTCAGGACCACCGCCCCAAGTGCCGACCACGCCACCAGATGCCAGTCACGCAGCAGCAGTGCTGCGGCGAACAGACAGGCATCGAAGATCATCTGGACATACCCTGCCCGGAACCCGGTCGCGTCCTGAATATACAGCCCGACGATCCCGATACCGCCAAGGCTTGCCCCGTGGCGAAACAGCGCCAGCAACGCCGAGCCGGTCATCGCGCCGTAAAGAATCGCGCCGATCGCGGGGTGGATCGTTCCGAATTGCAGATAGGGTGGCAGCCAAGCGGACAGGATCGACACCGCTGTGACGGCGATCAGGCTGCGGATCGTGAACCCCAGCCCAAACCGCCGATAGCCAAGCCAGTAGAACGGCAGGTTCACGACGAAGAAGACGGGACCAAAGCCCCAACCCGTCGCATAGGAAATCAGCACGGCCAGCCCGGCAGTCTGACCCGTGACGAACCCCAGATGCGTCAGCAGAACGATGGACACCGCCGCCATGAAGCCGCCATACGCCATGCCCTGTGCGTCATCGAAAAGACTGTGCCGCGCCAGCGACTGAGGTTCGTGGGCGAGATCAGAAGGCATGACGTACTTCTTTGATGGGTTAGCGACGAAGCCCGCCCGACTCGGCCAGCTGAGCGGGGCCCGGGGCGATGAACCCGTTGCTTAAAGTCCCATCCGCGCCTGAGATCAACTGCGCCGTTGCCTCGACCGTTGCAGGATCGGGCACCCAGCTGGTTGAACCGGCGCCGAAACCTTTGCGGCTGGCGCGCAGGAACCGTGTCAACGCGTCGTGACGGGCGCGGTCGGCCAGCCCCGGCGCCATCGCATAAAGCCCGTCCTGCGGGACAGGTTCGTCAATCGTGAACGTGACGAGCTGGTCCGGGGTGATGCCGAATTCGGCCAATCGCTCCGTCGGCGGGGGGCCGGCAAAGGTGACGCAGTTCGCCCGTGTGTCAGCCAGCTGGAATGCCGGATCGAAAACGGGGATCAGCCTGGCCGCGGTTCCGTTGGCGTCGAGATAGGCGCGAAGCCCCAGTTCGCGCCCGCCCAGAAGCGTGGCAATCGTTTTGCGGTCTAGGTCTGCGGCGCTGTTCACCCCCAGATCGCGGCGGCACATCATCTGCAGAGGCTCGGCCGCGCCGATCTGCGCAATCTGTGCGATGGGCAGACCGGCCTGTCGCGCGGCAAGCGCCGGTCCCATCCATTCCAACGCGATGTCCGCGTCACCGCGGGCCAAGGCATCCTCGGCGGTTTCGCCGGGCACCGGGGCAGTGATCGTCACGTCCAGGCCTTCGGCCTTGTAGAAGCCTTGGGTCACCGCCGCCTGAAAGCCCTGCGCCAGCGGATCGGCGGGATCAAGGCGCAGACGCAGCGCGGCGTGGTCCGCCGCCATCGCGCCCGACGCAGCGAGGCCCGCCAGCACCGCCAGCACAGAAGCCTTCATCAGGCTGCCGCCTTGACCACGTCCGCCAGGGTCCCGATCAGCTCATCGATCTGGGCCTCGGTGATGATCAGGGGCGGGGACATGGCAATGGTGTCGCCGGTCACGCGGACCAGAATACCCGCCTCGAACGCCTTGACGAAAACGTCGTAACCGCGCTTGCCGGCCGCCCCGTCGATGGGTGCAAACTCGACCGCGCCGACAAGACCAAGGTTGCGGATGTCGACGACGTTCGGCAGATCGGCCAGACCGTGAAGCGCATTTTCCCAATGCGCCGCAAGGCGCGATCCGCGCGTCAGCAGGTCTTCCTCGGCATAGGTGTCCAGCGTCGCGATGGCCGCGGCCGACGCGACCGGGCTGCCGGAATATGTATAGCCGTGGAACAGCTCGATCATCTGGTCGGGGCCGGTCATGAAAGCGTCGTGAATGGCCGACGTGGCCAGAACCGCGCCCATGGGAATGACCCCGTTCGTCAGACCTTTGGCACAGGTCATCAGATCCGGCGTCACGCCGAAGAACTGCGACGCAAAGGGCGTGCCCAGACGGCCGAAGCCGGTGATGACCTCATCAAAGATCAGCAGGATGCCGTGCTGCTGGGTGATTTCGCGCAGACGTTGCAGATATCCTTTGGGCGGCAGGACGACGCCCGCAGAGCCTGACATCGGCTCGACGATGACGGCGGCGATAGTGTCGCCGCCGTGCAGCGCGATGATCCGCTCCAGCTCATCGGCCAACTCGACGCCTTGTTCCGGCAGGCCGCGCGTCATGGCGTTTTCGGGCAAAAGCGTGTGACGCAGGTGATCGACGCCCCCCAGCGCAGTGCCGAATGCGCGGCGGTTGTTCACCAGACCGCCGACGGAAATCCCGCCAAAGCCGACACCGTGATAACCCTTTTCCCGTCCGACCAGCCGCGTCCGGTGCCCTTCGCCGCGCGCGCGGTGATACGCCAGCGCGATCTTCAGGGCGGTATCGACCGCCTCGGACCCCGAGTTGCAGTAGAAGACGTGGTTCAGCCCGTCCGGCGCGATGTCGACGATGCGGTTGGCCAGCTCGAACGCATAGGGATGGCCCATCTGGAAGTTCGGCGCATAATCCAGCGTGCCTGCCATCTCGGCGATTGCTTGTGTGATGCGCGGACGCGTGTGGCCGGCGTTACAGCACCACAGCCCCGCGCAGCCATCCAGCACCTGACGCCCATCGGCAGAGGTATAGTGCATGTCCTTGGCCGACACCAAAAGCCGAGGCGCTGCCTTGAACTGTCGGTTGGCAGTGAACGGCATCCAGAACGCGTTCAGATCATTGGGGGCGGGTTTGCGATCCAGGGCCATGATATGCTCCTCTCCGGGGTCAGGGCAGCAGGCTAGCACTTGCCGTTTTACCGTCAAGGTCACCGGGCGAAGCGTATCGCGCAGGATATCGTTGCGTGGTTCGCCCGGCGGTGCCAACATCACCATCTTGTCAACGCCATCCGACCGCGCCACATATCAGGCGAAATCATCGAGGGTCCCGCACGATGGCCGAACAGGTCAATCAGGCAACCAACCAAACACCCGACGCCGATCCCCCGAAAACAGAAGAACAGCACGGTCACCTGAATCAGAAGGCGACTGCAGGGCTGATCCTGTCGTGTATCGGCGTCGTCTATGGCGACATCGGCACCTCGCCGCTTTATGCGCTGCGCGAGTCGCTGGAACATGCGCATCAGCACCATATGGCCGAAACGGCAGTGATCGGCATCGTGTCGATGCTGTTCTGGACCGTCATGCTGATCGTGACGCTGAAATACGTGACGCTGATCCTGCGGGCCGACAACAACGGCGAAGGCGGCACGCTGTCCCTGGTCGCCAAGGCGCAGGGCGCGATCAAGCGGCGGACATGGTGGCTTTATCTTCTGGGGATTGTCGGCGTTTCGCTGTTCTTCGGCGACTCGATGCTGACCCCCGCAATGTCGATGCTGTCGGCGGTCGAGGGGATGACGCTCGTCTTTCCGGATTTTCAGCCTTGGGTCGTGCCTGTCACGCTCATCATCGCCGTGATCCTGTTCTGGGTCCAGCGCACGGGGACCGAGGCTGTGTCGCGGCTGTTCGGCCCCGTCATGATGGTCTGGTTCATCACCATGGCTGTCCTTGGCGCATCCCACATCATGGACGATGCGCGCATTCTCGGCGCGCTAAATCCGCTACGCGCGCTGGAGTTCATGGCCGACAACGGGCTCGGTGTTCTGCCGGTCATGGGGTCGGTCTTCCTGGCGGTGACCGGGGCCGAGGCGCTTTATGCCGACATGGGCCATTTCGGCCGCTCTCCGGTGCGGGTGTCGTGGGTCGTGATCGTGTTTCCGTCGCTGACACTGGCTTATATGGGGCAGGGCGCGATGGTGCTGTCGGACCCGACGACCGCCAGCAATCCGTTCTTTCTGATGGCGCCATCGTGGTTCACGTTGCCGCTTGTGGTCCTCGCCACGGCCGCCACTGTAATCGCGAGCCAGGCGGTGATTTCCGGGGCGTTCTCGGTCGCGCAACAGGCGGTCCAGCTGGGTCTGCTGCCGCGGTTGGAAATCCAGCACACATCCGACAGCCAACGGGGTCAGGTTTATCTGCCCAAGGTCAACATCATCCAGATGATCGGGGTTTGCGCGCTCGTCCTCAGCTTTGGGTCATCGGCCCGGCTCGCCAGCGCCTATGGCATCGCGGTGACCGGCGACATGGTCATCACCTCGATTCTCGCGATCATCGTTTTTCGATATGCGTGGAACTGGAGCTGGTTCGTCGTCCTGCCGATCATGCTGCCTGTCCTGGCGCTGGAGATCGTATTTTTCTACGCCAACATTCTGAAGACGTTTGACGGCGGATATATCCCGCTGCTGTTTGCAGCCATGGTCATCGTCATGATGGTCGTCTGGGTGCGTGGATCGGCCCGCTTGCAGGCCAAGCTGATCGCTGACTCGGTCAGTCTCGACCTGATTGCCCGCAAGCTTCAAGAAAGGCCGCCGGTGATCGTGCCCGGCACGGCGGTGTTTCTGACCGCAGACCCGTATGTCGCGCCGGCGGCGATGATGCACAACCTCAAGCACAACCGCGTACTGCACGATCGCAATTATGTCGTGAAGGTCGAAGTGGCGACGACCCCGCGGGTCAGTTCCCGCGACCGCATCCGGATCGAGCCGCTAGGCCCGCATTTCGCACGTGTCTGGCTGCGCTTTGGATATATGGAACAGCCGAACGTGCCGCGCGCGCTGGCCGAAGGAAAGCACCTTGGCCACAAGTTCGACATCATGAACACGTCGTACTTCCTGAACCGCCGCTCGCTGCGCGTCGGTAAAGCGCGGCTGATGCCGGTCTGGGCGGCCCGGCTGTATGCGGGGCTGTATCGTTCGGCGTCAGAGCCCACCAACTTCTATCGCTTGCCGTCGAACCGGGTGGTGGAGCTGGGGCAGCAGATCAACATCTGATCGCCGCCCCAGCACGTCGCCTTATGCCGCGCGACCGACCCGAAGCCGTGGCATCGTCGCCACGGCAGCGATCCATGACAGCAGCGCGCAAAGGCCGATCCCTGCCACCATGGCCAGCGATGTGTTGTTCATGAACAACCCGGTCAATGCGATCATCACGCCACCCGTCAGCATCTGAACCGTGCCGCCGATGGACGACGCAAGCCCCGCGATATCGGGATGCGGATCAAGCGCCACAACCATCGACGTCGGGATAACCAGCCCGAGAAACGCGTTGGCAATGATCAGGCCGATGATGACCATGACCAGCGTGCCGCCCGTGAGCCACACGAGCGCCACCAGTGCAATCATCGTGGCCAGAAAGCCCGTGATCGCCAGCGACACCACCCGTTCCATGCCGTAACGTTGGCCCAGACGCGCCGCGAATTGCGATGCGGTGAAGAACCCGATCGAGTTGATGGCAAAGCAGATCGCGAACTGCGTGGGGGTCAGCCCGAACTGGTGGGCATAGACAAAGCTTGCCGATGACAGGAACACGAAGAAGCTCGCCATGCCGAAACCGCCGATCAGCGTCATACCGACGAACTGACGATCCCGGGCCAACCGCTTTGCTGCCGCCGCGATTTGTCCAGGGCGAACGCGCGCGCGACGCTCTGCCGGCAGCGTCTCGGGCAGCACAAACAGGATCAGTCCCAGCGAAATGACCGCAGCCACCGCTAACGCCGCAAAAATCTCGCGCCAGTTGCCAAACAGCATGATCGCGCTGCCGGCCAGCGGGGCCAGCATTGGTGAAATAGCGGTGACCACCATGATCGCGGCCATCATTCGTGCGGCATCAGGCCCGGTTGCGGTGTCGCGGATGACCGCGCGCGGCACGGCCATCAGGGTCGCGGCACCGAATGCCTGCAGGGCGCGTGCCGCGATCAGCCAACCGATCGTCGGCGCCGCTGCGGCACAGACGCTTGCGACCAGAAAGATCACGACGCCGATAACCAGCGGGGGTTTGCGGCCCATGGCGTCTGCCATGGGACCCCAGATCAGCTGCGCCAGACCAAAGGTCAGGAAGTAAACGCTCAGCGTCAGAGCAGCGGTCTGTTCAGTGATTTGAAGATCGGCCGCGACCTGAGGCAGGGCGGGCAGATACATGTCGATGGCAAACGGGCCGATGGCGGACAACAGTCCCAAAACCACGGCCGTGCGAATAAGATGATCTCGCATGGCGAACTCGAATTTTCAGATGGCAGAACGGTCGCGCAAACGCGCGTGACGAATGAGGTGACGACCGACACGCCGCGCCTAACCGCGTTGAACGACGATTGCAACCCAAAGCGACATCTGCACGCGCGCGGATGGTCAGGTCAGACCAGCGACTCGATCCGTTTTTTCCGCCAGACGAAGTTGTAATACAGCCCTTGCAGCAACATCAGCGCGCCGAAGCTGGCGCAATACGCCCACCAGATACCGTCCAGCCCGACCTGCCGCGAAAGGTAAACCGCCAGCGGCAGTTCGACCAGCACGATGCAGGCGATTGCGATGACCATCGGGGGGATGACGGTGCCCGACGCCCGCATGATCCCGGAAAAGATCGTGCCTGTGCCGAACATCAGCGCTGACCAACTGACGATGTGAAGCAGACGCTCTGCCAGATCCAGGGTTTCCGGGTCAGTGATGAACAACGACACCAACGGGCGCGAGGCGAGATAGATGAACGCGACCAACCCGCCCGTCAGGATGACATTCATCAGCATCGCGGTCCGGACCACGTCGCCAAGCCGGTCCGCGCGCCCCGCGCCAATCGCCTGCGCGCCAAAGATCGACCCCGCGATCGCAATCGAAAGCGCCGGAAACTGGGCATAGTTCTGAACCTGCGCGACCGCACCGAAGGCGGCGGTGGCGCTTGACCCAAAGCTGTTGACCAACCCGAGTATGACCAGACCGCTAAGCGAGCCGATGACCAGCTGAACCCCCGTCGGCATCCCGATGCGCAACACGGTCTTCAGCAACGTGAAGTCCGGCTTCAGCAGGCGAATGAACGCCGCGTCGGGTGCGAGCGGATGGCCCAGCCACCGCAGCCAGACGCCCAGAAGGATCAGCCCGACCAGCTGCGCGATGCCCTGGCCGATGGCGGCGCCTTCGACGTGGTATCCCAGTCTCGCGATCAGAACGAACGTCAGCAGCGCCGTTCCAGCGGTTGAGATGACCTGCATGATCAAGGGTCGGATCGAATCCCGGATACCACGCATCAACGCGCCGGCCGTGATGAACATGAACAGGATGGGCATGATCAGAAACGCGATGCGGGCGTAGCTGACGGCAGACTGCATGATGTCGGCAGGCGTGCGCAGCAGCATCATGATTGGCTGCGCAAGGATTGACCCGCCGATCCCGATGACCATCCCCAGCACGACGGCCACGGTCATCGTGGTGCCTGCGATCCGGCGGACCATATCCATCTTGCCCGCACCGTAGGCCTGACCGACCAGTACGCTGGCGCCCGACGACAGACCGATCAGGAAGGCGATGAAAAAGAACGCGACGGGAAAGAAGGCAGATACCGCTGCAAGTTCCGATGTGCCCAGCGTGTTGCCAACGATGATAGAACTGATCGTCATAGCCAGCGACTGCAGGATGTTCTGGCCAATCAGCGGCAGCAAAAACACCAGAAACGCCCGCCACAGCGGGCCATTGTGAAACGTCGCAGTTTGGGTCACGCACGCACTCCGGTCAGGAAGGCGTCAAATCTGGCGCCGGTCAGCGGAAACAGGATCGGTCCGCGTCACAGTGCGGCACTGTCGGGTCTGAACCGCCGAGCGGTTCGAATGGTTGCAAGCCCGACGGTGCGCCTGCGCCAAAAATGCGAAGACCCGCCAAGTTGGCGGGTCATTCGAGGTCACGCTGGTGACTGGCCTGAACGATCAGGAGCCCCAGGTGCGCAGCGGCCCACAATCCATGTGGACGAAGTTCGAGCGCGAGTATTTACCAACGCCACCGGCTTTGCAGGCACTGGCAGCCTGATACATCTGGTTGACCGAGCGCGACTTGAGGCGCAGGTCCGCAGCCTTGCCCACCATGTGCAGCGAGTTGCGCGCAACGCCGACGCTTTTCGACCGCAGCATCGCGTTCGTCTTGGGCGAACGATAGCCCGACAGCATCATGTAAGGTTCGTTGGTCTGCATCAGCCGGTGAGAGGCGGCTGCAACGTCGACCGTGCGGGGGTCGACACCGATGACTTGGCCCGTGCGCCAATCGCGCATCAGGATGTTCACCTCGTTCAGGGCGTCGCGGACATATTTGCCGTCCACCCAGTACACCGTATCGATGCTTTCCCCCGTCCGGGGCGAGTACATACGGATGCGGCGATAGTCACCCGCACCCCGCACGATCCCGAAGGCATTCGCCATCACCGGGGCGGCGACGACGGTCGTTGCTGCAAAGACGCCAAGGATGCCGCGCCGCGAGAGTTCAAGGGTCATGTTCGATCCGCCTGTCCTGCGTTCATTTCTTTGCCGCCTTTGGCAGCAGCCCGGTGTAATCCCGGAATGGTTGACAATATGTCACCGCAGCGTGAGTCGCGGAACCGGATAATTCGGGCCGTGGCGACATTCCGCCCTTATCGGCGAAATCTTGCCCATCAGCAAATTTATTCCGCCGCGACCCTTTGTTAAGTATCCGATTTGGCACGGCTAGCGGCAAAATTGTCGCAGCGGACGATCAGTTGATGCAGCGTGCTTTGGGCCGTGTCATAACCGCCTCAAGCCCCCCAAAGCGGGGGCAAAGAAAAAGGGGCCGGATGAATGCGGGCACGGGCGAGAGCAATTTACAGGTCATCTCACGCGCGCGTGAAGATGCTGATCACGGTCAGTGCGCTGGCGGTGGGGGGCTTTGCCGGCACGGCGGGTGCAGCGCCTGCGCCAAAGCTGGATTTTACGCCCGCGCAGATGCAACTTGCCTATGAAGTCGCGCCAGATGCGGGGTTGGCCGCGTTTTACGGCAGCCGGGACCTGCGTCCGATCTTCACTGATCCATCTGACGGTTCGCGTTATCGGCGCGCGCTGATCGACGCGGTTGATCAGGCGCCCCGTCACGGTCTGCCCCCGGCGCGCTATCATGCCGATCGACTGTCCGCCGCAGATGCGCAACCGACTGGTGATCAGGATGAATTGTTGTTCGCACAATCCTTGTCGGCATGGGCACATGACCTTGGCGGAGGGTTGATCACGCCGTCGAAAGTCGACCCGATGATCAAGCGAGAGGTCCATCGCCGCCCGCTGTCTGACGTTCTGGCCGACTTTGCCGCCAGCGCCGATCCCGCGGGTGTCCTTGCAGCCCTTGCTCCAAAGGATCCGCGCTACGCCCAGCTGATGGCCGCGCTGGCGCAGTCTGGCGGCGGGGCGGCGCCGTCGGCGGGGCCGAAGGTGCCCGCTGTTCGCTTTCGCCCGGGTGATCGGGGACCGTCGGTGTCGGCGCTGCGAGAGCGGCTGGTCAATGCCGGGTTTCAGGCCGGTTCCGGATCGGCCTATGACGACAGTCTGATGTCCGCGGTTGCTGAATATCAGGCCCGTGCAGGGCTGGACGTGGACGGCATTGCCGGAGGGCGGACGATCCAGCACCTCAACGGTGGTGCGAATACCGCGCAGGCCCGTGCGATCATGATGTCGCTCGAACGAATGCGCTGGCTGGCCGGGCATGATCTGAATACCCGGATGGTGTGGGTCAACCTGCCCAGTTACACGGCTCAGATTATGGATGGCGGGGCAGAAGTCTTTTCGACCAAAGTCGTCGTCGGCAAAGCGACCGACGATTTCGCGACGCCCGAGTTTTCAGACCAGATGGAGTATCTGGTCGTCAATCCGCGCTGGAACGTCCCCCGGTCGATCACGATCAAGGAGTATCTGCCGCGGCTGAAGGCAAACCCGAACGCCGTGTCGTTTCTGGACGTGGTCGATGGGCGGGGGCGCGTCATTCCCCGCAGCCAAATCGATTTCAGCAAGTACACGGCGGCAAACTTCCCTTATCGGATGCAGCAAAAGCCAAGCGATGACAACGCTTTGGGTGTGGTCAAGTTCATCTTCCCGAACCCGTGGAACATCTATCTGCACGATACGCCGTCCAAGGGTTTGTTCAACGAATCCCGCCGCGCGTATTCGCACGGGTGCATCCGCATCGGTCGGCCCATCGATCTTGCCCACGAACTTCTGCGCCCGCAGACGAGTGACCCCGATGCCATGTTCTCGCGCGCACTGAAAAGCGGCAAGGAAACATGGTTGCATCTGGAGCCGGAGATTCCAGTGCATCTGGTCTACTTCACGCTTCTGCCCGATGCCGACGGCAAGATGCGCAGCTATGCCGATATCTACGGGCGTGACACCAGGCTGTGGGCTGCCATGGCAAAAGCTGGACTGGCGTCCCCCGCCGCGGGCGAGTAAAGCGTGCTCCCTGAAAGGGTGGCCCGGATGAGCATCACGATCGCAGACCTCGCATCGTCGCTGAACGCGCAACTTTGGGGTGACCAATCGGTCGTGGTGACGGGCGCCGGCGAACCTGCCGATGTGACTCCGGTAGTTGACGGGCAGGGCCGTCTGGCGCTGGCCATGTCCCCGACCTATGCCGCGTCGGTCCAGCCCGGTGCAGCGGCGATCATCGCCGAGGGGATGGACCCCTCTGCGATGGGGTTGGTGGCGGCGATCATCGTCCAGCGTCCGCGGCTGGCGATGTCGGGCGTGACCCGTGCATTCGACGCCACCTTGGATATTGCTCCGGGCATTCATTCCACCGCGATCATTCATCCATCCGCCAAGATCGGTCAGGGTGCGGCCATTGGCCCGTATGTGGTCATCGGCGCGGATTGCGAAATCGGCGCCAGGGCGAGGATTGCGCCGCATGTCACAATCGGTCCGGGTGCCCGGATCGGTGGTGACGCGCTGATCCATGCGGGCGCACGGTTAGCGCACGGTATCTTTGCCGGTGACCGACTGATCGTGCACACGAACGCGGTGATCGGCAGCGATGGATTTTCTTTCGTCACGCCTGAAGTGTCGGGTGTCGAGCAGGCGCGCAAGACCCTTGGCGACCGAGGTGAGGCAGTCGATCAGCATTGGGTCCGCATCCATTCGATCGGCACGGTCGTGCTGGGGGACGATGTCGAAATTGGCGCGAACGCTGCAGTTGACCGCGGAACTATTCGTGCAACTTCAGTCGGTTCAGGCACAAAGCTCGATAACTTCGTGCACCTAGGACATAACGTCCAGGTTGGCCGGGATACACTGCTATGCGGTCAGGTTGGTGTCGCCGGATCAGCGCGGATCGGCGACCGGGTCGTGTTGGGCGGACAGTGCGGCGTGTCAGACAATATATTTGTCGGTAATGACGTGATTGCCGGCGGGGCGTCGAAGATTTTTACCAACGTGCCGGCCGGCCGCGTCATCTTGGGGTCACCCGCGACCAAGATGGACACGCAGGTCGAAATCCAGAAAGCGAACCGCCGTCTGCCGCGATTGTTCGCGCAGGTGGCAGAACTTCAGAAAACCGTTACAAAACTGATGGACAAGACCTGATCGGAGGTTCCCATGACCCAGAATGTCCGCGACCGGATCGTCGCCATCATCGCTGAACAAGCCATGCTTGATCCCAGCGACATTAAACCGGAAATGACCCCTGCGGATGTCGGAATCGACAGCCTTGGTTTGGTCGAATCCATCTTCGCCATTGAAGAGGCGTTTGACGTCTCGGTGCCCTTCAACGCCAATGCCCCGGATCAGTCGGATTTCGACATCTCGACCATGGGTTCGATCATCGCTGCCGTCGAAAAGCTGGTCGCGGAAAAGGGATGAGCGCGGCGAAAACCACCGCTCCCCGAAAGGGGAAAGACAAGCCCGCACCGGTCGTCTCCCGTCCCGCTGCCGAAGGGCGGGGCGGCCTGCGTCGCGTCGCGATCACCGGTGCCGGCACAATCAACGCGCTGGGACTGAACGTGCCCGATACGTTGGCCGCGTTTCGTGAAGGCCGGTGCGGGATCGGAGAGTTGGACTTCCGCGACGTCGACCGTCTGGCCATCCGCATCGGCGCGCAGGTTCATGACTGGGACCCGGAGGCGTACTTCAATCGCCAGCAGATCGCCCTTTACGACAAGTTCACGCAGTTCACGATGCTCGCCGCCAAAGAGGCGATTGCCGAAGCCGGATTGGACTTTTCTGGACATCTTGGATTTGAATCCGGTGTCATTCTGGGCACGGCCGGCGGCGGTCTTAACACTTGGGACGAAAACTATCGCGCCGTCTACGAAGAGGGTAAGAACCGCGTCCACCCGTTCGTGGTCCCGAAGCTGATGAACAACGCAGCCGCGTCTCATGTCAGCATGGAGTTCGGCCTGCGCGGCCCGGCCTTCACAGTGGCCACGGCCTGCGCCAGTTCAAACCACGCGATGGGGTTGGCGTTCCAGATGGTCCGTTCGGGTGCCGCGCGAGTGATGCTGTGCGGCGGGTCCGAGGCGATGCTGTGTTTTGGCGGGGTTAAGGCCTGGGAAGGGCTGCGCGTCATGTCCAAGGACGCATGCCGCCCGTTTTCGGCCAACCGAAACGGCATGGTGCAGGGCGAAGGCGCGGGTGTCTTCGTCTTTGAAGACTGGCAACACGCCAAGGACCGCGGCGCCAACATTCTGGCCGAGGTGACCGGGTTTGCCATGACGGCCGACGCTGCCGATATCGTGATGCCGTCAGCGCAGGGTGCTGAACGCGCCATCGCGGGTGCCATGCAGGATGCTGGCCTCAACCCCGAAGACGTCGGTTACATTAACGCCCATGGGACCGGGACGGCCGCCAACGACAAGACGGAATGCGCCGCTGTGGCCCACGCATTCGGGCATCACGCGGACCGGCTGATGATTTCGTCCACGAAGTCCATGCACGGCCATCTGATCGGCGGCACCGGCGCGGTCGAGCTTCTGGCCTGCATCATGGCGCTCCGCGACGGGATCATCGCGCCGACGATCGGCTATGAAGAGCCTGACCCTGAATGCGCGCTGGACGTCGTTCCCAATGTCGCGCGGGATGCCAAGGTCGACACGGTGCTGTCGAATGCATTCGCGTTCGGCGGGCTCAACGCGGTGATCGCACTAAAACGCGCCTGACCCTGCGCAGGACGCCCACATGCGAGGCGGGCGGCTTTGACGGGCGCGGGGTGATCTGCGACAGCCAGCTGATGCCCGTTTCGGTCATGCGCCGCGGCTCATAACTGGCGCCGATCCAGCCTGTGTAGCCGGTTTCAGTCAATGCAGCCATCAGGGCCCGCAGATTCGGATCACTGGGATCCGGCTCGGTTCCCTCGGACACACTGCTGATATGGATGTGCCGGATAAGGTGGGCATGGCGGCGCACGATCTGTGATGGATCACCATGCACCCGGCATATCTGAGACAAATCCAGCAGCAGGCCTAGGTTCGGCGCGCGAACTTCGGCGATAACACCTGCAGCCTGCTCAACACTCGTCAGAAAAGCGGCCGGGTGGCGGAGCGGATCAAGCGGTTCGATCACCAAGCTTTCATGTGGTGCCCGCTTGGCCGCCCATTTCAGATTGTCCACCAAGGTTTCGCGAGCCTCCGGATCGGCGCAGTCACCCGGCATGATGTTGAGGTGCTTGCTGCGAAGGCTTTCGGCCAGACGAAGCGCACGTTCGAAATCACGTTGAAACCGCCGCTCCTGTCCCGGGATCGCGGCAAACCCGCGGGGTGCGCCTGACCAATCCGGGGCGGGGCAGTTCATCAACACCAGATCCATCCGTGTGGACGATATCTTCCGCATCAAGTCCCGCACCCAAAGATCGTACGGGAACCGGATTTCCACCCCTGTAAAGCCGGCTTTGCGCGCGGCACGCAGGCGATCAAGGATCGGCAGTTCAGTGAAAAGAGAGGTCAAATCGGCCGAGTATCGCAAGGTGTCAGCCATCCAAGGGGAACGTCGCCCCGTCTGACGTCAGGACCAGCCGCCCATCGGCGTCAGCGGTCGCTGCGTCGACCAGCCGATAGAACGTCTTGCGGTCGATCAGCGCATCAAGACCGGCGCGCACGTGGACATAGGGGCGGGGTTCGCCGCCCCGATCCTCGAACCGAATGGCGTGGTCCGGGCCTGCGGTGATCTGGTCGCCGACATTGGTGGTAAAGACGATATCGTCCCCGATATCGGCGTCGATTGCCAGAAACGGCGCATCCTCGACCCGGATTCCCAGCTTTTCGACTGGGGTAACCAGAAAGAACTGATCACCCTCTCGCTTCAGCACGGTCGAGAACAGCCGCACCAGCGGCGCGCGTGTGATCGGCCGCCCTTCGTGCACCCACGTGCCGTCTGCCCTGATCAGCAGGTCCATCTCTCCGCAATATGGCGGGTTCCACAGGTGGACGGGGGGCAGACCCTTGCGACCCTCGCGGCGCGCGATGTCGGCGATACTGCTCACGGTATTTTCAGAGTTATCTGACATTGGCGGTGGAGCCTTTTTGCGTCGGTCCTTATGGTACGGCCTAGACCAGAACGGGGGCATTGTCATGACCGCAGACGAATCCTTGGTAAGCGATGTCGGAGACCTGACCGAACGGCTGGGCCAGGCCCGCCACAGTGTCGAGCAACGCTTTGTCGGCCAGCACGACGTCGTCGAACAGGTTCTGGCGGCAATCCTGGCGGGTGGTCACGCGTTGCTGGTGGGTCAGCCCGGGCTGGGCAAGACGATGCTGGTGGACACGCTGGCGACCGTTCTTGGGCTGGACAGCCAGCGCATCCAGTTCACGCCCGACCTGATGCCCGCCGATATTCTGGGGTCCGAGGTTCTGGACGTGCGCCCCGACGGCAGCCGCGCGTTCCGCTTTATCGAAGGGCCGGTCTTCACCCAACTGCTGATGGCGGATGAGATCAACCGCGCCAGCCCGCGGACCCAGTCCGCGCTGCTGCAGGCGATGCAGGAGGGCGAGGTGACCATCGGCGGCGAACATCGCCCGCTTGGTCGCCCGTTCCATGTTCTGGCAACCCAGAACCCGATCGAGCAGGAAGGCACGTACCCGCTTCCCGAGGCGCAGCTGGACCGCTTTCTGCTTCAGGTCGACGTGGGTTACCCCGACCGGGATACGGAACGCGCCATCCTGATGGCGACGACGGGTGTGACCGTCGGTGCGCCGCATCGCGTCTTCGATGCAGACGGGCTGATTGCCGCGCAGGGTCTGATCCGCCGCATGCCGGTTGGTGAGAACGTGATGACCGCGATCCTCGATCTGGTCCGCGCAGCCCGTCCGGGCGCGCCAGAGGCGCCCAGCTGGATCAACGAGACGCTCGTCTGGGGGCCGGGGCCGCGCGCAGCGCAGGCGCTGACGCTGGTCGCGCGGGCACGAGCCGCGCTGAACGGCCGCTTCGCCCCGACGATCGAGGATGTGCGGGCGATGGCCGCACCCGTCCTGCGTCACCGCATGGCGCTGAGCTTTGCGGCGCGTGCGCGGGGTGAAACGGTCGCATCGGTCATCGACCGGCTGATGAGCGGCGCCGAAACGCGGTCGGCTGCGTGAACCAAACCCCCCGCCCAGATGACGCGGCAAGCCTTCGGGCCAAGGCCGAGGCGGCGACTGCCGCGCTGCCTGCGCTGATCATGGCGGCGGAACGGTTGGCGGCATCTGTCGCGCCCGGTACGCATGGTTTGCGCAGGGCAGGCTCGGGCGAAGATTTCTGGCAGTATCGCCCGGCTGCGGCTGGCGAAACTGCGCGGCAGATCGACTGGCGGCGCTCGGCCCGTTCAGACGAGGCTTTCGTGCGCGATCTTGAGGCGCAGACGGCCCAGAACGCCACGCTTTGGGTGTCGTGCGGGCAGGGGATGCTGTGGTCGGGTGATCCGTCCCGCGAAACCAAATATGCCCGTGCCCAGCTGCTTGCCCTGTCTTTGGCACTGGTCCTGCTGCGTGGGGGCGAGCGTGTGGCGATGCTGGGCGACCCGCCACGGGCGGGCCGAACGCAGGCAGACCAGATTGCGCGGACACTGGCGATGGCGAAGGAATCGGCAGGCGATGCCGACGCGCCTGACCCCACACTGCTGCGCGGTGGCCAGCGTGTCGTGCTGTTCGGCGATTTTCTCGCGCCTGAATCCAATCCTGCGCCGTTTCTGACCCGCGCCGCCGCGGCGGGAGTCGGCGGGGTCCTCGTGCAGATACTTGATCCTGATGAGATCACCTTTCCGCTGACAGGGGCGCTACAACTGCGGTCCGCCAGCGGCGCGACGCGGTTCCAGACCCGTAACGCCGCCGCGATGCGTGACGCCTATCTCACGCGGCTGTCGGAACGGCGCGCGATGCTGGGACGGACATGCGAGGCGGCGGGTTGGCAGTTCGGGACGCACGACGCCGGCAGCCCGCCTGCGCAGGCGCTTGGCTGGTTGTCAGCGACGTTGGCGGGCTGAGCCGATGTTCATGCTGGGCCCCCTTGGTTTTACAGCGCCCTTGGTCTTGGCCGCGCTGATCGCGCTGCCAGCGCTGTGGTTCCTGCTGCGCGCGATCCCGCCTGCACCCAAGGTCAGGGTTTTTCCGGCGGTTGCCCTGCTGATGGGGCTGAAGGATGCGACACCATTGGCACAGCGCACGCCGTGGTGGCTGCTTTTGCTGCGCACGCTGGCGATTGCCGCGCTGATCCTTGCCGCCGCCGGTCCCATCTGGCGGCCCGAGCCTTCGGCCGGTGGAAACGGGCCGTTGCTGGTCATCGTGGACGCCGGATGGGCGGCCGCGCCAAATTGGGCCGAGCGGCAGGCGCGCGCCGTCTCTGCACTGGACGGCGCAAGCAGCGCCGGTCGCCCCGTCGCGCTGCTGATCGCTGACCGGGAAGGGGGCAAGGGCCCGCTGGTGTTCGGCGACGGCGCCGAACTCGCGGCAACGATCCGCGCGACGCAGCCGAAGGCCTGGGCGACAGGATACCCATCCGCGCCTGATGTGGCACTGGGGGCGGCCCCAGATCGGTTCGATACACTTTGGATCAGCGACGGTCTGGATCACAATGAACGCGACGCTTGGTTGTCGGCGCTTGTAGCGCGTGGCCGTGTCACAGTCGTTCCACCCAGTGCGTCCGTTCGGTCTTTGCAGGTCGAACCCGGCGATCATCCGTCCCTGATTGCCCGAGCGACCACCGGCGGCGCGATGCCCACGGTGAACGCGGTCGGCCCCGATCCGCAGGGAACGGGCCGCGTGTTGGCAACACTTCGACCCCCGGAACCCGAGGTCGTGGACGGCGTGTGGACCGCAAAGGTGCCCATCGACCTGCCATCAGAACTGCGCAACCGTGTCACTGCCTTTGCCTTGGCTAATCAGGACACCGCCGGGGCGGTCGTTCTGGCCGACGACACCCTGCGCCGGCGCAAGGTCGCGCTGATCGGCGAGGTTCGGGACACCGAGGGTCAGGCGCTGCTGTCGCCGCTCCATTACCTGCGCCGGGCCTTGGCGCCGTCCAGCGATCTGATCGAGGGTGGCTTGTCCGAGGTTATCCCAGCCGCGCCCGATGTCATCATCATCGCTGACCAGCCTGCGCCCGCTGATCCGACCGCGCTCAGCGAATGGGTCGAACGGGGGGGCACGCTGATCCGCTTTGCCGGCGCGCGTCTGGCGGCGTCGGAGGCCCTGAACGACGATCCGCTGTTGCCTGTCAGATTGCGACCCGGCGGGCGTGATGCAGGCGGCGCCTTGTCATGGGGCACTCCGCGGGGAATAGCGCCGTTCCCCGCAGACGGTGTCTTCGCAGGTCTGAACGTTCCGGCCGACGTCATGATCCGGGCGCAGATGCTGCCCGAGCCTGACCCTGCGCTGGCGGGCAAGACGGTTGCGCAGCTTGCGGACGGGACGCCTTTGGTGACGCGCGAATCGTTGGGTCAGGGGCAGATCGTCATGTTCCACACCAGCGCGGACGCCGAATGGTCGAACCTGCCGCTGTCGGGCCTGTTTGTGCAGATGATGGCGCGGATCGTGCAGTCGGCGCGCGCAAGCGCGACCACCGATGCGACAACCAGCGCCGAGGCGCCATTCTGGACGGCTGAAACGTTGCTTGACGGCTTTGGTCGTGATGTACCTGTTGGCGACCTGCCGCCGGTCTCCGCACAGGACTTTGCCGCCGGACCGGGACCGGTTGCGCCGGCGGGCATTTATGTGGCTGGCGCGCGGCAGACGGCGTTGAACGCAGGCGGGCCGATGGCCATCGCCGCGTGGCCGGGGGCCGTGGTTGAACAGGCGGGCACGACGCCCGGTCGGCGATTGGGCGTGTGGCTTCTGATTGCGGCTGCTGCTGCGTTCATGCTGGACGTGATCGCATCTGCGTTTCTTGCTGGTCAGCGGCGCAGCCTGACCCGGCGGCGCGTCGCATGATCGCCCGTTTGATCATCGCGCTGTCCGCGCTGTGGGTGTCGCTGGCGCATGCGCAGGAGCTTGACCCCAAGCTGATCGCCGCGGCGGACAGTGGCGCGCTGACTTATGTCATCACCGGCGACGACAAGGTCGATGACCTGTCGCGCCTGGGTCTGCGCGGCCTGTCCGAAACCTTGGCACAGCGCACCACGGTCGAGCCCGGTGAGCCGGTGGGCATCGATCTGGATCAGGACGACATTTCTGTCCTGACGTTTCTCTACTGGCCGATCACGGACACCCAGTCGATGCCATCGCCGCAGGCATACGTGCGTTTGAACCACTTTCTGCGGTCGGGCGGCATGATTCTGTTCGACACCCGCAACGGCGAGGCCGGGGACGGCCCTGAGGGTGAGGTACTGCAGCAGCTGGCTGCACCGTTGGACGTTCCACCGCTGGCGCCGGTGCCGCCGGATCACGTGCTGACGCGTGCCTACTATCTTTTGTCGGACTTCCCGGGGCGTTGGACGGACACGACGCTTTGGGCCGAGGCATCGACCGAAAGCACCGAAGGCGCCGCATTCCGCACCCAGAACGACGGCGTGTCGCCGGTGCTGATCGGGTCAAACGACTGGGCGGCGGCCTGGGCCACCGATGACAACGGCCTGCCGGTCACCATGATCGGCAGCGGTTGGCAGGGCGAAGAACAACGCGAGATGGCGCTGCGGTTCGGGGTGAACCTGATCATGTACGTGCTGACCGGAAACTATAAATCCGATCAGGTTCACGTGCCTGCGTTGCTGGATCGTCTGGGGCAGGAAGCCGGCGACCCGTTCGCCGCACCGACTGGCGCACCGCCCGCCCCGCCGATGCACAGTCTTGAGGAGCTGCTGCCATGACCGGCCTGCGCTTTGATCCCGCGCTGCCGTGGTGGTCGGTGACCGCGCTTGCGGTGGTCGCGCTGGCGGTGATGCTGTGGGCGCTGTGGTTCGGACTGCGGGGGTGGCTGCTGCGCGGATTGGCGTTGGCGGCGCTGGCCCTTGCGGTGGCGGGGCCCGTGCTGGAACGCGGCGTCCGCCAACCGCTGTCGGATATCGTCATTCTGATGGATGACCGCTCGTCCAGCCAGACGCTGCCGGGCCGGTCCGCGCAGACCGATGCTGCGGTGGCGAAGATCGCCCGCGAACTGGACGACCAACCCAACGTCGAAACCCGCCGCGTGACGGTTTCCGATGATGCGGATGGAACGCTGCTGGGGCAGGCGATGACACGCGCCATTGCCGCCGAACCCGAAGGTCGGCTGGCTGGCGTCATCGCGGTGACGGATGGTCAGGTGCACGACACCGCCGCGATCCCCAAAACGGTGCCTGCACCGGTCCATGTCCTTCTGACCGGTGAGCCTGCCGATTGGGACCGCCGTCTGGTGGTCGAGGAAGCCCCGGCATTCGGCCTGATCGGCCAGCCCGTCAACCTGCGCGTCCGGGTCGAGGATCAAGGCGCTGTCCCCGCTGAAATCGCAAGCCAACCTGCGGTCGTCAGCATTGCGGTCGACGGTGGCGCGCCAGAGATGCTGAACCTGCCGCCCGGTGTGTCGCTGGACCTGCCGGTGACGTTGGAACATGCGGGCCAGAACGTCGTCTCGATCGGCTTTGCGTCTCCACAAGGGCAGCTGACTGATCGCAATGACAGCGCGGCGATCCAGATCGAGGGCGTGCGCGACCGCTTGCGCGTTCTGCTGGTCAGCGGAGAGCCGCATGCCGGTGAAAGAACTTGGCGCAACCTTCTGAAATCAGACGCGAATGTCGATCTGATCCATTTCACCATTCTGCGTCCGCCCGAAAAGATGGACGGCGTGCCGGTCAACGAACTGGCGCTGATCGCCTTTCCGACGCAGGAACTGTTCGAGCAGCGGCTGCACGACTTCGACCTGATCATCTTTGACCGCTACAGCGTGCGGGGGATCCTGCCGCCCGAGTATTTTGACAACATCCGCTATTACGTCGAGGATGGGGGCGCGCTGCTGGTGTCGTCAGGGCCGGAAATGGCAGGCGTCGAAAGCCTGAACCTGTCCCCGCTGGGTCCGATCCTGCCGGCCCGCCCGACTGGTCGGTTGTTGCAGGGACCGTTCCTGCCGCAACTGACGGACGAAGGGCGCAGGCATCCCGTGACCTCGGGTCTGCCCGGTGCGCCAGCGCCTGATGCGGCGAACGCGGCCGATCCGGCGCATTGGGGGCGGTGGCTGCGCATGGGTGAGGTGACGCCCGGCCCCCGGGCCGAGGTCGTGATGACCGGGGTCGATGACAAGCCGCTGCTGATGTTGGAACGCGTCGGCAAAGGCCGCGTGGCCATGCTGACATCAGATCAGGTCTGGCTGTGGGGGCGCGGCTTCGAGGGCGGCGGCCCGCAACTGGAGCTGCTGCGCCGGATCGCACATTGGTCAATGCAGGAACCCGAACTGGAAGAAGAGACGCTGTTGGCGCAGGTCCGTCCCGATCTGCACGTCGCACTGACGCGGCGCACGATGCAGCCGCAGGCAGGGCCGGTGAAGGTGACAGGCCCCAACGACTACACTGCAGACGTCTCATTGACTGAGGCCGAGCCGGGCCGCTTCACCGCCGATTGGCAAGCCCCCGCGCCGGGCCTTTACCGGATGCAGGACGGCGACGTGTCGCGCCTTGTGGCGCTGGGTCCGGCCGCACCGCGTGAATTCGAACAGACAGTTGCATCTGACGCGGCGCTCGGGCCCCTGGCTGCAGCAACGCAAGGGTCGGTGACCCGGATTTCTGACGGCATCCCCGGCCTGCGCACGGTACGAGAGGGGCGTCCCGCCATCGGTCAGGGCATCGGCGGTGACTGGATCGGCATCACCCCGCGCGGGGCCGAGGCGGTGAATGGCCTGACCCGACGGCCTGTGTTGCCCGACTGGGGCTGGATGGCGCTGATCGCGGCGCTTGCCATCGGCGCATGGATTGTCGAGGCGCGGGGCATCGGACGCAAGAATGACGATGAAGGACGGACCGCATGACGATGATCGGACGCAGGGGCTTTCTGGGGCTGATGGGCGCAGCCGTTGCGCTGCCGCAACTGGTCCATGCGCAAGGGCCAGTCCGTCGTCCGCCGCCAAGCGTTGCCAGCCTGATCACACAGGCAAAGTTGGCCGACGCGGAGGTCAGTTTTCTGGCGGTCGATCTGGCCAGTGGCCGCATCATCGATCAGCGCGACGCCGACGTGCTTTTGCCACCTGCCAGCACGCTGAAGATCGTGACCGCGCTTTACGCGCTGGACCGTCTGGGTGCGGATCATCGCTTTGCTACGCGGGTCTATCTGGACGGCGGTCGATTGATCCTTGCGGGCGGGGGCGACCCGCTGCTGAATACTGACGGGCTGGCGGAACTGGCGAAATCGACCGCTGCTGCGGTTAAGGCGAGGGGCGCACAGATCACCGAGTTCGAGGTGTGGGGCGGCGCGCTGCCGCGCATGGCAGAGCTGTCGCCGGGGCAGGCGGTCCATCTGCCCTATAACCCGTCGATGTCGGGGATGATCCTGAACTTCAACCGCGTGCATCTGAACTGGCGGCGCGGGGATGCAGGGTATCAGCTGAACCTGACGGCACGGGCAGACAAAAATGCGCCGCGCGCATTCGGGATTTCGGCCAGCGTCGCCGACCGGGCGGCGCCGATCGCCACCTATGATGGCAGCGGCAGATCCGAGGTTTGGTCGATGGCGGGCCAGTCCCTGGGCAAGTCCGGCAGCCGCTGGTTGCCCGTGCGCCGGCCCGAGCTGTATGCGGGTGACGTGTTCCAGACGCTGTGCCGTGCAGAAGGGCTGGTTCTGCCGACCCCGTCAGTAGCCGACGGTGCCCCTGCGGGTGCGGAGATTGCCCGGAAAGATAGCCCGGATCTGCGGACAATCTTACGGGGTCTGCTTGCGTATTCAAACAACCTGACGGCAGAGGCTGTGGGCGTGGTGGCAAGCGGGGCGGCCAGCCTGACGCAGTCGGCGCAGGACATGCTGCGTTGGGCACAGGGTCACGGCGTGACAGAGGGCGCGGTTTTTGCCGATCATTCGGGTCTGTCCGGCGACAGCCGGATCAGCGCACGGATGCTGACGACACTGTTGACCGGAACCGGCCAGCAGTTCGGACTGCGCGACATCCTGAAGGTCGATCCATTGGCACAGGTCTTGGGCAAGGGCGAAATCGGACAGCATGTGCATGCCAAGACCGGGACGCTGAACTTCGTGTCGAATCTGTCGGGTTTCGCCGACGCAGAGACCGGCACGGTGGCCTTCACCATTTTCAGTGCCGACAATACACGCCGGACCGCTACGCAAGGTCAGGACCTGCCGCCCGGTGTACTGGCGTGGACGGGTAGGTCGAAACTGATGCAACGTGATCTGATCGAACGGTGGGTCAGGTTGGACGGCGTGACCGTCGCCGCGGATTTCACCAACGACACCCGCGGCTAAGCCGTCAAAGCGTGACGTGACGCGCGCGCGCGGACAGCTCGATTGCGGCGGCATGCAGGCGTTCGATCCCGAATTCCGCGCGAATTTCGCCCAGCATCTGCCATTCGGCGTCGCGCAGCCGCCCGTCGGCGGCGGCCACGTCGCAGGCCAGCGCGTAGGCTGTGTCGAACAGCTTTTCCGGCAGCGCGTCACGGACAAGGCCGAACAGGGTGTCCAGACCGTCCTCATCCTCAAACAAGGTCATCACGGTCTGCGAAACGGCGCGCAGCCGGCTGATGTCGTAGTCTGCAAAGATTGGCGTGTGGTCCACGATCCGCTCAATCGCGATGAGTTCGGCGGTGGGAACCGTTTCGTCGGACGCTGAAACTGCCACCATGACAGCGATCAGCGCGTCGCACGGTGAAAAGGAAGGCAGATCAAAGCTCACGCGCGGGACCCTTTGGACTTGTTGACGACGCCGCGCCCGACCGCTACGGCAGGGCCGTCAGAACGGAGAGACACGATGACCACCCTGCGCGATGCGGCGATGAATTCCAAGGCCTGGCCCTTTGAAGAAGCGCGCCGGGTGCTGAAACGTTACGACAAGAAGGACCCCGAAAAGGGCTATGTCCTGTTCGAGACAGGCTATGGTCCGTCGGGGCTGCCCCATATTGGCACATTCGGCGAAGTTGCCCGCACGACGATGATCCGTCGCGCGTTCGAAATGATCTCGGACATCCCGACGCGGCTGTTCTGTTTCTCCGACGATCTGGACGGGATGCGCAAGGTTCCGGAAAACGTACCCCAGCAGGACATGCTGCGACAGCACCTGCAGGAGCCGCTGACGACTGTCCCGGACCCGTTCGGCGAATACCCCAGCTTTGGTGACCACAACAACGCCATGCTGCGGCGTTTCCTGGACACGTTCGGGTTCGCGTACGAGTTCATCAGCGCGACTGAATTCTATCGTTCAGGCCAGTTCGATCCGACGCTGTTGCTGGCCGCGGAACGCTATGACGCGATCATGAAGATCATGCTTGCCAGCCTGCGCGAAGAGCGTCAGCAGACATATAGCTGCTTCCTGCCGATCCACCCGGAAACGGGTCGTGTGCTGTATGTGCCGATCAAGAACGTGGACGCCAAGAACGGCGAGATCACGTTTGACGACGACACCGGGCGCGAATGGACGCTGCCGGTCACCGGCGGTAACGTAAAGCTGCAGTGGAAGCCCGATTTCGGCGCCCGCTGGGCACAGCTGGACGTCGATTTCGAGATGTACGGCAAGGATCACAGCACCAATACGCCGATCTACGATGGCATCTGCGAGGTGCTGGGCGGCCGCAAGCCCGAGCATTTCAGCTATGAGCTGTTCCTTGATCAGCACGGCCAGAAGATCAGCAAATCGAAGGGCAACGGGCTGTCGATCGATGAGTGGCTGACCTATGCGGCGACCGAAAGCCTGTCCTATTTTATGTATCAGAAACCGAAAACCGCCAAGCGGATGCATTTCGATGTGATCCCGAAGGCGGTGGACGAGTATCACCAGCAGCTGCGCGCCTATCCCGGCCAGGCGCCCGAACAGCAACTGGCCAACCCGGTCTGGCACATCCACGGCGGAGAGGTGCCCGAGAGCAACCTGGTCGTGCCGTTCCAGATGCTGCTGAACCTCGCGTCCGTGGCGGGGGCCAAGGACAAGGACGGGCTGTGGGGCTTTATCCGTCGTTATGCGGCCGATGCGTCGCCAGAAACGCATCCCGATCTGGACGCGGCAGCGGCTTTTGCGATCAAGTACTTCAATGACTTCGTGGCACCGACGCGGCAGTTCCGCCTGCCAACCGATACCGAGCGGGCGGCGTTGCAGGATCTGGCGCAACGGCTTGCAGACTGGGATGGCCCAGCCGACCCGGAAAAGCTGCAGGAAATGGTCTTTGCCATCGGTCGCGACCACGCGTTCGAGCCGATGAAAGACTGGTTCCAGACGCTGTATCAGGTGCTGCTGGGCGCCGATCAGGGGCCGCGTTTTGGTGGGTTCATCGCGCTTTACGGCGTGGACGAGACCCGCGATCTGATCGCACGGGCGCTGGACGGTAAGCTGGTCGCACAGGCTTAGTGCATAGGCATGATGTGCGGGCCGAGTGTTGCGTGACCGGCTTCGCCACCGCTCGCATGGTTAACAGCGCGTTAACCGGCTGAACCGATTTTCTCTCGCATATCCAAGCGGGCAAAGCCCCGCCGACATGCGGGAGAAGTCGAATGAACATCGCCATCACCGACGGGGTCAAGCTGATGCCACCGGGCTTCGGCGCGGGGCTGAAATACTGGTCACGGGAAAACGGGCTGAACGGTGATCCCACGTGGCACGGGGCGCCAAACGCAGCCATCGTCCCGGCCGATCAGGATTTCGGAACCTGTCTGGAGTTGGTCAAGCAGTCGGACGTGACCCGCATCCGGTATGTCCGGGAAACGCCTGTTCGGCCGGGGACATATCTGCGCATCTCGGCCCGGGTGAAAGCTGTGGCCGGAACGTTGCCGCAGGTTCGGATCGCGGGTTGGCCCGGTGTCAACAGCACGACGAAGGCGTCAGGCGTTCTGGAGACGTCGCCCGCCGTGGCGCTGACATCCTATGGCGACGTGGTGGAGGTGTCGGCCATCGTTTCGGTCGGCAATCGACAGGGCGTGACGATGGCGTGGGGCACGTCGGTGCGGCTGGGACATTTCGGGTTGGACCTGACCGGACCGAACGGCGGTGTCGTGCGGATCGAAAGCATCGAGATCGAGGACATCACCGGACAGTTCCTGCCGGACCTGATCGACTGGGTCGATGTGCGCGACTATGGTGCGACGGGTGACGGCAAGACGGACGACCGCGCGGCCTTTCTTGCGGCAGACCGCGCGGCGGCTGGTGGGCAGATTCTGGTGCCAGACGGCACTTACTATCTGGGGGGTGATCTGTCCTTGCGCGCGCCCACGCGATTCAAGGGCACGGTCACCATGCCGGCCACGTCCAAGCTGATGCTGCAGGGGCAGTTCGACTTTCCGACCTATGCCAGTGCGTTCGGGGATGAGACCGAAGGTTTCAAGCGCGCTGTTCAGGCGCTGTTCGGGTTCACCGACCACATGGCGCTGGATCTGCGCGGCCGCCGTGTCGATCTGAAAACACCGGTTGATGTTGCCGCGCTGGTGCCCTCGATCAGCGGATCGAACCGGCGCCGGGTCATCACGAATGGCCAGATCGCGCCCGTTGACGGGTCTGCCTGGACCCCCAGTACGATGACGTCCCTAGCGACGTATGACCCGAACAACAAGTATGTGCTGACGAACGTCACCCGCGCGGCCTCGATCATTCCGGGAAGTCTGATCACCGGGCCGGGCTGCGGGCGCGAAATCTATGTGACCAGCGTCAACGTCGGCGCGCGCACTGTGACGATGTCCCAACCCCTGTATCAGGGGGGCGGCACACGCAACTATACCTTCACCCGCTTCAAATACTGCATCGACTTTGCAGGGGTCGATGATTTGGACGGGTTCGGGTTCAACGACATCGAGTTCCTGCTGGAGGGCAATGCCAGCGGTGTCATCCTGCCGGCCTCGGGGATGCTGAATGCGTTTCGGGACTGTTACTTTGTTCAGCCGCGCGACCGGGCGATCACGTCGCATGGTCGCGGGTGTCAGGGTCTGGTTGTCGATCGCTGTGACTTTGTGTCCAGCGAAGGTGGCCTTTCGGCGCAGGATCGAACGACGGTGGCGATCAACGTCAACGCCAACGACACGAAGATCCGTAACAACCGAGCGTCCCGTTTTTGCCATTTCCTCGTCGCGGCAGGTGCGGGTCACATGATTGCGTCGAACCACTTTTTCCAAGGTGACGGGTCGGGTGCCGGGGTTCGCTTCGCCGGGATCGTGCTGACGGCTGAAAATGTTCAGGTCAACATTACCGGCAACTATATCGACAACGCGTCAATCGAATGGACCAACGAACACTCTGCCTTTCCCGATTATACACGAGGCTACAGCTTTGGTGGGCTGACGATCAGCGGGAATACGTTCCTTTGCTCGCAGACGGTGCCCGGATTCTGCTGGCTGGTCTTCAAGCCGTTCGGTTCGGGCAACTTCATCCACGGGATGAGCGTGGTAGGCAACGTGTTCAAAAGCAGCACTGGCAAAGTCACCCGGGTGGACCGAGTCGATAACAGTCTGGCGGACGCCGACTATGGCCGCATGCGCAACATCCGGTTTTCGGGCAACACATTCACCGGTGTCGATACCGTCGTGGCCAACCCCCTGACATATGTCCATACGCAGTCCACGGCCGCCGCCACATGGACGTTGCCGGTGGGCACCGGCCTTCCGTTCAGCGGCTATGCCCGCAAGGTCGAGGCATTGGTGGCCGAGACCGCCATCACCAACGCCAGCAATGCCCGCGTGGCGGGCATGCCGTGGGTTCGGGTCGAGCAGGGTTCCCAGCGAAACGCGATCACACTGAATTGGGACCAGCCGGCAAAGGGCCGGGTTTCGGTTCAGGTGCGCATGGACAACCCGCTTTAGCCACCACCCGCCTTATCGTCGGTCTTCTCTGCTCTCCAACTCGCCCCCGTCGCAACTGCGACGGGGGTTTTTGTCTTTTAGGTTTCGCTTTTCAAAACCGGGCCATAGAGTTTCAGGACGGCACGACGATTCAACCGCGAGGAGGCGGTCGTCGGCGCCCTTAACGCGAGTTGGTCCGGGGGAGTGGCATGAGCGAAGCACCAGCGAAACGGGCTGTGCCCGACAGCATGGCAGACGCATTGATCGACGCCGAGGCGTATGAGCGCCTTTATCAGGAATCGGTCACTGCCCCTGATGTATTCTGGGGACGCGAGGGTTTGCGGCTTGACTGGATCGAACCGTTCAAGACCGTCAAGAGCACCAACTTCACGATGGGAGAGGTGTCGATCCGCTGGTTCGAGGATGGCGTCCTGAACGCCTGCGTCAACTGCGTCGACCGGCACCTGCCCGAACGGGCCGACCAGACCGCAATTCTGTGGGAGCCAGATGATCCGTCCCAAGAGGCGCGCCACATCACCTATGCCGAGCTGTCGGACAAGGTGAACCGCTTTGCCAACGTCCTGCTGAGCCAAGGGGTCATGCGCGGCGACCGGGTGGTCATCTATATGCCGATGATTCCGGAGGCGGCATATGCCATCCTAGCCTGCGCCCGGATCGGCGCGGTTCATTCGGTTGTCTTCGGCGGGTTTTCACCTGACGCGCTGGCCAACCGCATCAACGATTGTCAGGCCAAGCTGGTCGTCACCGCCGATACCGCGCCGCGCGGGGGCAAGCGGACCGCGCTGAAATCAAACACCGATGCGGCACTTCTGCGGTGCTCTGACAAGGTGCGCTGCCTTGTCGTCAAGCATACCGGCGATCAGACCACGTGGATTGACGGCCGCGACGTCGATGTTCTGGCGATGATGGAGCAGGTCGGACCAGACTGTCCACCGCGCCCCATGGGTGCCGAGGACCCGCTGTTCGTCCTTTATACCTCGGGTTCGACCGGCAAGCCCAAGGGCGTGGTCCACACCACGGGCGGCTATCTGACCTATGCCGCGATGTCGTTCGAGACGGTGTTCGATTACCGCCGGGGCGACATCTTCTGGTGCACCGCCGATATCGGCTGGGTTACCGGCCACACCTATATCATCTATGGCCCGCTGGCGAACGGGGCCACGACGCTGATGTTCGAAGGGGTGCCGAATTATCCCGATCCGGGTCGGTTCTGGGCGATCTGCGACAAGCATCAAGTGACGCAGTTCTATACCGCGCCAACCGCGATCCGCGCGCTGATGGCCCAAGGGGATGAGTGGGTCGACAAATACGATCTGTCGTCGCTGCGCCTGCTGGGCACCGTGGGCGAGCCGATCAACCCAGAGGCCTGGGCATGGTATGACATCCACGTGGGCAAGGGCCGCTGTCCCATCGTCGACACGTGGTGGCAGACCGAAACCGGCGGTCACATGATCACGTCGCTGCCGGGCGCAATCGGTGCCAAGCCCGGCTCGGCCACGCTGCCGTTCTTTGGTGTCCAGCCGGTTGTTCTGGACCCCACCACCGGCGAGGTGATCGAAGGCAACGGCGTGGAAGGCGTTCTGGCCATCGCTGACAGTTGGCCCGGCCAGATGCGGACCGTCTGGGGCGACCATGAGCGGTTCGAGGAAACCTATTTCCAGCAGTATCCCGGTTATTACTTCACCGGGGACGGCTGTCGTCGGGACGAGGATGGCTATTACTGGATCACAGGCCGGGTCGATGACGTCCTGAACGTGTCGGGCCACCGCATGGGCACGGCGGAAATCGAATCGGCGCTGGTTGCGCATCCGCAGGTCGCCGAGGCCGCGGTGGTCGGTTTCCCGCATGATCTGAAGGGGCAGGGCATTTACGCCTATGTCACCGTCATGAACAACGCGACCCCGTCCGAGGAACTGCGAAAGGATCTTGAGGCATGGGTGCGCAACGAGATCGGGCCAATCGCCAAGCCTGATTTCATCCAATGGGCCCCGGGTCTTCCAAAGACTCGTTCCGGCAAGATCATGCGCCGCATCCTGCGCAAGATCGCCGAGAACGACCTTGGCAGTCTGGGTGATACGTCAACCCTCGCGGACCCAGCCGTTGTTGACGACCTGATCGCAAATCGCAGCGGGCAATAGCCTTCGGAGGAAGGGCTGACCTGCTGCGCGATCCAAGCCGACCAGAGGCCGGATGAAACCGGCCCATCACAACACCGAAAATGGGAGGGAGAGAGATCGACATGACACATGTTGATGACCACGCAGTCGACCGTTCGCGGCCGATGACCGGTGAAGAAAAGAAGGTGATCCTGGCGTCGTCGCTGGGCACCGTCTTCGAATGGTACGACTTTTATCTTTACGGCTCGCTTGCCGCGATCATCGGGGCGCAGTTCTTCACCAGCTTCCCCGAAGCGACGCGCAACGTGTTCGCGCTGCTCGCGTTCGCTGCGGGTTTCATCGTCCGCCCCTTCGGCGCGCTGGTGTTCGGCAGCCTGGGCGATCTGGTGGGTCGGAAATACACCTTCCTGATGACGATCCTGATCATGGGTCTTTCCACCTTCATCGTCGGCCTTCTGCCGGGATACGAGGCGTGGGGCTTCATCTCTCCCGTGATCCTGATCGTTCTGCGCATGCTGCAGGGTCTGGCGCTGGGCGGCGAATACGGCGGTGCTGCGACCTATGTCGCCGAGCACGCGCCAAAGAACCGGCGCGGGTACTACACCAGCTGGATCCAGACGACGGCGACGCTGGGGCTGCTTTTGTCCCTGATCGTGATCCTGATCGTCCAGTCCTACGTCAATAATAACTATGCCCCTGTCCCCCAGTTCTCGAACGGAGAGCCGCTGCTTAGTCCTGACGGGGCGCAGGTGCTGCTGGAGCCGTTCAAAGCCTGGGGATGGCGGATTCCGTTCCTGTGCTCTGTCGTTCTTCTGGCGGTGTCGCTGTATATCCGTCTGCAGATGGAAGAGAGCCCGGCGTTCCGCGCCATGAAGGAAGAAGGCGCGCTGTCCAAGGCCCCGCTGCGCGAGGCGTTCGGTCAGTGGCGCAATGCCAAGATCGCGCTGATCGCGCTGTTCGGTCTGACTGCGGGACAAGCCGTGGTCTGGTATTCCGGTCAGTTCTACGCACTGTTCTTCATCAACAACGTGGTCAAGGTCGACAGCTTCACGTCGAACGTTCTGGTCGCGTGGTCGCTGATCCTTGGCACGGCAGGCTTTGTCATCTTCGGGGCGCTGTCCGACAGGATCGGTCGCAAACCGATCATTCTGGCAGGCTGCGCACTTGCGGCACTGACGTACTTCCCCGTCTTCAAGGGGATCACGCATACCGCAAACCCGGCATTGGCTGCGGCGCAGGACAACACCCAGGTCGTTGTCAGCGCCGACCCGGACAGCTGTTCGTTCCAGTTCAACCCGACCGGCACGGCCAAGTTCACCAGCAGCTGTGACATCGCCAAGGCGCTGCTTGCAAAGTCTTCGGTGAACTACACCACCGCGGATGCGCCGACGGGTTCCACCGCCAGCGTCAGCATCGGCAACACCGTCGTTCCGGCATACGAAGGAACACTGACGGGTGACGCACTGAAAGCTGCCAAGGCCACGTTCGAGACGGACGTGAACGCGGCGCTGACGTCGGCGGGTTATCCGGTCAATGCGGCGGCCAACACGTCGGTGGCGAAGGCAAGCAACTTCTTCGACATCTTCACGGCGCAGAAGCTGAAGCTGGTCTTGTTGCTGACGTATCTCATCGTGCTGGTCACGATGGTCTATGGCCCGATCGCAGCGGCACTGGTCGAATTGTTCCCGACGCGGATCCGGTATTCGGGCATGTCGCTGCCCTATCATATCGGGAACGGGTGGTTCGGTGGCCTTCTGCCGGCAACGGCGTTCGCCATCTCGGCCCAAGCCGGGAACATCTATGCGGGCTTGTGGTATGCAATCGTGGTGGCTGTCATGACCGTAGTCATCGGTCTGCTGCTGGTGCCGTCTAACGGGCACAAGCGCAGCCTGTTCGATGATGACCTGAACCGGAAACCAGACCGGGTCTAATCCCTAACCGACAGCGAAAAGGGGCCGGTTTTCCGGCCCCTTTTTCATGTCAAAGCGTCGTCTGCGATCCCGTCACGTCCGGGACCTGGATTGGTGGCCGGTTGGGGTCGGTCATGTCCGGGTTGGCTGGCGTGCGTGGTGGGAACAGGCTGCCACCGCTGGGCGGTGGCAGTGGTTGGGACGGGATGGGTTCAATCGGCGCAGGTTGAGCCGGGACAGGCTGGCTGGGCACAGGCTGCGTTTGCGTATCCGGCACAGGTGCGTCCAACGGCGGCGGAGGCGGCGCGCCCGCACGGCGGCGCACGAGGATGTCGCCATTCGGCAGACGCTCGGGTCGTTCATAGTTGCGGATGTCGTCCATCAGCGCGGCCATCGTCTCCAACGCGGGGCGGTAATCCTCAAGCGTGCCCCGCAGATCATTGGCCAACCCTTCCAGATGCGGCTGCGCCTTCTGGAACATGTCGTTCATCATCGATTCGAGACCGCGCCCGAGTTCGTCGCCCAAATTCTCGGGCGCGACTTCGACCCGCGGCAGACCGTTCGAAGGCGGTGGATCGGCGCGGGGCATCTGGAATTCCTGCGCAGTTGCCGCGCCACCAAGGGACAGCATCAGGGTAAGCGCTGCGATGGCGCTGTGTGTGCGGGTCATGGACATGCCTTTCGGATCGCGACGACAGAAAACCCGCCCCGTCCGTCAGGGTTCCGCGCAGGTGGCCCGGGGGGCGCCGAACATGTGACGGTAGCTTTGCCACGCCTCATTCAGCGCGCGGGTGCGCACCTCGGCCAGACGAACCGCCTCGGCCGGCAAACCGCGCGACAGGGCCCGGTCGGGGTGGTTTTCGCGCACCAGTTCGCGCCAGCGGGCACGCGCTGCGTCAAGCGGCGTGCCCGGGGGAATGCCAAGGACGTCGCAGGGTCCGCAGTGAACACCGTGCCCGTGACGGGCCCGGATCGCGGCCAGCTTGTCAGGTGCAACGCCAAAAATGCGGGCGACCTCGTCCAGAAATATCCGCTCGGATTCGTGCAGGGCCCCGTCGGCGGTCGCGACGACGTGCAGCCCTTCGATCACGTCCAGCAGGACGGGATCGCCGGGGGCAAACATCCGCGCGATGCGGTCCGCCCAAAGATCGAACCCGGCCACGTCGCGGCGCGCAAGGTCGAACACGTGGGCTGCGTGCTTTTCATCGGCGCGGGCGATCTTGAAGATGCGGCGAAAGGCGCGGACTTCCTCGCGCGCGACCTGACCGTCGGCTTTGGCGATCTTGGCCCCCAATGCAATCACGGCGATGGTGAAGGCGACGGAGCGTTCGGGCGGGACAGCCGGGCGCGGCCGCCCCAGCATCAGCGCAAGGCGGTCACCGATCCGCTGCCAGAACCCGCGCGGCTGGGGCAGGGCGGGCGGCTGGGCAGGGGGCAGAAAGGGGTGGGCGTGATCGTCCATCCCCCGAATGCTAGCCGGAAAGATGTCCTTCGGAAAGCACGGATGCGTCAGAGGGCGGTGACAAATCCTTCACCATCAGAACAAGATCGTGAAAGGCACCGAACTTCCAACCCGCTGCCGGAATGCGCCCCTGATCCTGATAGCCAAGGCGCGCATGAAACCTGACCGACGTGTCGTTCGTGGCCGTGATCGCCCCGATCATCAGCCGCGCGCCGGCATTGCGGGCGTGGTCTTCCAGATGCGCCATCAGGTCGCGCGCGATCCCGGTCTTGCGCTGATCCGTCGCGACATAGACGGTATGCTCCATCGACTTGGAATAGCCGATACCCGACCGGAACTGGCTGTAGGACGCGAACGCGATCACATTGCCACCGGCATCTTCGGCGACAAAGAAGCCGTGTCCGTCAGCCTGGCGTGAGCGGATCAGGCCGGCGATTTCGGCTTCCGACCGTTCGACAGGCCAGAACGTGATCACGGTGTCGCGGATCACCGGGTTCCAGATGGCGCCGATGGCGGCGGCGTCGTCCGCGATCGCATCCCGGATGCGCGTCATTCAGCGGCAATGCCCGAATGCGCGCCTTGCGCCAAGTCGTGTACAAACGACAGGATTTCAGGGACCGGGCGACCTTCGCCGATCAGCTTGACGATGGCCGATCCAACGACGCACCCATCTGCCACGCTGGCAACGGCGCCAGCCGCCTCGGGTGTCGAAATGCCAAAGCCGACCACAATCGGCAGTCCCGCCGCTGCGCGGATACGCGCGACTTCTGGCGCGACGGCGCGGGGGTCGGCGGCTTGTCCGCCGGTGATCCCGGTGACCGACACGTAGTAGACAAATCCCGAGGTATTCGACACCACCGCAGGCAGGCGGCGGTCATCGGTCGTGGGCGTCGCAAGCCGGATGAAGTTCAGGCCGGCGGCCTGCGCAGGCAGGCAAAGCTCGGCGTCCTCCTCGGGGGGCAGATCGACGATGATCAGGCCGTCAACGCCTGCGGACACCGCCTCGGTCAGAAAACGGTCGACGCTGCCCAGACGGGCATAGATCGGGTTATAGTAACCCATGAGAACGATCGGCGTCGTGTCGTCGGTTTCCCGGAACGCCCGCACCATGGCCAGCGTGTTCGTCACCGACCCACCCGCCGCCAAGGCACGCTGACCGGCCGACTGGATCGTCGGGCCATCGGCCATGGGATCGGTGAAGGGCATCCCCAGTTCGATGATGTCGACGCCAGCGCCCGGCAGACCCTTCATGATCTTGAGCGATGTTTCCGCGTCAGGGTCGCTTGCCATGATATAGGCCACGAACGCCTTGCCACCTTCGTTCCCCAGTCGCTGAAAAAGCCGGTCGATACGGGTCGCGGTCTGCGTCATGGCGTGGCCTTTCTGATTGGGCGTCCTGCCACGGGTTTATGGTGTCCGTGCCCCAAGGAAAAGGTCTGTCGCGCGGCCGTTGAGGCGGGGGCGCTTTACCCCTGCGGGATGCTGCCCTAGAAGGCGCGCAACTATCCGGGAAAGGACACGGATCATGGGCTTTCGCATGGGGATCGTCGGGCTGCCGAATGTCGGCAAATCGACGCTGTTCAACGCGCTGACGCGCACCGCCGCGGCGCAGGCCGCCAACTTTCCGTTCTGCACCATCGAGCCGAACGTGGGCGAGGTGGCCGTGCCCGACGCGCGTCTGGACACGCTGGCCGGGATTGCTGGATCCAAGCAGATCATCCCGACCCGCATCACCTTTGTCGACATCGCGGGTCTGGTCAAAGGTGCCAGCCGGGGCGAGGGTCTGGGCAACCAGTTTCTGGCCAACATCCGCGAAGTTGACGCCATTGCCCACGTCCTGCGGTGCTTTGAGGACGGCGACATCACGCATGTCGAAGGTCGCGTGGACCCCGTGGCCGATGCCGAGACGATCGAGACCGAACTGATGATCGCCGATCTTGAATCGATCGAGCGTCGGATGGCTAACCTTCAGCGCAAGCTGAAGGGCGGTGACAAGGAGGCCGCGGCGCACGAACGCCTGCTGAAACAGGCCCAATCCGCGCTGGAAGCGGGCCAACCCGCCCGCAGCGTCACTGTCGCCGAAGACGACCGCAAGGCATGGGACATGCTGCAGCTGTTGACGGCAAAGCCCGTCCTGTTCGTCTGCAACGTCGCCGAAGACGAAGCCGCGACCGGGAATGCCCTGACCAAGGCGGTCGAGGCGATGGCCAAGGAACAGGGCGCGGGCTATGTCGTGATCTCGGCCCGGATCGAGGAAGAGATCAGCCAGCTGTCCGCCGACGAGGCGGAGATGTTCCTGACCGAGATGGGTCTGGAAGAACCGGGTCTGGACCGCCTGATTCGCGCGGCGTACGGCCTGTTGGGCCTGCAGACGTACTTCACCGTGGGCCCTAAAGAGGCGCGCGCATGGACCATCACGCGCGGCACCCTGGCTCCGCAGGCCGCCGGCGTCATTCACGGCGATTTCGAAAAGGGCTTCATCCGCGCGGAAACGGTCGCCTATGACGACTACGTGGCCGGCAACGGCGAGGCGGGCGCACGTGAGGCGGGCAAGTTCCGCGTCGAGGGCAAGGGCTACGAGGTGAAGGACGGCGACGTCCTGCACTTCCTGTTCAACGCTTGACGCACCGGCTGGGCGCTGCCTCAGGCGTCCAGCTCTCTGGCCCGGCGGATGAGGGCGCGCATCTCCTGAATGCTGTGGGCGCCGAACGTCCCTTCGTCACCGGCGATAAAGAACGGCGTGCCTTCCAGTCCCATGTGGTCAGCCAGCTCAAAGCTGGTGGCGATGTGGTCGCTGACCTGTTTCGACTGCATGTCGCGGGTCAGCTTGTCCGTATCCAGCCCGATCTGACGCGCGACGCGCATCGCCGAAACTTCGGTCGCGCGACCCCGCTGGTTGAACAGGCCGGTATGCATCTGCCAGTACTTGCCCTGCTGAAGCGACGCGAGTGACGCGCGCGCCGCCGCTTCGGAGTCGGATCCGAAGACCGGCCATTCGCGGAACGTGATGCGCAGATTGTTGTCGGATCCGATCAGTTGCTGAACGGTGCCGACCATCTTGTGGCAATACTGGCAGTTGTAATCGAAGAACTCGACCAGCGTGACGTCACCCTGCGGGTTCCCCAGAACCGGCGCTGTCGGATCGCGTTCCAGCGCCTTGCGCAACGCATCGGGCATCGGGTTGGCGCGTTCCTTGGCACCGGCGGCCCGACCCAGGAACGGCAGGGCCACCAAGGTGGCGCTGGAGAGAATGAGACTGCGGCGTTTCATGGGTCACTCACGGTTCTGACACGGTTTCCCATCCGTACCCAACCGTAGGTGAGGTTGCGAGGGCGCGGTGATCACATGTCCTGACTGCGACCTTACGGTTCGGTGACCGTTTTGCCGAGCGCCGGAGAAGCTTCACTGCGCCAGCGCATCCGCCCGTAGAACGTCCTCCTCTCATCGCCATGATCTTTGGAATGGCCGGAAATTAAGCGTCGACCTAAAAAAAGACGATAAGAACAGTCGTTGTTTAAATCCGCGAAAGGACGTGTCGATGCTAAGAAAAATAGGCGGATATTCAGTGGCATGTGCCGTCGGTGCGCTGCTGGCGCTGGCCAGCCCGGCGATGGCGACAGTCAAGATCGGGGTCACGCCGGGTGCACTGGCCGATTCAATCCATGTCGCCGCCGATGAGGCCAAGACCAAGGGACTGGACGTCGACGTCGTTGAGTTCAGCGACTGGACGACGCCCAATCTTGCGCTGGAGAACGGGGATCTGGATGTAAATTATTTCCAGCATCAGGCTTTCCTGGACAATGCCGTCAAGGAAACCGGCTATGACCTGACCTCAGTCGCGGTGGGGATCCTTCCCAACATCGGGCTATATTCCGAAAAGTTCACCAGCCTTGCCGATGTGCCCGACAAGGCCCGCGTGGCGGTGGCTAGTGACCCGGTGAACCAAGGGCGCGGCCTTGCCCTGCTGCAAAGCGCCGGTTTGATCGGTCTGCGCGACGGCGTCGGCTGGAAGGCGACGCTGGACGACATCGTCGACAACCCTAAGCAGCTTCAGTTCGTCGAGATCGAGGGACCGCAGCTGGTTCGCGCGGTGTCGGACGTCGATCTGGCACAAGGCTATCCGAACCACTTCGTCAACGCGGGTCGCAGCGATTTTGCGGGCAAGGCGCTGCTCTACTCCGGTTTGGACGACACGCAGTTCGCCATCCGCTTTGTGACCCGTGCGGACAAGTCCGGAGACGCCGAACTGGCTGAGTTCATCCGCATCTATCAGCAATCGAAACTCGTGCGCGACCAGATCGACGCGTCGAACGCGCACAACCCGTCGCTTTATTCGCTGCCGTGGCTGGCGGCCGCCAAGACCCAATAAGGATACTGCCATGAAACTTGTGACTCTCGCCCTTGCCGCCGCCCTGTCGCTGGCCGGGCTTTCCGCCTCTGCCGAGGCGCTGAAGATCGGCGTGGTTCCGGGCGCCTACAGCGACGCGGTCAACGTCGCTGCCGAAGAAGCCAAGACCAAGGGGCTGGATGTCGAGGTGATCGAATTCAGCGACTGGACCACGCCCAACTCGGCGCTGGCGAGCAAGGACCTTGATCTGAACTTTTTCCAGCACCGGCCATTCCTTGAGAATGCCGAAAAAGAGCGTGGTTATGACTTCGCGGTCGTGGGGCAGGGTATCCTTGCCAATCTTGGTTTGTACTCTCTGCGCCACAAAAGTCTGGATGAAATCCCGCAAGGCGGCACGGTCGCCATTGCCAACGATCCAGTGAACCAGGGACGCGGCTTGCTGCTTCTGGAAAAGACCGGCCTGATCAAGCTGCGCGATGGGGTTGGCTTTCTTGGCACCGTCGATGATATCGTTGAAAACCCGCGAAAACTGAAGTTCACCGAGGTCGAGGGGCCGCAACTGGTCCGGATCACCGGCGACGTGGATCTGGCGCAAGGCTACCCGCATTTCATCGTCGCGGCAGGCACGTTCGACCCGACGTCGGGGCTTGCCTACTCTGGCATCGAGGACAAACAGTTTGCGGTCAGCTTCGTGTCGCGTGCCGACAACAAGGACGATCCGCGCATCAAGGAATTCATTGACCTGTTCCACAGTTCGCAGGCCGTGAAAGACCAGGTCCGTCATTCCTTTGCCGACAGCGACAAGCTGTATATCCTTGCGTGGCAAGGCGCATGACGGGGTTTGCCGCTTCGCTGCCCCGCAGCGGGAGTGTGGCGGGGGCCGCGCCGATTTCGGTCGCCGCCCCCGCGTCGCCGCCGCGCAAGGCGGGCACCGTCCGGTTCGAGGCGTTGGGAAAAAGCTATGCCTCGTCCGCCGGAGAGGTTCAGGCACTTGAGGGGATCGAGCTTGATATCCGCGCAGGCGAGATATTCGGCATCATCGGTCGTTCGGGCGCAGGGAAATCCAGTCTGCTGAGAACGGTGAACCGGCTGGAGCAGCCCAGCACCGGCCGCGTGCTTGTCGACGGCGAGGATATCGCGGCGCTGGACGAATCCGGTCTGGTCGCGCTTCGGCGTCGGGTGGGCATGGTGTTCCAGCACTTTAACTTGCTGTCCGCCAAGACTGTCCGAGGCAATGTGGCGCTGCCGCTGCGCGTTGCAGGTCTGTCCAAATCTGAAATTGCAGACCGCGTCGATCAGGCGCTGGATCTGGTCGGCCTGACCGGCAAGGGAGATACCTATCCCTCGCGCCTTTCGGGCGGTCAGAAGCAGCGCGTGGGCATCGCGCGTGCGCTGGTCAGCCGTCCCGAGATCCTGCTGTGCGACGAAGCCACCTCGGCGCTGGACCCGGAAACCACGGTATCGATCCTGCGATTGCTTAGCGACATCAACCGCCGGCTGGGACTGACGGTCGTGTTGATTACCCATGAGATGAGCGTGATCCGCGAAATCTGCGACCGGGTTGTCGTGTTGGAAGCGGGCCGGATCGCCGAACAGGGACCGGTCTGGCAGGTCTTCGGCGCACCAAAGCACGATGCGACGAAAGCGTTGCTGCAGCCGCTGCTGCATGGACTGCCCGAAGATCTGGCCCAGAAGTTGCATGACCGGCGCCGCAGTCCCGATGATGACACGCTGGTCGAGCTGACATTCCTAGGGCGCGATCCACCTGATCTTGGGCGGATCGCGGCTGTTGCGGGTCAGGGACGTCTGCGCCTGCTTGGATCACAACTGGAACGCATCCAAGGCCATTCCATCGGCAAACTGCTTCTGGCGCTGGGGCCGGGCGTCTCGCTGGGCGCACTGGAACCGCTGGCTGATCAAACAAGGGTATTGGGATATGTTGACGCCACAGATGATTGATCGCCTGCAGCAGGCGTTGTGGGACACGGTGTTGATGGTGTCGGTATCGGCCGGCATCGCGGTGCTGGTGGGGATACCCTTGGCGGTGTTCCTGGTTACCTCGGGACCCGGGGGCATCTTTCCGGCGCCGCGGCTGAACCGCGTTGTCGGGACGATCGTGAACGGCTTTCGCGCGGTGCCCTTCATCGTCCTGCTCGTGGCGCTGATCCCGTTCACGCGGTTGGTCGCCGGTACGACGATCGGTGTCTGGGCGGCAATTGTCCCGCTGGCAGTGTCAGCCACCCCCTTCTTTGCCCGCATCGCCGAGGTGTCGCTGCGTGAGGTTGATCCCGGGCTGATCGAGGCCGCGCAGTCGATCGGATGCCGCAGGCTGGACATCGTGCGCCACGTGCTGCTGCCCGAGGCGCTGCCGGGCATCGTCGGCGGTCTGACCATTACGCTGGTGACGATGATCGGGGCGTCTGCGATGGCCGGCGCGGTCGGCGCGGGTGGGCTTGGTGATGTGGCGATCCGCTATGGCTACCAGCGGTTCGATACGACGGTGATGCTGGTGGTGATCGCGATCCTGATCCTGCTCGTTTCGGCGGTGCAGTTCAGCGGCGACTACGCAGTGCGACGCCTGCGCGCGCGCTGATAGTAACAAAACAACGAGGGACGAAGGGCCGGGGGCAAACCCCGGCCCTTTTTCATTCCGCCGCCAATGGCGCGGCCGGGCGGAATTCATGCGCTGCGTGCTGACGTGACAGACGGTCGCCCGCCCCGAACAGCTTGGCGCGCAAGGTGCCCTCGGCATACTTGGTCTTGAAACTGCCGCGATCCTGCAGTTCGGGCACGATCAGGTCAGCGAAACTCTCATAGGTTTCGGGCGTCACAAGGCGGGTCAGGTTGAAGCCGTCGATCTCGCCCTCTCGTATCCAGGATTCCAGCTCGTCCGCGACCTCGACGGGGTTGCCCACGGCAAGGGGATAGCGGCCACCAAGCGCCAATTGATCCAGCAGGTCGCGTTTGGTCCAGCCGCGGCTTTCTGCCAGCTTTGTCGCCGACTGGATCGCGTTGGTGGGGCCATAGGGGATCGGATCGTCCAGCTCGAACTTGGCGAAATCGATGCCGGTCGATGCCGCGAAATGCGCCAGCCCGGCTTCGGGGCTGGAGTGGGCGCGATACTCCGACAGCCGCTCATGCGCGGCTTTGGTGCTGTGGTCGGTCACGACGTTGATGCCAATGATGATCTTGACGTCGTTCGGGTTTCGTCCGGCCGCCTTGACCGCCTCGCGGATGCTTCTGGACGCCGTGCGGGCCAGGGTCTTGTCTTGGGCTGAAATGAATACGCATTCGGCATGGCGCGCTGCGAATTTCTGACCGCGGCCCGATGCCCCGGCCTGAAACAGCACCGGTGTCCGTTGCGGCGAAGGTTCGGAAAGGTGCCACCCCTCGACATCATAGAATTGCCCGTGATGCACAATGCGGCGAACCTTGGCCGGGTCGGCATAGACGCGCGCCTGACTGTCACGGACCACGGCGTCGTCGTCCCACGAGCCTTCCCACAGCTTGTAAAGCACATCCAGATATTCGTCGGCCTGATCATAACGCAGGTCGTGCCCGGTCTGGCCATCGCGGCCGACGGCGCGGGCGGCGCTATCCAGATAGCCGGTGACGATGTTCCAACCGATCCGCCCGCCCGTCAGGTGGTCAAGCGTAGAAAGACGCCGGGCAAAGGTATAGGGCGCCTCTTGGTTGACGTTGACCGTGACGCCGAAGCCCAGGTTCTGCGTCACCGCCGCCATTGCCGAAACCAGCAGGATCGGATCGTTCACGGGCAACTGAACCGACTCGCGCAGGGTCAGATCCACCCCGCCGCCATAGACATCGTACGTGCCCAGGATATCCGCCAGAAACAGCCCATCGAACAGGCCGCGTTCCAGCGTCTGGGCCAGCCCCGTCCAGTAGTCCAGCCGAGTATAATCGGATGAGCGGTCGCGCGGATGGGTCCATTGGCCGTGGTTGATATGACCCACGCAGTTCATGTTGAACGCGTTGACGACGATCTGTTTGCCCAAGGGTTCATGCGCCATCAGATCGCTCCGTGTCGGGGTGGGTTGACGCCGTTCAGCGTGTGATTCCCGATGGCGTGGTATTTCCAGCGCACCGGATCGTGAAGCGTATGGGTCCGCACATTGCGCCAGTGCCGGTCCAGATTGTCTTCGGTGAAGGTGGCGGATGTGCCGGTCAGCTCGAACAGCTTCGTCGCCGCAAGCAGTCCTGCCGTGGTGGTCAGTGCTCGGGCGGCGGCGACCGCCACAGACGCCTGGGCCACCGCGAATTCGGTCGGATCGGCAATGGCTTCGTCCACGGCACGGCCGGCGCGATCCACCAGCGCCTCGGCCGCGCGAAGGCGCAAAGCGACGTCCCCCACGCCCGCGATCAGCAGCGGATCGTCAGCGGCGCGATCCACCTTGGCGTCGATCCAGGGGCGCGACCGGTCGCGGATGAAGGGCAGGGTTGCCGCTAAGGCGCCCTTGCCGATCCCCAGATCGATGGCCGCGTGCAGGATCTGCGCCAGCGGCCCGATCGCGCTTGGGCTTTCGAAACTGGACTGGAACGGGATGACCCATTCGGGCTGCACCTCGACCTCTCGGAACGAGACCGACCCTGAACCTGTGGTGCGCTGTCCGAAGCCGTCCCAGTCGTCGGTGATCGTAACACCCGGTGCATCGCGCGGGATAAAGACCAACTGCTGGCGTGCGTCCTCATCCACGACAAGTGTGGGAATCCAATGGGCAAAGATCGCGCCCGTGCAGTAGAACTTGTCGCCCTGCACCAGCAACCGGTCGCCGTCCCGGAAGAGGCGCGTCCGGCGCTGAAAGTCGCGCGAACCGATTTCCGCCAAAGCGTTCCCAAAACGGTGGCCGGTCAGTGCCAGACCGTCGAAGTACGCGCGCTGCTGCGGGGCGGCGCCACTGCGCAGCACCTGCAGCGCGTAGAAATGGTTTTGCGGGATCTGCGCCAGCGACCCGTCGGCGGCGCCGATGATCGCGATGATGCGCGCGAGGGTCACGGTCGAGACGCCGGCGCCGCCGTGTTCTTTCGGCACGCTGATGCCCCAAAGGCCCGAGGCGGTGAATGCCTCCAACTGGTCCCAGGGCAGGCGCCGTTCGCGGTCGCGGTCAGATGCTGTCGGTGCGAATTCGGCGGCAAGGCGGTGGGCGGCGGCGATTGCCTCGTCGTCCGAGGCGATGATGTGGACGCCGCGCGGCGGGGATGCAGTCTTCATAGTCAGTTCCATTGGTGGCGCGCGGGCAGGGCGCCGTTCAGGTGCCAGTTGCCCAGCAGGTGATACTTCCAGCGCACGGGGTCGTGCAGCGTGTGGGTGCGGGCATTGCGCCAGATGCGGCCAAGGTTCGGGCCCTCGCGGGTGGCCGAGGAACCGGCAAGTTCGAAAAGCTTTTCAGCAGCGTTGAGCGCGATTTCAGTCGTCAGGATCTTAGCCTCTGCCACCGCGACCGAAGCGCGTGCGCTGGCATCTGCCGTGATTTCGCCCTTGGCGATGTCGTCCAGCAGGCGGGCGGCATCGTGCAGGACGGCCCGGGCGGCCCACAGGTCGATCTGCAGCTTGCCGATATCGGCGATGATATAGGGGTCGTCCTGCGCCCGGGCGACGCCGCTGTCGACCCACGGTCTGGATTTGTCACGGACGAACCTGACCGCCTCATCCAGTGCGCCGATGGCGATGCCGCTGTCGATGGCGGCCTGGATCAGTTGGGACACAGGACCAGCCAGCCCGGGCACGTCCGCGCGCTGCCAGACGGGGATGATCTGGTCCTCGGCAATAGCCACGTCCTCAAAGATGACGCTACCGGATGCCGTCGTGCGCTGGCCAAAGCTGGACCAGTCATCGACCACCCGAACCCCTGGCGAGTCATGGGGCACCCAGACCTGAACGGGACGACCCTGTTCGTCCGCCGCCCGCGTCGGGATCCAGTGTGCGAAAATCGCCCCCGTGGAATAGAAACGATGCCCGTTCAAGCGCAGGCCATCCGGGCCGCGGCTTAAGCCCGTGACGTTATGCGTTAGGGGTTTGCGGCCTTTCTCTGGTCCGGCATTCCCGATCCGGGCGCCCGCCAGAATGTCGCCAAACCAACGGGTCTTTTGTTGAGAGCTACCGGCCTCTGACAAAAGCTGGATCACTCCGAAATGGTTCTGCGGGATCTGTCCGACCGAACTGTCCGCGGCGCAGAGAATCTCGAAAACCTCGGCCAGCGTCAGATAGTCGAGCCCCGGCCCGCCCCACGCCGGCGGTACGGTGATCGCGCCAAGCCCCGAGGCGGTGAAAGCTGCGATTTCATCATGCGGCAGAATGCGATGGCGGTCGCGGTCGCCTGCCTTGGGGGCCCAGTCCGCCGCCAGGATCTGCGCTGCCTGCAGGGCCTGCTCTCGCGTTTCGATCCTTGCGGGGGCGACAGGGTTGCCGGAATCTTCCGGAATTTTCGCCGGGTGAAAGGTCATCGCGATGCTCCTTGTGCGGTCTGTCGGGCCGGCCGACAGTTGAAATTCCTTCCGCATTCCGTCCGCACCCGATGCGGCCGAAGATCGCCCCGCAACCCGTCAAACGCCATTCCAAAGATCGGCGGGGTGAGAGCATATGTTTTCGTGAAAGGCAGCGCTGACAGAAGACGCATCCTGCGTCAGCGCACGTCCAGCGACGGGGCAGTGACGCACCGGACGACCGGTGGTATTCTTGGAACCCGCCGTAGCAGTCGTCATTAGAGGAGGGTTTATCCGGCGCTGGCCAAGGATGAACTGGTGGAGCCAAGGGGAATCGAACCCCTGACCTCTTGAATGCCATTCAAGCGCTCTACCAACTGAGCTATGGCCCCACCGAGAGGTCTGCAGCGCCTTGCGGCTGGCTGCGTGGGGGGTCGTATATGGGCAGGTGCACAGGGGCGCAAGGGGAAAATTCGCTCGAATTCTCAGGCAGTGGATATCGCGAAAATGTCGCCGCCAGCCGCCATGAAAAAGGGGCGCCGAAGCGCCCCGTTTCCTTACTCTTCGTCGTTTTCCGCGACGTCGGCGATGTCGTCCAGCGACACGTCGCCGTCGTCATCTTCGTCGTCCAGCAGATCGTCGTCCAGATCACCGCTGTCCGTGTCGTCGTCCAGATCGTCATCGTCGTCGATCACTTCGTCGCGGTTCGTGGACGTGGGCTTTTCAGCGATCATCGCGCGGCCGCGGGCCGACTGAAGGTTCTCGACCGTGAACTCGGCGCCGCAGGACGGGCAGGTCATCGGATCGTTGTTCAGATCGTAAAAGCGCGTCTGACAGCTTGGGCACAGGCGTTTCGTGCCCCATTCTTCTTTGGGCATTGTGTTCTCTTTCCGCCAAAAATCAGCTAAATCCGCTGACCCCTGCCATACGCAAGCAGGGGTGTCAAAGGCTTTTGGGGTATGGGCGCGGCGGCGCGGGCAGTCAGCATGATCGAGACGATTTCGGGACAGGTGGTGACAATCGACGGGGACATTCCGGTCACCCTTCGTCGGAACGCGCGTGCGCGGCGCATGACGTTGCGCGTGGCAGGGCGGGACGGGGCGGTGACGCTGACCTTGCCACCGCGCGTCCGCGTCGCTGACGCCGTAGCATTCGCGCAGTCACGCGCTGACTGGCTGCGCCGAGCCGTTTCCGTCGCGCCCAGCGTGAACCGCGTTGTGCCCGGCGCGACGATCCCGGTGGAAGGGCGCCTGCTGGCGATCACCCCCGCAGCCATCCGTGCCCCGCGAATTGAAGGGGACGTGCTGCTGGTCCCCCAGCTTCGTCAGGGTCGATCCGTCGCCGCGTTTCTGCAGCATCTGGCGCGCGACAGATTGGCCGAAGCCAGTGATCGGTACGCACGCGCCTTGGGCCGTTCGTTCCGGGCGATCACGCTGCGGGACACGCGCTCTCGGTGGGGCAGCTGCACGCATGACGGTCGGCTGATGTATTCGTGGCGGTTGGCGATGGCGCCGCCCCTGGTGCTGGACTATGTCGCGGCACATGAAATTGCGCATCTTGCCCATATGGATCACTCACCCGCGTTCTGGGCGGCCGTGGCAGGTTTGATGCCAGATTACGCCCGCCACCGGGCGTGGTTGCGGGCCAACGGCGCGACGCTGCAGGCTTGGAGCTTCGTCGACGACCAAGGCCCGCTTGACGGGCATCAGGCTTGTGATCACAACTGAGCCATGGTGACCCCCACAGCCCAACCCGCCGCGCATGAGCGCCTGTATCGCAACCTCCGCGGACGGATCATGGTGGGCGAGATTCCACCCGGCAAAGCACTGACCCTGCGCGGCATCGCCGCCGAAGGGCGGGTCAGCATGACCCCGGCCCGAGAGGCAGTTCGCCGTCTGGTGGCCGAAGGCGCGCTGTCGCTAACGGCATCAGGTCGGGTCATGACGCCCGAACTGACAGTTGAGCGGATCGAGGAACTGGCGTCGCTGCGCGCGCTGATTGAGCCCGAATTGGCCTCACGTGCGCTGCCGCGAGCGCATTTCGCGCTGATCGACAGACTGTCTGCGATCAACACGGCCATCGGAGATGCGGCGCAGAATCACGACGCGGTCGGATACATCCGCAGCAATCTGGATTTTCACCGCACGCTTTACCTGCGCGCCCAGGCACCTGCGATGCTGGCGATACTGGAGACGGTGTGGCTGCAACTGGGGCCGACGATGCGGGCCCTGTATCAGAAGATGCGCCGGAACGAGGCGCCGCGCCATCACCGCATGATTCTGGCCGCGCTGCGTGCTGGGGATGAGCCTGGCCTGCGACTGGCCGTCAGGACCGACGTGACGCAAGGCCTGCGCCACCTGACGCCGACCAGCTGAGCGTCAAACTTCCTCGATCCGCAGCTCGACCGGTTCACCCTGGATGACGCCTGTGCGGGGCAGCGCCTCGATGGCGTGGTCGATCGCGTCGGGCGTCGTCTTGTGCGTCACGATCAGGACCGGTGCCGCGCCAGAATGATGACCGTATTGGCGCATGCGGTCGATGGATATGCCCGCGTCGCCCAGCACCGTTGCCACCTTGGCCAAGGCACCAGGTTTGTCGGCCAGCGTCAGGCGGATGTAATAGGCCGCGGGAACCGCCGTCCGGGCGGCCTGCGGCGCCTGCAGCGTGTCGGCACGCTGGCCGAAGACCGGCAGGCGCACGCCGCGCGCGATTTCGATGATGTCGGACATGACCGCACTAGCGGTTGGCCCTTCACCGGCACCGGCGCCACGCAGGACGATCTGGCCCACGGCGTCGCCCTCGATGACGACCATATTGGTCCCGCCTTCCAGCTGGCCGATGGGGCTTTCGCAGGGGACTAGGCACGGCGACATGCGCTGTTCCAATCCGCGCGGGGTCATCTGCGCCACACCAAGCAGCTTGATGCGGTAACCCATGTCGGCCGCGCGCTGAATGTCGTCGCTGCTGACGCGTTCGATGCCTTCGATTTCGACCGAATCGAACGCCGGCCGCGTGCCGAACGCGATGGACGCAAGGATCGCCAACTTGTGACTGGCGTCGATGCCGCCGACGTCCAGCGTCGGATCAGCCTCAAGATACCCCAGCCGGCGGGCTTCTTCGAAAATGTCGGCATAGGGCAGGCCGGATGACTGCATCCGCGTCAGGATGTAGTTGCAGGTGCCGTTCATCACGCCCATGACGCGCTTGATGCGGTTGCCCGCGAGGCTTTCTGTCAGGGTCTTGATGACGGGTATCCCGCCCGCGACCGCGGCCTCGAACCGGATGACGCGGCCGCGTTGTTCTGCGGCTTCGGCCAGCGCCTGGCCGTGCAGGGCCAGCAACGCCTTGTTGGCGGTGACAACGTCCTTGCCCGCGGCCAGTGCTGCCTCGATCGCGTCGCGGGCAACGCCGCTGTCGCCGCCGATCAACTCAACGAAGACGTCGACATCGTCACGTTTGGCCAGCGAGATCGCGTCGTCCTCCCACGCAAACTCCGACAGGTCCGCATCGCGGTTCTTCGTCCGGTCGCGTGCGCTGATCGCCGTGATCTGAACCGGGCGTCCGCTGCGCGCAGCCAGCAGGTCAGCGTGGTTCTGGATGATTTTGACGACGCCAATCCCGACCGTGCCAAGACCGGCAATGCCGAGACGGAGAGGAGCGGACATGGTGGCCTCATTTCACAGGTTCGCGCGGGTGGTAGCGCGTCGGACGGGGGATTGGCAATGCGAAGCGCGGTTCTAGGCCAGATCATTGGCCTGATCGATCAGACGGCCGATGCGCGCCGCCGCATCCAGCGTCCGGTCACGGATGCCGCTAAGGTTCTGCGCCGACATAGGTGTGTCGAAGGTCTCGCCCCTTGTGTTGGCAAACAGCGGAACCCATTCGTCGTCGTCATCCGTGGGCAGCCACGCGGCATGGCACAGCAGATTGCGAAAGAACTTGATCTCGTCCAGTTCGGCGATCATGTCAGGCAACGCGTTGCCGGATCGCGCCAGAGTGCGATCCAGCCGCTCGATCAAGGTGCCAAGCGAATCGGCGGCGACATGATCCATCTGTTGCAGCCACGACTGGAAGTCGATGTCGCGAATGGCGCCTGACAGGCGACCGCGATCCAACGCAAAGATCGCGCGTTTCAGCATGTCTTCCAAGTGGCCGAACCCTGCGATCGTCCAGCCGAGTTCGGCCGCGAATGCAGGGGGCAGCATGACCCAGCGCGTGGGACGGCCGTCTATTCGCGCCACAGCCGTTCGACCCATCTGGACGGCAGGATGTAGTGGCGCAGGTGACGGGGCAGCTTTTCGCGACGGTCGCCGTTGAAGCCGGCCCGAAGATGTTCGCCCAGTGTGCGGTGCGGGTCTTCGTCCGACCAGCGTCCGATGATGGCATCAGTCGGGTTCAGGCTGCCCGGGAAGATGACGATCTTGGTGCCGCGCGGGATCCGGGGCGGCACGAACCAGCGCAGCGGCATTGGTGGGACGCAGTGGCGGCGGAAGTGGGCGACCCATGTCTTTGGCCAGAACTTCACTCCTCCCGGCGCGCGGCGGGTGACGAAGCGCTGCTCGAACCGGTATTTGTCGGCAACGGCCTGCGTATCTGCGGCAAATTCCGTCTGCAGCGGCGCCAGCTTGCCGACACGCATGCGATAGACGGATGTCTGGCCCACCTTCTTTTCAAAGGGCGTGTTGGGGTTGGTGGCAAGGACCGTGTCATCAGGATCGCCAAAGCTGAAGAAATCGTCGATGTTGTCGACGATGACCACGTCCAGATCCAGAAACAGCACCGTCCCGGTCACGTCGCCCAGATCGCCCCACAACCGCGACTTCGGCCATTTGCCCAGCGTGTTGACGGGGGCGTCGTAGTCAAAGACGGGCAGGGGTCGGACCTGAATTTCGGGCCGCAGCCCATCACCGCTGTCAGTAAAGCAGATCAGACGGAAAGGCGGCGTGATGTTGCGCGCGATCATTCCGTAAAGCCGGTTCACATATTCGGGGCCGTACATGGTGCCCCATTTGATGCAGATGATCTGCTTGATGGACGGGTCTTGCGTGTGTTCGCTCATAGCGCGAAAACTGGCATGCCACGGGGACAGCGGCAAGAACGTCACAACAAGAGCACTCGTGCAACTCATCGACAGAAAATGAAGGTTTGCTTATGAAAATCGCGGTTGCGGGGCTTGGATATGTTGGACTGTCGAATGCGATCCTGCTGGCGCAAAATCATGAAGTGGTGGCGTTGGACGTCGACAGCGAACGTGTCGAATCGGTCAACGCGGGCCGCAGTCCGATCGAAGACGTCGATATCACGCGGTACCTAGCCGAGGCGGATCTGAACCTTTCAGCGACGACCGATGCCGTGGCCGCGCTCAGCGGCGCTGACTTTGTCGTCGTTGCCACACCGACGAATTACGATACGCGGACCAACCGGTTTGACACTTCGTCAGTTGAAAGCATCATCGCGCTGGCGAAAGAAAACGCGCCGGACGCGACAGTAATTGTGAAATCGACAGTGCCCGTCGGGTTCACAACGCGCGTTCGCGCCGAATTTTCGCATGGCAAGATCATCTTCTCTCCCGAGTTCTTGCGAGAGGGAAAGGCGCTTCACGACAACCTTTATCCGTCGCGCATCGTTGTCGGTGACAGGACCGAGGCTGCGCGCGAATTCGCGGCGCTGCTCGTTGAAGGGGCCATACGCAAAGATGCCCCAATCCTGTTTGCCGGCCCCGTCGAGGCAGAGGCCATCAAGCTGTTTTCCAATACTTATCTTGCGATGCGGGTTGCGTTCTTCAACGAACTCGACAGCTATGCGCTGGGGTTTGGGTTAAATACACGCGAGATCATCGACGGGGTCAGCTTGGACCCAAGGGTGGGTGGGCACTACAATAATCCGTCGTTTGGTTACGGGGGATATTGCCTGCCGAAAGACACAAAGCAGCTTTTGGCGAATTACGATCAGGTCCCGCAGAATCTGATTGCCGCGATCGTTGAGTCGAACCGGACGCGCAAGGACGTGATCGCGGAAGACATCCTGGCCCGCAAGCCGCAGGTGATCGGGATCTATCGGCTGGTCATGAAGGCGGGTTCGGACAACTTCCGCGATAGTTCAATCCAAGGGATCATGAAGCGGATCAAGGCAAAGGGTCTGGAATGCGTCGTCTATGAGCCGGTTCTGGAAGACGAATACTTTTACAACAGCAAGGTCGTTCGTGATCTTGAGGAGTTCAAAAAGCAATGTGACCTGATCGTTGCTAATCGGCACACGCCAGAATTGGCAGACGTCGCGGATCGCATCTATACGCGCGATCTTTTTGGTATCGACTGAATGTCGCCGTTATCAGAACGCCCTGTCATCATCAGCGGCGCGGCGGGCTTCATCGGGTTTCACCTTTGTATGTCACTGCTTGCGGAAGGGTGCAGTGTTATCGGGATCGACAGCTATACCGATCACTATGATCCGACGTTGAAGATGGCGCGGGACGCGATTCTGCGTCAAAACCCCAACTATCGAAGTATCCGCGCGAGTGTGGAAGATCCCGGCGTCATGACCCAGTTGTTCGCCGCGGAACGGCCTGACGTCGTCATCCATCTGGCAGCGCAGGCGGGCGTCAGATATTCGCTCGAACACCCGCGCGCCTATCTACACGCTAATTTGGAAGCGCCGTTTGAATTGCTTGAGGCCGCGCGCGCTCATCCGCCAAAGCATCTGCTGATGGCGTCGACCAGCTCTATCTACGGTGCGAACACCAACATGCCGTATCGAGAAACGGATAAGTGCGACACGCAGATGTCGTTCTATGCCGCGACCAAGAAGGCGGGAGAGGCGATGGCGCACAGTTATGCCCACCTGTACGGTCTGCCCATCACGATGTTTCGGTTCTTTACGGTCTATGGTCCGTGGGGACGTCCGGATATGGCGCCATATCTGTTCACACGGTCAATTCTGGACGGCAAACCAATTCGGGTTTTCAACCACGGTGACATGCGGCGCGACTTCACTTTTGTCACGGACTTGGTTCGTGCGGTTCGCTTGCTGATTGACGCTGTCCCGGGTTCCGACCCGGTCGAAGGGGACAGCCTGTCGCCAGTCGCACCGTGGCGGGTGGTCAATATCGGCAACGGTGACAGCGTGCCGCTGATGGATTTCATCGCTGCGATTGAGGATGCGACTGGGGTTGCCGCCATCAAGGACCTGCAACCGATGCAGCCAGGCGACGTGCCCGCGACATGGGCAGACAACAGCCTTCTGCGCCGCCTGACAGGGTATGCGCCAACGACCGATCTGAGGACGGGGGTTGGGGATTACGTCAGGTGGTTCCGCGAGTATTATCCAGCCGGCACCGCTTGACGCAGGTGCCGACTCAACGCGGCTTTCCTTTTCCGCACTACGCTGACAGGTTCGCGTCGACGAAAAACCTATCGGCGGAATGATGTCAGAGCCTACCATTCTTTCCAACGCGACACTCGTGCTGCCCGACCATGTCGTCCGCGGCGCGCTGGTGATGTCGGACGGCATCATCCACGAAATCCGCGAAGGCGCCGTCGTTCCACCGGGCGCCATTGACTGCGGGGGCGACTTGGTGATGCCAGGGCTGGTCGAGTTGCACACCGACAATCTGGAACGCCACATCCAGCCCCGACCCAAGGTCAACTGGCCGCACGCCGCAGCGATCATCGCGCATGACGCCGAATTCGCAAGCGTTGGTGTCACCACGGTCTTTGACGCGTTGCGCGTCGGTTCGATCGCCACGGGCCCGACAGATTACGAAGAATATGCCCGTCCCCTTGCCACTGAAATTCTGGCACTACGCGACGGGGAGGCCTTGCGGATCAGCCATTTCCTGCATCTGCGGGCCGAGATCGTATCAGAGACGCTGATCGAGGAATTTGCCCGCTTTGGTCCCGATGACCGTGTCGGCATCGTCAGCCTGATGGATCACACGCCGGGTCAGCGACAGTTCCGGGATATTTCCAAGCTGCGTGCGTACGTCATCGGCAAGCAAGGGACCAGTGAGGCCGACTTTCAGCAGCACGTCCGTCAGCTGCAGGACCTGCGGGCGCAGTTCGGCGACGTGCATGAACTGGCAACTGTCGCCGCTGCCAAGCGGCTGGGGGCGGTGCTGGCCAGTCACGACGACACCACGGCGGATCAGGTGGCGCGCTCGGCCAGCTTCGGCGCATCGTTTGCAGAGTTTCCCACGACGGTTGAGGCCGCCGACGCCTGCCGGCGCGCCGGCATCCCCGTGATGATGGGCGCGCCGAACCTGGTCCGTGGGGGTTCGCACAGCGGAAATGTCGCCGCATCTGAACTGGCCGATATGAACCTACTGGACATCATGTCGTCGGATTATGTGCCCTCGGCGCTGCTGACGTCGGCGCTGATTCTGGGGGATTTGTGGGGTGATCTGGCGCGCGGTGTCAGGACCGTCACCGCCGCGCCGGCAGATGCGACCGGGCTGACCGACCGGGGCAGATTGGCGCCGGGGATGCGCGCCGACGTCATTCGCGTGGTCCGGATTGGAACAGCGGGCGCCGTTCGGGGCGTCTGGGTCAAAGGCCAGCGGGTCGCCTGAAACCGTCCAGCGGCAACGCGTCGACGCGGCGGCGTTCCCCCGTTGACGGATCGACACTTTCCATTGGCACAGCCATCGTCAGGCTGTTCAGGATCGCCTCTTCGGCAGCCTCGATCGTCGCCTCGAACAGGGGGGACAGGTCGACATCCGCCATGCGTTCGCGGCCGCGCGCCGGGTGGGTCGAAAAAGCCAGCGCGTAATCGCCAGACCCATGCGACAGCGCCGCGCCCGTGCGCGCCAGCCCACCAAAGCTGCGACGCGCCAGACGGCGCAACTGTCGTGCGTCCAGCGCCGCATCGGTCGCAACGATCAGGATGATCGATCCATCGGGCGAAGCAACGGTTCCTGACATGTCCCGTCCATGGACCAGCAGGCGTCCGCCAAAGTTCGATTGGACCAGCACGGCGGCGGTGGCGTCGCCCACGCGGCGGGACGACGTTCCGATGCCCCCTTTCAGCCCAAAACTGACCGTTCCTGTCCCCGCACCAACCGCACCTTCGGCAACAGATGCGTGATCAGGCTGGGCCGCCGCCAGATCGATGGTGCGCCGCAGTTCGTCGACCGTTGGTCGTGCCGCGCGAATGTCGTTCAGACGCGAATCGTTCGTTTCGCCTACGACTGCGTTGATCGAGGTCGCGTCCGCACTGTCCGGTTGGTCCAATGTCCATCGGATCAGCGCCTCGATCCCCCGACCGACCGCAAGAGTGTTGGTCAGCAGGATCGGTGTCTCGATTTCGCCCAACTCGACAATCTGAGTGCTGCCGGCGAATTTGCCGTAGCCATTCAGCGCATCAAAAGCCGCGGGCACGCGGTCGGTAAACGGGTTGCCACTGTGCGGCATGATGGCCGTGGCGCCCGTCCGGGTGCGGTCACCCTCGATCAGCGTCAGATGCGCGACCCGGACCCCCGGAACGTCTGTGATGGAATTCGTGGGACCTGTGGGCCAGACGCCCGTTACATGTCCCAAATCGCGAAGGCGGACGCGTTCAGTCATTTGACAAACAGCAGCGCGCGCAGAACTTCGAACCAGTTGTCGCGCTGGAACCGCAGGGTGCGCGGCGCCGGGTATTCGACATCGGGATAGAAACTGCCGGCATAGGCGTCGTGCGGGTTGGTGAAGCGAAGCTCGACCTCGAAATGGTCGGGCAGGGCGGGCAAGCACTCCACGCGGCGGGCGATGCCGCGTTCGACGCCTTCGCGGATCAGGTCGCGGCTGGCTGCTGGAGATCGCGCGCGAGTTGCCGCGCCGAAACCCTGGCTGACAGTCGCAGTCTCGATTGCGGGGATCAGTTCATGGGCTCGGGCAGCCATCCCTTCGTCCCCTGACAGAAACACCGACGGCACGCCCAGTGACGCGGCTGTGTATGCGTTGACCAGAAATTCCGAAGCGACCTGCCCGTTGATCGTCAGGCTGAACAGACGATGCGTAAAGCTGTGCGCCAGCGGGTTGTTATCGGTTCCGGCCGCATCGTGATAGCCGGTATAGATCGCCGCCGCGAAGCCACGTTCCAACCCGAACATCATCGAATGTGGATGACCCGACCAGCTGCGGACAATGATGGCATCGGGTGGAAGCTGTTCCAGGATCAGGTTGCGCCCGGATTCGTGGGCATCCTTGATCACGATTTCAGTGGCGCCGGCGGCGCGGGCACCGTCGCAGGCCGCGACTACTTCGGCAGTCATCAGCGCGCGGAATTCCTGCCAATCGGGATGGTCGCGGTCGCACTCGGATAGCTTCGCGACACCGGCTGTGCCCTCCATGTCCGCGCTGATGAAAACCCGCATGTCTGCCCCCATTTTTGAGAAAACATGGCATAGCCGGCAGGCCGCCGAAACAAAAAAAGCCCGCGTCGCCGCGGGCTTTCTTCAATCCGTCTTGGGACAGATCAGAGCAGTTTCAGTTCGATCGCCGAGGCGCGGCCATCGCGGCCCGACTGCAGGTCGTACGAAACTTTCTGGTTGTCTTTCAGGCCGGTCAGACCTGCGCGTTCAACAGCCGAGATGTGGACAAAGACATCCTTGCCGCCGTCATCGGGAGCCACAAAACCGTAGCCCTTGGTGGTGTTGAACCATTTAACTGTTCCGGTCGCCATGACCATCTCTCCTTCATTACTCCCGGTGGCGATATTGCCTGACCGGGCCGTGCAGCCCATTCGCAGTCCGGCTGCCCCGTAAAGGGAGGCGGTCGAAAGTCGTGCTCACGCAGCCGAGAGGATGCCTGATTCGCGACCGAAAGCAAACTAAAAAATTTTATGGTTCACCACCCACCTGTGGTGGGCAGTGAATTTCTGTCAGGCTTTGCCCAGATCACACGGTCTTGCGCAGGTCCGGCGGGGTCGCTTCTGCCATCAGCGCGGCAACTGCGTCGTCCAGCGATTCCGACCGGCTGCCCTGCTGGTCAAGCCGGCGAATTGACACGGTGCGGTCTTCAACCTCTTTCATGCCGATTGCCATGATGACCGGCACCTTCCCGACCGAATGTTCGCGGACCTTGTAGTTAATCTTCTCGTTTCGCATGTCAGCCTCGGCACGGATGCCAGCGTTGCGCAGGGCTGCCACAACTTCGGCCACGCATTCATCGGCACCCGACACGATGGATGCGACGACGACCTGACGCGGCGCCAGCCACAGCGGCATCTTACCTGCGTAGTTTTCGATCAGGATCCCGATGAAGCGTTCGAAACTGCCAAGAACGGCGCGGTGCAGCATGACTGGCATGTGCTTTTGCCCATCCTCACCGACATATTCGGCGTCAAGCCGATCGGGCAGATTGAAGTCGCACTGGAACGTGCCGCATTGCCATTCGCGACCGATGGCATCGGTCAGCTTGAAGTCCAGCTTCGGCCCGTAGAATGCGCCGTCGCCGGGGTTCACCTCATAAGGCAGGTTCAGGTGTTCGATCGCGCCCTTCAGGGCGGCTTCCGCCTTGTCCCAGACCGCATCGCTCCCGACGCGCACCTCGGGGCGGGTCGATAGCTTGATGTCAAATCCGTCAAAGCCAAGGTCGCGATAGACCGACGACAGAAGACCGATGAAGCCTGCGCATTCGGCCTCGATCTGATCTTCGGTGCAGAAGATATGCGCGTCGTCCTGCACAAATCCGCGCACGCGCATTAGCCCGTGCATCGACCCCGACGATTCGTAACGGTGGCACGACCCGAATTCGGCCAGCCGCAGCGGCAGATCGCGGTATGACTTCAGAGAGTGGTTATAGACCTGAACGTGGCAGGGGCAGTTCATCGGCTTCAGCGCGTTGATCCGCTTTTCCTTCGCGCCTTCTTCATCCACCTCAACGATGAACATGTTCTCGCGATAGGAATCCCAGTGGCCGGATTTTTCCCAAAGGATACGGTCCACCACCTGCGGCGTCTTGATTTCCTGATAGCCGGCGCGGATCAGCCGGCGGCGCATATACGCCTCCAGCTCTCGGTAGATCGTCCAGCCGTTCGGGTGCCAGAAGACCATGCCGGGCGCTTCGTCCTGAAAGTGGAACAGCTCCATTTCGCGGCCCAGCTTGCGGTGGTCGCGCTTGGCGGCCTCTTCCAGCATCGTCATATGGGCCTTCAATTCTTCGCGGTTGCGGAACGCCACGCCGTAGATGCGCTGCAGCATCGGTCGTGATGAATCGCCCAACCAGTAGGCGCCGGCGACGTGGGTCAGCTTGAACGCGTCGGCGGGCACCTGACCCGTCGATTGCAGGTGCGGACCGCGGCACAGATCCTGCCAGTCGCCGTGCCAGTACATCCGGATCGGCTCATCGCCCGGGATTCGGTCCAGAAGCTCGACCTTGAAGGGCTCGCCCCGATCTTCGTAATAAGCGCGCGCACGTGCACGGTCCCAGACCTCGGTCCGGACGGGTTCGCGGGCGTTGATGATCTGTTTCATCCGGGTCTCGATGGCGCCCAGATCTTCGGGGGTGAACGGCTCGGCTCGGTCGAAGTCGTAAAACCAGCCGTAGTCGCGCACAGGGCCGATGGTGACCTTGACGTCCGGCCAAAGCTCTTGCACGGCGCGCGCCATGATGTGGGCCAGATCGTGGCGGATCAGTTCCAGCGCGGGTTCGGCGTCCTTGGCGGTATTGATCGCGATCTGTCCGCTTTCCTCTATCGGCCACTGCAGGTCGATGTGACGGCCGTCGAGATTTGCCGAAATCGCGTTCTTGGCAAGGCTGGGAGCGATGGACTGCGCCACCTCGGCGGCGGTGATGCCGGCGGGATAGTCGCGCGAATTGCCATCGGGAAAAGTCAGGGAAATCTGGGACATCGAAGTCCTCCTCGTCGGTTTGGCGCCCACGGAACGCCCGATTGCGGGTATGTGATGACGGATTTGGCGCGCACAGAACCCAGAGTCAACCGGGCTCTTGCCAATTCGCCGCCCTATGCGTCGCGCAGGGGCTTTCGGGCCGACCAGCGTGCAGATAGTCTGCAAAAAACGCCGGGGGCCAATGCGATGACCGAATTCTTCACCACACCGCAGGGCCGACGCATCGCCTATCGCCGGACCGAGGGGCAGGGCGGTGGCCCGGGGATCGTATTCATCCACGGCTTTCGGTCCGACATGAACGGCAGCAAAATCGTTGATCTGGAGAGCCGCGCGCAGAAGTCCGGTCGGGCGATGCTGTGTTTCGATCTGTCAGGTCATGGCGAAAGCGCGGCCGCCAATGGCGACAAGGTCGAGGATTTTGGCGTTTCTGACTGGCTGGAGGATGCTGCGGCCATCATCGACCAGCTGGCAACAGGCCCGCAGGTCTTGGTCGGATCGTCGCTTGGTGGGTGGCTGGCGTTGCTGCTTGCGCGCAATGACAGTGCTGATTTTGCGGGGCTGGTCACCATTGCTGCGGCACCTGATTTCACGACCCGGATGCAGGGCGAACTGACTGCCGATGATCAGGACCAGCTTGCAGGGCAAGGATACATCACCCGCCCGACTGAATACGAGGGCGGCGATTACGTCTTTTCGCGGCGTCTGTTTCAGCAAGGCGCAGTTCAACAGATCTTCACCACTCCGCTGACACTTACCATGCCGACCAGAATGTTGATTGGGACCGCAGATGATGCGGTCCCGGTCTCAGATGCACTGCAGTTGATTGACCACGCCAAGGGGCCGGACATTCAGTTGACGTTGGTCAAAGACGCCGACCACCGGTTTTCCACACCTGATCTGCTTGATCTGATCTGGCTGTCGGTGGTTGAGGTCGGTTGAGCCTTAAAAGGTTACTTCGAAATGTTCGCCCATGTCGGGCTCGTCGCCGGTGATCTTGGCCTTGGCAACCTGATACAAGAAGCCGATGCCACCAGTCGTGGCCCAGACCTCCGCCGAGGAGATGTCGAAGCGAAGCAGGCGGATGTCCGGGTCGCGCTTGCCATCTTCGAACCAGGTCGAGGCGACGACGCCCCAAAGCTCATCCAGCTTGGCTTTATCGTCGGAAACTGACAGCTTGCCTTCGATGCGTGCAAAGATCTTTGCGCTCATATCTCCGATCGCGTGGACAGCATCGACGGGGCCTTCCGACGCGTCTTCCACCAGATCGACGCCGGCCGCGGTAATGAACCACAACGCGTTTTCGTCGGGGTCGGCGTAATGCGACATCGGGACGAGCCGCCAGTCAGGAGCTGCGCCCAGCATCCCGGCATTCACGCCTTCGATTCGCTTCCAGAACAGTTTTTTGTCGTCAGCCATGGTCCCGTCCTTTTAGGTCAATGCGCGTCGCAAGGTGCGGCGCGTCAATCTCCCTAAGAACCAACCGTGCGAGGGACGGGTTCCCGTGTCGCAGCCGGCGGTCAGACTGCCAGCTTGGCGTCGTCTTCCGGCGGTTGTCCTTGGGCCGGAACGCTGGACAAAACCGGCTTTTTACGACGGGGCAGTGTTTTGGCAGGCGCGGCGCCATGTTCGTCCATGAAATCGAGAACCAGCGGGCGGATGTTCAGCCGCCAGCTTTTGCCCGCAAAGATGCCATAATGTCCGGCACCCGGTTCCAGATGCTGGGCCTTCATCGTATCGGGCAGACCCGTGCAAATATCCAGCGCGGCGACGCATTGTCCGGGGGCGGAAATGTCGTCCTTCTCTCCCTCGACCGTCAGGACGGCGACCTTTGAGATCGCGCCGATATCGACGGGCAGACCATCCAGCGTGAAGATATTCTGGCCAATCTCATTGCGCTTGAAGATACGCTCGACCGTCGAGAGATAGAATTCCGCGGTCATGTCCATGACCGCCAGATACTCATCATAGAACTTGTTGTGGCGGTCACCGTCGCGTGCCTGGCCGCGCGCCTCGGCGAATATCTGGTTGGCGAAGGCCTGCTGGTGTGTTTCGGCGTTCATCGCAATGAACGACGCCAGCTGCGCCAGTCCCGGATAGACCATGCGTCCTGCACCCGTATAGGCAAAGCCGACCTGCTGAATGACGCTTTGTTCCAGTTCGCCCATTGTGACGCGATTGCCGAAGTCGGTCACTTCGGTCGCGGCGGCGTCCGGGTTGATGGGCCCACCGATTAGCGTCAGGCTGCGCGGCTGCTGATCGGGTGCGTGTTGGGCCATCCATGCGACGGCGGCCAGGGACAGCGGCGCTGGCTGGCAAACCGCCACGACGTGCGTGTCAGAGCCAAGCTCTTTCATGAATTCGACAAGGTAACGGGTGTAATCCTCGACGTCGAACTTGCCCGCGCTGACGGGAATGTCGCGCGCATTGTGCCAGTCGGTGATCCAGACGTCGCAGTCAGGCAGCAGCGACGTCACGGTCGAACGCAGCAGCGTGGCGTAGTGACCAGACATCGGCGCCACGACCAGAACGCGTCGCGCCATCGGTTCACGCCGGGCGACACGAAAATGCAGCAGATCGCCGAAGGGCCGCTTCAGGACCGGTTCGACATAGACGAGGTGATCCTGACCTTCCGGGCCGGGAACGGGCGGAATGTCCCAGTCGGGTTTCACGATCATCCGGGAAAACGCACGCTCGGTCACGCGGCCCCATGCGCTGAGCATCTGGAAGGCCGGGTTGGGGACCAGCGCGAACGCCGGCAACCCGCCAACGGCGCGCGCGGTCGCGCCCATCCATTCGTTCGCCAGCCGCATCGTTTCAATCGCATCGTAGGACACGATGCCGCGCGAACCCAGATATGGCATGGCGAGATACTCCTGACAGGGACGGTGCTGAATCCGAAGATTGCTTTGCGTGATTTACACCAAGACCCTATGATTTTGACAGAGGGTAGGGGGAATTTCGCCATGGCATCCAAGAAACGGCCCAAATCCGAAGAGATCGGGGACAAGACGCCCGATCCTGTCGCCCCGACCGCGACCAGCACCGCGGCATCGCGGATGGCCGAAAACATCGAACGGATCGAAGGGTTGAGCCAGCGCCTGATGCAGGTGCTGGCCAAGCGCCCCATTCACCCCGCTGCCATCGAAGGGCCGGGTGCTGACCTGTATTCCGCCGCGCTGAACGGCTGGATGCGGCTGGCAACTGAACAACCTGCTCGGATCATCGAACAACAGGTCCGCTATTGGGGTGACACGCTGCGCCACATGGCTGATGCGCAGGCAGCTTTCCGCAACAATTTTGCCGCGCCCGAAGTGACCGAGGAGACGTCAAGGGACAAGCGCTTTGCCAACCCGCTGTGGCAGACCAATCCGTTCTTCAGCTTCGTGCGCGCCCAGTATCGGATCAATTCCGAAGCCATGCGCAAGGCAGCCGAAGAACTGCCGCTGGAGGACGAGATTCAGCGTCGACGCGTGGGTTGGCTGACGCATCAGATGATCGACATGATGTCGCCCACGAATTTTCTGGCCACCAACCCGGACGCGTTGTCCCGTGCGGTTGAAACCGACGGCGCCAGCCTCGTGAAGGGGCTGGAGAACCTTGTTCGGGATCTTGAGGACGCCGGGGGCGAGATGCTCGTTTCGCTGGTCGACAAGACCGCATTCGAAATCGGTCGGAACATCGCCACCACAGAAGGCCAAGTCATTGACCGCCACCCGATGTATGAGCTGATCCAGTACGCGCCGACCACGGCAAAGGTGCGTCAGACCCCGATCATCGTGTTTCCGCCGTGGATCAACAAATTCTACATCCTGGACCTGAAGGCGCAGAACAGCCTGCTGCGCTGGCTGGTGGATCAGGGGCATACGCTGTTCGTGGTGTCGTGGAAGAACCCCGGGCCGGAACAGGCGGATGTCGGGATGGACGACTATGTGTCGTCGTTCATCTCGGCGATGGACAAGGTGATGGACGTCACCGGCGAGAAGCAGGTCAACACGGTCGGCTACTGTATCGCCGGCACGACGCTGAGCGCGACGCTGGGACTGTTGAAGCAGCGAGGGGATGACCGGGTGAAATCGGCGACGTTCTTCACCACGCTGACCGACTTCAGCGATCAGGGCGAATTCACCACCTATCTGCAGGACGACTTCGTTGGCGGCATCGGCGAGGTCGTGGCCCAGATGGGATACCTGCCAACGCGGATGATGCAGCGTACGTTCAGCTTTCTGCGTGCCAATGATCTGGTCTGGGGCCCGGCCGTGCGCAGCTATATGCTGGGTGAAACGCCGCCTGCATTCGACCTACTGTATTGGAACGCGGACGGCACCAACCTGCCGGGCCGCATGGTGATGGAGTATCTGCGTGACCTTTGTCAGGACAATGCGTTGGCCCGGAAGGGGTTCGAGGTCCTTGATCACAGCGTCACGCTGGCGGACGTCACCGTCCCGCTTTGCGCGATTGCCTGCGAAGGCGACCACATCGCACCGTGGATGCATTCGTGGCAGGGGGTGGCGCAGATGGCATCCACCGACAAGACCTTCATTCTGTCCGAATCGGGCCATATCGCGGGCATCGTAAACCCGCCCGGACGCGATAAATACGGACATTACCTGTCTGACGAAGGTTTCGCCGGCTCGGCCGATGCCTGGCGCGCGAAAGCGGTGCATCACAAAGGCAGCTGGTGGCCGGATTGGCAGATTTGGCTGGAACGCTTCGCTGGTCCGATGGTCGACGCGCGCGAACCGGGGCAGGGGATCGAAGCGGCGCCAGGTGCCTACGTCCGAGAGGCCGCATAAAATGCTGCATCGCAGCATGAAAACCTGTTGCAATGCTGCGGTGCAGCATTTATGTCTGTTTTAGCCGCGGTGATGGCTGGATGGGCACGGTGCCCAGAGATGTGTCCCCTCAGGAGGAATTGACATGGCGAAGACCCCGGATTTCACCAAGGCCTACCAAGACATGCTGGCGAACATGCCGTTCGACACCAGCGCTGTGTCCGACAGCTTCCGTTCGCAGACCGCGCTGAGCGAGAAGATGAGCAAGGTCGCGCTGGACGCTGCCGAACGCTCGACCGAGATTTCGTCGCAATGGGCGCGTGACACCATCGCGCGCATGGGCGAAGTCATCTCCGCCAAGGACCAGCCCGCCGACTATGCCAAAGCGATGAGCGATTTTGCCTCGGCCGCCGCTGAAGTCGCGGCCGAGCACATGTCGGCATATGCCGAAGTGGCCAAGAAAGTTCAGATGGACACCGTCGATCTGATGATGAACGCGGGCCGTGATGCCGCAGCAGACGCACAGAAAGCCGCGCAAAAAATGGGCGCGAACGTGCAGGACGCCGCACAGAAAGCAACCAAGCCGACGTCGACGAAATCCTGATCCGGTTTTTCTTGATGTTGGACAGGGGCGCCGGTTCCGGCGCCCTTTTTCTTTACATTCCGCCCTGACCCGCCAAGATGGCCTGACCCATACAGGCGCGTTTTCATGTCCCAGACCAAGCTAAAACCTGACGCCACCGCCGCTGACGAGCCTGCCAAGCCGTTGCTGATCAAACGGTATGCCAGCCGCAGACTGTATAACACCGAGACGTCGGACTATGTGACGCTCGATGAAATCGCGACCTTCATCCGCGCGGGCCGCGAAGTCCGGGTGGTTGACCTGAAATCCGGTGACGATCTGACACGTCAGTATCTGCTTCAGATCATCTCGGAACATGAAAGCCGCGGTGAGAATGTCCTTCCGGTCGACGTGCTGACCGACCTTGTCCGCAGCTATGCGTCGCAGGCGCAATCGGTCGTGCCGCAGTTTCTGCAGGCGAGTTTCGAGATGCTGCGCGAGGGCCAGTCGAAAATGATGGAGCAGGCGTCCAAAGGGCCAATGGCCGCCATGCCCGGCTTCAGCGCCCTGCAACGGCAACAGCAGATGTTTCTGCAGGCGATGATGGGCGGCTGGAACCTGGGCTCGAGCACGCCTGAGCGAGAGGCCGAGCCGGATGACCCCGCCGACATGGACGACATCCGGCGCGAACTGGCGGCATTGCAGGCCAAAGTCTCAAAGCTTTGACGCTTGCAGCCCGCGCGCCCGCACGCTAGATCGCCCCGTAACGGACGGTTGGCCGAGTGGTCGAAGGCGCACGCCTGGAAAGTGTGTAGGCGGGGAACCGTCTCGAGGGTTCGAATCCCTCACCGTCCGCCATACCTGTAATCACCCCGGGCCTGCCATCCGCTGAATTGGCAGTTCGGACTAGCGTGATCCGTGGGGTATTATAGCGGTGTTAAGTCACTTGCCTCGATAGATGACTGCCACGCAGTCGTCTCGAAGATTATCTAAACGGAACAATATGGCGGAAGCGGTGACCGCCCCTACGGTGTGGCTATACGTTGCCAGATACAATTATTAACGGTTCTGTTTCAACCGCTTAGCGTTCTGAATGCGTTGCGCCCTGTTGCAATCTGTAGCCATCTATTGCCATAAATTGGGCAGGCACTTGGGCAGATAGAGTGAGTTTAAGCGATGCCAGAGATAGCAGAGGAAATGAAGCATCACGAAGTGATGGCGCTGAAGCACAACGGAGGGGCCGGTCACGCATACTATGCAGTCGGTGGTGTTCAGGGTCTAACTTTGCAGATCACGGCAAAAAGCGGGAAGTCGTGGATCATGCGAGTTCGAGTAGCTGGTCAACGCAAGCATTTCGGGCTGGGTGGATACCCTGAAGTCACGCTAGCCGAAGCAAGGATTCGTGCCAGAAAGGTACGAGAAACCATAAAAAAGGGTGTTAAGAACGGTGAAACAGTTATCGAAGCTTGGAAGACAGATGTACTAGTTCGGAGTTTCGTGGCTGAAGGCTTAGAGCAAAAAGAAGCGTGGATAAAGGCCTATGATCAGCGGCAAGCCGTCAAGGACAGCGAAGACGAACAGCGAAAGCGTATTAGGTTCTCGGACGCAACAGACAAATATTTGAAAGAGAAACTGAAAGAGTTCCGAAACGAAACGCACCGCAAGCAATGGCGCATGACGCTTACAACTTACGCCCTACCAACCATTGGGGAAATGTACGTGGACGCGATCACGGTTCACGACATTGAGCGGACTCTGAAGCCAATTTGGGAAACCACAACAGAAACCGCGTCTCGATTGCGCGGACGGATTGAAAACGTTCTCGCTTGGGCAACTGTCAAAAATTTTCGGACAGGCGATAATCCGGCTCGATGGAAAAACAATCTAGATCAAATTATGCCTAAGCCGTCAAAGGTAGCCAAGAAATCAAAACAACCCGCACTGCAATTGAATGATGCGCAAGCGTGGTGGAGGGCGCTGCGAAATAGAGAAGGTATAGGTGCGCGGGCTGTGGAGTTTCTTACTCTCTGCGCCAGTCGGTCAGGTGAGGTGCGCGGCGCGAAATGGAGTGAAATCGACCTCGAAGCAGGAATGTGGATCATTCCGGCTGATCGCATGAAGGTTGGACAGGACACGAACGGAAAACAGTTGCCGCCGCACCGCGTCCCGTTGTCGCCTGCCGCTGTGGAGTTGCTGAATGCTCTGCCCCGCCTAGTCGAGTCACCTTACGTCTTCTTTGGGGCGCGTGGCGGTATGCTGTCTGACATGACGCTATCAAAGGTTTTGCGCGACATGCACGCTGCTGCCGTGCAACTAGGTGGTAAAGGTTGGGTTGACCCTCACATGAGGGACGCAGCGGGTGAGCCGCGCTCGATTGTTCCTCACGGCCTTCGCAGCACATTCAAAGACTGGGCGATTGAACGGACCGAGTATCCGTCCGAAATGTCTGAAATAGCCTTGGCACATCGGGTAGGCGGGGAAGTCGAACGGGCTTACAGGCGCGGTGACATGGTAGAGAAGCGGCGGGCGCTCATGGTCGATTGGGCGGAGTTTTTAGATGGCTGACGACGAGCGGTCTGAAATAGCCGTTGTGCGCGCCAAGACAGGATACACCGGCCCGATACTTGGCGCAGGGGCTGCGCTGCACGACGCGGAACGCCACGGGGATATGTCGGGTATCGTTTTGCGGCGCGATTTGGGATTGCGGCTCACACCAGAGGAACTGGACGCTATTGAACGGCTGGAACGTGGTGCGCCGATGAAACGTGGGCCGCGAGACCCGGCGACAAACGCGGCTGAAGCGGTGGTATGCTGCCGTTGGCTGGTCGAACGCTGCGAAGAATCACCCACAAACGCACGAAGCCTTCTCGCCGAAATGATGGGTACGACACCCCAAGCGATACTTAGCCGCATTAAGCGTTCAGAAGGACTTGCAAGGAATATCGCCGACCTAGCCTATGATCGTCACGTGCAGACAGGCGCTGTTCCTGCGCTACTGCTGCATAGGACACCTGACGGTCGTTGCATGTCATGCCGCAAGACAAAGTGCCGTTGCGATCTCTCTCCCCGTACAGTGTTTGAAGAAACTGACGGCGGCAGGGTCGTCGCGATGCTGCTTGGGTTTCACAGGTCACGTTTTGGGTAGGCGGCTGGGCAGGTGTTATCTGTCTTTCAGAAATTATATATTTATATCATAGACATGAAACGGACAGTAACTCCGCCATGAGAAACCCCGTCACCAACCGACTGTGGCGAAGGGCGTAAATCTGTTCATATTGCAGAGCATCACTTGATCAACCAAGGATGCAGCAATGGCCGAACCAAAAAAATATGTGAGCGTGAAGTTCCTGCAAGATCGTTATGAAATCAGTCGCGAAACGATCTACAAGTACATGCGTGAATACGGATTTCCCAAACAGATTAAACTGACGCCCGGTGCCGCACGATGGGACTTGGCGAAAGTGGAAGAATGGGAAGCGCAACGATCACAAACTGCATAATCCGCAAAACGAAAAAACGCCGGATCAGTTACGATCTGGCGCAGTTTTGACGAAGAAAAAGATGAGACCGAAACCCCTTTCGATCATCATTTATCCAATGAGGACTCTCATATTATGGGGTTTCACGTACCTAATAGCAACCCTTCAAGTGGGTTGAATAATCAAGACATTAACCTAGCATCCGCATGGTCTGACGCGTTGGGCGGCGGGGTGTTCAATTGGCGCTTTATCCACGATCAGGACAAGGGCAGACCCGCAATCAAGCGGCGCGGCACCGTGGCCGAAGTGTGGCTTGAGGCTTGCCAGTGGAACGCGCAGGGATATGGCATCTTCGCGACCGTGAACCACATGGACGGTTCCGGGTATGGCGCTGACGGGCAACCGTTGGCGGCGGGTGTGCGAACCGACACGCTGGCGCATGTGGCGGGCGTCCGGGCGCATGTGGTCGATCTGGACAACCTGAACGCGATGGACAACCTGCAACGCGCTGGGATGCACCTGCCGATGCCGGGGTTCTACGTCCAGACCAGTCCCGGTAAGGCCCATGTCTATTGGCCGCTTGCTGCGCCCTACGTGGACAATGACCGCTACAAGACCCTTCAGCGCAAGTTGCTGCAACTCTATGAGGGCGACCCCAGCGTGGTTGACGCCACGCGCGTCTTGCGGGTGCCGGGGTTCTACCATCAGAAGGGTGTGCCGCACCTTGTCACCGTGGCGGCTCTGGGCGGTCACGGGTATCTTCCGACCGTCGAACAGCTTGAGGCTAGCGTGGCCCATGTGCAAGTTGTGGCGGGCAACCGCGGGCGACACGATCTGGGTTATCCCGAACTCGCCGCGCCGTCTGTCGATTGGCTCTGGACGGCGCTGGACGCGATGCCGATTGACGGTATGGGACACGCGGAATTCGTGAAGTTCACAAGCGCGTGGAAACAAGCCGGGTGGTCAATCGCTGATCCTGACGAAATGTTGGCGCGCTGGCTTGCATGGTGCGACCGGTTCGGCACCGAATCGAAAGGTCGCGAATACAACCTGAAACAGTGGAACAGCATCGTTGACACTGAAATTGGTTGGAAATCGCTTTTGCATCAAAATCACGTCCTGAACGCGCAGGTGATGTTCAAGGGCGTGAAGTCGGCACCGCCTGTGGCCGGGGCTGGGGCGATCCCGACGACCACACCGACACCGGGCGGCGTGGTCAATGAAGGGTTACTCATGCCTGAAGATTGCATGAAGTATTTCGAAGGATGCACTTTTATCGCGAGTGAATCTAAAATCCTGACAAAACATGGAGAGATGCGTGGCAGGATTGCGTTCAACGCGGTGTATGGTGGACCGCGTTTCGTTTACCAGCCAAACGGATCGCCTACGGATGATGCGTGGAAGGCCGCAACACAATCAACCTTCGCGAAAATACCAACAGCATCGAAACTAAGATTTCATCCCGAGTTTTCGTATGGCGAATATATTGATGACGAAAATAGAAAAACCATCGGAGATTCGCGCAAAGGCACTTGTGGTTTCAACGTTTTCAGAAAACACTATTTCGAAATCTCGGACGATCAGCCTACACTCTTCTTAGAACACATTGAACGATTGATTCCTGATGAGACAGACCGCAACCATTTGTTTGACTACCTAGCGCACAATGCGAAGTATCCCGGTCACAAAATCCCGTGGTCGCCGTTCGTACAGTCAGCCGAAGGCGCGGGGAAAGGTGTTTTGAAGCATATCCTGCTCTACGTCGCAGGACCAACGCAATCGCACGTGCCGAACGCGAAAGAACTCAACGGTTCAGGATCGAAGTTTAACGCGTGGATGCGAAACAAAACAATGTTGGTTGTTGATGAGGTGATGACTGATGATCGCCGCGACCTTGTCGAAACCTTAAAGCCTTTCATCAGCGAAGGCAGCGTTGAATACCAAGGAAAGGGGGCCGACCAAACCAAGGGAGACAACTACGCAAACTGGGCTTTCTTCAGCAACCACAAGGACGCCGTTCCA
>QFNE01000040.1 GCA_003240735.1 Paracoccus denitrificans | reverse complement strand
TTCAAAGCTGATTTCATTGAAACCGGTGCCTTGATGCGTCTTTGATCTCCACACGGCTTTGGTTTTGTTCTCAGGCAGTGGATAGGGCGTGTCGTTCTTCCCGTTGAACACATTTCCCGTCACCAGCGGCTTATCTGGATCGCCTTCCAGGAACTCGACGACGACCTCCATGCCGATACGGGGGATAACCATGCCGCCCCAGCCGGCGCCTGCCCAGTTCTGAGACACACGGCAGCGCATCGAATGCGCGCCGGCCAAGTCCCAGTGGAACCTGACCAGAATCCGCCCGAACTCATCGCAGTCGATCTCGCCCTCACCCACGACCATCGCCGTCTGGGGGCCGGGGATGATCGGGGCGGCGGTGCGGCGCGGGGGTGCCATCGGCGCGGTGTCAGGCATCAGGGCGTAGCTGCAGGTGAACGCGTAGCCGTCGCTGCCTTGGCCGCCTGATCCGTAGGCCTCGGAAACAAAGTGATGCGAGGCCGACAGACACAGATAGCTTTCGCCCGTGCCAGGCACCGGATCACCCGACAGCGTGACCCGCTTGCCCCCGCGCAGGCCCGCGCAATCGCCGACCGCGCGGTTACGGCGGTCCGCGCCGCGTTCCTGATGCGCGCGCAGACCCGCGACCAGCTTGCCCACGTCCTGCGCCCCGTAATCCCCCGGATAATCGAAGCTCTCGATCTGGCCTTGCGCATGGGCGGCATCGCCCAGACGGTCGGCCTCCATCGCGGCATCGGGGGTCTTGAAGTTGTAATCCGTCAGCCGGATCGCGCCGGTGGTGATGTTGCGCTCGGGCGACCAGTCCCAGAAATGCTCGCCCTCGGCCTGGTGGTGGCCGTCATAGGCTTTGTAGGGCCGCGCGCCGATGGTTTCGTGCGACAGAACGTCGTCGGTCAGGATCAGCGTGTGGCTGCCCATGGCATGGGTGAAGTGGAAACTGATCCCCGCCCGCTCCATCTGGCGGCGGGCGAAGTCGAGGTCGGATTCGCGGTATTGCACGGTGTATTCAAGGGTCGGATAGTCGCCCGAGAGCTGCATCCTGACCGCCGGATCGCCCAGCTGGGCGTAGTCCTTGAGCAGCTCCTCGAGGATCTGGACCACGGTCTTGTTGTGGAAAATGCGCTGGTTGCGGCGGCGACTTGCCAGCCAGAGCCATGGCCGCAGCGTCAGGTCATAGCGATGCCCGTTTTCGCCCACGCCGGCCCAACGCGCCTGCGTGACGATGCCGTCAAAATACTGCGGGCCGTTGCGGCTGTCGATTTCGACCGTGGCGTGGGTGCCGATCAGCGCATCGAAGTCCAGGTCGTTCGAGGTCGCCAAGGCTTCGATGCGGTAGTCGTAAAGCTCGTTCAGGTGGTCGGTGCCGTCGAAACGCAACAGCGCCAAGGTCTCGGCACCAAGAACGGTGGTCAGACGGCCGAGACGCTCGGATTGACGCAATGGAGCGTTCATTTTCTGGCCTCGAGAATAACTGATTTAAAACGCCACCAGATTAACCCGGCCACGCTGATCTGACAACTCAGCTCTTCAGGCCGGCAGTGACGAACCGCCTCCTGCCCCACGTCCGCCTGTTTTGTTGAGTTGGTGTTGAGTCAGGGTGGGAAAGCAAAAAGCCGCCCTTTTGGAAGTCTTGTAAGGTGCTGATCTCGCGCTATATTTTTGTCGCGGGGGTAGGATTTGAACCTACGACCTTCAGGTTATGAGCCAATAATCCAGCGATTCCAATAACTTAAGAAAACCAATAACTTAGCAGGCAAGCCTTTGATTTCACAAGTTTTCGCTTCTGACATTGGACGACACCAGCCTGTTTCCACCGTCACAAACCCTCGCAAAATGACATGCGCGCGTTGACATGGCGTTGACATGAACGCACGCCACCTCGTCCGAAGATAATCGCTTTACCATCGCCCCGCGGACCATTTTCTTTCCGATCTGTACGCACCCAACCGCTCAACAGCTGCCACTCAGGCACCGCGCGGCGAAGGGGAGCAGCCAGCCTCGTTGCGGACCATCATGCAGAGCGCAGCAGATGTCGTATCATCGACTTTGAGGGCGGACTGCCGACATGCGGCGATGCAGCGTCGCATCCGCGGCAATCTGGATAAGCCGACATTCAGGGACAGGGCGATAACTGGCGGGCGAGACCCGCAGGTCGGGCGGAAAGCTGACTGACGGTGCTGCGGCAATGCAGTTGCGGCAAATAGTCAAAGCAGAATTTCACTTATTGAGTGCATTTTTCAGGCCCGGATCGAAATGATAGGACAATGGCAGGCTTACTGCGGTTCAGCCTGCGCGAGCGGCAAAAGGTTGAAATCATCATAGGTTGCATTACGACATCGGTTTCCCATCTGTGGGACGGGCCTTTAGATGGCTGGATTACTACAAGAAAAATGCAGCCATTCGCCTTTTATTATGCGAATGGCTGCCGCGAGCTCAGTAGGTTTCAACGACGGCACTATAGTCGCCGCGCACGTTGATGGTCATGTTGATGGGCGTGCTGTCGCGGTTGCGCCAGAACCACCCGTGATCACCGGCGAAGGGCGCCTCGATGCTGCCCTCTCCGTCGGTTGCGCCGCTACCGCGCTCGTAGTCGATGGACTCGCCGCCGCTATGGGCATGGAGGTCGAAGTTGACCCGGCCGCCTTCGGCGGTCCATGCGTATTCGGCCACGTCTCCGGCCGCCATTGTCAGCTTGATCTCGGCAGTGTCGCCCGGCTCCAGCGTAAAGGTCACGGTGTCGGTCCAGTTGTCCTGTGCCTCCTGCGCATAGGCCGTGCCTATGAACAGGCCCAGCATGCTGTCCAGAACGCTCGAGGACTGATCCTGACCGCGCTGTTCATCCAGCAGCCGATCTGCTTCTGCCTCGGCGGCGAGCTGGACCTTGATCTCGCCCATTTCGGTCAGGCCGATGACGCGCCCGATCCCGGTCGGATCGACGCCGTATTCGGCGGGCAGATAGACAGTGACCGCAATCACGGCTGCCCCGATACCGGCCAGAATGCTGGCGCGGCGCAGTTGCGCCTTGGTGGGTAGGTCTTCGATCTTGGGCTTAGGTGCGTTGTGCATGGGAATATCCAATCTATGCCGAGGTGGAAGCGATGTAGCCGGCGACCTGATTAAAGGTCAGCCAGATGCCCAGGCCCATCATCACCACATTGGCGATGGTGGCTTGGCGCAGGAAGTTCGGGCTGCGACGCCAGTAGCCCATGACGATCAGGATGACGGCCAAGGCCAGAAGCTGGCCGACCTCGACGCCGACGTTGAAGGCCAACAGGTTGGCCAGAAGCCCATCCTGCGGGATGTCATAGTCGAGGATCTTGGTGGCCAGGCCCGTGCCGTGGAACAGGCCGAAGATCAGCGTAGCCACCTTGGTGTTGGGCTGGAACCCGAACCACCGTTGATAGGCGCCAAGGTTGTCCAGCGCCTTGTAGACCACGGACAGGCCGATGATCGCGTCGATGATATAGGCGTTGATGCCCCAGCCATACCAGACGCCCAGCAGCATGGTGACCGAATGGCCGATGGCGAACAGGCTGACATAGATGCCGACATCCTTCATCCGGTAGAGGAAGAACACCACGCCCAGCAGAAACAGGATGTGGTCATAGCCGGTCACCATGTGCTTGGCGCCAAGGTAGATAAAGGGGATGATCTTCACCCCCCAGATTTCCTGGATATAGCCCGCGTCACCGGCGGTGACGTTATGGGCAAAGGCTTGGACTGTTGTCAGCAGGACTGCCGCCAGCAGGATCAGGGTCAGTGCGACCGGTTGGCGTGGTGCCAAGGCGCGCAGGACCCCCGAGGTCGAGGTCATGGAAAAGTCTCCGGTAAGGGTCTGTCTGATCGGATAGGCCGCGCGGTGGCGGCACAGATCAGGCCCGCGGAGGTCGCTCGATCAGATAGACGCGCTGCGGTCCGTCTGACGATGCACGCAAGCGGAACGTGTCACGATAGGCTGTCGGCGGGTATGAACTGGAGCCAAGAACAAGCATGGCCTGAGAGTGATCGTGATCGGCAACATCATGGCTGTGACCGTGAAGCGCCCAGAACAGATCCTCCTCCAGCCCATGGGAATGGCCGTGATCCGCGATCATGTCGGTATGCTCGGCCACCACGTCGAAGACCGAGGGGACATGGCTCGCACTCGGGGCAAGGGACCACACCACCAGCGACAGGCAGGTGAGTGCCACAAGTGCGCTTTGCGCAATTGTCCGCAAGTGTTTCACCAGTCTGGCCTGCCCGCTCGTTCGCGGCACGCTGATCGTGCCGTCTTGTCCTAACCCCTCAGGGGGGATAGCCTGACTGTATGACACAGCCGCATGTTCACGCAACCCACCCTGCCTTGGTCACCCGGCTAAAACGCGCCGAAGGCCACTTGCGAGCCGTGATCGAGATGATCGAGGCCGGAAAGCCCTGCGTTGATATCGCGCACCAGCTGCAGGCAGTCGAGAAGGCCGTCATCAATGCCAAGAGGGTCCTCATCCACGATCATATTGATCATTGTCTGGACGCCGAACATTCGGCTCACGATCGCGACGAGATGAAGGCCATTTCCCGATACCTTTGAGGTAACCCCATGCTGGACGTCCTTGCCGACCGCACCTACCGCCATCTCTTTGCGGCACAGGTGGTGGCGCTTCTGGGCACCGGGCTTGCCACGGTGGCGCTAGGGCTTCTGGCCTTCGATCTGGCAGGCGACAATGCGGCCATGGTGCTGGGCACGGTCTTTACCATCAAGATGGTGGCCTATGTGGGCATCGCCCCAATCGCGGGCGCCTTTGCCAACCGCGTGCCACGCCGGGCCTTCCTCGTGGCGCTTGATCTTGTGCGGGCCGCTGTCGCCTTGTGCCTGCCCTTCGTCACCGAGATCTGGCAGGTCTATGTCCTGATCTTCGTGCTGCAATCGGCCTCGGCGGCATTCACGCCGACCTTCCAGGCGACGATCCCCGACGTGCTGCCCGACGAGGCGCGCTATACCCGCGCGCTGTCGCTGTCGCGGCTGGCCTATGATCTCGAGAATATCGTCAGTCCGATGCTGGCGGGGCTGCTGCTGGCCGTGATCAGCTACAATTCGCTCTTCTTCGGAACGATGATCGGGTTCGCGGCGTCTGCGGCACTGGTCCTCTCGGTCATGCTGCCCAGTCCGAAACCTTCGGAGCCGCGCGGCATCTATGATCGCACGACCCGGGGCATCCGCATCTATCTGGCCACGCCCCGTCTGCGTGGATTGCTGGCACTGAACATGGCCGCCGCAGCGGCAGGGGCGATGGTGCTGGTCAACTCGGTCGCGCTGGTGCGCGGCACGCTTGGGCTGGATGCCTCCGCACTGGCCTGGACGTTGCTCGCCTTTGGGGCTGGCTCGATGATCGCAGCGCTGCTGCTGCCTCGGGTGCTGGACACGGTGCCGGATCGCCCGGTGATGGTCGGCGGAGCCATTTTGATGGTCCTGACCATTCTCGCGTTGGCATATGGGGTTGTCGCGTTTGGGTTGGTCTGGCCAGCTCTGCTAGGCGCGTGGTTTTTGGTGGGATTGGGCTACTCTGCCGTTCTAACGCCGTCGGGGCGTCTTCTCCGACGGTCGGCCCATGCCGAAGACCGTCCGGCGCTGTTCGCCGCGCAATTTGCCTTAAGCCACGCCTGCTGGCTGGTCACATATCCTCTATCGGGCTGGCTGATGACGCAGGCCGGTCCTGTTGCAGCGCTTGGTGTTCTTGCGGCACTTGCCGCTGCGGGCATCGTCGTCGCGCTGCGGCTCTGGCCAGTGGGCGACCCGGAGGTTCTGGAGCACAGCCATGCCAATCTCCCGCCAGATCATCCGCATCTGCACGGTCAGCGCCACCATGCCCATCCCTTCATCGTGGACGACAATCACCCGCGTTGGGCGTCGCATCTCTAGAGTCGGACGCCCGGCGCCGGCTGGTCCGGCTGGCGCCGGGCCAGATTGGTTCATCACCCTTATTGTGCGGCAGTTGATCACGGTCCTGGCCGACCGTGTTCTGAAGCGGAAAATCAGTCAGTATCCTTGACGATCCCCTCCCGGATGTCATAGCTGCAACCATGGGGCTTGCGACCGCCCCACGAGGCGTCAGCCGAAGTTCGCGTTCCATTGAAACCTTCACGGGAGGAACGCCCATGCCTGCGCCGAACGCAATTTCCACCGACAA
>QFNE01000084.1 GCA_003240735.1 Paracoccus denitrificans | reverse complement strand
GCGCGAAGAGCGGATCTACCGCTTCCGCTGTGTCGAGGCCTGGTCGATGGTCGTCCCGTGGGAGGGGGTGCCGCTCGCCGGCGTGCTCGACCGCGCCGGGGTCAAGCCCGAGGCCCGTTTCGTCGCCTTCGAGACGGTCTATCGCCCCGACGAACTGCCGGGGCAACGCCGCAAGACGCTCGACTGGCCGTATCGCGAGGCGCTGCGGCTGGACGAGGCGCGCCACCCGCTGTCGTTTTTGGCCACCGGGATTTACCGCAAGCCGCTGCCGGCGCGCTGGACGAGGCGCGCCACCCGCTGACGTTCCTGGCCACCGGGCTTTACCGCAAGCCGCTGCCGGCGCAGAGCGGCGGCCCGATCCGGCTGGTGGTGCCTTGGAAATACGGCTTCAAGTCGATCAAGAGCATCGTCCGTATCACCCTGACCGACCGCCAGCCCGAGACCACCTGGAACGCCCTGCAGCCCGACGAATACGGGTTCTACGCCAACGTGAACCCCAAGGTGGACCACCCGCGTTGGAGCCAGCGCACCGAGCGGCGGATCGGCGCCGGGCTGCTGGCCGGGCGCGACGAGACGCGGCTCTTCAACGGCTATGACGAGGTGGCGCCGCTCTACGCCGGCATGGATCTGGCGCGCGACTATTGATGCGGCGCGTCCCGGTCTGGGTGGTCTGGGCGCTGGGTCTGGTGCCGCTGGCGGTGCTGGGCTGGGATCTGGCGCAGGGCGGGCTCGGCCCTGACCCGGTCGCGGCGATCGAGCACCGGCTCGGGCGGACCGCCGTCTATCTGCTGCTCGCCACGCTGTCGGTGACGCCGATCCTGCGCTTCTGTCGGATCAACCTCGTGCGGTTCCGGCGCGCGCTGGGGTTGCTAACCTTCCTCTATGCGGCGCTGCACCTCGCCGCGTGGGTGGTGCTCGACATGGGGCTGATGTGGTCCGAGGCGCTGCGTGACGTGGTGAAGCGTCCGTATCTGACGATCGGCATGGCGGCGTGGGTGATTCTGGCGATTCTGGCCGCAAGCTCGTCGAATCGCGCGATCCGGGTGCTCGGTCGGCGGTGGAAAACCCTGCACAGGCTGGTCTATCCGGCCGCCGGGCTGGCGATTTTTCACTGGCTGATGGCCTATAAGCTGTGGCCGGCGTGGGGGCTGACGATGGGGGCCGGGCTGGTGATTCTGCTGGCCCTACGGGTCCGGTGGGGCAGGGTGGCGCGATGGGGTGCCAGAAAATCAGAGTTATAACAACAGGTTGCAACAAGCATGACGTTTTTCTGAAAAAACCGCTTGCGAGGTATGAAACCTCGCTCTAAACACCGCTTCACCGAGACGGCGAGACGCTGGCTCGGGAGGGAAGGCCGGGAAGACTGGCTGGACTGGCTCTTCGGGGTTCTGGAAGAAGTTGTCAGGTTTGAGCTTGACGGTTTGGTTCTGGGGACCTAGATGGGTTTTCTGCCTGGGGGCTGGCGACGGTCTTTGGGTTACAATTCGGGCATGGCAGGCTGTTGGCGCCAAGTGATTTTGGCGACTGCGGTCAGTTTTGTTCCCCTGCTGTTTGACATTGTTGGTTATCTG
>QFNE01000006.1 GCA_003240735.1 Paracoccus denitrificans | reverse complement strand
GGCTGCAGGAGGCCGAGGCCGGACATGCCGAACGACTACAGGAATCCTCCCGCGAGATTGCGGTTCTGATCTCGACGCTCGAAACGGAGCGCCAGAAGACCTTGATACTCTCAGAGGAGGCGGAAGCGCTCAAAAAAGCGAATATCCGTCATCGGGCGGAGCGAGAGGAACGGGAGCGGATCCACCGCACTGCCGAAGATGTATTCAACTATGAGACCCGCAAGTTGAAGACCCAGATTCAAGATCTCGAGGTCAAACGAAAGACTTGGGAAAGAAAAGCCAAACAACATTCGGATCGATACAATGCAGTCATGAATAGCAAGTCGTGGCGCATTACTGGTCCGGCTCGGAGCGCGATGGAAAAGGTCCGTGCGCTGAAAAGGACAATACGATAAAAAGGTTCAACGTGGACTGGCCAATTCTGACGTTCCCCGAAGCTGAGGCAAGCCACCTCCGTCAAGCCTACACGGCTGCCACTGTCATTCTCGAATATGGCTCAGGCGGCTCTACCGTTTTGGCTGCAACTCTTCCTGGAAAGCTAGTAATCAGTGTGGAAAGCGACCGGGACTGGGCGATTAGCCTGCAGCGCCAACTTAGTGCTGTTAGCCTTCCCTCCCCCGCTATTGTCTGGCATGCCGATATTGGTCCGACCGGCGACTGGGGACGCCCAGTTAGCGAAGTTGCTTGGCAAAAATTCCACCGCTACCCCACCTCAATATGGCTCCAGCCTTTCTTTCGCCACCCGGATTTGATTTTAATTGACGGGAGGTTCCGCCCAGCCTGCTTTGTCGCGGCTTGCCTTCGCATCAGCCGTCCGGTCACCGTTCTGTTCGACGACTACACAGAAAGACCAGTATACCATGTGATTGAGAAGCTGTTTAAACCCCTGCGCGTTGTCGGCCGAATGGCGGAGTTCCGGATAGAACCGCAGCCTTGGCCATTCTGGGTCCAGGATATGCTGATGGACCTCTGCACCCAAGCAACCTTTAGCACTGAAAAAAGCTTTCGCTATGGCAACAAGGCCGCAGATGCCCTTTAGCTAGCCGAGTGTTGGAGATTGCCGACCACCGCACTCTACAACTCAGCAGGCGCGGATGCTAAAAGTCGGGCCCTGTTGCTTTCTGTCGTAGGCCTTGCGGCCAAAAAATTTTGACAGCGCTTTACTGTCAACCGGCTGGCGAAATTGCAGAGAGCTTTCGTCAGGATGTCTTCGGTCTTTCAGTTTGAGACGAGCAAGCCCACCTACGCGTGTCGATTGCGGAACTCGGAGATGCAATCATCGGGATTGCCCACACGGAACATGATCTAGGCCGGCGTTCGGACTGCTGGCGGAATCATAGCCGGTCGGGTGCCATGGGTTGACACCCAAGGTGAGCGAGCTTGCCTTCCAGGCGTCGACCGTGGGCTAGAGGAAGAATTACTTCGGCATCACCCAGCCCCCGGCGGCACATGTCTTTCAGCACTCCGGGCTTGCAGAGCATATGGGCAACCGGCCGCGAACAACTCGAAGGGCTGCAGGACAATCATGCGGGTGGCACCTGTTGCATTCATGACGCCGCGTGACCAGGTGCGGCAGCTGGCTCTTCGCACATCCGCCCTCACTCACGGTCATCCAACCGGACAATGCGCTGTAGCCTTTTGGGCAGAACTCATCGCGGAGATATGGGAAGGCCATACCTTTACAGAAATTGACACTGCAGATGGGCGAGCAGCCGCGCAAGAGCTTACGGAAGAGTATAGGCTTATCCCCGAGGCGAACGAAGTGGCGATAGCAGCTAGCCAAGCTCTGGCAAGTGACCGAGCTGACCCTCTTTCGATTGAAGCTCTCGGAGACGGTTGGACTGCAGAAACTGCCCTTGCAATCTCGCTGCGTGCCTGCTGTGTCGCTGATAACTTTGAAAACGGGTTGAGGATTGCAGTCACCCACGGCGGTGGCTCAGACAGCGCCGGTGCCATCGCCGGCAATCTGCTTGGACTGATTTTCTCGAAGGAAATATTCAATCATCCTTGGCATAAAGATGTCGAAGGCATCGACCTACTAGATGGGCTGATAGCACTAGTGAAATAGATAGACAGAAAGGGAGAGGATGCCATTTACGCCTCATCGCTTCGTTTCAGACGCCCAACCTCCACAGGCAGGGGGATTAGCTGGGTTCTTGAGAAAGTACGAAACACATCATAAGCCTGAAGCTCAACCTCTGCTTTGGACCTTCGTGTCAGCTGACCCGGACAACAGTTTTCTTGCTCATCTTTGGTTACACAATGGGACATCTGAAACGTTAAAAAGCGTGACAGTTAGTAACAGTGCTTTCGTCACCGTCGACGATGCGTCTTTCGCAGGGTCAAGTCGGCCAGTCGTGCATTCAGATGTCGAGCCAAATCAGGCTGTGCGAATTGATACCCGGGACATTTTGTATGACAGTGACTACATGATAAGTACGGAAATAATCATCGAGCAGTCTAGTCAAGACCGTCTGATTTTACGTACGAAGGCAAAAAAGGGAGGGTTGTCCGGTGAGGTTCTACTAACGGCTTGCTGATCAGCCAGTTTCCAGCACTTGGCTGAGAGCACGATACACTGACGCTCTCGAATCACTCAAGTCACGGGCAATCTTTGTTGGTGCCCCCCCAGCCTCGTGCATCTCGACAATCTTAGTTTTCTCGATTTTTGTAGGCCGTCCTTTGTAGACGCCTTTCATCTTGGCTTTTGCTATACCTTCCGCCTGCCGCTTGCGGATGATGGCCCGCTCGAACTGAGCAAATGCGCCCATCAATTGCAGCTGTAGTAAGGACAGAGGATCACTGGCTGCAGGAGAGAAGGTCAACTTCTCCGTGAGGAACGTTACAGTTACGCCCTTGCCGGTCAAAGTTGTCACGAGTGCTTGTAGGTCTCGCAGGTCGCGCGCCAGCCGGTCAATTGAAAAAACGAGAACCTCATCACCTTCTCGGCAGAAGGATATAAGATCCTGTAAAGCTGGTCGATTTGCCGCGCTCGCGCCTGAGAGCTTTTCTTCAAAAATCTTATCGCACTTTCCCAGATCCTGACGATCAAGAGATTGGTCCTCAGAGGAAACCCGACGATAGCCAATCTTCATGCAACGCTCCTTGCCTCTTTTGAGTTTAAAGATAAATTGGAAAGTGTTTCAAATCAATGATTCGTACCCAAATGAGACATGGTTTAGCGGCAGCGTGAGTGTTTCAAATAGGTAGACCCAACTGGAAGGAGCGAGCCTGCCTAGACAACGCAGCAAGCCAACCTTGGTGGTTTTGGACGGGCACGACACTGGTGGCAAGAAAATCGGGCTGGACAGCTACGGTTCAGGGCATTCTTCCAGCCGAAGTAACCAGAGCTTTAGCCCCGCTCTTAGCCGGGATTGGCAAGCTGATGCTCCAATTCTTCTCGCGCGCCACCGAGCCGCATCTCGGTCAGAATTTCAAACAGTTGTGCCTCAGACATCGGGGCGTCCTCCTTTGCGCAATTCCTGCTCGAAATAGGCGCGTCCACGGACATTACCGGATGGGCGTGTCGATGGGACTATGACCGGCGCAGAAGGCGTATAGTTCTCTACGCCCGCCTGAAGCATGCTTTCGACCTTCACAACACTTGAGGCTCCGAGCGACAGCGCCTTGGCACAAGCCGCGCTGACGCGCTCAGAACCATAGCTCTTCGCCAGAAACAGTAGCCCGTCAGCTGCTTCCAGTGTCTGTCTGGGACGACGCGACTTCCGGTAGTGCCGTTCGATAAAGTCCTCGGCATGCGGTCCAAGGATTTTCACCCGTGCCCTCGCGCCGACGAGACGCAGTCCTACCACAGCCTTGTGGCTCTCGGGCATATCGACTGGGTCCACGATTATCTGGCCAAGGTGAGTGGCCTTCAGGTGGGTACGCAACAGTTTTCCCTGACGATGATGATGCACCGATGTCCGGGTGACCTTTGCATCGAAGTGATCGCCGGCATATTGCCACGGGACAGAATACTGTGACCCTATAACAGGAACCAGGTAGCCCCTTCCTGCGCGAATGTGCAGCGACCATGTGCCAGGCTCATAATCCGTCGACGGCAGACCTCAACGGGGCGGTGGCTAAAAATCCTTGAGGGCGTGCTGAGGCTGGAGCCGCGTCTGATGGAGCGGATCGATACCCGGCTGGGGGGTGCCCTGACCGAGACCCGTGCTGCCGCCACAGAGGCAGCGAGACAGGCGGCGGTAGAGGCGATCCGGTCGAGCCAGGAGGAAACCTCCGAGGCAGCCCGGAGCCCCCTCAGGGCCGCCCACGATGCCCGCAGACAGGCTTGGCGCTATTTTGGCGGGTTCTGGGTATGGCTGAGCGCTGCAGCAGCTCTGGGGGGCCTTCTGGTCGCTTTGGTGTTGTTCCATTTCTAGAACAGGGCCGATGCAAAGGACTTCGGGAGATACCCCGGCATCTACTGCGAACGCGCCGGAGGAACGGTCGTCACCCAAGACGATGGCGGTAAGTTCTGCGGCATCTGGATCGACCGGGTGTCCACGGACGCCCCCGAAGCAAGCCGCTGAGGCCTGTGCCGTGCCGGTGGCTCTGGTCAGGGCGCGGGGCTTTCACCTGAAGACCTGCGCAGGCTGCTCCCAGATCTTGGTAAGCTGGATCGCCGGCGTTGATGGCGATGGGGGTGAAGGCACGTGCACGCGAGCATGATAAGGCTTTACGATTACCAAGTTACTAAAATCAACCCAGTCCAGCGAATAGTCTAATATCAATTATTTATGTCTGACCGGCCATTTCAATAAGAATTTTTTGTCGATCCGGATTATTGATGATATTTTTCACAAAAATTAAAAAATCCTCGTCCTCATCTTCTAAAAAAGGAGTGACGTCTCCTTGTAGAGCGGACCGAGGAGTGTAGGTTTTAGTGAAAACGGGCAATCCGCCCTCTATTACCTCAAATTTTCTGTGCCCTTTAAATGGAAAATCGGAGGCTTTTGTTTCCCGGGTCACGCCCAATGTGCGGTTGCCCAGAAAAACATAGAGGCGGCCTTCATTTGCAAAAATTGCAAAGTGTCTCCCATCAACCTCTGAATACCACCCTCCCACTACAAGCTTGTCCGATTCTTTCGAACATTCTGTTATCGTGTTTGTGGCGGTGTTTAGCTGCCCGACCCTAGAAAAGTAATCACTCGATTGTAGCTCTATTATCATAGTTTCAAATCCTCTCCTCCTGGACGTGTCGCGCCTTCAATAATTTGATCCCAAGTTTTACCTCTTGCGCGCAAATAGTCGACGGTCGGCCCAAAAGGATCTCCGTACTTTTGTATATTTCTCTCATGGATTGTTTTAAGCATGTCGGGATCGGTTAAATCCTTGTATTTTATCCCAAGCTGCCTCCGCTTCTCGCTGATTGTTCTTGCAATCTTTTCAGAGGATTTACCCTCTGCACGCATTGTTTCGACTTTCCTTGCGAGCCCCCTTACCTCCCTTCGATATGCCTCTCGAAGTCTAGCTGTGCGCCTCACAATTGCGGTGACACTGTCCGTGGCCCCATGCGCGATCTCTTCGATTCTTCGTTTGAGCGCTTTAACCAGCTCCACCATTTTTGTTGCGATGGAGCGAAGGAAAGTGAATATTCGGATGGCTGCCTGACCTGCCTGTCCGGCTCTGGACAGCTTGGCCGTGACCGAGGCGACAAAGGCAGTCAGCCGGGCTGCAAACACCGCTCCGCCGGTGCCAGCGGTAAAGAACGCAATCACGGCAAACAGGGTTGCAAGAATAATCTCGAGGACCGGGTCACAGGCCCGCGCGGGTGTCCGGACATGGATGGAGTTCTACAATTACCGCCGGCCGCACAAGGCCCTTGGCGGCCGACCGCCGGCAGTGGTCTACTCACTCACGGTAGAAACAACGCAACCCGATCAGCAGGAGCAGATCAGAGCTTAAAAAACGCCAGATCCTGTCCAAAGAATAGGGAGCACCTCATTAGGCTCATCTACCACAAGAGCTTGATCTTGGTCGTTCTGTCCTAAGAGTGAAGCGTATCACCATCAGGACTACTCATTGGATCTGCTCTTTCAGCGGTGTCAGTATCTTCGGCTGATGCAAGGGTCCCAGGATCGAGTGTTCCGTCTTCGAGACCCGAAATAGTACGATTAGTCACGACTAAAAAACGTGGGCATGACGCGAGCCCACAGGCAATAAAGCAGAAGCTTATCCCAATGAACATGATGCCGAGATCGCGGGCACCGGACATCAAGAAAGAAATCCCAATAATCTGAGCGCCTCCTGCTAGGAAAATCGGCCCTATATAGAGCATCACCTTATCCAGAGAACTCGCCTCCTCATAACTGGGATATGCGTCCCAGAGTGGAATGCCGCGCCACTCGATCACTCCATCTTTTGCTCGTACCAACTGCTTGGTACGTCTCATAAGAGTTACTAACGGCTTCAAAGGAAGTTTCCGTGAAGCGCGAACATGATATATGACGGTAGCACACCATAGTATAAGAAGGACAATTTGCAACCAAGGTGATCCCGGCCCCGCAAGCGTGGCGCTGATGCCAATCAACATCATGAACGCGTCGCCACCGATCAGGTTAACCATAGGCCGATAGGCCCTAGGCCATCGTAGGTGCCAAGCAAGAAACCCCGCTGCCTGCGAAACGATTATCCAAACGGCCCATACTGCGATAAGCCAAGGAACCGCATGCGCAGAACCCAAGCCGGCCCATGCAATTGCAAGAGCGACAGCTAAAGAGAATAAATGAAGAACTAGCCCTCGGCTTACGGCCGAGATGGGATCCACTTCGTAGTTCATATTGCGAGAAAGCCGAACGATCTTGGTTTGATCTTTCATGGACCAACCGGAACTTGTGCGGCACCGGCTTGGGCCGGAACGTCAGCGCTACGCACAGCTTCTTTGATCGAATTCCGAAGCCCGGTTACGTCCACCAGCCAGCTGATACCAGCCCCTACCAAAATTGACGCACCCAATCCAATGAGCACCATTAGTCCGACCGGCGATCCAGCGAAAAGGGCCATCGCGAGGCCTGCCGCGACAGTTCCGAGGACAGCGGCCGCTATTTCGGCTCGTAGCGATGCATCGGCGAGCATGAAAGCGTTGGTCCCTGTCTTGTAGAGTGCGCTGAGTAGTGTGTCTGGCGCATCAGGGATGATGTCAGACAAGGCAGAGCGCTCTGTTGGCACCGTCGGTTCGCCGCCTATCCAAACGCGTTGTAAAACCATGACTTAGTCAGAACCCTACAGATAAGCTAAAGTTTAAACCAGAAAATGGTCGTTAGGGAAGGTTTTCTGATAGGTGGACAAGTTAGATCGCGGGACTGGGTACTGGCCTTTAGGAGCGGTTTCTAGAGAGAGAGTGCTCTAACCAGCGGGGGTTCACCGCGTTTTTTCCAGGGGCAGCCGCTATGGGATAGAACCGGGGAGCGGGTTACGGCGCATTATGAATTGTGAGAGGCTGAGTTAGTGTCGATTAGTATAGTGTTAGAAGTGATCAGCCCCACCTGAGTGGTCCATTTTGAAAGTTAGTGCATGACCGACCTTTGGTCCACCGGGACGATGGCCTCTGGAGCCGGCGGGCGATAGCCCAATGCGCTGTGTGGTCGTTTCGTGTTGTAATGCTTCCTTCACTCTTCGATCAGGATCTGCGCCTCGCGGAGGCTATAGGAGACTTCCCCGTTCAGCATTTCATCGCGAAAGCGGGCGTTGAAGCTCTCGCAATACCCATTCTCCCAAGGCGATCCGGGCTCAATGTAAGCCGTCGTTGCCCCGACTGCGCTGATCCAGTCCCGAACGGCCAGGGCGATGAACTCTGGGCCGTTGTCGGAACGGATGAAGGCTGGCACGCCGCGCAAGATGAATAGATCGGTCAATGCATCAATCACATCTGTCGAGTTAAGCTTGCGCCGCACCCTGATCGTCAGACATTCGCGGCTGAACTCATCAAGGATGTTCAGCGTCCGAAACACCTTGCCGTCATCGGTGCGGCAATGAGCAAAATCATACGACCAGACATGATCCCGGTGTTCCGGTCGCAGCCGGACACAGGATCCGTCATTCAGCCACAAACGGCCCTCTTGGGTTGCTTCATCGGCACTTTCAGCCCCTCCCGCCGCCATAAGCGTTCGACGCGTTTGTCGTTCGCCTGCCACCCGGCATCCCGCAGCAAGGCCGCAATTCGGCGATAACCATAGCGCCCATATAACCGGGCCAACTCGATCATATCGGCGACCAGGCGGTCCTCGTCCGCTCGACCTCTCGGCAGCTTACGTTGTGTCGAACGATGCTGGCGAAGCACTTGGCAAGCCCGACGCTCAGAAACGCCCAACTCACCCCGGACATGATCGATACAGGCCCGGCGGCGAGCGGGGCTCAGAAGTTTCCCCGGGCGGCCTCCGTCAAGATCAGCTTTTCCAGCGTCAGATCGGACACGGCACGCCGGAGCCGCTCATTCTCCTGCTGGAGCCGCTTCAGTTCCTTCAACTGACCCACACCCATTCCGCCATATTGTTTGCGCCAGCGATAGTAGGTCTGTTCGACAACGCCGATCCGTCTGATCGCATCCAGACGGGACAATCCTTGCCCCATCAGAACCTCAACCTGCCGCAACTTCGACACAATCTCTTCCGGTTTCGGTCGCTTGTTTGCCATTCTCGATCCTTCGTTTGCTAATCATAACGGCGGACCATTTCACAGGGGGAGGATCAGGGAGTAGCTAGCTTGCGAAATAGCTTTCAGGCAAGATAAAAGTATTCTGTGCCACGGGGCGACTGATATGCCTAAATCGGGTCCGTGGAGAATCTAGATTGAATACCACACGCTCATAAGATTTTTCCAACTCGGCTCGTTTCTCATCATCAAAGCTTTCAAATGGCAGAGCTCCCGAAGTGAGGAAATTTGGCGAGTGCTGGTGCGAGCGCGAGAATAGCGCCTCAGCCTTCAAAGCATACGAACAATAGTTGATCAGCTGTTCGTAGGGTGAGCGGGCTTCATCTTCGCTTTTGATTAAAAACCTCGTCAGGTGGACGGGACGGTTATAACCATCCCAGCGAGCCACCCCTTCCACCTTTCCAAGCCGCTCTTCTATTGCGAGAACAGGGATGTCAAGCTCGTGCGTATCCATTTTTGTGGACAAGATAAGGATCGCATGAAGATGAGGATGTGACCTAACTTCATCAATTCGTCCAGTTCGGCCTCCGGTGTCGTCATACGACCAAAGCATACCTGGCAAGCGATGCTGTGGAATAACTTCCTTCCGCCCGAGGTTGAGATGACTCTTAATTGCCTGGTAGCAACCGTGGGCCACCTCTGAGGGAACTGCTCCTTTCTTTATATTTGCAGTCAGCATGTACGTTCGTAAGTCGATATCTGTTTTGTCTTTCATGTGTGAAATAATTTGCGCCAATCTCCAAACAGCCACCCCCTGTTTAAACTCATTCTTTTCAATTGCTTTCATTTTGAATTTCCTTCTGTTTAATTTGCTACTATTAATATAATATTAATTTCCCATTTCGCCTGCCCGAGCGCACCGAAGCAAAGATAATAATTTAGGCATGTTTCACTGGACCGCATTTCACCATTCAGGTGAATGCAGATTTCTGTCCCAAATTCTTGGGGAAAATCGAGCTGTCCGAAACAACTGCGCTAATTTCACACCTCGCCTATCTGCCCAAGGCCTAGATTGGCCAACCACAGAGGCTGTCAGCGAAGGTGTGTCAGTATATAGTTGTGGAAAATTTGCCAAAGAAAGTAAAAAAGCCCCATAGGGCTTGTTTTTCTGTCTACAATTTCTTCGTATTTTTATGCGTTGGCATATTTCGCGTATTCACACGAATCTAACCACTCTTTAATTGCATTCTCATTCCAGGCGACAGAGCGAGAACCAATCTTGCGGGGCAGTGGAAAGTCTGACTTCGCCATTTTGGCGTAAATTGTGCTTCGAGCTAACCCGGTCATCTCTGTGACTTGCGCTCGACGGAGGTAACGATCCTGCATGTTTTTGTCCTTTCGTTGGTGCTTTTTCTACATTGCCGTCTCCATGTTCAGGCAGAAACTTGATACATTACTAGAAAACATCACACAAGAACTATTACGCGTCCAAGTCGGTTTTTTTACCGCGGCCAACTGCCTGAACTCCAAAACCCTCAGGCAGCAATTACCTGGGTGCCGTGTAATGCAGATAAAATGTCGAGCTACTCTGTTTTAAAAACTATTCGCCCTTCCGGCACAAGCCTCTGCCCACTGATCCATCACTTCGCGGCGCCGAAGAACCATATCGTTTCGCCTGTACGCTCTTTCCACCTTGTCTCCAACGTTGTGTGCTAGTGCAATTTCCGCAATGTCCCGCTCGATGCCTTCGACTGCTGCCCAGTCCCTGAAAGTGCTTCGCAGCCCATGAGGAACTGCGGGCCGTTTGTTTGTTTGGTCTACCCAACCGATGCCGTCCACGTCGATCTGTTTGGCGTGCATCGTCCGCATAACCTTCGATAGAGTCATGTCCGACAGCGCAGTGCCCTTTGCGCTCGGGAAAAGAAGATCGTTGCCGACGAAGCGCGGGAGTAACTCCAAAAGTTTAATGGCGCTGTGGGACAGTGGAACACGGTGCTCGCGTTTAGCCTTCATTCTGTCTGCCGGAATTGTCCACATTCGCTTTTCGAGGTCAAACTCAGTCCAACGAGCTCCGCGCACCTCCTGAGATCGCGATGCGCAGAGCACAAGAAGCCGCAGCGCCATGGCACCCTGACCTTCGGCGGACAACAACGCTGACCACCAGGCGGGTAAGTCCTGTAAGGCAACTGCAGGGTGGTTGGTTGGCTTGGTCACTGCGCTCGGCTTGGGAAGCAGTTCCGATAAATTACCTTTCCACCGAGCTGGGTTCTCACCCTGCCGAAATCCGGCGACTGTGGCCCAACTCAGGACGCTCTCGATGCGGCTACGGAGCCGACTAGCTGTCTCGGTCTTCTCAGCCCATATGGGCTCAAGAACCGACAGAACGTCGTGAACTTGTAGTTCATCTACCCAGCGCTGCCCGAGCACAGGAATAGCGTATTTTAACAGCGTTTCGGTCCACTGCTTACGGTGCTTGGGGTTTCCTAGCTCTACAAGCTTTATGGAGAGATAGCGGTCGACTGCCTCAGAGAAGTCGATGCGGCTTTCACGTTCAAGTTTGGCTTGCGCCGCCGCACGATCGCGTTCGTCGATCGGGTCTATCCCTTGACGAACCTTTTTACGAAGATCTCCTGCGGTCTCGCGCGCCTCTGAAAGAGTCATCAGGTCACAGGAGCCTAAGCCCATTCCTCGGGCCCTGCCGAGGATCGTGAACCTGAAAAGCCATGACCGTGTACCGGAAGATGTGACTTGGAGATAAAGCCCGCCCCCGTCAGCATACTGGCCAGGCTCCTTTTTTGCTTTTACCGATGCGGCGGTAAGACCTTTTGATTTGGCCAAGTAAAAGTGCCTTTCAACTGAAGATTAACTGAAGAAAACGCGTGGAACATGCCAGACGACCACAGACACATCAAGAACAAGTTTCCTTATAACATACTGACTTAAAAGAATTAATATAACTTCCGTAGACCCCAGTGGACATGTTGTGGGCGGCCACCCTCTCCGCCATATCACGCTGATCACATTTCTCTTCGGCGCATATAAGCATTCAATCACGACTGACTTTTTCCTCTGAAACTTTTCGCATCCGCGAACCTCCGATTGCCTTCCGCGAAGTCTGATCCCATTCATGGCGCATGCACGCCGTCCTGATCTGCCCCCCTTTGCCAAGTCACCTTCGTGCGTTCGAAGCCCTGGCGGCTGAGCTGACCCGTCGCGGTCACCGGGCCACATTTGTGACAGAGCCGGGGGTGCAACTGCAAAGCGACGTGGCGCAGGTGACATTGCCCGGTGGGCCCGTCGCGCGTCAGCCTAAACAGCTCATCGCCGAAATCTTGACCGGAGCGCGGCGAACCGACCGGTTCTGCCAAGACGCGCCTGCCGTCATTCGCAGCCTTCAACCCGACGTCATTTTGGGTGACCAGATGGAGCCGGCGGCTGGTCTGTTGGCACGCTTCCTGCGTCTGCCGCTGGCGTCCGTCGCCTGCGCGGTACCGATGGAGAATGAGCCGGGCATCCCCCTACCCTTTCTGGGTTGGCCCTATGACACGTCGCTCGAAGGGCTGCGTCGGAACGCGGGTGGCGCGCGGGTTGCAGGCTTAATGATGACGCCCCACGCGGCCGTCATCCGACGCTGGGCCCTGCGTTGGGGGCTTACGCAGCGCACGTTGCAGGACTGCATTTCCGATCGACTGACCCTGTCGCAGATGGCGCCAGGGTTCGATTATCCGCGCCCTCGAAACGGCCAGCACATTTTTGAAATCGGCCCGTTTCGGCGGGGCGAGTCCGAGCAGCCTTTTCCAAATGATATCGTCCCCGACCCAGCGCGCCCCTTGGTCTATGCCTCTCTTGGCACGCTCCAAGGTCATCGGGCGGAATTGCTGTCGCGCATCTCGGTGGCCTGCAGGCGCGCCGGGGCGCAGGTTCTGGTCTCTCACGCCGGATGCCTGACGGATAAACAGGCGCGGGACATTCCCGCCGACTGGGTGCGCCACTTTGTCCCCCAGCGAGCAGTGTTGGCGCGTGCTGATCTGTGCGTGACGCACGCCGGCCTGAACACCGCGCTTGAATGTCTGACGGCGGGTGTGCCGATGCTGGCTTTGCCACTGACACACGACCAGCCCGGCGTGGCCGCACGGATCGTCCATCACGGAGTCGGTCTACGGCTGACCCGGTTTCAGCGCGGCGCGGCACAGATCGAGGCGGCTGTCCGGCGGCTTCTGACTGATCCCGTATACCAAAGCGCAGTCAGTAGCTTCGCGGCAGACGCGCCTAGTTTGGGCGGAGCCAAAGCCGCCATCGACGCCGTTGAAGGGATGCTGGGCACAGTGCCGCACGGGTTTGGCCTTTCATCCGGGCCCAATCAAGTGCATCGTCTGGACTAACCTCAAGGCCGGTGGATTTGCGGATTATGACGGAAAATCGGCCTGACATCGTGATTGCCGGCGCGGGGCTGGCGGCGTCGCTTGCCGCGCTGCGCGTTGGTGCCGATGCGCAGGTGTTGATGATCGATCCGTCAGAGGAACCCTTGGCTGGCCACACGTGGTCGTTTCATGACGATGATCTGACGCCCGCTCAGCGCGTGTGGATCGGACCGGCAATCCGCACGTCATGGCCGGGTCAGGACGTTCGGTTCCCGGGCAAAAACCGGCAGTTGCGATCAGGCTATGCTTCGCTTGACGGGGACAGCCTTGGAAGTGTCATCCGACAGATGCCGAATGTGGCGATCAGGCGCGGAAAGGTTGCGCGCGTTGATCCGGACGCCGTGGTTCTGTCCGACGGCACCCGAATTACGGCGCCGGTCGCGATTGATGCGCGTGGCTATCGCGCCCATCCCGCGGCCGAAGTGCGCTTTCAGAAGTTTCTGGGGCAAGAGTTGCTGCTCTCTGTCCCCCACGGACTGTCCCGCCCAGTGATCATGGACGCGACCGTTGCGCAGGACGATGGCTACCGCTTTTACTACCTGCTGCCATTTGATGACCGCCGGGTGCTGGTTGAAGATACCTGTTATTCCGACGGGGCGCATCTTTCGGGTGAACGCCAACGCGCCGCCATCGCCGATTATGCCACCCGGCAGGGCTGGCAGATCGAACGTGTCGAGCGGGAGGAACACGGCGTTCTTCCCATCACCCTGCGCTATGACGCCAAGGCGTTCTGGGCCGACATTCCCACCGGGGTCCCCACCATCGGGCTGCGCGCCATGCGATTTCACCCGCTCACAGGCTACAGCTTGCCCCATGCCGTTCGCAGTGCCGACCTGATCGCCGCGCACTGGCGGCAAGGACCACAGGCGCTGGACACCGCAATCCGCAACGAGTCGTTGACCGAGGCCGCCGCGCACGGTTTTTACCGCCTGCTCGCGCGCATGCTGTTTGAGGCCGCCGCGCCAGATGAACGCCGCCATGTCATGGCGCGCTTCTACACCCTGCCCGAGCCGTTAATCGAACGGTTCTATGCAGGGCAAAGCACGTGGGCCGACAAGCTTCGCGTCCTGTCGGGGCGCCCGCCCGTGCCTGTGCACAAGGCACTGCGCTGCCTGCCCGGAAATCTGAAGGAACGCCCCCTATGACTCAAACGACTGGCAAGACGGCCGCCGTCATCGGTGCCGGGCTGGGGGGGCTTGCGCTGGCCATTCGCCTGCAAAGTGCGGGCATCGCCACAACGATCTTTGAAAAACGCGACAAACCGGGCGGGCGGGCCTATGTGTATGAGGATGACGGTTTCACCTTCGATGCCGGCCCGACCGTCATCACCGACCCCGATTGTCTGAAGAAACTGTGGCAGCTGACCGGTCAGGACATGGCCGACGACGTCACGCTGCTACCGGTCGAGCCGTTCTATCGCCTGTGCTGGGAGGATGGGACCGTCTTCGATTATGCCGATGATCAGGACGCGATCGAACGACAGATCGCCCAGATCAACCCACCCGATGTCGACGGCTATCGCCGGTTTCTGGCCTATTCCCGCGATGTTTATCGCGAAGGATACGAAAAGCTGGGCACCGTTCCGTTTCTGCATTTCAGCGACATGATCCGCGCGGCGCCACAGCTTGCGCGACTGCAGGCGTGGCGGTCGGTCTATTCGATGGTCGCGCGCAGCATCAAGGACGAACGGTTGCGGCAGGCGTTCAGCTTTCACACGTTGCTGGTCGGGGGAAACCCGTTTTCGACCTCGTCGATCTATGCGCTGATCCATGCCTTGGAACGGCAGGGCGGCGTCTGGTTCGCCAAGGGAGGCACCGGCGCATTGGTGGCGGGCATGGTGCGCCTGTTTGAACGCCTTGGCGGTACGCTGCATCTGAACACGCCCGTCGACCAAATCGAGACCAAGGGCGACCGCGCGACCGCCGTTCACGCTGGCGGACAGCGGCATCCCTTCGACATGATCGCCAGCAACGCCGACGTCGTGCACACCTACCGCGCACTTCTTGGCGATCCCAAGGGCGACAAGCTGGCGGCCAAGCGCCATTCGATGTCGCTGTTCGTGATCTATTTTGGGCTACGTGGCGTGCGTCCCGACCTGCGACATCACATGGTTCTGTTCGGGCCAAGGTATCGCGAACTGGTCGATCAGATATTTGCGGGCGACGGTCTGGCCGACGACTTTTCGCTTTACCTTCACGCGCCATCGGTGACCGATCCGACGTTGGCGCCCGAGGGATGCAGCGCCTATTACGTGCTGGCGCCGGTGCCGCATCTGGGCACAGTGGACCCGGATTGGGACGCGAACGCCGTCGCCTATCGCGACCGCATTCTTGATTACCTTGAGGCAAAATATATCCCGAACCTCCGACGCGACCTGATGACGGTGCGCCACTTCACCCCGCTGGATTTCAGGTCCGAACTGAACGCCCATCTGGGCTCTGCCTTCTCGATCGAGCCGATCCTGACGCAAAGCGCGTGGTTTCGGCCGCACAACCGGGACGACAGGTTGACGAATATGTACATCGTCGGGGCCGGAACGCATCCCGGCGCAGGCATCCCCGGCGTCGTCGGCTCGGCCGAGGCGACGGCGGGCCTTATGATTGGGCAGCGCCGATGACCGACACAACGTTTCAGGCGGCCCGCGAGTCCATCGCCGTGGGGTCAAAGAGCTTTGCCATGGCCGCGCGGTTTTTGCCTGCGGACATGTATCAGGATTGCGTCATGCTGTATGCGTGGTGCCGCCACGCCGATGACGTGATCGACGGCCAGCAGGCAGGCTTCGCCGCGCGTGCCGTCGATGATCCGACCGCGCGTCTGGCGGAACTGCGCGCGGAAACACAACGCGCATTGGACGGCGCGCCGTCCGCGCCGGTTTACGCGGGACTCGCGCGCGTGATGCAGGCCCGCGACATCCCCCATCGGCATGTCGATGAATTGTTGGCCGGGTTCGCCATGGACGTGGACGGAAGGGTTTATCACGACATGAACGACCTTCTGGATTACTGCTATCACGTGGCGGGGGTCGTGGGCGTCATGATGGCGCGGATCATGGGCATCCGGGATGAGGCGGTGCTGGATCGCGCCAGCGATCTGGGGCTGGCATTCCAGCTGACCAACATCGCGCGTGACGTGATTGACGACGCCCGGATCGGGCGGGTCTACCTGCCCCGCAACCATTTGGCAGCCGAAGGTATCGCGCAGATCGACCCTGACGACCCGTCCCAGCGGGACGCACTGCATCGCGTTGCCCTGCATCTGCTGACGGAAGCCGAACAGTATTATCAAAGCGCGGATATCGGCATCGCCGCCCTGCCCCGCCGCCCCGCACTTGCGATTGCTGCGGCGCGCAACATCTATCGCCAGATCGGGGTCAAGTTGCGGGCGACCGGCCCCAAGGCCTGGGACGGCAGGCTGTCGACGACAAAAGGTGAAAAGCTGCGTTTGGCCGCCAAAGCCGCCGGCAGCACCGTCCTAGCCCTGCGGCGGCGGCCCCAGCCCGTCGACCGGTCCGGCCTTTTCAGCAGACCGTGAACGCGCGGCTTTGTTTTCATCCAACTGCTTGACCAGCGTCGGCACGGACGGCGCATAGATGAAGCCAAAGCTGACGCATCCGTCCTTGCCGTCCACAGCGTGATGCAGGCGGTGCGCCTGATACAGCCGCTTCAGATACCCCTTGCGCGGGATATAGGTGAACGGCCAGCGTTTATGGACCAGTCCGTCATGGGCGATGAAGTATAGGATGCCGTAAAGCGTCATCCCTGCGCCCAGCCACGTCGCGGGCCACCACCGCTGCCCCCACCAGAACAGCGCGATCGAGGCGGCGGCAAAGAAAACGGCATAAAGATCGTTCAGTTCAAACCCGCCGTCGTGCGGTTCATGGTGCGATTTGTGCCAACCCCAACCCCAACCATGCATGATGTATTTGTGCGTCCACCAAGCCACGAACTCCATCGCAGCGACGGTCAGAATGACGATCAACACGGGCGCGACCCACGACATCAGACAGCCCCTTGGGCATCCGCGCCCTGCCGCACCGGGGCCAGCATCGGGTCGAAGATCGCGCCGATCATGTCACGAAACGGGTCGGGATCGAGGCCAGCATCCACCAGCGCCGCATCGGCAGAGGCGAGCAGCGACTGGCATCTGCCCAGCGCCTCTTCAGCACCGAAGACGGCCAAGTAGGTTTCCTTGCCCGCGTCCTGATGGCTGTCCTTGCCGGTGGTAGCGGTGTCCGACAGCATGTCGATCAGATCATCGGCAATCTGGAACGCCTGCCCCAGGTGCTCGCCAAAACGGTGAAGCAGACCGCGCTGTCCATCCGCCCGGCACCCCAGGACCGATCCCGCCTCAACCGCCGCGCACAGCAACGCCCCGGTTTTCAGCGCGTTGATCCGCGTGACGCGACCCAACGGCCCGTCCGCCCCGTCATCGCCGGCGGAAAAGCCGTTCAGATCCAGTTCCTGCCCGGCAACCAATCCCTGCCACCCCATGACGCCTGACAGAATGGCAACAAGCGCACAGCGTCGTTCGGCATCGATGCCCGGCAGACTGTTGGTTATCGACACCGCGTGGTTCAAAAGGCCAATCGCGCTGAGGATCGCCGTCGCCTCGCCGAATACGGTATGGGTCGTGGGGCGGCCCCTGCGCAACGAGGCGTTATCCATCGACGGCAGATCGTCGATCACCAGCGACGCGGTATGGACCATCTCCAGCGCGACCGCCATGTCCAGAACGGCGTCGGGGGCGGCCTGATCGCCTGCCACCAGATGCAACAGATACGCCCGGAGCCGCTTGCCGGTGGCCATCGCGTCGCGTGCCGCCTCGACCAGCCGGAACGGTGCTGGGGAAAGGTGCGACAAATGATGATCGATGCGCAGATCCAGCTGACGTACGAAGTCCGTCTGCGCATCGCGAAGGGATTGTGCGTCGTACATGATGCTGACCGCCTCCGCTCGCATGACCTTTTGATAAGTCATGACGCGTTAGAGGGCGGGACGCAACGTGAACTGTACAACCACGAAGGGATCACACCGGGTCCAACACACGAGACTGCCGAACCAATTCGGTCACGCCCGTCAATCCATATCCGACTGCCGAGTCGGAACGTCTTCCCGTTTCTGCCTTTCGTGAGGGTCATGAGTAGAACAGTTTCACCAGTCGTGCATTTGATCGAAGAAATTCATTCTCTAAAGTTAGATGGATTCAGAATCGCCAAGCGCGGAAATCTCTGCTCTCCTAAATGACGACATGGTCGGTCGTGTAACCATTCGCCGACCAAGCAGAAGGAAGTGATCACTTGACGATGCAGTTGACCGACGCCCCCGTCACGCTGGCCAAGCCCGTGCAACGGCGGGTCAGAAAGCCGTTGTCGGCGTGGCTATTCACGGCCATCTCGTGGCTCGCGCCTTTGGCGTTTGTGCTGATTTGGGAAGTCGCGTCGCGAACCGGCTTGATCTCGCCCCAGATCCTTCCCGCGCCCAGCAGTGTTTTCGCGACCGGCTGGACGCTCGCGGCTAACGGATCGCTGTTTCAGCATCTGGGGGCCAGTCTTGCGCGCGCCGCGGTCGGGTTCGTCATCGGCGGGACCATCGGCTTTGCCCTCGGCATCCTCGTCGGTTTTTCACGGCTGGCCGAGGCGGTACTTGACCGGTCGATCCAGATGATCCGCGCGATCCCGTTTCTGGCCATGCTGCCCTTGGTGATCGTCTGGTTCGGGGTCGATGAAAGCGGTAAGATCTTTCTCGTGTCGCTTGCGGTGATGTTCCCGATCTATGTGAACACCGTGCTGGGTATCCGTCAGGTTGACCCCAAGCTGCTGGAGCTGGCCCGCGTGTCCGGCCTTTCGTGGCAGCAGACGATCCGTCGCATCATCCTGCCGGGCGCAATGCCGTCGGTCCTGACGGGTGTGCGCTACGCGCTCGCCGTGGCTTGGCTGGCACTGGTGATCGCCGAAACCGTCGCCACAACGCGCGGCATCGGATTTCTGGCGATGGACGCCCGCGAATTCCTGCAGACCAACGTGATCGTGCTGACCATCCTGATCTATGCGGGCATCGGTGTCGGTGCCGACAGTCTGGCCCGGGCCTTGGAACGCCGCTTGCTGAGCTGGCATCCGAATTACGCGAAGGAGGTCTGAAATGACCGCTGTTCTAGTCCGCGGCCTGCGCCGCAAATACGGCGACCGCACCGTGATCGAAGGGCTCGACCTCAAGATCGAGTCCGGCGAATTCGTGGCACTTCTGGGCGAAAGCGGCTGCGGCAAGACAACGTTGCTGCGCGCGCTGGCGGGGCTCGACCCGATCGACGGGGGCCATATCGACGCGCCGGGAAAACCTGCGGTCGTCTTCCAGGAACACCGCCTGCTGCCTTGGGCGCCATTGTGGCAGAACGTGGCCCTTGGGATCGAGACCGAGGCTGGTCGTCAGGCCGCCATCGCCGCTTTGAGCGAGGTGGGATTGGCAGGGCGGGAAAACGATTGGCCGCGCAATCTCTCCGGTGGTCAGTCACAACGGGTAGCGCTGGCACGCGCCTTGGTGCGCGAACCGAAGCTGCTGTTGCTGGACGAACCCTTTGCTGCGCTGGACGCGCTGACGCGGATCAAGATGCATGTGCTGATCCGCGAACTGGTGGCGCGTCACCAGCCGGGCGTTCTGCTGGTGACGCACGATGTGGACGAAGCCATCGCCATCGCCGACCGCATTCTGGTGATGCGCAACGGCCGGATTGCCGCGTCGTATCAGGTCGCTGACCACACCGGCCTGCGCGACATCCTTCTGAAGGATCTGGGCGTCGAAACGGACATGCTTGCCGCCTGATCCTGACTTCAATCGACACGATTTGAAACAACGGGCCCGCCCGCATGGCGGAGCCAACCCTGACGGAGACTGAAATGAATTTGACCAGACGCAGCGTGATCCAATCCACAGTCGCCATCGGCGCGGTATCGCTGCTGGGCGCTCCGCGAATTGTGCGCGCGGCCGAGACCGACACCGTCCGCCTTGGGTGGGGTCGCGGCGGCCTGCCGCTGATTGCCAAGCAACGCGGCGACCTTGAAAAGACGCTTGCCGAAAAAGGCATCAAGACCGAATGGGTCGGCCCCTTTCCCAACCATGCGCCGTCGTTGCAGGCCGTGGCCGGTGGCAGCGCCGATTTCGGTTTCTGGGGCAGCACAACGCCCGCGCTCGCCGCGATACTTGCAGGGCAGCCCTTCGTCTTCACCCAGTTCAACGTCTACAAGCCCCGCTCGACCGCGATCATCGTCAAGAAAGACAGCGGCATCGACAGCGTGGCGGACCTGAAAGGCAAAAGCATCGCCGTTAACCGTTCTGGTCTGGGTGAGTTTCTGCTGATCGCCGCGCTGGAAAAGAACGGGCTGTCCCGCAAGGACGTGAACGTCGTCTATCTGAACCCGCCAGACGCAGCGCCGGCCTTTGGACAGGGCAAGGTCGATGCGTGGTCGATGTGGACACCGGCGGTGGACATCGCGCGCGATCAGTTCGACGCCAAGGACATCTTCTTCGAAGGGACCGATCTGGACTTCCTGATCGACTATTCGTCGCTGGTGACGACGCGCGACTTTGCCGAAAAGAACCCCGCAGTGGTCCGCGCGACCATCGACGCGTATCGGACCGAAGGCCAGTGGATCACAGATCACGCCGCCGAATCCGAGGCGATTGCGCAGGCCGAGGGGAAATACAGCGACACTGTGCGCGACCATCTGATCGGCCTGCACCGCGAGAACGTGTTCTATGAGGCCGACGATCCCAAGTTCCTGGCCGAATTCCAGCGCGCCGCCGACTGGCTGACCGAGCGTCAGATTCTGCCCGCTCAGATCACCGTTTCCGATTACGTTGTAAGGACCTGAGCCATGGCACGACCTGTCAGACTTGGCGTGAACGTGCTGGCATCCGGCCGCCACGACGCCGCATGGAAGACCCTGCCCGATGCCACGACCTTGTCGACCGACATCGACGCCTTCACCCGCATCGCCAAAGTGGCCGAGCGTGGCCGTATCGACGCGCTGTTTCTGGCCGACGGCCCGGGAGGACTTGTCGAAGAAGCGTTCACTCGTCCGTGGCGCGCGCTGGACCCGATCACGCTGCTGTCCGCGCTCAGTCAGTCGACCGATCATATCGGGCTGGTCGCCACGACGTCGACGATCTTTGGCCATCCTTACGTTGTCGCGCGTCAGATTGCGTCGCTCGATCACATCTCCAAGGGAAGAGCCGCGTGGAACATCATCACAAGCCAGACCCCGGTGGCGCTGGCGGCTTACGGGCTGGATCACGGGTTCAATCAGGACGAACGCTATCAGCGCGCGCGTGAGTTCGCCGAGATCGTGACCGGCCTGTGGGACTCTGTCCCGCGGGATGCGGTCGTGGCGCAGGGTGACGTCTTTGTCGACGAAACCCGCCTGCGCCCCATCGACGTTCAGGGCCAGCATTTCCGCGCCAAGGGCAGCCTGTCGGCGACCGTTCCGCCGCAAGGCCGTCCGGTCATCTTTCAGGCCGGTCAATCCGAAGACAGCAAGGCATTCGGCGCGCGCTATGCCGATGCACTGTTCACCGGCCAGCGCACGATCAAGGGCGGGCAGAAATTCTTTGCCGACGTCAAGGCACTGGCGCGCGCGAATGGTCGCGATCCGTCGCAGCTGTTGGTGATGCCGGGCCTGTTCCCCATCCTTGGCGGGACCGAGGCGGAAGCCTTGCGGCGCAAGGCCGATCTTGATGCGGGTCTGGACATCAACTTCCTGCACGGCGAGCTTGCACGGCACTTCGGGCTGACGCCCGACGACATTCCGCTGGACGAGACCCTGCCGTTCGATCTGATCGACAGCGTCGAGGACCGCGTCCCTGTCGCTTCACGCTGGCCCCGGGCGCAGATCCTGTCCGAGGCGCGGCCCGCGAACTGGACCGCCCGTCAGGCGGCGCTGTCGAATATCATCGGCGGCCACCGGATGATCGTTGGAACGCCCGAACAGGTTGCAGACGACATTCTGAACTGGATCGACAGTGACGCCGCCGACGGCTTCAACCTGAACATCGACGTTCAGACCTCGGGGCTGGAAGACATCGTCGATCACCTGATCCCGATCCTTCAACGGCGCAACCGGTTCCGCACCGAATACGAAGGCACCACGCTGCGCGACCACCTCGGGCTCGACCGCTATGCCGACCCGCGCGATCAGGTGACCCGCCGCACTGGAACAAGGGCATAAGATGCGACACACAGATTTCAAAACCGGCCTGACCACGCCCGCGTGGAGCGCGGTGACCCAGCGCCTTGGCTTCGACGCGCTGTTTCAGGACTTCGCTGATGGCGCGGCTGAACGCGATGTCGCGCGCCGCCCCATCTTTGAGGAAACGGCCGAACTGAAGCGGCGCGGCTTTGGCGCCGTGCGCCTGAATGGGGCAACGCTTCCCGAACTGTTTGCGCTGGCGCGGGATCTGGCGACCGCCGATCCGAACATCGCGCACGTGTTCCGCAACCACTTCTTTGCCGTCGAGCAACATCTAAAAACTGCGGCCGACCCCTTCTCAGCGCATGTTCTGGACCTTGCGCGAGACAACCGCATGTTCGGCGTCGCGTTTTCCGAAACGACGACCAGCGCGGCTGGCGGGCGCAATCAGGTGCCCGGGGCGCGATTGGAACCCGCAGGCGACGGATACCGCGTTTCAGGAACCAAAATCTATTCGACCGGTAACATCTATGCCGACCACCTGTTTGCCAGCGCGCTCGACCCCGACGACAACATCCAGCAGTTCTTCATCGCGACCAAGGCGTCCGGGGTCATTCTGGAAGACGATTGGGACGGGTTCGGTCAGAAGCTGACAGGATCGGGCAAGACGGTGTTCGACAACGTCGCGATTAGCACTGACGACCTTTTCGTGCTGCCGACACCTGACCCCGATGCGCCCTATCTTTACCACTACACCTTTCATCAGGTGTATCTGACGACCGTGATTTCGGGGATCGTGAACCGCATTCTGCTGGACGCACTGAACCTCGTGCGGGGCCGCAGCCGCAACTTCTATCACGCACTGGCCGAACGACCGGCGGATGAGCCAGAGCTTCAGGCCGTGATCGGGCGCATCGCCGGGTACCGCGCCGCCGTTCTGGCCGTCACCGACCGCGCGATTGCCGCGCTTGACCTGGCATGGTCACGCATCGGCCAGCCAGAGGCGCACCATCTGTCCGTCGCGGCCAGTATCGCTGCGGCGGAAGCCAAGGTCGTGGTCGATGAAACCGCCGCCCAGCTTGCCGGTCTTCTGATCGACGTGTCGTCAGGCAGCGGCGTGTCGGCCAGCCGCGCGCTGGATCGCCACTGGCGCAACATCAAGGTCATCGCCGCCCACAATCCGCGCATCTACAAGGAACGGATCATTGGCGATCACTATCTGAACGGGGCCCTGCCCCCAACCGGCGCATTTTTCTGAAAGGTCAGGCGACATGACCAGAACCATCACACCGGCAGAGCTGCGGTCCCATTGGATTGCCAACCGCGAAATCGCCCTCGTCGATGTCCGAGAGGAAGGGCCCTTCGCCGCCGGACACCCCCTTTTCGCCCTGACCGTCCCGGTCAGCGAGGTGGAGATCGGGATACCCCCGCTTGTTCCGCGTCTGACCACGCCGGTCGTCGTCTATGACGACGGCGAAGGTTACGCCGCACGCGCCGTCCCGCGGATCGAGGCGTTGGGATACACCGATGTCCGCATCCTTGAAGGCGGCCTCGCCGCCTATGCGAAAGAGGGCGAGGTCTATATCGACGTCAACGTGCCATCGAAGGCGTTTGGCGAATTAGTCGAATCGATCCGCCACACCCCCTCGCTTCCTGCCGAAGAAGTGAAGCGGATCATCGACACTGAACCGAACGCCGTCGTGCTGGACGCCCGCCGGTTCGAGGAGTTCACCACCATGAGCATCCCGCGCGGCCAATCCGTACCAGGGGGTGAACTAGTCTATCGCATCCACGACATCGCGCCGTCGCCCGATACGCTGGTGGTCGTCAACTGTGCCGGCCGTACCCGCAGCATCATCGGCACGCAAAGCCTGATCAACGCTGGCATTCCGAACCGGGTCGTCGCGCTGCGCAATGGCACGATCGGCTGGACGCTGGCGGGACTGTCGGTGGAAACCAAAGCGACCGCCAAGGGCGGGGCACCCAGCACGGACGGGCGCGAGATCGCCCGCACGAATGCACGTCGCTGGGCCGACCATGTCGGCGTGCCGGTCGTCGATGCAGCGACGGTGAACACTTGGCAGGCCCAAGGCGACCGGACGCTTTATCTGCTGGATGTCCGCAGCCCCGATGAACACGCGGCGGGCCACCCGCCGGGCTTTGTGTCCGCGCCGGGTGGTCAGTTGGTTCAGGCAACGGACGAATGGCTGGGCGTGCGCGGCGCGCGGGTCGTGCTTTACGATGACGACGGGGTCCGCGCGCGCATGGCCGCCAGCTGGTTGCATCAGATGGGCTGGCAGGTCGCAGTTCTTGACGACGCGGACGGACTGAACCTGCCATCCGCGCACAGGCCGTGGTCGTGGGGTGGCGACACCGTGGACACCGTCGAAGGGGCGGTCATCGCCGACCTTGCGCGCCACGCCGCCTATCGCAAGGGGCACATCCCCGGCGCGTGGTTCGTGTCCGGGCCGGAACTTGCACGCGACATCGCCCGGCTTCCCGGTGATGGGCCGATCATTCTGACCTCACCCGATGGCCGGGTGGCCGCCGCGAACCTTGACGTCGCGCGCAGCGCCACATCCCGCCCGGTGAGCGTCCTGTCTGGCGGCACCAACGCGTGGCAGGGTGAGCTGGAGGTGAAGGGACGAGAGGCGTCAAACCCGATCGATGCCTACAAGCGCCCGTATGAAGGGACTGACAACGCGCGCGAAAAGATGCAGGCTTACATTGACTGGGAATTGGGTCTGGTCGCGCAACTGGCAAATGACGGTGTGTCGCGTTTTCACGTTGTCCGCGCGATCAACGACCAGCGTTGAACATCGGGGCGCTGATGGCGCCCCTTTTCACACCACCGAGAACCCGTGCCGCAGGGGATCGTCGTCATCGACCACGATGGTGTTATAGCCGATGATCCTCGACCACCCGGACACCTCGGGGACGATGCCGGTGTATTCGCCGACCTTCACCTCTCGCGTGCAGACCCCTTCGAACACCGTCCCGATCAGACTTTCGTTGCGAAAGACCTCGCCCAGCTTCAGTCGACCTTTGGCGTAATGATGCGCGATGCGGGCTGATGTGCCGGTGCCGCCGGGGGCTGAGTTTTCGCCCGGCCCGTCGCACCACAGGACATGTTCGACGCCGTGCACGCGTGCGTCTTCGGGGTGCACGACAGTGCGGCCGATGGGTGCCAGCGCCTCGCGCAGCGCGCGGCTGTGGCTCACGATCTGCGCGGCGGACATCCCCGCGAAACCCGGCCAGTTTTCCTGCGACTCGACCACGGCATAGAAATTGCCGCCGTATGAGATGTCGACGGTCAGCGGCCCCACACCGGGGACGTCGACCGTGATCCCTTCGCTGTGCAGAAAACTGGGGACGTTCAGCATCCGGACGCGACTGACCCGGTCGCCGGTCATCTCATAGGCAACCTCGACCCGACCCGCTGGCGTTTCGACCGCCAGCCGTCCCGGGATGCGGGGGGTCACCAGACCCTCTTCGATGACCACCGTCGCCAACCCCATCGTGCCCGCCCCGCACATCGGCAGGCAGCCGGACACCTCGATGAACAGCGCGGCCAGATCGCAATCGTCACGATGCGGCGGATAGATGATGACGCCCGACATGATGTCGTGGCCGCGGGGTTCGAACATCAGGGCGGTGCGGACCCAATCATGGTCGCGGATGAACAGATCACGCCGCTGAAAGATCGGCAGATGCGGCAACATGGGCGCGCCACCCGCGACGACGCGCACCGGGTTTCCACAGGTGTGGCTGTCTATGCAGGAGAACCGGTGGCGCATGGTCAGGCCGTCCCGCGGCTGCGGTCCAGAAGGCCGCGCGACAGCCGGTCGAACAGCAGCGCAATGGCGACGATTGCCAATCCGGCGCGCAGGCCAAGGCCCATCTCCATCCGGGTCAGGCCGCGCGTCACCTCGGCCCCCAGACCGCCGGCGCCGACGAGTCCCGCCAGCACGACCATCGCCAGCGACAGAAGGATGCATTGGTTCAGGCCGACCAGCAGCGTGGGCTTGGCTGCTGGAAACTCGATCTTGCGCAGGATCGTGCCGGGACGCGCGCCGATTGCCGCGCCGAGTTCCTTCAGGTCCTTGGGGACGCCGCGAAACGCCAGTGTCGTCAGGCGCAGCATCGGTGGGATGCCATAGACGACCGTCGCGATGATCGCGGGCACCCGGCCAAGACTGAAGATCATGACGGCCGGGATCAGATAGACCCATGGGGGGACGGTCTGCATGACGTCAAGAATGGGACGCAACGTCGCTTCGAACCACGGGCGGCGGGATGCGAGGATGCCGAGCGGCACCGCGATGGAAACCGAAAGCGTGACCGCCACCCCGACCAGCGCAACCGTCTGCATCGACGCCGTCCACAGACCCATCGCCCAGCAGAAGAACAGCGCGCAAAACGCCATCACCCCTGCTCCACGGCTGATCGCGACCAGCGCGACCAGCGTGACGATCCCGATCACCGCATACGGGGGCAGGAACAACAACGCGCCTTCGATTGCACCCAGAACCGCCTCGATGATGCGGCTGATGGCTGAGAACAGGCCGTGGAAATTGGTGTTCAGCCAATCGACTGCGGGGGCCAGAAATGCACCGGGGGAAATCTGGTTCATTTGTCCGCCCCTTTACCCGCCGCGCGCTGCGTCAGACGGTCCAGCATCATGGTCAGCACCACGATGGCGATGGAGGCGTTGATCGACGTGGCGATATCCAGCGTGCGGATGGAGCCATAGATCGTCTCGCCCAACCCGCCCGAACCGACGATGCCCGCGATAACGACCATGCCGAAGGCCATCATCAGGCTTTGGTTGATGCCCGCCATGATCGAGGGAATCGCGAACGGCACGCGGATTTTCCAGAACTGCTGCGAGCGGCTGGCACCGGTTGCCTGACCCAGCTCGATGAACTCGACCGGGGTCATGCGGATGCCAAGGGCGGTCAGCCGGATCGCGGGCGGCATGGCGACGACGACCGTGGCAATCAGCGCCGTTGCCGGGCCAAACCCCAGCAGGGCAATCGCCGGCAGCAGATAGATGTAGGGCGGCATCGTCTGGATCAGGTCCAGCGCCGGTGTCAGCACCCTGTCGACGCGTGGGAACAGTCCGGCCAGAACCCCCAACGGCAGGCTGATGGCCAGCGCGATGATCGTGGCGGCGATCACCAGCGCAAGCGTCTGCATGGTTTCCGCCCAAAGCCCCATCCAGGCGCAAAGCCCCATCGCCAAGGCCAGAACGACACCTGCGACGATGCCAAGCAAGCGCCAGCCGATCAGTCCGACGATCAGCGCCAGCACATAGAACGGCGGCAGCTCCAGCAACCAAAGGATGCCGTCGTAGAACTGTTCAAGCAACCAGCGCAGGCCGTCAAAGATGAAGGCCGCGTTGTCGCTGACCCAGAACAGTGCGTTGTCGACATGTTCGTCAAAGATCGCGGCCCAGCCGAGTGGATCCATGGTTGCCCCCTTACGCCGCGTGGGCGCTGGCGTCGGGGTTGCCCCGGACGCCCAGCAGCAGATCGTTGACGGTGACGACGCCGACGACCGCGTCGCCATCTGCCACCGCGACGGCATCGCTGCCACCTTCGGTCAGCGCACCGATCAACGCGTCGATGTCGGCCGTGGGCGCACAGCGCGGCAGGCTGTCGATGGCACCGGCATAGTTTGCGGCAGGCGTCATCAGCGAATGCGCCTTGATCAGATGCAGGCGCGAAATGCCCGCAACGAAGTCGGCGACGTACTGGTCGGCCGGGTTCATCACGATTTCCTCGGCCGTGCCGACCTGGATGATCGAGCCGTCCTTCATGATCGCAATGCGGTCGCCGATGCGGATCGCTTCGTCCAGATCGTGGGTGATGAAGACCGCCGACTTGCCCAGATCTTTGGTCAGCTGACGAAACTCGTCCTGCAGTTGACGGCGGATCAGCGGATCCAGCGCGGAGAAAGGTTCGTCCATCAGAATGATTTCGGGGTCTGAAGTCAGCGCCCGGGCAAGACCGACGCGTTGCTGCATCCCGCCCGACAATTCGCGGGGAAAGCGTTGCATCCAGTCGCCCAGACCGACCTTGGTCAGCGCGGCTTCGGCGGCGCGGTTGCGTTCCGCCTTGGGAACGCCCTGCACCTCAAGTCCGAAGGCGGCGTTTTCCAGCACGGTGCGCTGCGGTAATAACGCAACGGACTGGAACACCATCCCGATATGACGCGCGCGCATCTGGCGCAGTTCGGCTTCTTTCAGGGATGCGATATCGCGGCCCTTGACCAGGATCTTGCCAAGGCTCGGCTCGATCAGGCGGTTCAGGAGGCGGATGAGTGTTGACTTGCCGGATCCCGACAGGCCCATGATACAGAAGATCTCGCCCCGGTGGACCTGGATCGAGGCGTCGGACACACCGACGACACAGTTGTAATCGCTCAGGACCTGTTTCTTGCTCAGGCCCTTGGCGGTGATTGCGGAAATCGCTTCGTCGCTTCTGGCGCCAAAGACCTTCCAGATCGATTGGCAATCAATCAAAAGATCGGCCGTGTCGGCGTTGTTCGTCATCGTGGCCCCCTGACCTTGCTGTGGCTGTGCTCAGACGGCCCCGAAAGACGGGGCCGCCCGTGTCGGCAATCAGCTCAGTAGGACTTGATGTTTTCCCAACGCTCGATCAGGTCGGCATGGGCGCCGATCCAGTCGGCAATCGCCTGATCCATGGTCTTGCCGTCGTTCACCTCGCCGTTGATCGCGGTGATGTCGGCCAAGGGCACATAGACGCTGGCAATCGCTTCACGCGCCTCGGGGTTTTCTTCCGAGAAACCCTTCTGCCCGATCCAGTAATAGCTTTGCGGCGGCGGGAAGACGCCTTTGGGGTCGGCCAGATACTTGATGTCGAATTTCTGGGCCATCCACGACGGCTCCCAGATGGTGACGGCGATCCATTCCTGACGGTCGGTCGCGGATTTCAGGGCGGCCGTCATCGCGGCAGACGATCCTTCGATCAGCGGCAGCTTGATGCCGTATTCCGACACCGCATTCGTCGCGTCGCGCATCAAGCCCGAACCCGGTTCGATCCCGACGATCTTGTTGCCGAACTTTTCAGCGTTCTCGTTCAGCTGTTCAAGCGAGTCGATGGTCACGTATTTCGGAACCGCGATCCCCTGGTAAAGCCCGTGCGACACCGGAGAGATCTTCTCCAACCGGTTCTTGTTCCGCTGCCAGTAATCCTGGGCCACATAGTCGGTCTGGGACGCCATGATCTGGACGTCGCCCCGCGTCAGTGCGGCATACGCGATGCCCCATTCGGAAAACTCGGTGACTTCGACGGTGTAGCCTTTGTCTTCCAGCACCTTCTTGGTGATGCCGGTGATGGGGGTCAGGTCTTCCCACGCCATCGTACCCATCTTGATGACCTTGTCCTGTGCCATCGCAGGCAGGGCCAGACCAATGGCCATGGTACCGGCCAGAACTGCACTCAGAAATTTACGCATACATACCTCCGCAGAATGTAGGTGCCGTTCGGGCACACGACATCAGGTCTGTCCGTCTCACCGCAGTGACGACGTCAGATGCCGGACCCTTCAGGGCGTCTGTTGGTTTGTGCGGGGTTCTGGTTTAGCGCCCAAAGCTTCCCCGCAGCTGTGGACTGACGTCAACTATTTCCAACCGGGCGCCGTGGGGCAAACCAGAATTTCGACCGGTTTGGCATTAGAAAAACTGTGCCACAGCGGGCGGGCCTCGGGGCGCTGTCAGCCCAGCGGAACGGCGTCCGCCTGCCGCCGCGCCTCGACCTGGACAAAGTCGACGAACGCGGCAATGGCCGGGTGCTTCAGGGAATTCTTCTTGCAATACAGAAAGTTACCCCGACCTGCGCTGATCGGCAGGTCATGCGCAAAGACCAGCTGGCCGTTCTCGATCAGGTCATAGACCATCGGATGCCACCCCAGCATCACGCCTTCGCCGGCCAGGGTCGCCGCCATCAGTAGGCTGACCTTGTTGGTGATCAGCGTCGATGGTGCGCGTCGCCATTCCCTGCCTTGGGCGCGAAACCATTCGGGCCAACCCAGTGCTTGCCAGCCGATCGCGTCCGCGGACCAATGACGATCGTGCAGGTGCAACAGGTTCACGTCATTCAGGCTGTCGGCGTGATGGAAGGGGCCGAACATGTCGCGAAACGCCGGGGTGCAGATCGGCTGCGCAGCTTCGGGAAACAGAAAATGCGTCACCTCACCCACCTCACCGCGTTCGTTGCCGCAGATGATGGCGATGTCGACTTCGGCATAACTGCGAAGGTTGTCGTCTTCGTCCGACGAAAAGATCGTGAACCCGATGTCGGGATGGCTTTGGCGAAAGCGGTTGACCACCGGCCGCAGCCAGAACTGAGAGATCCCGTCCGTCGCTGCGATCGTGATCGTCCGCCGTTCATCGTCGCCGCTCAGATGCCCGACTGCGGAACTGATCGCGTCCAGACCTTCGGTCACGGCAGCGACAAGTGTGATGCCTTCGGGGGTCAGCTCCAACGCATTGTGCTTGCGCACGAACAGCTGGACGTCCAGTGCACGCTCCAGCAAGCGGATCTGTTGGCTGACCGCGCCTTGGGTGACGTTCAGCTCTTTCGCGGCGAGCGTAAAGCTCAGATGCTTCGCCGCAACCTCGAACGTCGCGAACGAACCAAGTGACGACAGATGCCGCCGTTTCACCGCCATCTGATCATTCCCCGCCTATGACGGGGCCTATTCTAGCCGCGTCCGCCATTCTTTCCAGCGTAGATACGCGTTGGCGCCGATGGTGTCGAAAGGATGGGGCGGCAGGCGCGACGGTTCGGCCTCGGCGCCGAAGAAGCGGGTGACATCGCTGGTCGCGCCGCAGGCCAGCTCGGCCGCGCCGATGCCGGTCAATGTGCTGCGCGTCGTGCCCAGCCCGTTGTCCACGCAAGCCGCAAACAGCCCCGGTTCCAGTTCGCGCATGACCGAGACGTTGTTGCGTGACAGGCACAGATGACCGGACCAGCTGTGTTCGAACCCGACGTGCTTCAGCATGGGAAAGCGCGCTTCGAACTTCTGCCGCATCTTGGCCACGATGCGGGTCATGTCGCGGGCAGATGTCTGCATCTCTGGCCGATAATAGCTGCCCTGTCGGATGACGATGCGGTTTCCGCCCTGATCGGGACCGATCCTGCGGACCGTCGTTCCCATCGGGTCTGCGGGCGTGGCGCCCCACTCCACCTCTCCACCCAAAGCGCGCAGGGTGTCGGGGTCCAGCTCAGCGGTCATGCAGGCGTTCAGCATGACGTGCATCAACTGCCCGCGACGAAAGCCAAAGCTTTCCAGATGCCCGTTATTTGCCAGGATCAGGCGGGGTGCCGTCACCGATCCTTGCGAGGTCTGCGCCTGCCATCCCGCCGACACCGCGTCGATGTTGACCACCGGGCTGTTTTCGAAGATCCGCACCCCGCCGCGTTCCAGCCCCTGGGCTAGGCCCCGGACATACCCCGCGGGCTGGATCATGACCGTGCCCGGCGTGAACAGGCCGTTGTGGTAATAGGTTGATCCCGTGACGCGGCGCATGGCCGCCGCGTCAAGAACCTCGTGCGCCTCGCCCAGCTCCTGCAGGTGGCGGGCGTAGCTTTCGTTTGCGACAAGGCCGGCGGGTGACGCGGCCGCGTTGATCTTGCCGATCCGGCGGAAATACCCCGGCGCGATGGCATAGTCATCGACCGCTTCGGCGGCAAAGGCGATGGCGTGGCGGTTCAGGCGGGTCAGCTGACGGTCTTGGCTTTCGCCCGATCCTGCATAATCGCCCGAGGTCAGAACGTGCGGTAGGTCGATCATGAAGCCGGAATTCCGCCCGGTCCCGCCTTCGGCGATGGTCGATGCATCTAGCAACACGACGTCCAGTTGTGGGTCCAATTGGTGCAGCCGTCGCGCTGCTGCCAATCCCGCGAACCCGGCGCCCACGATGATGACGTCGCATCCGATGGCGCCCCCAAGGGCCGGTCGCGGGGTCAGCGCCGGCAGGATAGCGTTCCACCCTGCCCGGCCGCTGAAGACGGGCGTGCGGACCGCCCGGTGCCGCCCCTGGCCGTTAGTCGAGGGCGACATCGGTGTGGTCGGTCAGGTCGACCCAGATCGTCTTCAGCTGCGTGTACTGATCATGCGCGTGGATCGAATTGTCGCGCCCCCCGAATCCCGACTGCTTGTAGCCGCCGAACGGGGTCGAGATGTCGCCTTCGCCAAAGCTGTTGACCGTGACGGTCCCGGCCCGTAGCATCCGCGCCCCGCGCAGCGCCCGCTTGCCATTCGCCGAAAAGATCGACGCGGCAAGGCCGTATTCGGTGTCGTTCGCGACGCCGATGGCTTCTTCGAAGTTGTCCACGACGATGACCGACAGGACCGGACCAAATATCTCCTCGGTCGCGATCTTGCTGCCGTGCTTCGCGACGGCGATGGTCGGCTCGACAAAGCCCTGCGTCACGACCTTGCCGCCCAGCAGAATATCGTCTGGGGCGATCTGGGACAGGAAGCCCGAGACCTTGTCGAAATGCGCGTCCGACACCAACGCGCCCACCCGGATCGACGGGTCCAGCGGATCGCCCACGTTCCATTCACGGGCATGCGCCTTGACGCGTTCGATCAGCGGGTCGAGGACGCCTTTCTGCACGATCAGACGCGACGCGGCAGAACAGTTTTCGCCCATGTTCCAGAACGCGCCATTGACGACATGCGCGGCGACCGCGTCCAGATCCTCGGCATCGTCCAGCACGATACAGGGGTTCTTGCCGCCAAGTTCCAGCACCACTTCCTTGAGGTTGCTGTCGGCCGAATAGTGCAGGAACCGCCGTCCCGTGACGGTCGATCCGGTAAAGCTGACCATGTCGACGTCCGGGTGGCGACCCAGCGGCTCGCCCACTTCCGGGCCCGATCCGGTGACGATGTTCAGCACACCACGCGGCAGCCCCGCCTCAGTCGCGAGCTCCGCCACTCGCAACGCCGTCAGTGAGGTTTCGGCCGCTGGCTTCAGCACGACCGAGCACCCGGCGGCCAACGCGGGGCCAATTTTCCATGCCATCATCAGCAGCGGAAAGTTCCACGGCAGGACCAGACCAACCACACCCACCGGTTCGCGGACGATCATGGCGATGTGGTTGTCCGATGCAGGCGCTACCTGATCATAGATCTTGTCGATCAGTTCGGCGTGCCAGCGGATCACGTGGATCGTGTCGGGGATATCGACCGTTTCGCAGTCATAGATCGTCTTGCCTGAATCGACGCTTTCAAGCACCGCGAGTTCGTGGGTGTGCCGTTCCAGCAGCTTGGCGAAATCCAGCAGGATGTCCTTGCGCGCAGTCGGGTGAAGACGCGACCAGCGGCCATCCTCGAACGCTTCGCGCGCTTTTTCGACCGCCAGATCGACATCTTCCGGTCCGCAGGCCGCGACCTCTGTCAGGGTCTCGCCTGTGGCCGGATTGACGCTCACAAAGGTCTTGCCGGAAATCGCGGGGCGATAGGTGCCGTCGATGAACGCATTCTGCGGCAGGTCCAGCGACGCGGCGATGGCCTTGTATTCCTCGGTCGTCAGAAGATCGCTCATGTCAGTTTTCCTCGCGGATCGAGTTGATGGTGACTTTCAGGGTGCGGATCACCTGCTCCAACGCACGCTTTTCATCCTTGGTAAGCCCCTGAAGCGGGGGGCGCATCGGACCGGTGGGCAGGCCGTTCGCCGCCACCCCGTGTTTCACACACTGGATGAACTTGCCGCCCTGCTCGAGCACGCGCATCAGGGGCATCATCGCTGACATGATCCGGCGCCCCTTGGCGAAGTCGCCATCAACGGCGCATGTCTTGTACAACAGGACATGTTCTTCAGGCAGAAAGTTCGACCCGGCGCAGATCCAGCTGCGCGCGCCCCACGCAAAGAACTCCAGCGCCTGATCGTCCATGCCGCAGGACATCTGGATGTGCGGATAGTCCCGTGCCAGCAGGTGGACGCGGTTGATGTCGCCCGAGCTTTCCTTGATCCCGATCACGTTGCTGGACCGGCCGACGCGGTCCAGAAACTCGCGCCCCATCTCGACCGACATGCGCCCGGGATAGTTGTAAAGGATGATCGGCAGATCAGCGGCGCGGTCGATGGTCAGCGCGTTCAGCGCATTCTCTCGCTCGGTCGGCACGGAATAGGGTGGCGTGCCCAGAAGGATCGCGTCGGCGCCCATGTCACGCGCGCCAACCGCAAGCTCGATCGAATCCGGGGTGCGCATTGCACCTGTTCCGATGATCACCGGCAGGCGGCCCGCAGTGGTTTCGGTAACGAACCGGGCGATCTGCAACCGTTCCTCAACCGTTTCGGCATAGTTTTCGCCGGTCGATCCGCCCGAGATCAGCCCGTGGACACCCGCCGCAATCAGCGTTTCGATCAGCGCCGCCAAGCCGTCATAATTGACCGACAGATCATCGTGAAACGGTGTGACCAGCGGGGTGTAGATACCCTCAAGCACCATCCTTGGCGTCATGCCCGGCTCCTTTGTTCGCAACCCGTGAAGTACGTGTGTTGATCATGCGTAGGGCGCGGATCGCGTGCCCGGCAAAGGAGAATATTCAGCGTTTGGGCATTAGAATGGCTGATGCCAAAGGCTTCGGTCGCGACGTTTGCTTTTGGCGCCTTTGGTCTGGGCTCAGCGGTTCTTGATCTTCAGGGGAACCGGCGCAAGGTTCGGCATAACCAGCGTCGCCGTGTCCGTGCCCGCAGGCGGTGCATCGAATGTGCCTTTCCACGTGCCAACACGTGGGTTCTTGCCGGGATCATAATTGAACTTCAGCATCAGTTCAGCTGGTGCCATGGGCTTTCCGGCGTCGTCCTTGGCCAACGGAAAGCTTTTGCCGTCCGCCTCGACATGGATGTCGGCGTTTGTGGCGTCGGCGTAAATCTCCTCACCGGAATATCCGGCATAGTCGGTCAGAAAGCGCAGCTCGACCGTCAGCTCGCCATCTTTGAGATCGGCCTTGCGCAGTTCGGCGTGCGCCTTGCCGCTTGCACTGGCCGGCAGCGCGGCCATGTCAGCCTCGGCCACAGCGGCCACGGGCGCAGACACGAACGCAAGCAACGCGGCGACGGTCAGGGTTTTCAGATTCGCCATGGGGCACCTTTATGTCAAAAGCCCCCCGCGCGGTTGGCGCAGGGGGCAGGTTTTGCGAACGGCGTCGGATCACTCGGCCTTCAGGCCGAACGCACCCATGGCCGCTTTGAACACGTCGGTGTTGTCGACGAACACCTGGCTTTCTTCGGCAACGCCGTAAGCGGCCAGGCCCGGTGCAGGTTGCGCTGCTTCGGTGAAGTAGTCCGCGCCTGCGCCCTTGGCATAGACCGGCACCAGTTCGCGGGTGTGCGTGTCCGTGTTCCAACGAACCAGCGGCAGTGCGCCCGCGCCCTGGCTGATGATCGGCTGATAGGCTTTTTCGTCCGAGTTCGGGCCCAGCAGCAGACCGTTGCCGTGGTCGGTCGTGACGATGACCAGCGTGTCATCCCACGAGCTGTTTTCCTCGACCCACTCGACCGCAGTTTCGACCGCGTCGTTGAAATCCAGCTGTTCTTCGATCAGGCGTGGCAGGTTGTTGGCGTGCGCTGCCCAGTCGACCGCGCCACCTTCGACCATCAGGAAGAAGCCCTTGTCATTCTGAGACAGAACGTTCAGCGCGCCCTTGGTCATGGTCGACAGGTCGGGCGAGTTCGCCAGCTTGTCACCCATGCCGACGCCGGGGCGGTTGAACTGGGTCGTCAGGTTGTTTTCGACCGTACCGATCAGCTTCTTGCCGCCCAGATCAAGATTGCCTTCGGCCAGCGAATCAAAGTCGGCCTTGGTCTCGATCAGCTTGTAGGCGGTTTCACCCGCCTTCAGCTTGTCCCAGGTCTCTTTCCCACCGACATAGCGGAAGGCCTTCTCATCCGGCTCGGCGACGGCGACGCCGGCTTCGTCGAAATACGGGTGGCCTGCACCCATGACGACGGTCGCGGCGCCCGTGTTCACGATCTCCTGTGCCAGGGCCGCGTATTCGTTCCGGCTGCGGTTGTGGGCCAGAAACGCCGCGGGGGTGGCGTGCGTCCACTGCACGGTCGAGATGACGCCCAGAGCGCGGCCGCTTTCGACGGTGAATTCGCCGATGTTCTTCAGCTGCGCGTCGTCATTCGACCAGCCGATGGCGTTGTTATAGGTCTTGTGACCGGTCGAGAGCGCGGTCCCTGCCGCGGCGCTGTCGGTGTAATCCGCGCGCGCATAGTCATAGCCCGAGAAGAAGCCCGGATAATTGCCGATCGCACCTTCGAAAACGGTGTCGACCGGTTCCTTGCCCCACAGGGTCGGCTCGTCGAAGGTGACCTTGTCCGCGTCGGATTTCGTCGGCTCAAGCGAGATGTTCAGCGGGATGGTGTTGGCGAACACCTTGACGTCGAAATCGTCATAGGCCTCGTGGCCAAGCGCACCGTGGCGATAATAGCTGGCTGCATTCCACGTTTCCATCCCGGCACCGTCGGTGATCAGCAGGATGACGTTCTTTGCGGTGGCGTCCTGCGCGAAGGCAGGGGCAACGATCGCAGTGGTCAGACCCAGGGCCACGATGACCGGCTTGATGAAGCGCATTGGTATTCTCTCTGGTTGGTACATTCGGGCCGGACCTACGGCGATAACACAACGGTGATGCGACGGTTGTTTGATGGTTTTGTGTCAATCAACGCTGCCCAAGCGGCACCTTGTGGACCGCTGCCCCTGCCCCTACGATCGGCCACATGTTCAAACGCCTTCTCGATCAGCTTTTCGAACCCTCGGCCCCGCCCGGCATCGCGTCGGACGACGCGGGCATCGCGGTCGCCGCATTGATGGTCCGCGTAGCGCGGTCGGATGACCATTACGACTCCGTCGAACAATCGCGTATCGACGGCGTGCTGATGCGTCGTTACGCGCTGGATGCCGACGCGGCACGCACCCGGCGTGAAGAAGCCGAAGAGGTCGAGGCGAACGCCCCAGATACCGTCCGCTTCACCCGTGCGATCAAGGACCGGGTGGCACTCGATGATCGGGTGTCGATCATCCGCGCCCTGTGGGACGTGGCGCTGTCGGACGGCGACCGCGGCGCCACCGAAGAGGCGATGATCCGGCTGATCGCCGGCCTGCTGGGCGTCAGCGACGTGGATTCTGCCCGCGCGCGGCAGGATGTTCAGGCGCGCGCCGGACGATCCGCCTAAAAACAACGCAAAGTTCAGAACAACAGCGGCGCTTTGGTCACGAATGCGTTGCATTCTTCCGCGAAGTTGCGCCAGATTGCCCCCCATGAACGATCACACGATCCTGGCTTCGGCCGCCCCAACGACCTCAGGTCCGAACGCCGCCCCATCGCACGATGCGCCGCCGGTGATCGAACTGCGTGATATCCGGAAATCTTATGGCCAGCTGGACGTGATCCGAGGCGTCAGCATCAGTGCGCCGCGTGGACATGTCGTGACGCTGATCGGGTCGTCCGGGTCTGGAAAGTCGACGCTTCTGCGGTGCTGCAACCTGCTGGAAACATGCCAGTCGGGCGACATCCTGTTCGACGGCGAGGCGGTCCAGTGGCAAGGCACCGGCCACGCGCGCCAGCCCCGCGACCGCAACCAGATCCGCCGCTTTCGCACGAACCTGTCGATGGTGTTTCAGCAGTTCAACCTGTGGTCTCACCTGACCGTCCTGCAGAACGTGATGGAGGCCCCGCTGACCGTCCTGCGCCAACCTCCGGCCGAGGTGGAAGCCCGTGCCAGGGCGCTGTTGGCCAAAGTCGGGATCGGCGACAAGGCAGACGCCTGGCCCGCGCAGTTATCTGGCGGTCAGCAACAACGCGCGGCGATTGCCCGCGCGCTTTGCATGGAGCCCCGCGCCCTGCTGCTGGATGAGCCGACCAGCGCACTTGACCCCGAACTGCAGCAGGAAGTCGTGCGCGTGATCAAGGACATGGCGGCAGAACATCGCACCATGATGCTGGTCACCCACGACATGCGTCTGGCGGCGGATGTCAGCGACCATGTCGTCTTTCTGCACAAGGGCGTCATCGAAGAACAAGGTCCGCCCGAACAGCTTTTCCGCGCGCCCCGGTCGGACCGGCTGCGCCAATTCCTCAGCGCCACCCGGGCTGACTGAGACAACATTACCGACAGGAGAGACGTGATGAAAAAACTGATGCTAAGCGCCGCCGTTCTGGTTCTGACTGCCGGAATCGGCTCTGCCCAGACCATTCGTATCGCGACCGAGGGCGCGTACGAGCCCTATAACTTCATCAACGACAAGGGTGAGCTTGACGGGTTCGAGATCAAGCTGGGCAATGAACTGTGCAAGCGCATGGCCGCCGACTGCACCTGGGTCAAGAACGACTGGGACTCGATCATCCCGAACCTCGTGTCGTCGAACTATGACGCGATCATGGCGGGGATGAGCATTACGCCCGAACGCAAGGAAGCGATTGGCTTTTCTGAGGCCTATACCCCCGCGCTTCCGTCCGCTTACGCGGCCCTGACGGCTGATGCCGACATCAAGGGCACGGTTGCGGCGCAGACCGGCACGATCCAGGCGGCCTATGTCGCGAAATCGGGCGCGCGCGTTCTGGAATTCCCGACCGCCGACGAAGCCGTCGCTGCCGTGCGCAATGGCGAAGCCGATGCTGTTCTGGCCGACAAGGACGCGCTGGTGCCGTCTGTCGACGAATCCAACGGCGAAATGGTCTGGGTCGATGGCCAGGACAACATCCCGCTGGGTGAAGGTATCGGCGTCGGCATGCGCAAGTCGGACACCGAGCTGAAAGCCAAGTTCGACAAGGCGATCGAGGAAATGAAGGCCGACGGTTCGCTTGACAAGCTGATCACCGAAGGGCTGGGCCCGGACGCGCTGACGTTTGCCAAGGCCGCCGAACAGGCGAAGCCGGCGAACTGATGGATGATAGCGGCCGCCCCACCAGGCGGCCGCGCTTCAGATAATGCTGTCCCACTGCACCGACCCGCAAAGCCTCTCGGGGCTGTCCTGGCTGATCTGCTATCTCGGATCGGGCAAGCACATGCTGTTTTACGCCTCCTTCGGGACGGTGCTTCTGCTGCTTGCCATCACCGCACCGGTGGCCTTGCTTTTCGGGTTCGGCGGCGCCGTCGCGGCGCGGTCAAGGGTTGCGCCGATCCGGTGGTTTGGGCGCATCTATACGTCGATGGTCCGGGGCATCCCCGACATCATCTTCTTCCTGTTCGTGCCCATTGCACTTGATCAGGGGCTCGAATGGCTGCGCTCTCGGGTCTACTGCGATCCGTCGGTGCCGGTGCGGCAGGGCAATGAATTCGTCGTCTGCGCGGCCGCAAAGTTGCCGTTGTCGACCAGCCCCGAATGGGTCCATCAGGCCTATGGTTTCACGCTGGCGGTCGTGGCGTTCGCCATCGTCTTCGGTGCGTTTGCGGCGAACGTCCTTTACGGTGCGATGGCCGCAGTTCCCCGCGCCCAACTGGAAACGGCCGAGGCGTACGGCATGACCCAGCGCCAGATCGACCGGCGCATCCTGATCCCGCAGATGTGGCGCTTTGCGTTGCCGGGGCTGTCGAACCTCTGGATGATCCTGATCAAGGCGACGCCGTTGCTATTCCTTCTGGGGATCGAGGACATCGTCTATTGGGCCCGCGATCTGGGCGCGACCAAGTCGTCGCGCTTCACCTATCCGCACCCCGACTGGCGGCTTTATTATTTCCTGGCGATCCTGTGTTTCTATTTGCTGATGACATGGCTGTCCCAGCGCGTCATCGACCGCATCGCGCGCCGCCTGCAGGCGGGCCAAGGCACGTTTGCGACCCAGAACGCAGATGAGGTCACGTCATGACCTGCGCAGAAACCATCGCGGCCTATGCCTTGCGCTCCATCGGGATCGGTGAGCGCGCGTTGCCCACCACCGACTTCAACCTGTGCACGCAGATCACGCTGATCGGGTCCGGGCTGATCTGGAACATCTACTTTGCGGCCTTGGCACTCGGGGTCGGCTTCTTTCTGGCAACGGCGCTGGCGGTGGCACGGAACAGCCGCAATCGCTGGGTGCGGATGCCGGCGGATGCGTTCATCTTCGTCTTTCGTGGCAGCCCGCTGTTTATCCAGTTCTTCATCGCTTATCAGGCCTTCGTCATGCTGCCGCGTGGTGGGGTCGATATCCTTGGCATGAACCTGTCGATCAACTGGCTGAGCCGCGCCTGGGCCGGCGCACTGGTTGTTCTGATCCTGAACACCGCCGCCTATTCGGCCGAGATCTTCTCGGGTGCGCTGCGCAACGTTCCCAAGGGCGATCTGGAGGCGGCAGATGCCTATGGCCTGTCCGGCTGGTCGCGGTTCCGGCGGATCACCTGGCCCACGATGCTGCGCTTGGCATGGCCCGCCTACACGAACGAGGCGATATTCCTGTTCCATGCCACGACGCTGGTCTTTTTCAGCGCTTTCCCGGCAGTTCAGCAAATGGGGGACGGGCTTTATTACGCCAGTTTCGTCGCCGACAAGACCTATAACCCCTTTGTTGCTTATCCCATTGTTGCTGGCTACTTTATCGTCCTGACCCTGTGCTTGATTGCGCTGTTCGGGGTCGTCAACCGGCGGCTGAACCGGCACTTGCCGGGCGCCGCCCCACGGCTGCGTTACAGGCCGAAATTGATTAGGTGATTTGATGGAATGGCTCAGGGAACACCCCGAGGTCAAGACGATCCGCGTGGCCGCAGCTGACTTGAACGGCGTGGCACGCGGCAAACGCATTCCGGCACGTTTTGCAGGCAAGCTGATGACCGAAGGGACCAAGTTCCCGTATTCGGTCCTGAACATGGACATCTGGGGCGAGGATGTCGAAGACAGCCCGCTGGTCTGGAAATCCGGCGACCCCGACGGGCTGCTGCTGCCGACCGAACGCGGATTTCTGCCGATGCCGTGGCTGGATGCGCCGACGGCGTTGCTGCCACTGTGGATGTTCCACCCCGACGGAACCCCATATGACGGCGATCCGCGTCAGGCGCTGGCGCGCGTGGTAGAACGCTATGCCAATGCCGGTCTGACGCCGGTCGTCGCGACCGAACTGGAATTCTTCCTGATCGACGATTCCGGCAAGCAGTTGCAGGTCCCGACGTCACCCCGTTCGGGCAAACGTCGGACGGGCGCCGAAACGCTCAGCCTGCGGGCACTGGATGCCTTCGACCGTTTCTTCACCGATCTGTATGACGCGTGCGAAGAGATGGACATTCCCGCCGACACCGCCATTTCCGAGGCGGCGCCCGGTCAGTTCGAAATCAATCTGATGCATCAGGCCGACCTGCTGAAGGCCGCCGATGATGCCTGGTTCTTCAAGCAGGTCGTCAAGGGGTTGGCCCGTCGATACGGCTTTGCCGGGTCGTTCATGGCTAAGCCCTATGACAGCTTCAACGGGTCGGGGATGCACGTCCATTTCTCGGTCCTCGATCAGGACGGCAACAACATCTTCGACAACGGCACCGATGAGGGGTCCGAGATGCTGTGCCATGCTGTTGGCGGGTGTCTGGCCGCGATGCCAGGCTCAACGCTGTTGTTCGCGCCGCATGAGAACAGCTATGACCGGTTGGTTCCGAACGCGCACGCGCCCACGGGCATCGGCTGGGCGTATGAAAACCGCACATCGGCCATCCGGATCCCGTCATCGTCGAATGTGGCGCGCCGGATTGAACACCGCACACCAGGCGGTGACGTGAACCCGTTCCTGACGCTGGCGGCCATTCTTGGCGCCGCGCTGAACGGGATCGAGGACAAGGCCCCCTGCCCGCCGCCGATCACCGGGAATGCCTATGAACACGATCTGGCGCAACTGCCGACCGACTGGGGTTCCGCGATCGACGCGTTCGAGGCGTCGCCCGAAATCAAGCGCATCTTCCCGGCCCACATGATCGAGAACCTGGTCATGACCAAGCGGCAAGAGCTGAAATACATGGCCGAACTCAGCGATGACGAAACGGTCGAGCTTTACCTCGACACGGTCTGAACAAGACGGGCGGCCAATCGGCCGCCCGCTTCATTTGACAGACCTACCGGTTTCCGCGCACGAATCCTGCCGCGCCTTCGGCGGCGCGGATCATGGCGCGCGATTTGTTGACCGTTTCCTGATACTCGGCCGCCGGGTCGCTGTCATAGACTACGCCGCCGCCTGACTGCACATAGAGCGTGCCGTCCTTGACGACCCCGGTGCGCAGCGCGATGCACATGTCCATCTCGCCATTCGCGGCAAAGTAGCCGACTGCACCGCCATAGACGCCCCGTTTCTCAGGCTCCAGCTCGTCGATGATCTCCATCGCGCGGACCTTGGGGGCACCTGAAACCGTGCCCGCCGGAAGCCCGGCCAACAGGGCGGACAGGGCGTCTTCCCCGTCGCGCAACTCGCCCACAACGTTCGACACGATGTGCATGACGTGGCTGTAACGCTCGATGATGAATTCTTCGGTCGGATGAACCGTCCCGATCTTGGCGACCCGACCGACGTCGTTGCGGCCCAGATCAAGCAGCATCAGATGCTCGGCCAGTTCCTTTTCGTCGGACAGCAGGTCGGCCTCCAGCGCCTTGTCTTCCGCCTCGGTCGCGCCGCGGGGGCGGGTTCCGGCGATGGGACGGATGGTGACTTCGCCGTCACGCAGGCGGACCAGAATTTCCGGGCTGGCCCCGACGATCTGAAAGCCGCCCATGTTCAGGAAGAACATGAAGGGCGACGGGTTGGTGCGCCGAAGGCTGCGGTAAAGCGCAAAGGGCGGCAGCGGGAAATCGATCGCCCAGCGCTGGGACGGCACGCACTGAAAGATGTCGCCCGCGCGGATGTAATCCTTGGCCGTGTCGACCGCCGCCAGATACGCGTCGCGGGTAAAGTTCGAGCGTGGCTCGCCGATCCCGCCGCTGTCGCCCAAGGCGCGCGGCTCGGCCGGCAGGCGGTCAAGCGACCGCAGTGCGTCCATCACGCGTTCCGCCGCGCGCGCATAGGCCGCGCGCGCCGGCACGCCGTCTTCGTGCCACGCGGGGGCGCACAGCGTCACCTCGCCCTTCACGCCGTCCAGCACAGCAACGACCGACGGCCTGATCAGCATGGCGTCCGGCAGGTTCAGGGGATCCGGGTTGACGTTCGGCAGATGCTCGACCAGCCGGATCATGTCGTATCCGAGATAGCCGAAAAGTCCCACCGCGGCCGCCGGAACGTCGGGCGGCATCTGCATCCGACTTTCCGCGATCAGGGCGCGCAGGCTGTCCAGGGCGGGACGTTCATCGTCCTGCCAATCCTCCGAAAAGCGGGCGTTTCGGTTCACGCGGGCGTGCCCGCTGCGACATTCCCAGATCAGGTCGGGCTTCATGCCCACGATCGAGTAGCGTCCGCGAACCTCGCCGCCCGTCACGCTTTCCAGCATGAACGACAGCGGTTCAGCCTCGGCCAGCTTCAGCATCAAGCTGACGGGCGTGTCCAGATCAGCGGTCAGGCGCAGCGTGACCAACTGGTTCTGGCCCGCGTTCCAGCCTTTTTCGAACGCGTCGAAACCGGGTGACAGGTCCATCTTACTGAATCTGCCCGTTGGCGGCGGTCAGCGCCGTGGTGTTGACCGTGACGCCCCGCGCCGCCTGAACGCCGCGGGCATAGTAATCGACGATGTCGGACTGCAGTGCCTCGCTAAGACGATCATTCAGCGTGGACAAAATGCCTTGCGCGTCCGGGCCGGCCAGATCGGCCGCGTTCACCGCATCAAGGCGGACAAGGAACACACGGTTGCCCGTAACGACCTTTTCGACCGCTCCAACGTCCTTCTGGCCGAAAACGGCGGAAACGACACCCAAGGGCAGGTTTCCGTCGCCATCTCGCCCGACGTCAGTTGCCACGGCAAGTGCCGCAGGTGCAGGTGCAGCCGGGGCCGGGGTCGCTGGGGCATCGGGCGCCGCGCCCGGTGCGGGTTCGGCGGGTGCAGCTGCCTCAGGTGCGGGTGCGGGCGTGCCGTTGGTCAGCGCCAGCTTGCGCTCATCGGCCAGCGCCTCAAGACGAGTGCGGGTCTCAGATTGGGTCCAGTCGGCCAGAACCTGATCGCTGACCTCTTCGAAGGGGCGCAAGGCGGGCGGAATGGTCTTGTCCAGCCGCAGTGAGAAAACGCCGCCGTCTTCCAATGCGAAGAGCTGCGCAAAGTCGTTGGCGGCCAACGATGCCGCGCGGTCGCGGAACGCGGTGTAACCGGTGATGCTCCCCGGCTCTCCGGCCAGGCCCGGATACCAGTCGATGCTGGCCACCTTGAAGGGGGTCGAGGCCGGAAGCTCTTCCAGCGGTGTGCCGCCTGCAAGCATATCCTCCCACTCGGACTGCTCACGCTCGATCTGGCGGCGTCCGGCATTCTCGGCTGCCTCGGCGCGCAGATCAGGTTCTGCCTGCTCGAACGAGACGTTGACCGGGTCGAGGATCGCATTCATCGAAAACAGGGCGGGGCCAAGATCGGTCTGGACCGGGCCGGTTACGCCCGGCTGTTCCAGTGCAAACACCGCCTCGCCGGCGGTGCCCAACTGGGCTTGCGTGACTTCGCCCAGATCGATACTGGTCAGGTCAAGACCGCGCTCGGTCACGACCTGCGCAAACGTCACCGCACCGGAATCGATCCGCGCCTTTGCCTCGGCGGCGCTGGCATCGTCGGGGAAGATCAGCCGTTCGACCATCCGACGTTCGGGCTGTTGGTATTCGTCGATATGCTGTTCATAAAGATCGCGCAGTGCGGCTTGATCCAGCGGCGCGGTCGCCGCCAGCATTTCGGGCGTGACCCAGGCATAGGTGATCTGCTTGGTTTCCGGGGCCGTGAACTTCGCCGCGTTCGCCTGATACCACGCCTGCAGCGTCGCATCGTCAGGCGCCGCCACCGGCTGCGGCAGATCGGCCGCTGTTAGCTCCTGCCAGCCGAAGTTCCGCGTTTCCAGAATCCAAGCCGCATAGCGATTGGCCATCCCTGACGGCGCGGCCACGCCACCGGTGATTGCGCGCTGCAGCAGGGCGCGGGTTTCGTCGCGGCGGATTTCGGTCTCGAAATCGGCAATCGTCATGCCCTGCTGGCGGATGATCTGGTCATAGGCATTCCGGTCGAACGTCCCAGATGGCGTCTTGAACGCGGGGATCGCCATGACCTGCTTGGCCACGGCGCCGTCGCCGACTGAAAGGCCGATCGTGCGCGCCCCTTCAGACAGGGCCGCGGCGGTGAACAGCTGGCCCTGAACCTGTTGGGTCAGCCCCATTGTGCGGGCTTGTTCGGCCGTCAGGTTCTGCCCGGTCTGCGCAGTATAGTTCTGCATCGAACTGCGAATGCCGCGTAGATATTCGGCTGTCGTGATCGGCGTCTTGCCCACCGTCCCGATCTTGTTTACCGCGCCGTCGTTGGAAAAGTTGTGCGCGCCGAACCCGGCAAGACCGACAAGCAGCATCCCCATCAAAATCCACACGACGGTGGATTTGCCCTTGGTGCGTAAGCTGCTCATGCGGGAACCGTTCCTTGTTCGAATATTGCACGCGTGTTTAGGTCGGCGCAGGCCGCGCGGCAAGCGCGCCGTGGCCTAGTTTCCGGACGTTCCCGCGAAATCGGGGGGTGTCGACAAGTCCGGGCCGTTTTCCGTCGCCGGCGCAACCGGCGGGACCGCGACATCTGCCGGTGCGGGGTCAGCTGCGGCGGGCGGGGCAGGAATGGCGTCCATCTGCGGCAGCGGCTCAAGCGCGGACGGCGCCGCCATCGCCGGCGCCTCGGTCGTGTCGGGCGGCGTCAGCGCGGCCGGACGCGTCACCTGCGTGGCAGCTGCCGGGACGTCCGGTTCGGTCCCGTCTACCTGTGGCACAGACGGCGCGGTGACGGCGGGAGGCGCCGCCGGGCGTGCTGGTTGGGGGCGCGATATGGGAACGGTGACGGTTACGCCCTGCCCGTCCTCGATCAGTTGTTCGGCGGGCGTGTCCACGCGTGACGGCGCAGGCAGGTCCTGGGGCACCGATACCCCCGCATCCTCGGCCCGTCTGAAGGGTGAGTCCTCCGGGACCGGCGGCATGTCCGCCACGGCTGCGTCGGGCGTCCCGAAGTTCGGCGTTGGTCCAGCAATCGGCGCGGTTTGGGGTGCTGTATCGGGTTCCGCCGATGCGGGCGCCTGTGGGGCGGCTGCGGCGCCCGCTGGGGGAGGCTCAACCGGCACTGCTGACGGCGCAGGTTCCTGCGCCGCCGGAACAGCCAGCATCACAGCCAGCACCGCGACGCTGCCCAAGACGGCGCCGTGAAGAAAACCCTTGCCTGTCTGGCCTGCCATGCGTCCTGCCGTCTTGTCGTTTTCGGCCGCGGGGTTGCCGCTGCCTGCACATTAGCTCATCTATAGCCCCAGTTCCGCCGGGGACCACCCCGAACCCGCACACAGAAAGGTCAGGCCATGTCCGTAAAGATCCTCATGATCGACAATTACGACAGCTTCACCTGGAATCTGGTGCATTATTTCGGCGAAAGCGGCGCCGAAGTCGAGGTGGTTCGCAACGACGCGCTGACGGTCGATCAGGCGCTGGCGAAAGACTTCGACGGCATCCTGATTTCGCCGGGACCGTGCGCACCCGCGCAGGCCGGAATCATCATCCCGCTGATCACAGCGGCGGCCGAGCGTGGTGTTCCGTTGATGGGCGTCTGCCTTGGTCATCAGGCGATCGGAGAGGCATTCGGCGGCGACGTCGTACGCGCGGACCGTATCATCCATGGCAAGCTGGACCGCATCGCCCATGATGGCACCGGCCTTTTTGCCGGGCTGCCTGACGGGTTTCAGGCGACGCGGTACCATTCCCTGACCGTCGCACCGGACACGCTGCCAGACGCGTTGCGGGTCACGGCGCGCGCGCAGGACGGCACGATCATGGGCCTGTCGCACCGCACCCTGCCGATCCATGGCGTGCAGTTTCATCCCGAAAGCATCCGGTCCGAACAGGGTCATGCCATGATCCGAAATTTCCTTGCCCTGTGCGGCGCACCTGCAAAGGTGGCGGCATGACCGAACCCAAGGATATCCGCCACCTGATCGGTGAAGCCGCGATCCGCCCCCTGACCGGGGAAGAGGCCGAGCTGGCCTTCGGCGCCCTGTTCGATGGCACCGCCACGCCGGCGCAGATCGGCGGGCTATTGATGGCGATGCGCGTCCGCGGCGAGACTGTCGACGAAATCGCCGCGGCGTCGCGCGCGATGCGCGCACGGATGCACAAGATCACTGCACCTGACGGCGCGATCGACATCGTCGGCACCGGGGGCGACGGCAAAGGCACGTTGAACATCTCGACCGCGACGGCCTTTGTCGTGGCCGGCGCAGATGTGCCGGTCGCCAAGCATGGCAACCGCAACCTGAGTTCCAAGTCCGGCTCAGCGGACGTGCTGACCCACCTGGGCATCAACGTCATGGCGACGCCCGAACTGTCAGCGCGCGCGCTGGCCGATCACGGGATCTGCTTCATGATGGCAACGGTCCATCATCCGGCAATGCGCAACGTGGGCCCGGCCCGGACCGAATTGGGGACGCGCACGATCTTCAACCTTCTGGGACCGCTGACGAACCCCGCGGGCGTGCGCGCCCAGCTGACCGGCGCGTTTTCCGCGCACTGGCTGCGCCCAATGGCCGAGGTGCTGGCGAACCTCGGTTCCACCCGCGCGTGGCTGGTCCACGGGGGCGATGGCACGGACGAGCTGTCGATTGCCGCCCCGTCGCGCGTGGCGCAACTGCTGGACGGCGCCGTGACCGAATTCGACATCTCGCCCGAGGATGCGGGCCTGCCGGTCCACCCGTTCAGTGAAATCGTCGGTGGCGATCCGGCGCAGAATGCCGTCGCGTTGCGCGCGCTGTTGGACGGACAGACGGGCGCATATCGCGACGCAGTGCTGCTGAACGCGGCGGCTGCCCTGTTCGTCGCGGGCAAGGCGCAGGATCTGCGCGAAGGGGTCGAGATTGCGCGCACATCGCTCGATTCCGGCGCGGCGAAGGCACGGCTTCAGGGACTGTCCACCGTCTTCGGCGCCCCCCTGCAGGAATGAGCGGGCCAACACCGCCCGCGACACCGCCCGCAGCATGGGCGCATCTGCCCTTTTTCACGACGACATGGCCGGGTCTGCGCGACCGTCTGGCCGGGACCGACTGGCTGCCCGGGCCGGACCGCGTCTTTGCCGCGCTTGATGCCGTCAAACCGGCTGACGTTCGCGTGGTCATTCTGGGACAAGACCCCTATCCCACGCCGGGACACGCGGACGGGTTGGCGTTTTCAGTCCAGCCCGGCGTGGCACTGCCCCGATCGCTGAAGAACATCTTTGCGGAAATGACCTCCGATCTGGGCGCCGCACCGACGGGTGGTCACCTGCAGTTCTGGGCGCACCAAGGTGTCCTTCTGCTCAACACATCATTGTCGGTGCCCCCCGGCGCGGCCAACGCGCATGCCAGATGGGGTTGGGACCAACTGCCGCGTCAGGCCGTGGCCGAGGCGCAGCGTCACGGTCCGCTCGCCCTGATTGAGTGGGGCAATCACGCGCAGAAACTGCTGGCCGGAATGGCGCGGCCACAGGATCTGGTGATCGCGTCCGCGCACCCGTCACCCCTTTCGGCGCGGCGGGGGTTCTTCGGCTCTCGGCCCTTCAGCCGGGTGAACGCATGGCTGGTGGCCAAGGGTCGCGCGCCGATCGACTGGATTTCCGCGCGCTAGCTGGCCTTGGGCGATTGCACCCGCCCGCCCTGCGTGGCTAAGTCACGGCATGGATATTCTCGACCGCATCAAAGCCTACAAGCTTGACGAAATCGCCGCCGCCAAGGCCGCAATCCCCCTCGCAGAGGTTGAGGGGGCGGCACGCGCAGCCTCGGCCCCACGCGGCTTTGCATCCGCGCTTGCCCGGCACGCTGAAACGGGGCCGGCGCTGATCGCCGAAATCAAGAAGGCCAGCCCGTCCAAGGGATTGATCCGGAGCGACTTTGACCCGCCGACCCTTGCGCGCGCATATCAGGATGGCGGCGCCGCTTGCCTGTCGGTCCTGACTGACGGTCCCAGCTTTCAGGGTGCCCCCGAATTTCTGACTGCGGCCCGTGACGCGTGTGATCTTCCTGTGCTGCGCAAGGATTTCCTTTACGACACGTATCAGGTCGCACAGGCACGCGCGTGGGGGGCCGATTGCATCCTGATCATCATGGCATCCCTTGACGATGCGCTCGCCGCCGATCTGGAGGACGTCGCGATCCATTGGGGCATGGACGTTCTGGTCGAGGTTCACGACCGGGCCGAGCTAGACCGGGCTCTGCGTCTGAAATCGCGGCTGATCGGGATCAACAATCGCAACTTGCGCAATTTTGACGTCAGTCTGGAAACGACGCTTGCATTGGCACCGCACGCGGACGGGCGCGATGTCGTCTGTGAAAGCGGGCTGTTCACCCATGCCGACGTGGCGCGGATGATGGACGCGGGTGTCCGCCGGTTCCTGATCGGCGAAAGCATGATGCGTCAGGACGACGTCACCGCGGCCACCCGTGCGATCCTGGGTGCCGCATGACGCTGACGCATTTCGACGCTCAGGGTCAGGCGCACATGGTCGATGTGTCAGGCAAATCCCCGACCGCCCGAGAGGCTGTGGCCGAGGCGCTGGTCATCATGTCGCCCGAAACCTTGGCACTGGCGCGGGGTGGGGCGGCCAAGGGGGACGTCATGGGCGTCGCGCGGCTTGCCGGCATCATGGGTGCCAAACGCACATCCGATCTGATCCCGCTGTGCCATCCCCTGCCACTGGACAAGGCGAGCGTCGATCTGGTGCCTGACGACGCCCTGCCCGGAATCCGCATTACCGCGACCGCGCGGACCACCGGACGCACCGGGGTCGAGATGGAGGCGCTGACCGCCGCCACGGTCGCCGCGTTGACTGTCTATGACATGCTCAAGGCCGCGCAGAAGGACATGCGGATCGAAGGCGTACGGCTATTGTCCAAGACCGGCGGCAAGTCCGGCACCTTCACGGCCGCCTCATGATTTCCGTGGATGAGGCGCTGACGCTCGTCCTGTCGCTGGCGGCGCCGACGGGGGTAGAGGATATCGCGCTGCAAGATGCTGACGGACGCATTCTGGCGCGTCCTGCGACATCACGGTTGACGCAACCCCCCTTCGATGCAGCCGCGATGGATGGCTATGCCATCCGATACGCTGACCGCCACGACAGCCTGACGGTGGTCGGTGAGGCCGCTGCGGGCCGCGCGTGGGACGGCCTTGTCGCGCCGGGTCAGGCCGTGCGCATCTTTACCGGCGCGCCGGTTCCTGCGGGCGCCGACATGGTCGTCATGCAGGAAAACGTGTCCCGCGACGGACAGACGATCCGCCTGACTGACGCGGCTGACAAGCGCAACATCCGCGCGCGCGGCGGCGACTTTGCGGCTGGTGACACCGTGCCAGCCGGTTCGCGCTTGACCGCCCCGATCATCGGCCTGCTGGCCGCGATGAACGTGCCGCGGGTGACGGTGGCCCGCGCGCCCAAGGTCGCGATCATCGCGGGCGGGGATGAATTGGTCCGGGTCGGTCAATTGCCGGGGCCGGGACAGATCATCAGTTCAAACGACCTCGCCGTTGCAGCGCTTGCCCGCGCAGCAGGCGCCGAGGCGCGGATCATGCCACTGGCCCGCGACACGGAAGACAGCCTGCGCCACACCTTTGCCGAAGCAGAGGACGCCGACCTGATCGTGACGATTGGCGGCGCATCCGTCGGCGACCACGATCTGATCGCCAAGGTCTCGGAAGAGCTGGGAATGGACCGTGCATTTCATCGCATTGCGATGCGGCCGGGCAAGCCACTGATGGCGGGGCGACTGGGTGAGACGGTTGTGTTAGGACTGCCAGGAAATCCTGTTTCTGCAATTGTTTGTGGAATTTTATTCATGCAACCTCTTATCCGTTCGATGCAAAATGATGCCGCGCCCGGTGTGGTTGTCAGGCGGGCCAGCCTTGCGCGGGATCTTGGTCCCGAAGGGGACCGTCAGCATTACCTGCGGGCACGGGTGACGGAGGGTGCGACGCTGCCGGTCATCGAGCCATTCGACGATCAGGACTCCGCGCGGCTTTCGCTGCTGGCACAAGCGGATGCGCTGATGATCCGTCCCGCGAACGATCCGGCCCGCCAAGCGGGTGAGGTTGTCGAGTGGATCGCCCTGCGCTGAGATTAACCATACCTTCACGCGAATCGGCTTAACCGTTGACGGTGCTGGGGAATTGACCTAGAACATTGGACGAACACGCAGGCCCGCGGCCGCATCAAGGGGACAAACGATGCTGACCAAAAAGCAGATCCAACTGTTGGAATTCATCCACGTTCGCGTCGCCCGCGACGGTGTTCCCCCGTCCTTTGACGAAATGAAGCTTGCGCTCGATCTCCGCTCCAAATCGGGCATTCACCGGCTTGTAACAGCGTTGGAGGAGCGTGGCTTTATCCGCCGTCTCCCCCATCGTGCCCGCGCGTTGGAAATCGTGCGTCTGCCAGACAATCTGGCCCGGGCCGCCAAGGCCGAAACCACCGTGGCAGAGACGGACACCGCGGAACGCTTTGCCCCGCGCGTGATCGACGGCGACCGGCGCACCGCCCCCTCTCGCCCCCGGGGTGCGATGACAGTCACCGACACTGGCTCGATTGAGTTGCCGGTGATGGGTCGGATTGCCGCAGGTGTGCCGATCGAGGCGATATCAGAGGTGTCGCATCACATCGCGGTGCCCGGCGGCATGCTGTCGGGTCGCGAACATCACTACGCTCTTGAGGTGCGGGGTGATTCGATGATCGACGCTGGCATCAACGACGGCGATGTCGTCGTCATCCGGGAACAAAGCCATGCCGACAACGGCGACATCATCGTGGCACTTGTCGAAGGTCTTGAAGCGACGCTGAAACGTTACCGCCGTCGCGGCGCCATGATCGCGCTGGAAGCCGCCAACCCTGCGTATGAAACCCGCGTCCTGCGGGAAGATCAGGTCAAGGTTCAAGGCCGCCTGGTGGGCCTTATCCGCAGCTATTGAAGACGCAGCTCAGACGGGTGGACTGCGGCGCAGCGGGTTGATCCCCGTCAAGTCGCAGAAATCCTTTGGCGCGCGCGACAGCAATTCGTCCGCCAGATCAGCGCCCATCATCGCGCCGTCGACAGCAAAGCCTTTGCGCTCACCCGCGACCGCAACCGTCCCGTCGGGTAGCAGGATCTCGCCTCGCAGCCACAACGTATCGCCGTCGAGTTCGGCCAGCCCGGCAATCGGCGTCTCGCAGGACCCATCAAGGCGGGCCAGGAATGCGCGCTCTGCCTCGACCCGCAGCAGCGTCGGGCGGTCACAGATCGCGGCCAGCATATCCGCCATCCGCGTGTCGTCCCGCCGCCGTTCGACGCCGATGGCGCCCTGGGCGATGGCGGGCAGCATCACCTCTGCCGGTATCGCGCTACGGGCCAGATCAATCAGATCAAGACGGGCCAGACCGGCCATCGCCAGAAATGTCGCATCCGCCACGCCTTCGTCCAGCTTGCGCAGACGCGTCTGAACGTTGCCCCGAAACTCGACCAGTTGCAGGTCGGGACGTCGATAGCTGACCTGTGCACGACGACGAAGGCTGGACGACCCGACCACGGCACCCGCCGGCAGATCTTCCAGCGACCGATACTTCACGCTCAGAAACGCATCGCGTGGGTCCTGGCGCGGAAGATAGCAGTCGATCACCAGCCCATCTGGCTGCAGAACCGGCATGTCCTTCATCGAATGGACGGCCAGATCGATGCCGCCGTCCAGCAACGCGTCCTCGATCTCTCGGGTGAACAACCCCTTCCCGCCAATGTCCTTCAGCGACCGGTCCTGAATGCGGTCGCCCGTCGTGCGGATGATGACGATCTCAAAGTCGGCAGGCGTCAGTCCATGCGCGGCAATCAGTCGATCCCGCGTTTCAGTCGCCTGTGCAATCGCCAGGGCAGAGCCGCGCGTTCCAATGCGGATAACAGAAGAGTCGTGATGGGGGAACGTCATGGCGCGGGATTATCGAAGAGGCCGCGCCTTGACAACCTTCGCCCCGTCCCCCTTCTACGGGGGGCCGTTTTGCGCCCGCCGCCACAGGATACCATCATGCCAGCCCCTGCCCCCCTGACCCAGCAGCCAAAGCGCATTCTGCGCGCACTGGCAGGCGAGCGGCTGGACACGCCCCCGGTCTGGATGATGCGTCAGGCGGGTCGGTACCTGCCCGAATATCGCGCAACGCGTGCTGTTGCAGGCGATTTTCTGACGCTGTGTTACACGCCCGATCTGGCAGCCGAGGTCACGTTGCAGCCGATCCGACGCTATGGCTTCGATGCGGCGATCCTGTTTGCGGACATCCTTCTGGTTCCGCAGGCGCTGGGGGCCGACCTTTGGTTCGTCACGGGCGAAGGACCGCGCCTGTCGACCGTCACTGGCCCCGGGGATCTGGCACGGCTGCGGGACGTGGGCAGCATCGATGACACGCTGTCCCCGATCTATGAAACGATCCGCATCCTGCGCCGGGAACTGCCCGCAGACACCACGCTGATCGGGTTTGCCGGGGCGCCGTGGACGGTGGCGACCTACATGATCGCCGGAAGGGGCACGCCCGATCAGGGACCGGCGCACCTGTTGAAGGATACCGACCGCGCGACATTCACCGCGCTGATCGATCTGATCACTGCGGCCACGATCGAGTATTTGTCGGCGCAGATCACAGCCGGGGCGGAGGTCGTCAAGCTGTTCGACAGCTGGGCGGGCAGTCTGTCTGCGCAGGATTTCGACGACTTCTGCGTTGCGCCCATTCGTCGCATCATCGCAGAACTGAAGTTGCGCCATCCAGGCGTCCCGATCATCGCATTTCCGCGTCAGGCGAAGGATCGCTATGTCGGGTTCGCAAACGCCACGGGGGCGGATGCGGTCGCGCTGGACAACTCGGTCGCGCCGGACTGGGCCGCCCGGAATGTGCAGTCGGCGGGATGCGTGCAGGGCAACCTTGACCCGGCGCACATGGTGACCGGCGGCGACAGCCTTGCGGCCGCGACCCGCCAGATCATCGACGCGTTTGCCGGGGGGCCGCATATCTTCAACCTCGGGCACGGGATCACGCCGGACGCGAACCCCGACCATGTTGCCCTGATGGTCGACACGATCCGCAGCCACACCCCCACCCCGCGCGGCTGAGGCGCTTGCGAACGCGCCAGCCGAGGCATAGCTTCGCGCTGTCAGCAAATATGAGTTCGCCATGCGCATCGGTATTCTGAAATGCGGTCAATCGCCCGAGGTCATCCGCGCGTCGGAAGGTGACTATGACGACATGTTCGTCCGCCTTTTGTCTGGCCGCGGGTTCGAGTTCACAAGCTATTTCGTCGAAGCGATGGAGTTTCCGGGCAGCATCTACGACGCGGATGGCTGGCTGATCACCGGATCGCGCCATGGCGTCTATGACGACCTGCCGTTCATCCATCCGCTGGAAGAGTTCATCAGGTCAGCCTTCGATGCCGAGGTTCCGTTGGTCGGCATCTGTTTTGGCCACCAGATCATCGCGCAGGCATTGGGTGGGACCGTCGCCAAGTTCCCGGGCGGTTGGGCCGTCGGTGCACAGACCTATGATTTCGGCGGCACGCCCGTCACCCTGAATGCCTGGCATCAGGACCAGGTCCTGACCGCCCCTGTCAGCGCGACGGTCACGGCCTGCAACGAATTCTGCAAGAACGCCGCGCTGGTTTACGGCAACCGTGCCTGGACGGTGCAGGCCCATCCCGAATTCGAAGACAGCTTTATCGACGGGCTGATCGAACATCGCGGCGGCTTGGTTCCGGACGCGTTGCTGGATCAGGCGCGCGACAGTCGTGGCACCGCGGATTCGCAACTGATCGCGGATCAGATCGCTGCGTTCTTTGAACAGCCGCGAAATCTGAAGCGGGCGGTCTGATGTACACCCCACCCGCTTTTGCCGAAGATCGGCCCGAGGTGATGGTGGGGCTGATCGAAACCTATCCGCTGGGGATGCTGATCACGCACGGCGCGGATGGCCCGACCGCCAACCTGATACCGATGCAGTGGAGCGCAGAAACCCAATCGCTGCAGTGCCATCTGGCAAAGGCCAATCCACAGATTGCAGAGTTGCGCGACATGGCTGCGCACGGCCATTCCGCGCTGATCGTGTTTCAGGGGCCGCACGCCTATATCTCGCCCCGCCACTATGCGACCAAGGCCGAAACAGGGAAGGTCGTTCCGACTTGGAATTTCCTGATGGTTCAGGTGCGCGGCATCCCGGTGGTGACCGACGACGCCCTTTGGCTGCGCCGTCAGCTGGATGCCTTGACCGACCAGATGGAAGGGGCGCTGCCCTCGCCTTGGGCGGTGGCTGATGCACCTGAAAGCTTTGTGACGTCACAGATGCGCGGCATTGTCGGGGTTGAAATCCCCGCGAGCCAGATGGCAGGAAAGTGGAAAGCAAGTCAGAACCGCTCAGCCGCAGACAGGTTGGGCGTCAAGGCGGGTCTGGGGGACAACCCTTTGGCGGCCGCTGTTCCGGATTGTTGATCGCATAACCTCAGCCGGGTGCCCGGCGGAAAGACCATCATGTCAGACTGGCTCAGCCGGATCCCAGAAGCCGCCCGCGACTATATCGACGGGCGCCGTCTGGACGAAATCGAATGCATCGTGCCCGACATCGCCGGCGTGGCGCGCGGCAAGGCAATGCCCGCATCAAAATTCGCGCGGCAGGACAGTTTTTACCTGCCGAACTCGATCTTTCTGCAGACGATCACCGGGGAGTGGGCCGACAACCCGACCGGCGCATTCACCGAACCTGACATGGTTCTGATCCCGGACTACGAGACGACAACGGCTGCGCCTTGGACCGCCGATGTCACGCTGCAGGTGATCCACGATGTCTGCGACCAGCAGGGCCAGCCCGTGCCGGTCGCACCCCGGAACGTCCTGAAACGTATCGTACAGCTTTACGCCGACCGCGGCTGGAAACCGATCGTCGCGCCCGAGATGGAGTTCTTTCTGGTCGCCCGGAACACCGACCCGAACCAGCCGATCCAACCGCCGATGGGGCGAAGCGGCCGGCGCGCAGCGGCGAAACAGGCCTATTCGATGTCCGCGGTCGATGAATACGGCAAGGTCATCGACGACATCTATGACTTTGCCGAGGCGCAGGGTTTTGAGATCGACGGCATTCTGCAGGAAGGCGGGGCCGGTCAGGTTGAAATCAACCTCAACCACGGTGACCCGGTGCATCTGGCCGATCAGATCTTCTATTTCAAACGCCTGATCCGTGAGGCGGCGCTGCGTCACGATTGTTTTGCCACCTTCATGGCCAAACCGATCGAGGGTGAGCCGGGCAGTGCCATGCATATCCATCATTCGATCGTGGATGCGGACGGGAAGAACATCTTTTCAGACGAACGCGGTCGCGAGACGCCGGCGTTTCTGCATTTCATCGCCGGGATGCAGAACCACCTGCCCGCCGCGGTCGCCCTTCTGGCGCCGTATGTGAACAGCTATCGCCGTTATGTCCCGGATTTCGCAGCCCCGATCAACTTGGAATGGGGTCGGGACAATCGCACGACGGGAATTCGCGTCCCGATTTCCGGGCCGGCGGCGCGTCGGGTGGAAAACCGTCTGGCGGGGATGGACTGCAACCCGTATCTCGGCCTCGCGGCGTCGCTGGCGACGGGATATCTGGGCCTGATCCAGCAGGAAAATCCGCGCGCCGAATGTCTGGGCGACGCCTACATGTCTGACGATGAGCTGCCGACGAACCTGGGCGATGCGCTGGACGAACTGCACGCCTCGGCCCCTATGCGAGAGGTTCTGGGGTCCGAATTCATGTCAGTCTATGAGGCCGTGAAGCGCAACGAATACAAGGAATTCCTTCAGGTCATCTCTCCTTGGGAGCGGGAGCACCTGCTGCTGAACGTGTAATGGGACGCGCGCCTTGGCCCTGAACCTGCTTTTTGCCAACGACAAGGCGGGCGCGTACCCGCCCAGCCTTTACGCCGCGCAGAACACCGAGCTTGCGCCATTCCCGCCGCTGCAAGGACGCGTCCGCGCGGATGTGGTGGTGGTCGGCGCTGGTTATACCGGTCTTTCCGCCGCGCTCACCTTGGCGCGCGCCGGTCGCAGCGTCGTGGTGCTAGAGGCGCAGCGGGTCGGATTTGGCGCGTCCGGTCGCAACGGGGGGCAGGTCGGGTCGGGCCAGCGCCTGGAGGTCGACGAGCTTGAGGCGATGGTCGGCAAGATGCGCACCCACGCCTTGTGGGACATGGCCGAGGATGCCAAGGCGCTGACCCGCACCTATGCCACCGAAGTGGGCGTCGCGTTTCACGCCGGTATCGCCCACGCCGCCCGCACGCAGGCAGAGGTCGCGCACGCACGGCAGAACGCCGAGCGTCTGGTCCGCGACTATGCCTATGACCGGATCGAGGCGCTGGACCAGACCCGGTTTCGCGCGCTCGTCGGATCGCCCGCGTATCTGGGTGGCGACATCGACCGTGGGTCAGGACATCTGGATCCCTTGGCGCTGGTACTCGGGTTGGCGCGCTTGGCCACGAATGCCGGCGCCAGCATCCACGAGGGCAGTCTTGTCACCGGCATCACCCATGCGGAACGCGCGGGCCAGCCATCGACCGTGCGCACGGCGGGCGCAGAGGTGGTCGCGGACCACGTTCTGCTGGCGACGAACGGATATATGGGTGCGCTGGAGCCGTCAGTTTCGGCCAAGGTCATGCCGATCAACAACTTCGTCGTCGCGACCGAGCCGCTGGGGGATCGTGCAGAGGGTGTGCTGGCGCAGAACATCGCCGTCCATGACACCAAGTTCGTCGTGAACTACTGGCGGCTGTCGGATGACAGGCGGCTGGTGTTCGGAGGCGGGGAAAATCTTGGCTATCGGTTCCCGGCCGATATCGCTGCCAAGGTGCGCAAACCGATGCTGCAGGTCTATCCGCAGTTGCAGGACGTGCAAATCGACTATGCCTGGGGTGGCACGCTGGCGATCACGATGAACCGGATGCCGTGTTTCACTCGACCGGCGCCGAAATGTCTATCGGCCAGCGGATATTCCGGCCATGGGGTCGCACTGGCCAATCTGGCCGGACGGCAGATGGCCTTGGCGGTGATGGGTCAGGACGACGGATTTGATACTATGGCCGCCCTGCCCCAGCCACGCTTTCCCGGTGGCGCGGCGCTACGATGGCCGCTGCTTGTCGCGGGGATGAGTTGGTATTCTCTACGCGACAGATTGGGCGTCTGACGCAACGGCCAGCCTTTACATCAGGGCCGGTTGTTCATAATTTGTTCGTATGGCGAAGACCCTTCAGCAGAAGTTGGCGATTCTAGCCGACGCGGCAAAATACGACGCGTCCTGCGCATCCAGTGGGACGGATCGGCGCGATTCCAAGTCAGGCGGTTTGGGCAGCGCGGGCGGGACGGGGATTTGTCACGCCTATACCCCGGACGGGCGTTGCGTCAGTCTGCTGAAAATTCTGATGACAAACTTCTGCATCTTTGATTGCGCGTATTGCATCAATCGCGTGTCATCGCAGGTTGAACGCGCCCGGTTCTCGCCCGAAGAGGTCGTGACCTTGACGCTGGAATTCTTTCGCCGCAACTATATCGAAGGGCTTTTTCTGTCGTCGGGGATTATCAAAAGCCCGGACGATACGATGGCCGACATGGTGCGCATCGCGAAGATGCTGCGCGAGGAGCATCAGTTCAAAGGCTACATCCACCTGAAGTCGATCCCCGAGGCATCGCCCGAGCTGATCGAACAGGCGGGCCGATACGCCGACCGGCTGTCTATCAACATCGAGCTGCCACGCGATGACAGCGTCCGCCAGTTTGCCCCGCAGAAAAAGCCGGAAACCATCCGCACCGCCATGGCCGACGTCCGCCTGCAACGTGAGGCGAGCCGAGAGAAGTCGTTTACCGGCAAGCGCCCCGCGCGCTTTGCGCCGGCTGGACAGTCGACGCAGATGATCGTCGGTGCCGATGCCACGAACGACGCGCAGATCCTGACGACGTCGGCACGGCTTTATTCCGGTTACGCATTGAAGCGGGTCTATTACTCCGCGTTCAGCCCGATCCCGGACGCGACTGCGGCCCTGCCGTTGATCCGGCCGCCTTTGATGCGCGAACACCGGCTTTATCAGGCCGACTGGCTGATGCGTTTCTACGGATTTCAAGCTGACGAAATTGCAGGCGCTGCGCCGTCGGGTAATCTTGATCTGGCGGTCGATCCCAAGCTGGCTTGGGCTTTGGCCAACCGCGCGTCTTTTCCGCTGGACGTGAATCGCGCGTCGCGGGATTGGCTGCTGCGGGTGCCGGGGTTCGGGACGCGGACGGTGGACCGCATCATCGCCGCGCGTCGATCTGGCAGCGTGCGTTATGCCGACCTGTTGCGGATCGGGGCAGGCATGTCCAAGGCGCGACATTTTGTCCAGCTTCCCGACTGGCATCCCGGGGCCACCACCGACAGCGACAACCTGCGCGCCAAGTTCGCCCCCGCGCCCGAGCAGATGTCGCTGTTCTGATGTACCGGGTCGATCTGCCCGACTTCGGCTTCGCCCAGGTCTGGCGCGATGCTGCACGTCGTCTGGCAAGCCACAATATATCGGCGTCTGACATTGAATGGTCCCGCGATCAGACCGACGTGGGGCTTTTTTCGGCATCACTTGTCCCGCAAGCGGACGGCCCGCATCCGGTAGTAATCGCAAAACCATTGTTGCAAACGGTCCAGACGGCACTGTGTCACCGTGACCCAAGCGCGCCGGCGCTTGCCTATGCCGCCGTCCATCGCCACCAGTCCGACCGCCGCGCAGCGACGAACCCCGCCGATCCGCTGATGCGTCAGCTGGACCAGTTCGCCAAGGCCGTGCGGCGCGATATCCACAAGATGCATGCCTTTGTCCGGTTCCGAGAGCTGCCTCCGGCTGGTAATCGGCGTGCATTCGGCGCGTGGTTCGAACCTGACAACTACATCCTTGAGGCGGCGACCCCGTTCTTTGCCAAACGTTTTGGTGACATGGACTGGATGATCGCGACGCCGCAAGGCACGGCGCGGTTCGCGGGGGGCCAGTTGACCTATGCGCATCCTGCCCCGCGCCCCGATCTGCCCGATGACGCGTCCGAGGCGCTTTGGTCGACCTACTTCGCCAACATCTTCAATCCGGCCCGCGTCAAGACGCAGGCAATGCGGTCGGAAATGCCGCTGAAATATTGGAAGAACCTGCCAGAGACGCGTCTGATTCCGTCGATGCTGGCGGGCGCACAGGCGCGAGTCGCGGCGATGCAGGCGGCGATGCCCACCATCGCCCCAGCCCGGGCCGCGCGTATTCTGGACCGACTGGCCCCTGCCCCGATGCCTGACATGCCCGAAACCATGTCCGAGGCGCACGACGCGGCCCGGGTCTGTACCCGGTGCCATTTGTGCGAAGCGGCCACCCAGACAGTTTGGGGCGACGGCGATCCGACCGCCCCATTGATGTTGGTTGGTGAGCAGCCCGGTGATCAGGAAGATCTGCAGGGCCAGCCCTTCGTCGGTCCGGCCGGACAGCTTTTGCGCGGCATCATGGCCGAGGCGGGGACCGGTCCCGTGTGGATGACCAACGCGGTCAAGCATTTCAAATTCAAACCTACGGCCAAGCGTCGCCTGCACCAGAACCCGGACCGGTCCGAGATCGAGCATTGCCGCTGGTGGCTGGATCTGGAACGCCGTTTCGTCGCGCCCAAGCTGACGGTCGCGCTGGGTGCCTCGGCGGCTTATGCGCTGACCGGCAACGGCACCGGGTTGCGGGCGCGGCGCGGCAAACTGGAACATGACCGCGACGGCAGGCCTGTGCTGGTGTCATGGCACCCCAGCTTTATCCTGCGCAGTCGGGATGCGGGGCCCGCCGCGCGGCAGGAATTGCTGGATGACCTGCGGCTGGCCAATGAAATTCTGGCAGCCTAGACGAAGTCGCAAAACCCCTGCGGGTCGCTGGCCCGCATCAGGCGACGGCTGGCCACCCGCGCAATGTCGCGAAGGATGCGTTGGCGCCGCGCGGCCGCCAGACGGGTTTCGGGCGCCATGCGCACCATTTCTGCGCCCCAGGCATCCGCCACGAACAGCCCGCTGTCATCCGGCAAAAGACCCGGCGGAAAATCGCAGTCGGTCGCCCAAAAGAACCGGTCACACCATTCCAGATAGCCCTGCCATTTCTGATCGCCGACGAAATCGGCACGGCAGCTTTTACACTCGACGATCCAGATTTCGCCTTTGTCCGACACAGAAATGACGTCGACGCGCAGTCCCGGCGACGGCACGAATTCCAGCAGCGGGGCATGGCCCATCGTGCCAAGCAACCGCGCCACCCCGCGCTGCAGGCGTTGACCGGGAAGGTTGGGAAGTATCTCGTCCATGTCGCCTACATGAACGCACCAAGAACATTTCGCAAGGCTTTGGCGCCTCTTGTCAGGCGCCGGGTGTGGACTTATCTGTCGTCTTGGCGGGTTTCTGCTCTTCTCGTGACGGCCTTTTTTCCCACTGGCCTATAAGTCACCCGAGGGGGCTGGCTCTGACCGGGCCCTGGTCCGGCTATCCGGCGCCCACCTGGAAATCCAGGCTTTCGGGGATTCTAGCGCTGTCACGGTTGCTGCGGTTCCTGCCACCCCTTCCCCGACATTGCAATGATACTGCGGCTGATGCTCGACGCTTCGGATCGCGATTGCACAACGAAAAAGGGGCGGTCTTTCGACCACCCCTTCCCAGAGAGACTTCAATCCAGGGAAAAGGATTAGAAGCCGTAGACCAGCGACACACCCAGGGTGTTGTCGGTGCGGATCTTACGATCCGAGACGTATTCGGTCTTGTACGAGATGCGGGTCGCGAAAGCGTCCGACATCTTGAAGTTCAGACCCAGTTCGTTGGTGATCGTGTCGTTGACGTCCGAGGTCAGATAGTCGGTGTCGTTCGTCAGGAAGAACTGATCGTTGAACTTGTGGTACGCACGCGACGAGATGATGTACGCCGTGTCCGTGTTGGAGTTCAGGCTGTAGTCGTTGGTACGGTTACCGTCAGCGTCGGTGACGAAGTCAACTTGCTGCGTGTAACGGATACCAACACCGGCTTGAACACGCCATGCGGTGGTTTCGTTGTTGATGATCCGGTAACCAGGACCAACGCCGAAGAACGCATCACGCTTCAGGTTGTTGTTGGCATTTTCGTACGCAGGATCGGTTGCCAGACCATCGGTCGTCAGACGGCCGAGGGCGAAGGCATAGACCTGGTCGTTGAAGTAGTACTGGCCGTCATAGATGACCGAGGTTTTCTCGGTGTCTTTGTTGCCAGCATTGTCTTCGCCGTATTCCAGCAAGATGCCAACCGACTGAGCGAACTGACCAGCGTTGTGCGACAGACGACCAGCCAGAGCGAAGTCATGGTTTTCAACGTTGCCGGTGCGGCCGGTGTAGGTCAGTGCGACCGAACCGAACAGACCTTGGTTCATCTCACCCGGGCCAAAACGGCGCGCGTCTTCCGAACGTGCGAAGTCGTCACGCACGTCGTCCTGCACGTCGGTGATGCCGGTGTTGATCGACGAGATGCCAACAGCGTTAGCGCCGGTGGCGAACTCTTGCTGAGCAAAAGCCGGGGCGGTCAGGCCTGCGGCGATGGCGGTTGCACCCGCCAGGATCGCAACTTTTTTCATAAGGTTCATCCTTTCGTTCCTTCGACCGCGATGCACTAACACTTCGGCCGCTTGCCCGACTGATCTAGGACGGTGGGCCGACGGGGGGAAGAAGGCCGCGATACCTGCTGGTTATCACGAAAACGTCATTACCCGTAAGGGAACTTGCTGATATCGTTTCAAGCCGCTGTATTGTTTCAACATGAAACGACGCGTGACTGCGGTTTAACAGGCTTAAATCGTTGTAAAACGGTATCTTACCGCAGCGGCCGATATCGTTAGCCAGAGATGGCAAATCGGACCAAGTGATGACAGTAAATCACAACATTTATGTGAAACGGTCGAAACGCACCCCTTGATGTTGCAAAACTCACACGCCTCGGCAGGAGTTTGTTCATGGCGATATGGCTAAGAAAAGCGGAACCGCCGGAACACGTTGCAGGGGGGGCGAAGCGGCCCCCCGATGTCATCATAACCGATCAGAACGCCTCGGGACGGGATTCGCGGGCCATATGATCCAGGACAGCATTCACAAATCGGGCCTCTTTCCCCTCAGGAAAGAAGGCGTCTGACGCTGTGACGTATTCTTTGATCACCACCTTAGGGGGCGTACGGCCCGCGACCAGCTCGGCGCCCGCTGCCCGGAAGACAGCGCGCAGGACCGGATCGATCCGGGCGATCGGCCATTTCGCCACCAGCGCCCGGTCGGTCATCTGGTCGATGCGGCCCTGCCAGTTCACCGCGTCTTCCAGAATATTCCCGAACAGGACATCGTCTGCTTCAGGGGACGTTCCCTCTTCGTAATCGACGCCGATGCGCCAGTTGCGAAACTCGGTGGCGACACGGCCTGCGGACTGATCCGCGGCCTCCATCTGGAACAATGCCTGCACTGCATAGATACGCGCGGCCGACGACAATTCACGACGCGACGGCTTCGGGGTGGAATCGGACGCGTCACTCATGCCTGGGTTGCACCATCAAGTTCGCCGGCAACCCGGATCGGATCACGGCTGCCGGGTTGGGAAAAGGGCTTGGTCGGCCAGCGACGCCGAAGGGCAATCAGGTGCAACGCCGCCGCTGCAGCGCCGCCGCCCTTGTTCTGCTGATCGGGCGCTGCGCGAACCACGGCCTGTTGAGTGTTCTCGACGGTCAGAATGCCGTTGCCGATGCACACGCCTTGCAGGCCCAGAAGCGTCAGACCACGCGAGCTGTCGTTGCAGACCGTCTCATAATGCGTCGTCTCACCCCGGATGACGCAGCCCAGCGCAACGAACCCGTCGTAATTCGCCTGCCGCGACGCGATGCCGATGGCAGTCGGGATTTCCAGCGCGCCGGGAACCTCGACCAGATCGACGCTTGCGCCAGCAGCCTCGGCAGTTGCGCGAGCGCCGGCGATCAGGTCGTCGGCGATGGCGCGGTAGTAGGGAGATACCACGATCAGCAGCCGCACAGGCTGGTCAAAGCTGGGCAGCGGCAGGGTGGCGTGGTCGTTTTGCGAAGCCATGGTTCAGTCCTGTGGAATGGGCCGCGTGGAATGGATGGAAAGCCCGTATGCGTCAAGGCCGACTACGTTCACCGGTGCCGAGTTCGTCAGCAGCACCAGTTCGGACAGACCCAACGCCAGCAGGATTTCCGCGCCCAGCCCGTATTGGCGCAGCGTGTGGGTGGCGTGATCTTCGGCGCGTGGCAGCGCGGGTGACAGGTCGCGCAGCAAAACAACGGCACCCCGCCCTTCGGACGCGATCAGACGCATCGATGCGCCCAGATCGCCGGCCTTGTCACGAAAGATCCCCAGCGCGTCATGCAGCGGGTCCAGCGCGTGCATCCGGACAAGCACCGGCTCTGGCGTGGTCAGATCGCCTTTGGTCAGGACAATGTGTTCCGCGCCCTGTGTTTCATCCGCAAAGATGCGCATCATCCAATCACCGCCGTGAACGGAGGTCACCGGTCGCTGCTCACGTTCGACGATGAGGTTGTCGTGGCGACGACGATAGGCGATCAGATCGCTGATCGTCCCGATCTTCAACTGATGCCGCTGAGCGAACGCCACAAGATCGGGAAGACGCGCCATCGTGCCGTCTTCCTTCATTATCTCGCAGATGACGCCGGACGGGTTCAGCCCGGCCAACCGTGCCACGTCGACCGCCGCCTCGGTGTGACCCGCGCGGACCAGAACGCCGCCCTCGCGGGCGCGAAGCGGAAAGACGTGGCCCGGTGTCACGATGTCATTGGCGCCTTTGGTCGGATCGATCGCCACGGAAATCGTCCGCGCGCGGTCATGGGCAGAAATACCCGTAGTGACGCCGTCCCTGGCCTCGATCGACAGGGTAAAGGCGGTTTCGTGGCGGGTGCCGTTGCGATTGCTCATCATCGGCAGGCCCAAGGCCTCGATCCGCGCGGCAGGCATCGACAGGCAGATCAGCCCGCGACCGTGCGTGGCCATGAAATTGACCGCATCAGGCGTCGCCATCTGCGCGGGGATCACCAGATCGCCTTCGTTTTCCCGGCCTTCGTGGTCCACCAGAATGAACATGCGTCCGTTGCGCGCGTCCTCGATGATCTCCTCGGTCGAGGAAATCGCCTCGGACCAGGATCGCTCGACCGGACCGGGTTCTTCAAACTGCATGGGTATCTCCTGCGAAATAGCGTTGGCCGGTCAGGAAACCGGCAAATCCGGCGGCGGCCATCATCTCTCGTTCGTGGTCGGTCTCACCGATCATCAGAACCGCGTCTGCTGGCAATCTTTGGTCGCCCAGCCAAGATTTCAACTGCGCGCGCATCGCGCCCCAGCTGGACCCGAAGGGCGGCAGGGTCGTCGCCGACACCGCATGCGCGGCAAGGCGCAGCTTTTCGGCGTTCAACCCTGGACCGACGCCAAGGTGTCGGTCAGCGACACTTGTGTTCATGCGCGCCAGGGTCATTGCGTCCGGTTGGTCGGCCAGCCGGAACATCCCCAGCGCATTGGTCGAATACAGAAACGCCACCAGATCCCGTCCCGTCGTGGCGCGGACCCCGGCATAGGTTTTGTAGTCGAGCCCCAGCGCCTTGGCCCTGCGGACCTGCTGGCGCACGACCTCGATCGGAAGATTGGCGCCCAGAAGCTCTCGCCGCGCCTTGCGCCAGCAATGTGCGCGAAAGCCTGCGCCTGACGACTGCGGGCCGCCGTTGTGTCCGATGCCGAAGGTGGCCGTCATACCTGCCCCGCCTCGGCCAAACGCGCGACATAACGCGCAAGCGTGTCGATCTCGAGATTGACGGTGTCACCCACGCGGGCCGAGCCCCAGGTGGTCACGGTCTGCGTATGCGGAATCAGATTCACGCCAAAGGTGTTCCCGCTGACTTCGTTCACCGTCAACGACGTGCCGTTCAAGGCGACCGAGCCCTTGGGGGCGATGAACCGCGCGAGCTCTGGCGGGGCCTCGAAGGTCAGCCGCAGACTGTCGCCTTCGTCATGCGCGTCGGTGATGCGGGCGACGCCATCGATATGGCCGGACACGATATGGCCGCCAAGTTCATCCCCGACTTTCAATGCGCGTTCCAGATTGATCGGCCGACCGTTTTCCCACCCGTTCGCGCCGATGTTCGTCTTTGACAGGGTTTCGGCCGAAATATCGACGTCGAACCAGTCAGGCCCCTTGTCCACGACCGTCAGGCAGACGCCATCGCAGGCAATGGATGCGCCCATGTCGACGCCCGCCATGTCATAATGGCAGCTGATCCGTGCGCGCATGTCGCCGCGCAATTCCACGGCACTGACATTTCCGATATCGGTTATGATTCCGGTAAACATGCGGGGCTAACCTTCTGGTGAATGCTGACAGGGTGTTTTGCCTGTCAACCCGGGCAACATCAAGCCACGCCCGCCGCCGCGCGCGTGGCAATCAGTCGAAGGCGTGTCGTTAAGTGCTACTTGGCAGACAAATTAGACCATGGCATCGGTAGCGGATGAGAGATACCGCAATCTCTGACCAGCCCTTCGGCGCCCCCTCGCCGCCACCCCGTCCAGCAAGCGAACGGGTATTTCTGCTGCTGCAGGGCCCGCATGGGCCGTTCTTTGACCGGCTTGGCGCCATGCTGCGCGCCGCAGGCGCGACGGTGTGGCGCGTTGGTTTCAACGCGGGCGATGAATTCTTCTGGTCCGATTCCGCGCATTTCATCAAGCATGAGGGCACATCCCACGATTGGCCCGCGCATCTGGACAATCTGATCACGCGACTGGGCGTGACGGACCTCGTTCTTTACGGCGACGTGCGCCCCGTCCACGCGTCGGCCCGCCGGGCCGCGTCGGTGCGTCACCTGACATTGCACGTGTTCGAGGAAGGTTACCTGCGCCCCTTCTGGATCAGCTATGAACGCGGCGGGTCAAACGGGCACTCGCGCCTGATGGATTTGACAGTGCCCGACATGCGCCACGCTCTGCGTGGCCGTGAAAATGAACGTCTGCGCCCGCCTGCCCATTGGGGCGATACGAACCATCACAGGTTTTACGGGGCGCTGTATCACTTCATCATGGCAACTGGCGCGCGCCGCTATCCCAATTTCAGAACCCATCGCAACATCACCGTCCGTGAGGAGTTCAAGTTGAGCCTGCAGCGCCTGATGGCGACCCCCATCACGGTCGTTCAGCGCATCAGGGCAACGCGGCGCATTCGCAACGCCGGACATCCATTCGTGCTAGTGCTGCTGCAGCTTGAACATGACGCGAGCTTTCTAGCGCACTCTCCTTACAGCAAGCTCAGTCAGTTTACCGATGAGGTGATGGACGCTTTTGCGCGGTCAGCCCCACGTCACCACCATCTGGTGTTCAAGTTGCACCCCCTTGACGACGGGCGCAGCCGGGTCGACCGTTCCATCCGCGCCAGTGCCGCGCGGCTGGGGATCGGCCACCGCGTGCAGTTCGTCCATGGCGGCAAGCTGGCGCAGCTGTTGAACGTCGCGCGATCCGTGGTGACGGTGAACTCGACCGCCGCACAGCAGGCGCTTTGGCGCGGACTGCCGGTCAAGGCGATGGGTCGCGCGGTGTACGATAAGCCCGGACTGGTTTCGGCGCAGACGCTGGATGAATTTTTCCGCTCACCGGATCGACCGGACCGGCAAAGCTATCGCGACTACCGCGACTATCTGCTGGAAACGAGCCAGGTTCCGGGCGGGTTTTACGCCGCCCGCTCTCGGGCGCATGTGCTGCGGCTGGCAGTCGACTTGATGCTGGACCCCCTGTCACCTTATGACGCGCTGGCGGCCGGGTTCGGCACACATCGGCAGCAGATGGATCAAGACATCGGTTAAGCGATGAAATATTGGTAACGGGAACGATACTGGATAGACTTCCCGATAATTCCCGGGCCGCGCAGAATCGGCCCACCGGACAGGAGACTGCACGTGACAGATTTCGCCGCCCCCGGGGTTTCGGCCCACGTGACCGTAAAGCCTCAAGACTTGCCCCGGCGTCGTCGACTGCGCCGGATGTGCGTGGCAGCGGCACTGATTGCGGTCACCGCCCTTTCGGCCTGCGGCCTGCCCCGGTCCGGCCCCAGCAAGGCCGAGGTTCTGAAAAGTCAGGTTGGTCAAGGCGGCAACGCGCGCGTGGTGTATGTCGACGATCGGGTCGTTCGTGCCGCATCCTATACCCCGTCCTATGGGTTCGGCGCCAACTTCCTGAGCCAGGCGACGGTTGGTCCAGACGAAATCCGCCCCGGCGACACGCTGGGCCTGACCATCTGGGAAAACGTCGATGACGGCCTGCTGACCTCGATGGGCGGCAAGAACACCCCGCTGCAGCAGCTGCAGGTCGACAGTCAGGGCAACATCTTCGTTCCCTATGCCGGTCGGATCCGCGCCGCCGGCAACACTCCTGACGCGTTGCGTCGCATCATCACCGAACGCCTCGCGTCCCAGACCCCTGATCCACAGGTTCAGGTGACCCGTCTGGCCGGCGACGGCGCGACCGTCACCGTGCTGGGCAAGGTCGGCCAGGGCGTGTTCCCGCTGGAACGCCCGACCCGCACCTTGTCGGCCATGCTGGCCAAGGCAGGCGGCGTTCAGGTCGACCCAGAGGTCGCCGTGATCACCGTCAAACGCGGCGGCCGGTCAGGCAAGGTCTGGCTGAAGGACTTGTACGCGAACCCCAAGAACGACATCGCCCTGCGGCCCGGTGACGTGATCGTCGTGGACGAAGATACCCGGAACTTCATCGCGCTGGGCGCACTTGGCGGTCAGACCAAGGTCCCGCTTGGCAGCGACGAAGTCAGCGCCTTGGAAGCGATCGCCATGGTGGGCGGCCTGTCCAGCCAGACAGCCGACCCGACTGGTGTGTTCATCCTGCGCGATGAACCTGAATCGGTGGCACAACGCGTGCTGGGCGGCTCAGTCGTCGGTGATCAGCGAATTGCATACGTGCTCGACCTGACAAAGCCCGACGGGCTGTTCATGGCCCGCGATTTTGCCATCCGCGACAACGACACCGTCTATGTCACCGAGGCACCATATGTCCGCTGGCAGAAAACGCTGGGCGTGATCACCGGCGGCGCAAACAACGTGCGCGCCATCGAATCCATCGGGAATTGATCCTTCCGAACGCCGAACAGCTGAAAGCCGCCGTAGCGCCCCTCCGGCGGCTTTTCGTTTACAACGCGGGCTTTTATCGCCAGCCGAAGATACGGCGCATCCTTGCGCTGGCGGGGTGGAGCGTGACGACGGGCGTGCCCGGTCCCGATGATTTCGTCGGCGTCTGGGGCAACAGCCCGACGGCGTGGCGTGGTCGCAAGATCGCCGCGCGGACAGGCGCGCGGCTGGTCACGGTCGAAGATGCGTTTCTCCGCTCGGTTCTGCCGGGCAGGGCAAAGGACAGGATCGCGCGGCGCGGACCCATTGGCTTGATCATCGATCCGGTGGGACTGCACTTCGACCCGGGCCAACCGTCCCTTATCGAAGAACTGGCAACGACGCCCGAAGCACAGGCGGCTGCTGAACAGTCGGCGAAGTCCATCGCCTTCCTGCGCGATGCCGACTTGTCGAAGTACAACTGTCATTGGCAGGATACGGACCTGCCGCGCGGCTATGTCCTTGTCGTCGATCAGACACAGGGCGATGCATCGCTGATGGGGGCCGACCGGGCGACGTTCCTGCGAATGTTGACTGCGGCCCGAGATGAACATCCCGGCCGACAAATCGTGGTGCGAACGCATCCCGAAACGGCGGCCGGACTGCGCGCCGGTCATCTTGGTGCAGCTGACTTGCGCGCGGGTGACAGCATCTGCGCAGACGCGGTGTCGCCTTGGCAACTGCTGGCCGGCGCGCATGCGGTTTATGTTGTAAGCTCTCAGCTGGGGTATGAGGCGATGCTGGCCGGTCATCGCCCTCGCCTGTTCGGACAGCCCTTCTATGCCGGCTGGGGACTGAGCGACGACGACCGCGCCTTGCGCCGCCCGCGCCCCGCCATCTCATTGGTGCAACTTTTCGCCGCGAGCCATCTTCTGGCGCCGACGTGGTACGACCCCTGTCTCGACGGCCTGATCGATCTGACCGGCGCCGCACGCCAATTGCAGGCAGAGGCGCGCGCGTGGCGGGACGACCGCACCGGCCACGTCGCCTTCGGCATGCGGATGTGGAAGCGGCCATCGATCGCCCGGTTCTTCAGCAATGGCGCTGGCGTTCGGTTCACGCGTGACCCAACCAAAGCCACCATGGCCTGGGCCAACCGCTCTGAAGCATCACCGCAAGCCCCGCGGGTCGAGGACGGGTTTCTGCGGTCTCGCGGTCTTGGGGCAGAGCTGACCCCGCCGCTCTCGCTGGTTCTGGATGACGTCGGGATCTACTATGACCCGACCCGCGAAAGCGGATTGGAGCGTCTGATCGAACGGGGCACACCCACCGGCGGAATTGACCGGGCCGAGGCGCTGATCCGTGATATCCGCCAACTGGGACTGACAAAATACAACCTTTCAGGCGAGCAGCCCCGGATTTCCCCGGATGGCCGGCGCGTCATCCTCGTCCCGGGACAGGTTGAGGATGATGCGTCCATCCGTCTGGGTGCTGGCGTCGAACGGACGAACTTAGCGTTGCTGAAACGGGTGCGCGTGATGAACCCGGGTGCCCGAATTCTCTACAAGCCACACCCGGACGTGCTGGCGGGCTTGCGAACCGGCGCGGTCGCGGCCGACGATTTGGCCGATCTTCGCGCTGAAAACATCGGATTCACGGATACCGCTGCCCTGATTGATGTGGTCGACGAGGTATGGACGATCACATCCACCCTGGGGTTTGAGGCGGTGCTGCGTGGCAAGTCCGTCACCACCCTTGGCGCGCCGTTTTACGCAGGTTGGGGTCTGACGCGTGATCTGGGCCCAGTGCCAGCGCGCCGCATCGCCCGGCCCAGCCTTGAGGCGTTCGTCCACGCGGCATTAATCGCGTATCCGCGATACGCTGATCCCATCACCAGTCTGCCCTGCCCTGTCGAAACGGCATTGGTGCGTCTATCCAATCTTTCCATCGCCAAACCACGACCGTTGCGTATGCTGACCAAAATCCAAGGTGCTTTCGCCGGCTGGTCCGGCATTTGGCGGGGCTAGGCGGCTCGCCACCGGTGGAAGACGTCCGGCCCGATCCGCCGCGTTTCCACCAGATCGAACCGCGGGGCGTCGGAGAGACGGTTTAGGCTAAGCTTGCCGACAGACGCCAGCCCTTCTGCGCCGATCACGACACCGGCCGTGTAGCCCACCAACTCATCCACGAGGCCCGCCGCCAACAGACTGGCCGCGAGCTTTCCGCCCCCTTCACACAGAACGCGCGTCAGACCGCTCGCGCCAAGGTCCTGCATCACCTCTTTCAGCGGCCCTCCGACGCGCCAAAGTGGTCCGAAGTCGGGGCCCTCCGGCGGCAGGTCAGTCACATCCTGAGAACTGACGACCACGCGCACCGGTTGACGTACGCGACCGAAACCCCTGACGTTCAGTGAAGGCTTGTCCTGCCGCGCGGTGCCGCCGCCCACCATCACGGCGTCATGCGTCAGGCGCAGAAGATGTGTATGTCGGCGCGCCGCTTGTGACGTGATCCACTGACTTTCCCCCGTCTTCGTCGCGATTCGTCCGTCGAAACTGGCGGCCAGCTTCAGCGTCACCATGGGACGGCCCTTGGTCACACGGCTTAAAAAACCTGCCTGCAGCCATCGCGCCGCATCCGCACACACGCCTTCGGTGACCGCAATCCCCGCCGCGCGCAGCATGTCGTGCCCGCGGCCTGCCACGCGGGGGTCAGGGTCGGTCAGCGCGGTGACGACACGTGCCACGCCGGCATCAATCAGGGCGGTGGCGCATGGCGGGGTGTGGCCGATATGTGCACAAGGTTCCAGCGTGACGAATGCGGTAGCCCCCGCTGCGCGGCTGCCGGCCTGATCCAGCGCGCGGCGTTCCGCGTGTGGCCGGCCGCCCGGCTGGGTCCAGCCGCGGCCGACAACAACGCCATCACGCACGATCACGCAGCCGACCGCCGGATTGGGCCAGACGTTTCCCAAACCGCGCCGCGCGATCGCCAGGGCGTGGTTCATGTAACGACGGTCAAAGCTGGCCGTCACCGTGTTGGCAGCTGTCATTCTTCGGCGGTGACGGGGCGCAACTCGGATACGAACCGGTCAAAGTCGTCCGCCGCCTGGAAGTTCTTGTAAACACTGGCAAAACGGACATAGGCGACGGTGTCGATCCGGGCCAGCGCCTCCATCACGATTTCACCGATCACCTTCGATGGCACATCGGTGTCACCCGTGCTTTCCAGCCTGCGGACGATCCCCGAAATCATCTGTTCGATCCGCTCCGGCTCGACCGGGCGCTTCTGCATCGAGATGCGGATCGAGCGGCTGAGCTTGTCGCGGTCGAAATCTTCGCGTCGACCCGACGACTTGACGACGACCAGATCACGCAGCTGAACCCGCTCATAAGTCGTGAACCGACCCGCACAGGCGGGGCAGAAACGGCGGCGGCGGATGGCGGAGTTGTCTTCGGCGGGACGCGAGTCCTTCACCTGCGTATCGATGTTTCCGCAGAACGGACAACGCATCTTCTGGGCCCCACGGTGATTTGATCCGCCATGACTATAGGAGAGCCCGCAGTGATTGGGTAGCGCTTAGTTGCGCCTACTAAATAGCGTCCGATCCCTATTCTGCGGCGTCGATCAGACCCTGTTCGTCCTGATCGCCGTCATACTCAATCGACATCCGCTTTTGCGCCCTTGCGCCCAGCACGCGAAGTTTTTCGACCTGTCCAATGACGTTTCCGCCGCCGCGCGTCAGGCGGTCCATGGCCTGACCATGCGCACGGGTTGCCCCGTCCAAGGCCTTGCCCACATCTTCCATCGAGTTCACGAACAATGCGACCTTGTCGTAAAGCGCACCCGCCCGCGTCGCGATATCCAGAGCGTTGCTTTCGCGCCGTTCGACCGTCCAGATGTGGTCGACTGTCCGCAGCGTCAGCATCAACGTGGTCGGCGTCGAAAGGCCGATCCGACGTTCAAGGGCATAGCTTGCAAGCATCGGATCAAAGCGCATGGCTTCGGACAGCGCACCTTCGATCGGAATGAACATCAGTACATAGTCGACCGAGGCATTGTCGATCTGGTGATAGCCCTTCTCGGACAGCGTGTTGATGTGGTTGCGCACGGCTGCCACATGGCGACGCAGGGCCGCATCGCGCTCGGCCTCCGTCTCTCCGTTCACGGCCACTTCGTAGTCATTGAGCGACACCTTGCTGTCGACAACCAGAACCTTCTTGCGCGGCAAGTAGACGACGACGTCCGGGCGCCACGTTTTCCCGCCTTCGTCACGCCAGCTTTCCTGCGTCTTGTAATGGGTGCCCTGCTCAAGACCCGAGCCTTCCAGCACGCGTTCAAGGATCATTTCCCCCCACGCGCCTTGACGCTGTTTTTCGCCCTTCAGGGCACGCGTCAGCGCGACGGCGTCCCGACCTATTTCTTCGGACCGGCGGTGCAACCCTTCGATCTGTTCGCGCAAGGCTGCCCGTTCTTCGTCGACCGACTTGTTGCGCGCCTGCAGTTCGGTCTGGAACCCCTGCACTTGCTCCCGGAACGGGGTGAGCATGGCGGCAAGGCGGTCGCTGTGGGTTTTTTCAAGATCGAGCGCCTGCCGCCGCAGGGATTCGTCAGCCATCAGGCGAAATTGGCCGGTCATCTCTTCACGGATCTCGCGCAGAAGCGCCAACTCCCGCTCGGCCGATTTCTTGTCCTTGTCGGCGATCAGCCGCGTTTCCGCCAAGACCCGGGTGAGTTCCTCGACCTCGGTCCGGGCGGCATGGACGGCCTCTGACAGTTTGTCGCGTTCCTGAGACAGCTCACCCAGTCGGCTCGCGTGGCCCTCTAGTCGAACCCGAAGGTCGCTTTCACGGATACCGGATTGGTTCAGTTCTTCCCTGTCCAGCCTTTGGGACGACCGAAGCCCGTCCAGTTCAGTGCGCAGCCCGTCGCGTTCCTGCGCCAGATCGGAAAAACGCGTCTCCTGCGCCTCGAACCTGGCACGCAGATCACTGTCGCGCAGGCCCGCGCGGTGAAGCTCGTCCTGATGACGCTGCTCGGCAGCACGTGCCGCTTCAAGTGCGCTGCGCAGCGTCTCACGCTCGGACAGAACCTCGTTCAGTCGGGCCTCATGGGCATTCGCGCGCGCGACGGCTTGGGTTTCGGTCAAGGACGCTTGATGAATCCGCGCCTGACCCGCCTCATATGCGCGCCGAAGAGCTTCGATGATCGTTCCGCGACGCCACAGCATGAAGGCCAAGGCAACCACGGCCAGAAAAAGCAGGCCCGCAATTGCTTGCAGTGTAGCAATATCAGTCATCATCGGTGCTGCTGTCCCAATCCGTTGGCCGCTTCATGTTCCCGGTTTATCCCGTCGAACTCAAGTATCAACCAGGAAATCCGCTAAGGCAGAGTTAACGACGTGACAAAAGAAAACGGCGTGAGCCTTGGGCCCACGCCGTTTCTCAGTTTGTGCCCTCGTTCACTGATCGAGGAACGACCGCAACTTGCGCGACCTTGACGGGTGCTTCAGCTTGCGCAGCGCCTTCGCCTCGATCTGGCGGATACGTTCCCGCGTCACACTGAACTGCTGGCCGACCTCTTCCAGCGTGTGGTCGGTGTTCATACCGATGCCAAAGCGCATCCGCAGAACCCTTTCCTCGCGCGGGGTCAGGCTGGCCAGAACCCGGGTCGTAGTCTCCTTCAGGTTTTCCTGAATGGCGGAATCCAGCGGAAGGACGGCGTTCTTGTCCTCGATGAAGTCGCCAAGCTGGCTGTCTTCCTCATCCCCGATCGGGGTTTCCAGACTGATCGGCTCCTTGGCGATTTTCATCACCTTGCGAACCTTTTCCAGCGGCATCTGCAGCTTTTCGGCCAGTTCTTCCGGGGTGGGTTCACGGCCAATTTCGTGCAGCATCTGGCGGCCGGTGCGGACCAGTTTGTTGATCGTCTCGATCATGTGGACCGGAATCCGGATCGTGCGCGCCTGATCGGCGATACTGCGTGTGATCGCCTGACGGATCCACCACGTCGCGTAGGTCGAGAACTTGTAGCCGCGCCGATACTCGAACTTGTCCACGGCCTTCATCAGGCCGATGTTGCCTTCCTGGATAAGATCAAGGAATTGCAGGCCGCGGTTCGTGTATTTCTTGGCGATCGAGATCACCAGACGCAGGTTCGCCTCGACCATTTCCTTCTTGGCCTGACGCGCCTCTTTCTCGCCGCGTTGAACCTGGTTCACGATCCGGCGGAACTCCTCGATGTCGACACCGACGTGCTGCCCGACCATCGCCATTTCGCCACGCAGGTTTTCAACCTGATCGCGCGAGCGGTCAAACAACGCCTGCCAGCCACGGCCCTTGCTGCCCGACATACGCTCGACCCAGTTGGGGTCCAGCTCGCTGCCGCGATAGGCGTCGATGAACTCACGCCGGTTGATGCGCGCGGCGTCAGCCAGACGCACCATGCCCGAGTCGATCGTCACGATGCGGCGGTTGATCCCGTAGATCTGATCGACAAGCGCTTCGATGCGGTTGTTGTGCAGGTGCAGGTCGTTGACCAGAAGGACGATTTCACTGCGCAGTTTCTGATAGGCAGCCTCATCGGCCGCCGAAAAGCTCGCATCCTCGTTCAGCGTCGCGGACATGCGATTGTCCTGCATGTGCGCCAGTTTTTCGTAATCAAGGGCGATGGCTTCCAGCGTTTCCAGCACGCGGGGTTTCAGACTGGCTTCCATCGCGGCCAAGGACAGGTTCTGGCCGTCCTCGTCATCCTCGTCGTCGTCGCCGCCGCGCAACGGGTTCCCGTCGGCGTCGAGTTCGCTTTCGTCGTCGGAAGACTCGCTAGCAGGCCGCGCACCGTCAGTCGTGGTGGTGCCGACCAGTTCGTCGTCGCCCTCGTCCTCCATCGACCGCCCGAAGGTGGTTTCCAGATCGATCACGTCACGCAGAAGGATGTCTTCGTCCAGAAGCTCCTCGCGCCACATGGTGATGGCCTTGAATGTCAGCGGGCTTTCGCACAGGCCCGCAATCATCGTATTGCGCCCGGCTTCGATCCGCTTGGCGATGGCGATTTCGCCTTCGCGCGACAGCAACTCGACACTGCCCATTTCGCGCAGATACATCCGCACGGGATCGTCGGTGCGGTCCAGCTTTTCGGTTTCCGTCGTCGCGACGGCAACCTCGCGGCTGTTCGAGGTCGGAACGACTGCGCCGCCTTCGCTTTCCTCGGCCTCTTCGCTGTCGACCACGCGAATGTCCATTTCGGACAGCATCGCCATCACATCCTCGATCTGGTCGGAACTGACCTGATCGGGGGGAAGGACGTTGTTCAGCTGGTCATAGGTCAGATAGCCACGTTCACGCGCCTCGGCGATCATCTTCTTGATCGCGGCCTGGCTCATATCCAGCGCGTCGTCGTCTTCTTTGACCTCTGGCTTGTCGTCGTCGTCCTTGGCCATGGGCGCGCTCCTTCAATATGTCTCACGAGGCGACTGATTCGGTCTGACCGAATCACTCACCCGAATCGGGTGCGGAGATTCCGCTGTTTCTACCAAAAGCGCCGCGACGATCAAAGCCGGGGCGAAAAGTGATTCGCAGGTGATTCGGATGCCACCTTTTGCGATATGTTCAGCGTCGCTTACGCCACACTTCGTTGCGAATGACGCTGTCCAACGCCTCGCTCAGGGCGGAGCGGTCCTCGCCCAGATCGTCCCCCATCGACAGGGTCGGATGGTTCGCCTGCTGTCTGGCCCGGGCCGATTCGCTCATCCGCCAGGTCAGCCCCTCATCGACCAGATCGCCGTCCATCTCGGCCTCGGCCCGCGCCAGCTCGTGCTGCTCGGCGCGGCGCGCCTCCAGCCGGGTCAGGGCGTCGATCAGAATGTCGCGGGCGTGTTCGACCTGAACGTCGCCAGAAATCGCCGGCGTGGCGCGGACATGGGGATGGGATAGGATCACGTCAAGGCCACGCCGCCCCGCCTGACTGCGCGAGCCCGCCAAAAGATCATGGACAAGCGCGGCACGGTCGGGATCGGTAGGTTCTATCCGCTCCAACCGGGAAAGCACCCCGTCGATCAGAACGGGATAGCGGGCGCACAGCGCCAGAACCATGCCTTCGATCAGCGCCTCGCCGGGGTCCGACGCGACCAAAGGCGACGCGCGGGTCTGGGGCAACGGCGCGATCGGCGCAGCCTTGGACCACTGGCCGGACTTGCCCTTGCCACCGGCGGGCGCGCGCGATGTCCGCGGCGGCGAAAACAGTGTCCACCGTTTCTGCTTCAGGCCCGCCAGATAGTGCTCTCGGGTCGACTGGTCCTGAATAAGCCGCGTGGCATCGGCCAACGCCTTGTCCAGCGCCGCGCGCCGTTCGGGACTGTCGAACACGCGGCCCTCGGTCTCACGCCGCCACAACAGATCGACCAGCGGCTGCGACTGATCCAGCACCGCGCGCATCGCGGGCACGCCACCCGGCGCGCGCAGCAGATCGTCTGGGTCCTGCCCCACAGGCAGCGTCGCGAACCGCAGCGCCTGACGCGGCCCGGTCATCGGCAGGGCCAGATCGACCAGCCGCATCGCCGCGCGCTGACCGGCGGCATCACCGTCCAGCATGATCACCGGCTCGGGCGACACGCGCCACATCAGGTGAAGCTGGTCTTCTGTAATCGCGGTGCCCAACGGGGCGACCGCCCCTTCAAAGCCCGCGCGGACCAGCGCGATGACGTCCATGTAGCCCTCGGCCACGATCAGCGGCTGACCCTTGGCAACAGCCGCCCGCGCCGGACCAAGATTGAAAAGGTTGCGCCCCTTGTCGAACAGCGGCGTTTCAGGGGAGTTCAGGTATTTCGCCCGCGCATTCGGGTCCATCGCCCGCCCACCGAAACCGATGGCCCGGCCCCGTGCGTCGCGGATCGGGAAGATGATCCGCCCCCGAAACCGGTCATAAATCGCGCCGCCATCATCAGGCCGCGCGCAGATGCCCGCCTGCACGACCACCGCGTCAGGAACGCCCGCATCCTTCAGGTACTGCGCCAACCCGCGGCGTTGATCTGGCGCAAACCCGATCTCGAACCGGTCCAGCGCCGCCTCATCCAGCCCGCGGCCTGCGAGATAATCGCGGGCAGCGGCGGCAGGGCCGGTCTGCAGTTGACGGCGAAACCAGCGGACCGCCTGCTCCATCACGTCGAACAGCTGTGTCCGCTGGTCAGTCTGACGCTGCGCCTCGGGGGTGCGTTCAGGCATCTGCATCCCGGCCTCGGACGCCATGACGGCGACGGCATCCATGAAGGCCATCCCCTCAGCTTCGCGCAGGAAGTTTAGCGCGTCGCCTTTGGCGTGGCAGCCGAAGCAGTAATAGAAGCCCTTCTGATCATCGACATGAAAGGACGGGGTCTTTTCACCGTGGAACGGACACGGGGCCCACCAATCCCCCTTGGCCTGATTGGACTTGCGCAGATCCCAAGTCACGCGCCGCCCGACGATCCGGCTGATCGGCACACGGGCGCGCAGTTCATCAAGAAAACCGGGCGGCAGGCTCATCTTGCCGCCCCCTGCTCCAAAGGTGGCGCGCCAACGGCACCCCGCGCAAGGTTGCAATAGATTGCCGCAACGCGTTCGCGGTCCAGTCGGCCGCCGTCACGATACCAGTTCGTGACGCCGGTCAGCATCGCGATCAGCGCCATCGTCGCCAGTCGCGTATCGTCGACCGCCATCGTCCCCTGCGCCTGACCGGCGGTCAGGATATCCTGCAACGCATCCTCATAGTCGCGGCGCAGACGCGACACGGTCGCGTGGTTCGCATCCGTCAGATTGCGCAACTCCATGTAGCTCAGGAAGACCGCGTCGGGATGGTCGAGCGAAAAGCGGATGTGAAACGTCACGAACCGGTCCAGCCGCGCGACTGGGTCCAGCCCCGCGTCGTCCGACCATGCAGTCAGTAACCGCTCCATGTGGTCGACCAGCAGATCCGCCAACAGCGCCTGCTTGTCGGCGGTATAGCCGTAGATCGTGCCAACCTGCACCCCGACCGAGGCCGCGATCTGGCGCATTGAGACAGCCGCAAACCCTTCACGCGCGAACAATGCCTGTGCGTGCGTGCGGATCAGCGGACCGGTAATCTCTGCGCGGGAACCTTGGGTGCGGGCCATTCTGATCATGTAAGTCAGCGGCGGGGATTCGGCAAAGGCTTGCCTGTCTTTGCATCAGAGATTCGAGCGGATTGCCTTGCGATGCCGCACGCCTGCAGCCTATCGTGCCTCATGATGCGCTTCGCCCCAGTTCCGTCGCTTTTTTGTGCACTCACCCTGCTTGCCGCGTGCACCGATTCGGGCGCTCCGTACCCGCAGCTGTTGCCCATGGCTCAACTGACAACCGAGCCTGCCGTTCCAGCCCACGCATCAGACGCCATCGCCGATCCCGGCAGCGTTCAAAGCGAATTGTCCGCGCGCGCCGCTGCGGCCCGCGCCGCGGCCCCGCCACCAAACCGGATTGGTCCTGACGCCGGACTGGAGGAACGCGCACGCGCGCTCCGAGCACGCGCCGATCAGCTGCGTCAGACCACCCCGGGGTCTGCGGACGATGCGTCTTCGCCCGCCTGTGACCCGGATACTCAAAACTGCCCCTCACCGTGAAAAGGAAGGCGAACATGCCTGTCATCACTTCGATCGAGGATCTCAAAAAGGTCCACCGCGCCGTGACACCGCGCATGTTTTATGACTACGCCGAGTCGGGCAGCTATACCGAACAGACGTTCCGGGAGAATACGACGGATTTTCAGAAGGTACGTCTGCGCCAGAAAGTCGCCGTCGACATGACCGATCGCAGCACGGCGTCCGATATGGTGGGGATACCCGTGACAATGCCGATGGGGCTGGCGCCGGTGGGCATGACGGGGATGCAGCGCGCCGATGGTGAAATCAAGGCTGCTCGGGCCGCCGAGAAATTCGGTGTCCCTTTCTGCCTGTCGACGATGTCCATCTGTTCGATCGAGGATGTGGCAGCGGCAACGAGCGCCCCATTCATGTTCCAGCTTTATGTGATGCGCGACACGGATTTCATCGAGGCATTGATCGCCCGCGCCAAGGCGGCGCGCTGCTCGGCGCTGGTCTTGACCTTGGACCTGCAGATTCTTGGTCAGCGGCACAAAGACCTGAAGAACGGCTTGTCAGCCCCACCCAAGCTGACCTTGCCGACAATGCTGAACCTCGCCACCAAATGGCGCTGGGGCGCCGAGATGCTGCGCACCAAGCGCCGCTTTTTCGGCAATATCGTCGGCCATGCCAAGGGCGTGACCGATGCCAGTTCACTGACTACATGGACCGCCGAACAGTTCGATCCGAAGCTCGATTGGGAAAAAATCGCATGGGTGCGCGACCAATGGGGCGGCAAGCTGCTTCTGAAAGGGGTGCTGGATGCCGAAGATGCCCGTCGCGCGGCTGATTTCGGCGCTGACGCGGTGATCGTATCGAACCACGGAGGCCGTCAGCTTGACGGCGCATTGTCGTCGATTCGCATGCTGCCCGAAATCGTCGAAGCCGTGGGTGACCGCATCGAGGTTCACATGGATTCGGGCATTCGTTCGGGCCAGGATATTCTCAAGGCACTGGCACTGGGCGCGCACGCCACATGGAGCGGACGGGCCTGGCTGCACGGGCTTGGCGCCTATGGCGAGGCCGGCGTCACCGCGGCGCTTGAGGTGATGCGCAAAGAACTGGACATTTCCATGGCGCTTTGCGGCGAACGCGACATCCGCGATATCGGCCGGCAGAACGTGCTGGTGCCCCAGGCATGGACGAACGAATACGCCTGAGCCGGGCACGGCGCATACTGACTGGCGCATACTGACTATTGAGGAGAACAGAATGACCAACCGCCGCAGCTTTCTTCTGTCCAGCGGGGGCGCCATGGTCGCAGGTGCGACGCTGAACCTGACCCCTGCTTCGGCGCTAGCAGTCGGGACGACTCTGGACGGCGGTGTGACGGAAATTCCGGAAAGCCATTACCAGCTGACCAACGTCTTGCTGGAAACCGGTTTTACGCGCGAAGACGACATGGTGTCCGGCACCGAAACAGCGCTGAAAACTCTGGAAATCAAGGATGGGAAGATCGCTTCCATCCGCGATACGGCAAATGGCGACATTCCCACATATGACGCAAACGGCATGCTAATCCTGCCGCCGACGCGGGACATGCACATTCATCTGGACAAGACGTTCTACGGCGGTCCGTGGCAGGCCCCGTTGCCACGCAAGGGCAAGACGATCATGGACATGATCGCGCGCGAAGAGTTCCTGATCCCCAAGCTGTTGCCGACGTCGCAGGAGCGTGCGGACGCACTGATCTCTCTTCTGCTGTCCAACGGCTCGACCGTGGCGCGCAGCCACTGCAACATTGATCCCGTCAGCGGTCTGCAAAGCCTTGAGCATCTGAACGCCGCGCTGGCAGTACGCAAGGATGACTTCACCTGCGAGATCGTGGCGTTTCCCCAGCATGGCCTTCTGCATTCCAAGGTCGACGGCCTGATGCGGGAATCGATGGATTTGGGCGTTACCCATGTCGGGGGTCTGGATCCCACCAACGTGGACAAGGCGATGGAGGCATCACTCGATGCCATGTTCCAGATCGCGCTCGACCACGACAAGGGCGTCGACATCCATCTACACGAAGCCGCCCCCTCTGGTGTCGCGGCACTGAAGTACATGGTCGACACCGTCGAGGGGAACGCACCCCTGAAGGACCGCGTCACATTCAGCCACGCATTCGCACTGGCGAGCCTTGATGAGGGCGAATTGGACGAACTGGCCGGCCGCATGGCTGCGCAAGGGATCAGCGTTGCGTCCACCGTTCCGATCGGGCGCAATATGATGCCGCTGCCCGCCCTTCGCGCCAAGGGCGTCAGCATCATGACCGGCACGGACAGCGTGATCGATCATTGGTCACCCTTCGGCACCGGCGATATGATCGACAAGTCGAACCTTTACGCCCAGCTTTACGCCGGCAGTGACGAGCAAACCTCTCCCGCTCGCTCTGGATCGCGACCGGTGACGTCCTGCCGCTGAACGACGCAGGTGAGCAGGTCTGGCCGAAAGAAGGTGACGCTGCCGGTTTCGTCCTGGCGAATGCGAGCTGCTCTGCCGAAACCGTCGCCCGCGTGTCCCCACGCGTCGCCACGTTCAACAACGGACGCTTGGTGTCAGGTCAGGTCGGACGCGGGTGATGCAAATTCGGGCCCGCAGCGCGAATTGCCGGCCCGACGACAAGCCGATGAACGACACCGCGTGGATGGTCTGAAAACGTCAGCTAGACAGGCATACGATAGTGAGACGAGCACCTGAGCGCGAAGCGTTTACCGGTGATGAGCGGCGGTGATGCGAACACCCCGAGGGATGAAATTACGCAGCAACTGTCGTAGCTTGGGGTAGTTTTGGCTCCGGCGGTAGGGATCGAACCTACGACCAATTGATTAACAGTCAACTGCTCTACCGCTGAGCTACGCCGGAACACGGGGGCGATTTAGCACCGGGTTCGGGGGGCGTCCAGACCTCTTGCGACAAAAAGTTGACAGATTTTGCGGCGGCACTCGGACCGGTCAGACAGGGCGCCAAATCCCTTCGTCAAACCGAACCGCGCCCAGATCGGCGAGAGCCAGAAGATGAGCCAGAACGTTTCGCGCGGCAGCCGGCAAAAGTGTGGGCGGCACGTCGTAAATACGGGCGGCGAGCGTTTCGGGTGTGTCGCCATCGCGCAGTGCAGCCATGATCTGCGCGGTTCGCGCGCGGCGGTGGGTGGCGAGTTCATCGAGACGCGCCGTGACATTCAGGATCGGTTCACCATGGGCCGGTAGAAGCCGCCTCGCCCCCTCTGACCGCAGCCGTGCGAGTGAGCGGAAGTAGTCGGCCAGATCGCCGTCCGGGGGTGAGATTAACGTCGAGCTCCACCCCATCACCACGTCACCGCAATAGATGCTGGGCGCCGCACCGGCGGTCGCAAAGCTGAGATGGTTGCCCATATGGCCGGGGGTGTGGATCGCCCGCAGCGACCATTCGTCAGTCGCGATGACATCCCCATCCCGCATCGTCAGATCCGGGGAAAAGCCGGTGTCCACCCCCTCGCCCCCGCCTTGCAATCCTGCTGCAACCGCCCGCTCCATCGCCGGGGACCGGCCGGCGGTCGCATCGCCAAAGGCCAAGATCGGTGCGCCGGTCGACCTTGATAACGCCACCGCGGCACCCGAATGGTCCAGATGCGCGTGGGTCACGAAGATATGCGTGATCTGCCCCGTGCCCGCCGCATCCATGATCGCCTGCACGTGCCCGGAATCATTCGGCCCCGGGTCGATCACGGCGAGCCGCCGGTCACCCAAAAGAAAACTGTTCGTGCCGGGACCGGTCAGCGGGGATGGATTAGGCGCGAGAATCACCCGCTCTTTCACATGATGTGCCATGGCCCTAGGTTGATGTGCAGCGATTGGGGACGCAAATGGATTTCGGCTGGCTGAAACGCATGATGCCGCGTGGGCTTTACGGGCGCGCGGCGCTGATCCTGTTCCTGCCCGTGGTGGCGATCTCGGTGGTCGTCACGGTGGTCTTCGTTCAGCGTCATTTCGAGGATGTGACGCGGCAGATGACTGCATCGATTACGCCGGAACTTGCGCTGCTGTCCGACAAGGTGGCGGGTGCGCCGAACGACGCCGCGGCGTTGGCTGCGGCGCGAGAGCTGGCCGTTCCGCTGGGAATCACGGTCAGCCTGCCCCCACCCACTGATATCACGCAAAGTCGTCTGCCGTGGGACCTGTCGGGTCGTGTCGTCACGGCCGAGATGCAGGAGCGTCTGCCGTCAATCACGGCAGTTGACCTCTCCAACATCCGCCAGGTGCGTTTGCTGGTGTCGGGGGCTCGGCCGTTCGCGATCGAGTTTCCGCGTCGCCGGGTCAGTGCCGCAAACCCGCACCAACTGCTGGTTCTGCTGATCCTGACATCCGCCTTGATGTCCGGGATTTCGGCCGTGTTTCTGCGCAATCAGTTGCGCCCCATTCGCCAGCTTGCGCAGGCCGCCGAAGCCTATGGCCGGGGCCGGGTCGAACCCTATAAACCCGCAGGCGCCGCCGAAGTGCGCAGCGCCGGCGCCGCGTTCCTGTCGATGCGCAACCGGATCGAGCGGCAGAATGACCAGCGCAAGCTGATGCTGTCCGGGATCAGCCATGATCTGCGCACACCGCTGACGCGGTTGAAACTGGGACTGTCGATGATGGACCCTGATATGCCGCCTGACCGGGCGGACATCGCCGACATGGACCGGGACTTGGTCGAAATGGGCCGGATGATCGACGCGTTTCTGGACTATGTCAGGGATGACGTGTCGGATGAACCTGCGGTGACAATGCCCCTGTCGGAGTTTGCCGAGGTCATCGTGACCGATGCCCTGCGCGCCGGGCAGGACGTGACGTGGCACAGCGGAGGCGCTCCTGAAACCGTCGCCACGTTTCGGCCGACCCAACTGCGCAGGGCCATCGACAATCTGCTGGGGAATGCCGCGCGATACGGTCGTCGGGCAGAAATCGGGCTGACGCCAGGCGCGCGCAGCATCGGCATCTGGGTTGAGGATGACGGCCCCGGTATCCCGCCCGAGCGGCGTGAGGAAGCGATCCGCCCCTTTACCCGCCTCGATCCCGCACGAAACCGAAATGCGGGTGGCGGCGCTGGACTGGGGCTGGCAATTGTGTCGGATATCGCGCGTGGACATGGCGGCGTCCTGCGCCTTGGCACCGGACATAATCTTGGGGGCCTGCGGGCGGAAATCGTTCTGCCGCGCTGATCAGGTGTCTTTGGTCAGAACCCAACCGGGCGAAGGGTCAGTCCGCGCGGCGCTGGTCATCACTTCGTCCCTGACCCACCGAAACCCTGCGCGCTCCAGAACCGCTCGAGAAGCGGGATTGTCCGCAAACACCTCGGCCTCCAGTCGGCGAAGTTTGAAGCGCGCCGTCACCTCCTCCACGAACGGGGAAAGGATTTCGGACAAGATGCCTTGGCGCTGGAATGCGGGATCGATGAAGTAGTAGATCGGCGGCGTCGGCCCCTGCCCGACCCCGATGGAGCCAACGATCTGGTTACCCAACCGGATCGTCAGGCGAACGGGCCGGCGGTTCTGCCAAGGGGCAAAGCGGGGCGCGATGTCCGCCACCGTCATGCCGGGCGCGAAGAGGAACAGCATCCGCGCAACCTCGGGTATCGTCACGATGCGGCGCAGCGCTGGCAGGTCGTCGGGTTGTGGGGGCAGTGCAACCAGTCGCGGCGTCGTGACCGTCAACGGGTGCAGCGCCGCAAAACGGTCACGTGTCAGGACCATCTTCCGACCGGGCACGTCCGCGGCCAGCGCACGTGCATGGATCTGGATCGGTCCGTCGTCCTGAAAACCAAGGCGTTCCAGCACGGCGGTCGAGCCTGCGTTGCCCGTCATCACCGACGCCCGGGCAATGCCCGACCCTTGGTCAAAGTATCGGGTCAGGGCCATGACGCCCGCGCGCAGCGCAATCCCCTGCCCGCGCATCAAGGGCGCGATCCAGTATCCCAAACTACCGCCGCCGCGGATCATGCCTGCGAATTGACCATCGGCGCGGATCACCTGATCCTGCGGCGTGGCAAAGCGGCTGATGAACGCGCGCGCGTCAGCTTGGGTATAGGGCCAAGGCACCTCTGACAGCCAGCGAACGGTGTCCAGATCGGACAGACCGTTGGTGATGTCCCCTGCATCTTCCAATGTCGGGCGATGCAGGGTGACGCGCATGATGTCAGGAAAGCTCGACGACGCGGATTTCACCACCATTTGCCGACAATGCGATCTGGCCGCTGGCCAGCCGCAGCGCGTCAGTCCCGAACACCTCGGCGCGCCAGCCTGACAATGCGGGCATATCCCGCGCGCCCGACGCGATGGCGTCAAGCTCGGCGCTGGATGCGATCAGCTTGGGCGCAACGCCCGCCGCGTCTGACTTGGCTTTCAGCAGCACCCGCAGCAGGTCGGACAGCGCGGCGTTGCCGGGCAGGCCGGGCTCTTCCGGGGCGGGTCGGGGCAAATCGGTCGCCTCGACCCCGGCTTTGACGGCCGCCAGAATCCCGTGTGCGATATCCCCACGCCGCGCCTCTCGCAGAAGCAGGCGGGACTTGCCAAGATCTTCTTCGGTCAGGGGCTTGGTCGACGCCAGTTCGATCAGCGCATCATCCTTGTAGACACGAGACCGTGGCACGTCGCGGGTCTGGGCATAGGTTTCACGAAACCGCGCCAGCTCTCGGACGACAGCCAGGAAGCGGGGCGAGCCAGAACGGGTGCGCACCCGCTGCCACGCCTCATCAGGGCGGCTAATATAGGTTTCGGGGTTCACAAGGACCGCTGCTTCTTCGGCGACCCAGGACTCGCGTCCGGTCTTTTTCAGCTGATCCGACAGGTATTCATAGATCGCGCGCAGATGGGTCACGTCCGCCAGCGCATAGGACGCCTGCGCATCCGTCAGGGGACGCCGCGACCAGTCGGTAAAGCGCGATGACTTGTCCAAGGGCTGGCGCGCGATGCGTTTCACCAGCGTCTCGTATCCCGCCTGTTCGCCGAACCCGCAGACCATTGCGGCCACTTGTGTGTCAAACAGCGGCTCTGGGAAAACGCCCGCGTCGTGGAAGAAGATTTCCAGATCCTGACGGGCGGCGTGGAACACTTTGACCGTGCCCGTGTGGCGGAACAGGTCATACAGCGGTTCCAGCGACAGCCCCGGCGCCAGCGGGTCGATCAGCACGGCGGGGCCGCCCTGCGCCTTGGCGCTGGACGCCGGCGGCAACGCCATCTGGATCAGGCAAAGCTTGGAATAATAGGTACGTTCACGCAGGAATTCTGTATCAAGCGTGACGTAGGGATGGGCCTTCGCCTTGGCGCAGATGTCGGCAAGGTCTTCGGTTGTGGTGATGGTGCGGATCGTGTCGGGCATGGGTCATCCTTGGGCGGTTCGTCCGCCGGTGAAGCGCAGATAATGCAACCGCCAGCCACCCGCCAGCAGTCCGGTCAATTCGCGGGTCTCGCGTGTCGAGAATGCGACATATCAGATCGGGGCGATGTCGCCCCCTGCCCGTACGGCATGGAAATCCGCAACCCAATCGTCCAGCGACTCGGCAGCAATGGCGTGGCGCATTCCGGCCATGATCTCCTGGAAATAATGCAGGTTGTGCCATGTCAGCAGCATCGAGGCGATGATCTCTCCCGACCGCATGACGTGGTGCAGATAGCCGCGGGAATAGCCGGTGCATGTCGGGCAGCTACAGGCTTCGTCCAGCGGACGCGGATCGTCGGCATGGCGGGCGTTCTTGATGTTCACCTGCCCGCGCCGTGTCCACGCCTGCCCCGTCCGCCCGGACCGCGATGGCAACACGCAGTCCATCATGTCGACGCCGCGCTGAACCGCGCCCACGATGTCGTCGGGTTTGCCGACACCCATCAGGTAACGTGGCCGGTCCGTCGGCAGCAGGTCGGTGGCATAGTTGAGAACGTCGAACATGACCTCCTGCCCTTCGCCCACGGCCAGACCACCGATGGCATAGCCGTCGAACTCGATTGCGCGCAGGGCGGCGGCGCTTTCTTCGCGCAGGTGGCGCAGGACGCCCCCTTGCATGATCCCGAACAGTGCGTGCCCGGGGCGGTCGCCGAATGCGTCGCGCGACCGCTGCGCCCAGCGCATCGACAGGCGCATCGCCTCGGCCTGACGTTTCTCGGATGCGGGCAGCGCCGGGCATTCATCGAACGCCATGACGATGTCCGACCCCAGCAGCCGCTGAATCTCCATACTCGTTTCAGGCGAAAGGAAGTGCTTGGACCCGTCGACATGGCTGCGGAAGGTCACGCCCTCTTCGGTCAGCTTGCGCAGGTCGGAAAGGCTCATGACCTGAAACCCGCCCGAGTCGGTCAGGATAGGGCGCGACCAGTTCATGAACTTGTGCAGCCCGCCAAGCCGCGCAACCCGCTCGGCCCCGGGGCGCAGCATCAGATGATAGGTGTTGCCCAGAAGGATGTCCGCGCCGGTCGCCCGCACGCTTTCAGGCATCATCGCCTTGACCGTCGCCGCGGTCCCGACCGGCATGAATGCGGGGGTGCGGATATCGCCGCGCGGCGTCTGGATGATGCCGGTGCGCGCCGCGCCGTCGGTTGCGTTCAGGATAAAGGATATGCCGGACATCGCGCACGCTTTCCAAGACTGGGACGCGGGTCTCTAGGCGCGCACGCGTGTGGCCGCAACCCTATGCCGGCCCGGCGACGCCGCGCAGAAGTCGCGCGCGGCCCGGAGGAATCGCCGTGATCTCGACCCCGGTAAAGACGTGCAGCGTGTTCAGCTGACGGTCAACGACCGCGTGATCGCTGACCCATCCCCCCATCATCAGATAGGTCCGCAGCAACGGCGGCATCAATGCCATCGCCCGCTTTGGGTCGGGCTTGCGACGACGCAGCAGCCGCGCAAATCGGAACACGTCCGGCGCCTTGACGCGCGGCAGCCAGCGTTTCGGTGCCAGATGGCGTTCGCGCAGCATGGCAAAGCTGTCCTCATACCCGGCGGTTTCGGTCCCCATGAACGACGCACAACCGAACAACAGTTTGACGCCGTGCTGATCGACCAGCTGGGTCAGTGCCCCCCACGCGACGCGCAGGATATCGGGATCGGTCCATTCGGGGTGAATGCAGAACCGCCCGATCTCAATCATCGGGCCGTCGAATGACGAAAGTTGCGACAGGTTGTAATGCTTGGCGGCGTAGGTCGTCTCGATCCCCTTGCCGTCAGGCAAAAGCATCAGGCGAAAGCACGCGACGATGGTGCCGCTTTGAACATCTTCGACCAGAACATGCCCGCACAGGGGGTCCAGATCGTCGCAATCCAGCTGGTCCGGCCCGCCTGCCCCGCCTCGCTTACCGACGAAGCAAAGCCAGCGCAGGCGCTGCGCCGCGCGCAGGTCTTCGGCGGTCGCGGCCATGCGCGCGTGGTATCGGCCTTTCTGAAGTGACAGCATCTGCATACCCCGCCTTCGCTGCCTGACGGAACGCAGGATAGTGCCGTCACGTTGACCGGCAAGCCCTGCGTCACGCTGTCCCGCGTTGATCTTGTTCACGCATGGTTTGCGCCCACATTATGTCAATTCAAAGACAGGCAGGCAAAGAATGACTGACAAAATCACCCGCTCGGATGCCGAATGGCGCGAGACGCTTGACCCTGAAACCTATCGCGTGACCCGCCAGTCGGGGACCGAACGTCCTTTTTCCCATCCGGGGTTTCCCAAGGGGCCCGGCCACTATGTCTGTGCCTGCTGCGGGGCAAAGCTGTTTGACGGCGATGCCAAGTTCGAAAGCTACTGCGGCTGGCCCAGCTTTTCCCGCCCCGGCGGCGCGATCGAGGAGTTGAACGACGCCAGCCACGGCATGCAGCGCACCGAGGTCCGGTGCGAGACGTGTGACGCCCATCTGGGCCACGTCTTCAACGATGGCCCGCCGCCCACCGGCCTGCGTTACTGCATCAACGGCGTCGCGATCCGCTTCGTCCCGGACGAACCTGAAGAGACGATTCACGCGACATCTGACGCGTGACGCCGCCAGACCCCGGTCAGTTGAAGAACTCGCCGGGGTTGAAGTTGCCGATGTTGCTCAGAAGCTGTCGGATGACCGACGTACCGGATACGCCGGTTTCCGTGACGCGACGCGAAAGGACCACGACGCGGCCCCGCTCCAACCCGAAACGTTCGACATTGGTCACGGTGCCGTTCGGTCCAAAGCTGATCGCCACGACCTCTCGGTTGATTTCCTTGGGCGGGTTGGGGCCGTAAAGCTCCCAACGCGAGCCGACATAATACCACGCCGATCCGGTCAGCAGCCCCTGCGCCCCGGGTTGGCCGATCAGCCCAGCCAGGTCCGCCTGATTGGTCTGGCCGACGACGATCTGGGCCAGATCGCCCTCGGGCGGGACATAGCCGTGGTTCACATAACGTCGAGTACAAGCACCAAGCAGCGCCACTGCCGGCAGGCCGAAGGTCAGGGCAAGCATACGCCGCCGGGTCGTCGTCATAAGGCACCTCGCCGATTTCGTCGCCGGGCGCCGGTTGACGCCATCGCCACGGCTTAGCAAACTCGGCCACGCCGCTCAAGAATGTCGCAAGATAGCGTTGAGATTACGGCCCACAACAACAGGATGATGAAGATGCAGCGACCCGTTTCAGGCAAATCAGACCAGCCGGTGTCTCAGCTTGGACCGCTGCGCGTATCCCAACTGAACCCGCGCCAGAAGACGACGTTCGTCATCCAACCCGATGCGGTTCGACGCAAGGAAATCGCGGCAGAGCTGGGCATTCTTGACCTGCCCAGACTGCGATTTCGGGCCACCCTGTCGTCGGCGCCCGCAGATGCGTGGGACCTGACTGCCGATCTGGATGCCAAGGTCGTTCAGGCCTGCATCGTGACGCTGGACCCGGTCACCACCGACCTCAGCGAGCCCGTCCACCGCGTCTTCTCGCCCCACACCACGCCCCCCACGGCCGAAGAGACGGAAATGTCGGATGATGAGATCGAACCGCTGGGTCAATCCATCGATCTGGACGCGGTGATGATCGAATCGCTTTCGCTGGCACTACCGCTCTATCCCCGAGCCGACGGCGCTGCGATGGAAGACGCGCCACGGGATACGCCCGAACCCGAAGACGATGCGCGCAAGCCGTTCGCCGGTCTGGCTGATCTGCTGGGCAAGCGGGACGAAAAGGGCTGAGGGTCGGCACCGGCCCCCTGCCCGGTATTCGCCCCTTGCGAAGCAGAAAAATAACGCTATTTTCGCGCCTTCACCGTGCCCCGAATCCGCACCGGTCCGAAGTTCCGCTTTGACCTTGCGGGACGGGCCGTTGTGCCGTATTTGCGCGGCTTGATCAGAAACACTTGTGGGGCCTTGAACCAACCAGCCCCGAACATATTCGAGGTTGTAACATGGCCGTCCCACAGAACCGAGTTACCCGGTCCCGTCGCAACCAGCGCCGTTCGCATGACGCGCTGGTCGCCGGCAATCCCAATGAATGCACCAACTGCGGCGAACTGAAGCGCCCGCACCACGTGTGCCCGTCCTGCGGTCATTACGGCGATCGTGAAGTCGTCGCACAGGCGAACGACGTCGATCTGGACGACGACGCAGCGTAAGCAACATCGGCGCGCCCCGGCATGACTGACCTGACTGCGCCCGCCCCCGCGGCACAGGCAACCGGCTCCGTCGCCGCGTCGCCTGATCACGTGGTCATTTCGGTCGATGCCATGGGCGGCGACCGTGGCCCGATCGCTGTCGTCGCCGGTATCGCTGAAAGCGCCAGCAAGAATCCGAAAATCCGCTTCATCGTCCACGGACCCGAAGCGGAGCTTCGTCGCCTGATCGGCAAGCGCAAGGGCCTGCTTGAGCGGTGCGACATTCGCAACGCCGATGGCGTCGTGACAATGCACGACAAACCCAGCCAGGTGATCCGCAGTGCGCAGGGGACCAGCATGTGGTCCGCCATCGAATCCGTGCACAATGGCGAAGCCACGGTGGCCGTGTCCTGCGGCAACACCGGCGCGCTGATGGCACTGTCGATGATCCGGCTGCGCAAGCTGCCGGGCGTGAACCGGCCCGCCATCGTCTGCATGTGGCCGTCGCGGAATCCCAAGGGGTTCAACATCATGCTGGATGTCGGCGCGGACGTGCGCGCCGACGCCCGTGATCTTCTGCAATATGCGATGATGGGCGCCAGCTATGCCCGCAACGGCATGGGGATCGACGTGCCCCGCGTCGGCCTGCTGAACGTGGGCACCGAAGAACACAAGGGCCGCCCTGAACTGCGCGAGGCGAACGATCTCATTTCCGCGGCAGCACATGCCGGTGGCTTCCACTATGTGGGCTTTGTTGAAGGGGGCGATCTGCCATCCTCCAAGGTCGATGTGATCGTGACCGATGGCTTCACCGGAAACGTCGCGCTGAAAACCGGCGAAGGCACCGCCAAGCTGGTCGGCGATCTGCTGAAAGAGGCGTTCGGCAATTCATTCATGTCCAAATTCGCGGCCCTGTTGGCGATGACCTCGCTCAAGCGGCTGCAAAAGCGGATCGATCCGCGCCGTGTGAACGGCGGCGTCTTTCTGGGCCTGAACGGCACGGTCGTGAAGTCGCATGGTTCCGCCGATGCGACGGGCGTTGCAGCGGCAATCAAGCTGGCGTTCCGGCTGGCCGAATCGGGGTTCCAGAAGCGTTTGGCCGCACGCGTGGCCCAGACCGCGCTTTCGGATGATCACCCTATGGACAGCCAGGGCGGTGCCGCGCAGGATGCGCCATGACGGTTGAACCAAAAGACGCTTCACTTCGCCCTGCCCGCCGCGCGGTTATTCGCGGCACAGGCCATTATCTTCCCGAACGCATCGTCGACAACGCGTGGTTCGAAAGCCGCGTTGATACGACGGATGAATGGATTCGCACCCGGACCGGGATCGAACGCCGCCACTTTGCTGCCGAAGGTGAGACGACGTCGATGCTGGGCACCAAGGCCGCCTTGGTGGCCTTGGAACGTGCGGGCATGGTGGCATCGGACATCGACGCGATCATCGTCGCGACATCGACCCCGGATTTTACGTTCCCTGCCGTGGCCACGATGATCCAGGCCGCACTGGGCATGGATCGTGGCTTTGCATTCGACGTCCAGGCGGTCTGCGCGGGCTTCGTTTTTGCCTTGGCCAATGCCGACGGCCTTATTCAGGCCGGTCAGGCGGACCGCGTGCTGGTCATCGGCGCCGAAACCTTCAGCCGCCTGATGGACTGGGATGACCGGTCCACCAGCGTTCTGTTCGGAGACGGCGCAGGTGCGGTGATCCTTGAGGCCGTCGACACGGCGCAGAACCCGGGCGACCGCGGCATTCTGGCGACCGATCTGAACAGCGACGGCCGATATCGTGAGCTGCTGTATGTCGATGGCGGTGTCAGTTCGACTGGAACGACGGGCGTGCTGAAGATGCAGGGCAATCTGGTTTTCCGGCACGCAGTCGAAAAGTTGACGGCGACGGCCCACCGGTCATTGGATAAGGCGGGCGTGGCGCAAGACGACGTCGACTGGCTTGTTCCGCATCAAGCGAACCTGCGCATCATCTCTGCGACAGCGCAGAAGATGGGACTGACGATGGACAAGGTGGTGCTGACCGTCGCGGATCACGGCAATACGTCGGCGGCGTCGATCCCCTTGGCGCTGTCGGTTGCTGACGCAGACGGCCGTTTCAAGGAAAACGATATCGTCGTGACCGAAGCCATTGGCGGCGGGCTAAGCTGGGGTAGTGTCGTTCTGCGCTGGTAGTGGCTATTTCAGCTGGCTGTCCTTGGACCCGCGCCTGTTGATGCCGCCCTTTGGTCGAAAGGTCGCGTCGTTTTCCTGCTGACAGTCGATGCAGAGCTTCACCCCGGGCTGAGCCTTGCGCCTTGCTTCCGGGATCGGCTCGCCGCAATCGGCACATTCCGTCAGGCTTTCGCCCACCGGCGCATGGCGCCGCATGCGGTCCAGTGCCTCTTTGGTCGACACCTCGATCTGTTCGTTGACTGGGCCCATCCACCCGCCATCTGACGCCTCCATCCTGATGCATCGACAGAAGCAAATGAAATGGGCATCGCAGGCGTCTCATTCAAATGATGAGTGAACTTTCCTTAAGAATCAGGGTTCCGCGGGAACGAAGGCAGCGGTCGTTTGGTTGACAGCGTAACGGCAGTTGCGCAAGTTTCCCGGCAATTCAAAAGGCAAACCCCATGAGTGAAAAGACCCTGACCCGTATGGATCTGGCCGAAGCGGTCTTTCGTGAGGTGGGCCTGTCGCGGCACGAATCGTCGCAGATGGTTGAAACGGTGCTCGATCTGATCTCGGATGCACTCGTGCAGGGCGAACAGGTCAAGATATCATCTTTCGGCACCTTCTCGATCCGCGACAAGAATGAGAGAGTGGGACGCAATCCCAAGACGGGCGAAGAAGTCCCGATCACCCCGCGCCGGGTCCTGACATTCCGGCCCTCGCATCTGATGAAGGATCGCGTCGCGGCGGGTAACAAGGATTAAGGCAGGAAGGCGGAACAGGCAGACATGGCGAAATCCCCTGACGCCTATCGCTCGATCGGCGAAGTCGCGCGGCTGATCGGTGTCGCGCCGCATGTGTTGCGCTACTGGGAACAGCAGTTTTCTCAACTGTCGCCGGTCAAGCGCGCCGATGGACGTCGGTATTATCGCCCGGACGACGTTCGATTGGCCGCAGGCCTGTGCGAGGTTCTGCGGGTCGAAGGGCTGACCATCCGGGGGGCGAAGCGCCTGATCACGTCAGATCGAGGCGCACTCGTCCGCCAGCGCGGGGCCGTTCGTTTGGGGGAAAATGCAGCCACAGAAGTCGCCCCTGCACGTCACCCTGCCCCCTCCGCGCCTACCACAACCTCGACAATCGCTTGGCTTGATCGCCTTGCCGCCACTGCCGCGCAATTGCGCCGCGTGGACGCCCCCGAACCTGCCGGTCTGGTGCCATTGGCCGCACGTTTGCGCGCAGTATCAGTGCGCTAGCCGACCACTTCAAACTCTTGGTGGAAAACCGGGCCCTGCCTCTTGTGCTGGGTCAGAACCCTCGTCTATATGGCGCTCGTCGGGCCGTGGCGCAGTCTGGTTAGCGCGTCCGTCTGGGGGGCGGAAGGCCGCGAGTTCGAATCTCGCCGGCCCGACCATTTGGAAAGACGCCCGCCCTTGTGGCGGGCGTTTTCATATCGCGGGAGATTGGCTTTGTTGAACGGCGTCCTTCCCGATACCGAAATCCGCCACCTGATCGACTCCGGCGCCATCGCGTCCAACGTCGCGATCACCTCCGATCAGATCCAACCAGCGTCGCTCGACCTGCGTCTTGGTAAGACCGCCTGGCGGCTTCGGGCGTCGTTCCTGGCCGGCCGCGGACGGCGGGTCGAAGACCGGCTCGCCGATTTCGAGATGCACCAGATGGATCTGACGAACGGCGCGGTACTGGAAAAGGGCTGCGTCTATCTGGTGCCCCTGATGGAGCGCCTGTGCCTTCCGAAAGGCGTTGAGGCGGTTGCGAATGCCAAGTCCTCGACCGGCCGGCTTGATCTGCTGACGCGTCTCGTCACCGACGACGGAACGGAATTCGACCGCCTGCCAGACGGCTATGACGGGCCAATCTACGCCGAAATCTGTCCGCGCAGCTTTTCTGTACTGGTGCGGCCGGGCATGCGCCTGAACCAGCTGCGTCTGCGGCAAGGCCAAGCCGTGCTTGACGACGCCGCGCTGGACGCGCTGCACGCGGCGACGCCGCTGGTCGATGGGCACCCGCTGATTGATGAGGGCTTGGGCTTTTCAGTCGACCTTCGCCCCGCCTCGGGCGATCTGGTCGGATACCGCGCGCGCCCGCACACGGGTGTCGTCGATCTGGACCGGATCGGCGCCTATCCCGCCCATGATTTCTGGGATGAGCTTCGGACCACCGATGGCCGCCTGATCCTTGATCCCGGCGCGTTCTATATTCTGGTCAGCCGAGAGGCCGTGACCATCCCACCCGATTTCGCGGCCGAGATGTCACCCTATCTGGCGATGGTCGGCGAATTCCGCGTTCACTACGCCGGATTCTTTGACCCCGGCTTTGGCTACGGTGCCGCTGGTCAGGGCGCGCGGGGGGTTCTTGAGGTGCGGTGCCACGAGGCACCGTTTGCGCTCGAACACGGGCAGGTCGTGGGGCGGCTGATCTATGAACGCATGGCCACGCGGCCAAAGCGGCTTTACGGTAAGGGCCTGGCGTCAAACTATCAGGGCCAGGGTCTCAAACTGGCCAAGCAGTTCACGCAAGCTTAACGCCTTGGCTCAACGCCCCAGTCTGCGCGTGATCTGCGCCGCCTGTCGCGCGCGTTTGGACGCCTCTCGCGCCGCTTTCTGCTGCTGCTTCTGTGCGCCTGCAGCCTTGGGTCCTGCCGACTTAGGCGCAGGCTTTCCGACCGTGCGGCGCGTCATGCTGTTGACGCCCTTGTTCACGCCCCAGTTGACTGCGCGCCGGGTCAACATCCGCAAAGCCATGTTCAAGATCTGGTTGAGGTTCATCCGACCAATCGCTTTCGTCATTCGTCGTCGAAAAGATCATCCGCCGCGTCACGCGAGGATCGATCGTCATCATCTGCCTCTTCCTCTGTCCGCGCAAGCGGCAGTGCGCCATCTCCCGGTCGCGACTCCAGCAGCCCCGCGGCTCTGAGCTCCGTCAGCCCCGGCAGATCCCGTGCGGATTCAAGGCCGAACTGATCCAGAAACCCTTCGGTCACGGCGAACGTTGCGGGTCGCCCCGGGGTCTGACGACGACGCCCCACCCGGACCCAGCCCATCTCGATCAGCTGATCCAGCGTGCCCTTGCTGACCGCGACGCCCCGGATTTCCTCGATCTCGGCGCGGGTGACGGGCTGGTGGTAGGCCACGATGGCCAGCGTTTCGGTGGCCGCGCGTGACAGACGGCGCTGTTCGACCTGTTCAAGCTGCATCAGAAAACCCAGATCGGCCGCCGTTCGGATGGCCCAGGCATCGCCCACCCGCACGATCTCAACCCCGCGCCCGGAATAGCGTTGCCGCAGCCTTGCCAACGCCTCGGCGGGGTCAGTCCCGTGCGGCATGCGCGCCGCCATATCGGCAATGCGAAGCGGCGCCGCGCTGGCAAACAGCAGCGCCTCGACCATGCGCTCCTGCTGGTCCATGTGCGGCGGTGCAGAAGGAATCGGTTCAGCCATCAGCGACACTTTCTGATTGCGATGGGGGCAAAGCTCTCCGACTGGCGCAGCTCGACCTGCCCCTGCTTCGCCAGTTCCAGCGACGCCGCAAAGGTCGCCGCTGTGGCCGACCTGCGCCGCGCGCCGGCATTGCCCCACCCGGTCGGCAGGAATTCGGCCAGATCGGTCCAGTCGCCCGCAAACCCGATCAAGCGGCGCATCCGGTCCAGCGCCTGCTCCATCGTATAGATGTCGCGGCGATCGAAGGCATAGGGGCGAAACTCATCCCGCGTGCGCAGGCTGGCATAGGCGCGCATCAGGTCGATCAGCCCCACCTTCCACTCCACCCGACGCTGACGGACCACCTGCTGCGGCGCGCCGCGGGCAAAACGGTCCTGCCCCAGCCGGTCCCGCGCCATCAGCGTCGCGGCGGCATTCCGCATGGCGGCCAATCGCTCAAGCTGAAAGGCCAGATGCGCGGCCATGTCGTCGGCACTGGGCCCCTCGGCCTCGGGGTCCGGGGGCAGCAGGAGCCGCGATTTCAGAAATGCGAGCCAGGCCGCCATGACCAGATAATCGGCCGCGAGTTCGATCCGCAGTTTCGCGGCACGGTCCACGAACGCCAGATATTGTTCGGTCAGCGCCAGCACGCTGATCTGCATCAGATCAACCTTCTGCGTCCGCGCCAGCGTCAGCAACAGATCCAACGGCCCTTCCCACCCGTCGACGTCGATAACCAGCGCCTCGTCCGGGCGCGGGATATCTGGGTTGGGGTGCGGGCTGTCTGGCATGCGGCAAGGGTCGGCAACGGGCGCGGCATAGTCAAAGGCAATCGACCAACTGCCCATGAAAAAGGGCCGCCCCACAGGACGGCCCCAGATCGAGATGCGCGAAGATCAGTTCTTCGCGTAGTATTCGACGACGAGGTTGGGTTCCATCTGAACCGCGTACGGCACGTCGCCCAAAGCCGGGGTGCGCACGAAAGTCGCGGTCAGCTTGTTGTTGTCGACTTCGATATAGTCGGGGACGTCACGCTCGGGCAGGCCGATGGCTTCCAGAACGATGGTCAACTGGCGCGATTTGTCGGCCACGGCGACGACGTCGCCTTCCTTGACGCGGTACGACGCGATGTTCACGCGCTGACCGTTCACGGTGACGTGGCCGTGGTTCACGAACTGACGTGCGGCAAAGATGGTCGGAACGAACTTGGCGCGGTAAACGACCGCGTCCAGACGACGCTCCAGCAGACCGACCAGGTTTTCACCGGTGTCGCCCTTGACGCGTTCGGCTTCGGCATAGATCCGGCGGAACTGTTTTTCCGTCAGGTCGCCATAGTAGCCTTTGAGTTTCTGCTTCGCGCGCAGCTGCGTACCAAAGTCCGACAGCTTGTTCTTGCGGCGCTGGCCGTGCTGGCCGGGACCGTATTCACGCTTGTTGACCGGCGATTTCGCGCGGCCCCAGATGTTTTCGCCCATGCGGCGATCGATTTTGTACTTGGCAGACGTGCGCTTGCTCACGGCTGATCTCCTTCGTTCAATGTGAAGGGCGTTGTCCTTTCCCAAAGGCCTTGCAGCATCTGGGCGACAGGGTTCCCCTTGCGGGGTCCACCAACACCAATGAAGTTGGCGCTTATAAGCAGGGTTGGGGCCGAGTCAACCGCCCCTGCCCCAGTTTCAGTGCCCGCCCGCCTGATCTTCGTGCGGGTTCATCAGAAAGCTCAGGATGATGCAGGCGACAGTCGAACAGACCAGCGTCGAAATCGCGACGGGGACAGCTGTGCCGTTATAGGCAAGCCCGACGGGTGCGGCGATGCAAACCGCCGCAACCGTCGAAAACGCCGACACGACCGACGCGGTCATGCCCGCGATGTGGCCCTTCCGCTGCATCGCCAGCGCGTTCAGGTTTCCGAACGTCAGGCCGGCCATCATGAAGACGCTGACCGCCCAGATGAAGAACACCGGGAAACTGAGGGCGGCAGGCAGCACGCCCGTCAGTAACAAGGTCAGAAAGATCGCCGACATGCAGATCTGCATGACATAAGCGCCGCGTGCGATCCGGCGCATGCCGACGGTCATGACCAGGCGCGAATTCAGAAACATCCCGCAGGCCGACAGAATTGCCAGCAGCGCAAACCAGCGCGGGAAGTTGTCGCCCTTGCCATACGCCTCGCCGAACAACTGTTGGGCTGACGATAGCAACCCGAACATCTGCCCGAAACCCAACGCGAGCGTCAACGTGTACAGAACGATCTCTCGGTCAGACAAGACTTCCTTGATACCCGACCACAGCAGCCGTGGGTTAAGGGGGCGGCGGCGCTGGATCGGCAGGGTTTCGGGCTGGCGCACGCTGAACCATGTGACGCTGATCAGACCGAACAGGACGAATGCAAGGAACACACCGCGCCATCCCAGGAAATAGATGAAGCCCTGTCCGATGGACGGCGCCAAGGCCGGGACGATCATGAAGACCATCATCACGAAACTGGTAATGCGCGCCATGTCGCGGCCCTGATACATGTCGCGGATCAGGGCGGTGCCGACCACGCGCGGCGCGGCGGCGCCCAGCCCCTGGACGAAACGCGCAAACAGCAGCATCTCCAGCGACTGGGCGAACGCAGCGCCGATGGCGGCCAGCAGATAGATGCCAAACCCGAACAAAATCGTCGGCTTGCGCCCGATCGCGTCGGAAATCGGCCCGGTGAACAGCGTCCCGATCCCCATGCCAGCGGTGAAGACGGTCAGGATCAACTGCGCACGGTTCACGTCCGTCGGCGTCAATTCTGCCGCGATCTGGGGCAGCGCCGGCAGCATGGCGTCGATCGAAAAGGCGACGGTGGCAAAGACCGCAGCCAGCATGGCGATCAGCTCTGGCTGCTTCAGCCGGCGCGCGCCGGTGGCGTCTGTTTGGGACATGGGGGAATCCTTTCGCCGCACCGCTAGGCGCATAAACACCGCCACGCAAGCACCGCCATCTGTTAACCATACCGGACTGCGCCTATATCCCCGCCATGACGACGCAATTGCACCTGATGAAACTGTGCGTGGGTGCCCCCGACCCCGACGCGCTGGAAGCGTGGCAGCGACAACGCTTCGGCGACGCCCCCCGCGAACACGTCACCCGCATGTGGCCCCGGCGAGAGGCAGAGCTACTGCCGGGTGGCTCGATCTACTGGGTCTTCAAGGGAACGATGCTGGCGCGCCAGACCCTGATCGCGCTGGAAGAGCGCAAGGGCGACGACAACATTTCGCGGTGCGCGCTGATCCTGTCGCCGGAGCTGGTGCGAGTCGCCGCAGTGCCCCGCCGCCCGTTTCAGGGTTGGCGCTATCTTGCGGAGACCGACGCGCCCCCGGACATCGCGGCCAGCCGTGCCGGGGAAAGCACCCTGCCCCCGCATCTGGCCCGCGAATTGGCCAACATGGGCTTGCTGTGAGCGCTTGACGCACCGCGCGGCGCAGGTTAGCGAAGTCCGCGTGCGGGTGTAGCTCAATGGCAGAGCAGAAGCTTCCCAAGCTTACGACGAGGGTTCGATTCCCTTCACCCGCTCCAATCACACATCAGTCGGGTCGATCAGCTCCAACGCGCCGTCGGGCAACGGGCGCTGCAACGCCATGGCCTGCTGCGCGGGCGCAGTCAGCCATGTGACCCAGTCGTCAGGATCGGTCAGGATTACCGGCATGGCCTTGGGGTGGACGGACTGCACCGCGGCATTCGGCTCGGTAGTGAGAAAGGCGAACAGATCGTCCGTGGTCTCACCGTCCTTGACCTTGCGGACGGACCGCCAGCCCCGCGTCTCGATCCCGGCAAAAAACATCGGGCGATCGTCGGTGGCGGTGAACCATTGGTTGCCCAGACCCTTGCCGCGCGGCTCGGCGAACATGGTCAGGGGCACCAGACAGCGGTTTGCAGGACCCAGCCACCGGCGCCAGTGCGGAGAGGCCACGTTGCGCACATTCGTCACGCCCGGATCGCGCGCAGTCTTCAGGACCGATGGGGGCGACGGCATGCCCCATCTTGCGCGGACAAGCTCAACCCCGTCGCCGGCGTTGCGGACGATCGGGGCGAGCTGATCGGGATAGATGTCGCCCGCTTCAAGGTTGCCAGCGGCATTCAGGAACGGCAGCTGGCTAAACAGGCGGCGGATTTCATCGACGGACCGCGTCTGACTGTAAAGATTGCACATCTGGGTTCCCGCCTTAAGCGAGCACTTTATACAGCATGTTCAGCGCAACCAGCGCGAGGAAGATCGCGAAAATCCGCTTCAGTCGCCCGGCGTCTGTCTTGTGGGCAAGGCTTGCCCCATAAGGCGCGGTGATCGTCGAAACGGCTGTGACCAGCACCAGAACAATCAGGTTGATCGACCCGACCGTGCCGGGCGGCGCGTTCGTTACCGGCGTCAGCAGGAAGATCAGCACCGACGGGATCGCAAGGACCACGCCAAAGCCCGATGCTGTCGCCACGGCACGGTGGATCGGGATGTTGTGCAGCGTCATCAGCGGGACGGCGAACGACCCGCCGCCGATCCCCAGCAGGACCGACAGGAATCCCACCACGGTCCCCATGGTCCATCGCCACAAACCACCCGGCAGATGATCGGCCAAACGCCAGTGCTGGCGCGAAAACCCCATCCACAGGGCGATGGCAAACACCAGAACCGCGAAAATCGCCTGCAAGGTCGCGGTGCGCAGGTGCGACACAAGCAGGGCGCCCAGGACCGCGCCGATGACCAGCCACGGCGCCCACGTCCTTAGAATGCTCCAATCCACCGCACCGCGCCGGTTGTGTGCCATGACCGAGCGTGACGAGGTGATGATCATCGTCCCAAGGGACGTTGCCAGACACATCTGCATCAGCTGATCCGAATGATACCCGGCCGCAGTGAAAATCGCCACGAAAGCCGGGACCAGCACGACGCCGCCGCCGACGCCCAGAAGGCCCGACAGCACACCCGCAAATGCCCCGGCCACCAGCAGCGCGGCGATCAGGGGCACCCATTCCATCAATGTCATAAACTCAACCGCCCGTGTGGCTCATGTGGCGGGACATCTGCCCGCCCACTCCGCGTGAATAATCAAAGTCATGGCCCTTGGGCTTGCGCGCGATGGCCGCCCGAATGGCTGCCGCCACAGGTGCATCATCCGGGCCGGCGCGCAAGGGTGCGCGCAGATCAGCCCGGTCCTCCTGGCCCAGACACATGAACAATTCGCCGGTGCAGGTCAGCCGCACGCGGTTGCAGCTTTCGCAGAAATTGTGGGTCAGCGGCGTGATGAACCCGATCTTCTGCCCGGTCTCGTTCAGCTTAAAATACCGTGCCGGCCCGCCCGTGCGTTCGGCCAGCGGCGTCAGGGTAAAGCGTTGGGCCAAGCGCGTGCGCAGGTCAGCCAAGGGCCAGTATTGATCCAGCCGATCCTCTTCACCCAGATCACCCATCGGCATGACCTCGATGAAGGTTAGATCGTGCCCTTCGGACGCACACCACCCGACAAGATCGAAAAGCTCGCTTTCGTTAAAGCCCTTGAGCGCGACGGTGTTGATCTTGACGCGCAGACCGGCGTCCTGCGCCGCCTTGATCCCATCCATGACCTGCGGCAGGCGGCCCCAGCGGGTGATGGCCGCGAACTTGTCGTGGTCAAGCGTGTCCAGCGACACATTCACCCGACGCACACCGCAGGCGGCCAGATCGGCTGCGAATCGCGACAGCTGGCTGCCGTTGGTGGTCAGCGTCAGTTCGTCCAGACCGTTGCCCAGATGGCGCGACATGTTCTGGAAAAAGCCCATGATCCCGCGCCGAACCAGCGGCTCACCACCCGTGACGCGCAGCTTGCGTACGCCAAGGCCGACAAACGTCGAACACAGGCGGTCCAGCTCCTCCAGCGTCAACAGTTCGACCTTGGGCAGGAACTGCATGTGCTCGGCCATGCAGTAGGTGCAGCGGAAATCACAGCGGTCGGTGACTGAGACGCGCAGGTAACTGATCGGACGCGCAAAGGGGTCGATCAAGGGGGTCGGGGCTGGATCACGCATTCAGGGTAGATATGCCCCCGCCTCCAGACGCACAAGCAGCGGGAATTCGCTTTGCATCCGACCCGCCCCCGGCAGTAGGGTCCAGCCATTCCATAGTGAGAGCCAGATATGTCGATTTCCCGTTTTGCCCTGATCCTGCCCGTGTTGGCACTGGCTGCCTGTGACGAGGCCGCGATGACGCCGACCGCCGCGCCGACCGAAACGCCGGTCGTCGTGGCCAACAAGGACAATCCCAAGCCAACGCCGACGATCGACGGCAACCGTGTTGTCGTCAACGACGCGTCGCAAGCTGCGAAACCCGGGCGTCTGGGCACGACTGTCGCATCGCTGGGCGATGCCTCTCAACCCGGGCTTTGGCTGCGTACACCGCTTGTGACCGCGCCCGGCAAGGGCCGCGTCGTCAATCAGGCGACGGGCAAGTCGGTCAACGTGCAACTGCTTCCGCTTGGCGGCGCTGCGACTGCAGGGTCGCTGATGTCGATCTCGGCGATGCAGGCGCTTGGCGTCAGCCTGACTGACCTGCCGAACGTCGAAGTCTTCCGCAGCTAATCGGTCGGCCGGCGAAGGCGCGCGATTCACTCGCGCTCCTTCGCCCGCTCTGCCGCCCGCGCGGCAACACCCTGAGCCACTTCGACTGCCGCATTGATGACAGCCTCAGCCGCGATCCCGACAAGGGCGCCCGCGACCACGTCCGCCAGATGATGCTTGGCGCGCGGCACCTGAATCAGCCCAAGGAATCCCGCAGCGGCCATCAGACTGCCGCGGTGATCAGGCGCGACACGCGCGACCGCCGTAGCAGCGGCAAACGCATCTGCCGTGTGCCCTGACGGGAACGAATTGTAGTCGGGATGGTTAGGCCCGCCCACGCCGGTTTCATACTCACCCTCCTCCAGCAGCTTGTAGGGCCGGGTGCGCACCACGGTCTTCTTGATCTGACCTTTGACGAACGTGGCCAGCATCAGCGAGGCCAGCGCCCGCGCCCCACCGGCAGCCAGCCTTGGTCGGCCCAGCGCGATGCCCGCCACGGTGGAGAGGCCCGCAAGCGTAAAGGCAGGCGGCTGATCCGACACCTCGCTGATGAAGCCCAGTGTTTCGACCACAGGGTGATCGCGCCATTTGCCTGCCTCAACGGACAGGGCGACGTCAGCCTCTTCGATCTGGCCACCCACGTCATCGGTCATTACGCAGCTCCGCTTGGTTCAGCGTCCAGAATCTCACGGACACGGGGGATGACCTTGGTGCCGTAAAGCTCGATTGTGTGCATCAACTGCTCATGCGGCATCGTGCCGTGCGCGTATTTGAGGTCAAACCGCTCCAGCCCCAGCGTGCGCACAGTCGCGGCAATTTTCTGCGCCACGGTTTCGGGGCTGCCGACATGCATCGCGCCATGGTCGATCTCGCTGACGAACTGGCCTTCCGTCACCGGCCCCCATCCCCGATCCCGCCCGATCCTGTCGCGAGAGTGTTTGAAGTGCGGATAGAGCAGCTCGCGCGCGTCCTCGTCCGTGTCGGCGACAAAGCCCGGGGCATGGACACCAATGGGCTGTGTCGGGATATTCATTTCGGTCAAGGCGCGATGGAACAGGTCGACATAGGGGCGGAACCGTCCCGGATCGCCGCCGATGATCGCGAGCATGAGGCCAAACCCATACTGTGCGGCGCGCACAACTGATTCCGGCGACCCTCCGACGCCGACCCAGACCGGAAAGCCCCCATCGACAGACTTCGGAAACACCTCTGTCCGCGCCAGCGGCGGCCGGAATGACCCGGACCACGCCACCGGCCCTTCGCCCCGCAGCTGGGCGAAAAGGTCGAGTTTTTCGCTGAACAGCCGCTCATAGTCCTTCAGGTCAAACCCGAATAGCGGGAAGGATTCGGTGAATGATCCGCGGCCCAACGTGACTTCGGCCCGGCCACCCGACAGCCCGTCCAGCGTGGCGAACCGTTCGTAGACGCGGATCGGATCGTCCGAGCTGAGAACCGTGACCGCGCTGCCCAGTATAATCCTTTCAGTCCGCGCGGCGATGGCAGCCAGCACCATGTCGGGCGCGGACACGGCGAAGTCGTCCCGGTGGTGTTCACCGACGCCGAATGCGTCAATGCTCAGCTCATCCGCCAGTTCGCCTTGGGCGACGATATTGCGCAGGACGGCATCATAGGGGACGTTCTGACCAACGCCGTCAACGGTGACGTCCCCAAACGTGTCCAGACCGAAACGCAGATCTTCGTAAGCCATCGTCCCCCGCTTATCTCTTGGCGCATCAGACCGACGCGCCTGTCCAGTAACTGACGGCAGGGCAACGCGTTCCCTTGGCCTGATCCGGGAAACTGCTGCCGACCACGCCCCGGGCTGTGGGCAGCAGCAAGCGCGTCAGATCGTCATTCGACCGTGACGGATTTCGCCAGATTGCGCGGCTGGTCCACATCGGTGCCTTTGGCGACAGCGGTGTGATACGCCAGATATTGCATTGGGATCGCATAAAGGATCGCGTCGAAGATCCCCGTGCTGGGCGGCATCGTCAGGGTGGCGTGAACGCCCTCACCAGCGGCCGCGATGCCTTCGCTGTCGGACACCAAGACGACCTGCCCGTGACGCGCCATGACTTCCTGCATGTTGCTGATGGTCTTGTCGAAAAGATCGTCACGGGGGGCCAGCACCACGACCGGCACATTGCGGTCGATCAGCGCGATGGGTCCATGCTTCAGCTCACCCGAGGCATAGCCTTCAGCGTGGATATAGCTGAGCTCCTTCATCTTCAGCGCGCCTTCCAGCGCGATCGGATAAACCGCGCCCCGCCCCAGGAACAGGATATCCTGAGCCCCGACCAACTGCGCTGCAACGTCTTTACAGTCGCTGCTTTCGGCTACCACCTGACTGACAAGAGCCGGGAGTTCGGTCAGTTGCCGGATATGACGGTTCAGTTCGTCGTCGGTCAGACGACCACGATCGGACGCCGCCTTCAGCGCCAGCAGGGCGAGCACAACCAGTTGGCACGTGAACGCCTTGGTCGACGCCACGCCGACCTCGATTCCCGCAAGGATCGGTAGCGCGATGTCGGTTTCGCGTGCGATGGCCGATGTTCCGACGTTCACGACGCCCACGGTCTTGGCGACCTTGCCTTTGCAGTAATGCAGCGCGGCCAGTGTGTCGGCCGTCTCGCCCGACTGGCTCACGAACATTGCCCAGCTGTTTTCGGACAGCGGCGGTTCGCGATAGCGGAATTCGGATGCGATATCGACGTCGCACGCCAGTCCGGCCAACCGCTCGAACCAGTATTTGGCCGTCAGTGCCGCGTAATATGCCGTGCCACAACCCACCAGCGTCAGGCGATCAACCCCGGTGAAATCCACCGCCTCGGGCAGCATGATGTGGCCGTCTTTGATATAATGGGACAGCGCATCGGCCAGCACGGTCGGCTGCTGCGCGATCTCCTTGGCCATGAAGTGGCGATAGCCGCCCTTGTCCACTGCTGTCGCGCCGACGTCGATGTGGCGCGTCTCGCGGAAAACCTGATGGTCGTTCAGGTCATAGATGTCACAGCTTGTGCGTGTCAGCACGACGTGGTCGCCGTCCTCTAGATAGATGACCTTGTCGGTGAACGGGGCCAGCGCGATGGCGTCAGAGCCAAGGAAGTTCTCACCCTCGCCCCGACCAACGGCCAAGGGACTGCCTTTGCGCGCGCCGATCAGCAGATCGGGGTGACCATCGAACAGGAAAGCCAGCGCGAACGCACCGTGCAGCTTTGCCAAGGTCAGACGCACCGCCTCAAGCGGGGTATGGCCCTGATCGACATAATGCCCGGTCAGAAGCGCCACGGTTTCCGTATCGGTGTCCGTCTGGGTCTGGATGCCCAGATCAGCCAAGTCGGCCCGCAGCGCCCGGAAGTTTTCGATGATGCCGTTGTGAACGACAGCCACCTTGCCGAACCGGTGCGGGTGGGCGTTCGTCTCGGTCGCGGCACCATGGGTGGCCCAGCGCGTGTGACCAATGCCGGCGCGCCCTTCCAAGGGATGCAGCACCAGCGCATCCGACAGGTTCACCAGCTTGCCGACCGCACGGCGGCGATCCAGATGGCCGGCGTCGTCGATGGTGGCAATCCCCGCGCTGTCATAGCCACGGTATTCCAGCCGCTTCAGAGCCTCGACCAGCTGAGGGCCGCATTGGTTGTTTCCAAGAATTCCGACGATACCGCACATGTCAGCGCTTCTCCTTGCGGGCGCGCAGCGCCTCCATCAAACGGGTGGCGAGACCCGGCTTGGATACCTGTTGGGCGCGACCGATGGCCAGCGCATCTGCGTCCACGTCCCGGGTGATCGTCGACCCTGCAGCCGTCATGGCCCGCGCGCCGACCTTGACCGGGGCGACCAGCATGCTGCCGCTGCCGATGAAGGCATCGGCTCCGATCTCGGTCCGGTGCTTTCCGACGCCGTCATAATTGCAGGTCACGGTGCCGGCACCGATGTTCGTGCGCTCACCCACATGGGTGTCGCCAAGATAGGTCAGGTGACCGACCTTGACGCCTTCGTCCAGAACCGAGTTCTTGATTTCGACGAAGTTGCCGACATGCACATCGCCGCCCAGTTCGGCCCCGGGACGCAGGCGCGCAAATGGGCCGACCGTGGCACCGGCGCTGACATGACAGCCCTCCAGATGACAGAACGGCAGGATTTCGGCCCCGCTCTCGACCGTGACGCCGGGACCGAAGACGACATTCTGTCCGATCACCGCGTCGCGCCCGATCGTCGTGTCCAGCGCGAACCACACCGTGTCCGGATCGCTGAGTGTGACCCCGTCATCCAGCGCCGCCGCGCGTTTGCGGGCCTGAAACCCGGCCTCTGCCGCGGCAAGCTCGGCCCGGGTGTTGATGCCAAGGGTTTCGGCCTCGTCGCAGGTGACGACTGCGGCGGTCAGGCCTTCGGCCCGCGCCAGTTCCGGCACATCGGTTAGGTAGTACTCCGCTGCCGCGTTGTCATTGCCCAGCCGCGAAACGAGGTCGCGCAGGACCGACGCGTCTGCGGCCAGAACGCCGGAATTGCAAAGGTCAATGGCGCGCGTCGCGTCGTCCGCATCCTTGTATTCCACGATGCGCAGCAGATTGTCGCCCTCGACGACCAGACGCCCATACCGACCGGGATCCTGCGCCTTGAAGCCAAGGACGACGACATCCGCGGGATGTGCCAACAGCGTTTCCAGCGTCTCGAGCGACGTGAACGGCGTGTCACCGTAAAGGACGACCACGCGCCCCTGAAACCCACCCAGCAACGGCAGGGCCTGCGCCACGGCGTGTCCGGTGCCCAGCTGTTCGGCCTGCACGGCGATCTGCGCGTCCGGGTCAAGCTTTTCCACGGCGCGTTTGACCTGCTCCGCACCGTGACCGACGACGACCACCTTGCGCGCAGGTTCAATCGGACCGACCGTGGACAGCACGTGACCGACCAGCGGCACCCCGCCCAGCTTATGCAGCACTTTCGGCAGGTCCGATTGCATCCGGCTGCCCTGCCCTGCGGCCAGCACGATCACTGCCGTTTCCCGCTCTGTCATTTGTCTGCCTGTTCATTATTCTTCTCAAGGCTTCTACATAGGCGCGGCCAGTCCCGGCAAGGTGGCCAGGCTTCACAGGTTTTATCGAAAGGTTACAGAATGCGCGGCACCGTTGTTTTCGACTTGGACGGGACGCTTGCAGATACCGCCGCCGACCTGATTGCCGCCGCCAACGACTGCTTTGAAAGCCGGGGGTTGGGCACGCTGCTGGACCCGACCGCCGACGCAGGGATCGCGTTTCACGGCGGACGCGCGATGCTGCGTGCGGGATACGGGCGCATGGCAGGTGACATGCTGCTGCCCAATGATGCCGAGGATGTGGATTTCCATCGTTTGCTGGACTTCTATGGCCGCAACATCGCCCGTCACACGCGGCTATACGACGGCGTCATCCCGGCCTTGGACGCGCTGGAGGATGCCGGTTTCACCTTGACCGTCTGCACCAACAAGCCCGAGGCGCTGGCGCATTCTTTGCTGGAGGAGCTGGCGATCGGCACCCGGTTCAAAGCCCTGATCGGCGCGGACACGCTGTCTGTGCGCAAGCCTGACCCGGTCGCCTATCGAACGACCGTTGCCCGCGTCGGCGGTTCGGTCGAGCGGTCTTTTCTGATCGGGGATACTGAAACCGACCTGAAAACCGCACGAGCCGCCGGCGTCCGGGTGGCGCTGGTCGGCTTCGGCCCGGAAGGCGCAGGCATCAACCGACTGCGCCCCGATCATGTGCTGGAAAGCTTTGCCGACCTGCCGCCGCTGGCCCACGACTGGCTGCCGGCCTGACGGATGCGGTCAGTCCACCCGCCACGGCAATGTGCCCGGCGGGAGCCGACGACCGGCCCTGTCTGCGATCAGCACTGTGACCGCAACCGCCAGCAGCGCGAGCACTGACACCGCCGCAGCACCGGTCGAGTTTCCTTCGTACTGCAGCGAGAAGATCTGCACGCCGATGGTTTCGTGACCCGCAGACCAAAGCAGCGCGGACAGCGTCAGTTCATTGATCGCCGTCATGAAGATCACCACCGCACCCGCGATCGCCGCAGGCAACGCGTTCGGCGCAGCGATGAAGACCATCCGCCGCCAAGGCCGCACCGCATGAATCCGCGCCGCTTCGTCAAGCGAGGGATCGTCGGCGGAAAACACCGCCTCGACCGGTCGCAGAACCATGGGCAGGAAGCGCCCCACATAGGCCACTAGCAAAATTGCGCCGGTGCCATAGATCGACCATCCCAACCCCGGCAGAGGCGGCAGATAAACAAGGATCATCGCCAGCGCGAGCACGGTTCCCGGCACGACATAAGCGGTTTCCGACAGCCACGACAGAACCCGCGCGGGGCTGCTGCGCGCGGTCTGACCCAGCCACGCCAGCGGGATCGCGACCAGCACTCCGATGGCGGCCGCGCCCGCCGCCAGCATGAACGAATTGGCAAAGGCACGCCGGATCGATGCGCTTTGCAATGCTGCTGTAAAGTTCTGAAATGACAGCGTTTCCCACGACAGGCGCACACCCAGCGCCGGCACCATGGATGTCGCGACCAGCGCCGCCATCGGCAGGATCGCCAGCCCGACCATCAGGAACCACACCGGTCCCGCAACCAGCCCTGCGCGCCAGCCAGCCGCAAAGCCGCGAAACGGGCGGCCAGCGGGGACCGGCACTGCCGTCAGGCGCAGGACCAGCCAGCGCAGCGCCAACGCGGCCAGCGCCAGCGCCACTAGGACCAGCGCCATTCCCGCGACGCGACCGATCACTCCGGGTCCAAATCCGTTCAGCCGTTGGTAGATCAGCGTCGTCAGCATCGGGAACCGCCCCGGAATACCCAGCAACGCCGGGACGCCGAAGTTTCCAACCGCCGCCGCAAACGCCAGCACTGCCCCGGCCGCCGCGGACGGCAGCGCCAGCGGCAGGATCACGCGACCGGTGATGCGCGCGGGGCCTGCACCGCCAACCTGCGCAGCCTCGACCAGATCAACGGGAATGGTCGCCAATCGCGCGCGAACGGCGATGAAGACCAGCGGCATATGCTCGATTCCCATCAGCCACGCGATCCCCGCACCGGAGTAGAGCGGGTTCGGCTGCCCCTGTGCCGGGGCAAGGCCAAGCGGGCCAAGGATAGGCGAGCCGCTGCCCATCAGCTCGATCCACGCCAGAGCCATGATCTGGGATGGGATAAGCAGCGGCGAGAGCGCCAGAAAGCTCAGCGCCGCGCGACCGGGCAGTCGCATCAGGCCGGTTGCCAGCGCCAGCACCACGCCCAGCACCGTCGAGATGACGACCGACCCGCCCGAGACCCAGACCGTGTTCCAGAACGCGCGTTGGAACGCTGCGTTGCCCAGACTGTCGCGCAGCAAACCAAGCGGTTGGCCGTCCGCGCCCGGCGCAAAAGCCAACGCGAACAGCCGCAACAGTGGCCACAGCGCAGTCGCAAAGATCACGACAGCCAAAAGGGCGACGATCGCCAGATCGCCAACCCCCAGCCGGTCGCGCCACACAGATGTGGCGGTCGTCGTCTTAGCCGCCGAAGAGGTCAGCGAAATGTTCCTTGTTGTCCTGGTCGTCTGCCAGCAGCTTTTTCAGGTCCTGCGGCATGATCGTCAGCGTGGCGGCGTCGGGATATCCTTCCGGCGCAGCCATGCCCTTGATGATCGGGAAATAGCCCTGCTCGACCGATTGTTCCTGCGCGGCTTTGCCCAATTGCCAGTCCACGAACGCCTTGGCCGCTTCAAGGTTGTCGGTGCCTTTGACGATGGCGACCGGCTGGGTGATCGTCGTCACACCGTCTTTCGGCCAGACGAAGTCAACCGGAGAGCCAGCTTTCTTGGCGTTCATCGCCATGTATTCGACGATCACGCCATAGGCCTTCTCGCCCCGCGCCACCGCTTCGATCACCGTCCCGTTGCCTTGCCCGGCAACGGCGCCGTTCTTGGCCAGCGCGTCGAAGTAGTCCCAGCCGAATTGCGGCTGCTGGACCATCGTGCCGACGTGGATCACGGCCGCGCCGGAGTAAAGCGGGCTGGGCATGATCGTCGATTTCGCCGCGTCGGGCGCCTTCAGATCGTCCCACGACGTCGGCGCCGTGCTGACCATCGAGGTGTTGTAGACGATGCCCGTCGTCAGCAGCTTGGTGCCGAAGAAGGTCTTGTCGGGATCGACCAGTTCGGCCGGGATATCGGCCACCGGCGCGTCGGCATAAGGCTCAAGACGATCCGCGTCCTTCATCTGCGTCATCGCGACCGAATCGGCGATCAGCAGAACGTCGGCGGGGGTCGCGCCTGCGGTGAATTCGGCCTGAAGTTTGGACATCAGTTCGGTGGTGCCCGACCGGAAAATCTCGACCTGCACGTCGGGATAGTCCTTGTTGAACGCCTCGGCCACCTTGGCCATCTGGTCCTGCGGCTGCGAGGTATAGACGGTCAGCTTGCCGGACGGCTGCGCCAGCGCCGGACCAGTCAGCGCCATCAGCGCCGCGGTCGCGTAAAGGATCGGTTTCATCGGGGTGCTTTCCGCAAAATGAATGACTCGGCGTCCTGATAAGTCATTCGTCTGACAGATTCTTGACAGTTTTCAAATCAACTGCCGCGATCAGACACTGACGGCCTGACGGGGCGCGGGTGAAAGCTCAGGCACGGGGCTGCCTTCACGGGGCAGCAACCAGCCGCTGCGAATCGCGATGTTGATCGGGTCGCCCACCTGCGCGCGGCGGGTCAGGCGCAGGGACAGCGGTCCCGCCTCGGGCAGGTCGTCCAGCAGCACCTCGGCCACGTGATAACCGTCTTCATACCGGGTTGCGCTGACCCATGCAGGCAGGCCGGCCGGGTCATGGGACAGATCGCGCGCATGCAGGCACAGCCACGCCGGCCCCGGCGCCACCTGCCCCGGCAAGGTCATTTCGCGCGCGCCGATATGAAAGCTCGCACGGCCATAGCGTGCGGCGTCGATGGTGACAGGCAGCGTGGTGCCATGGCCGATGAACCGCGCGACCATTGCCGATGCCGGGCGGTCGAACAGTTCTTGCGGCGAGCCGAGCTGTTCCAACCGCCCCCGGTCCATCACGCCAACGGTGTCGGCCACTGCCAGCGCCTCATTCTGGTCGTGGGTCACGAAGACCATGGTGGTGCCGGTTGCCGCGTGGATGCGGCGGAATTCAGCCAGCATCGACTGGCGCAGATGCGCGTCCAGATTGGCCAAAGGCTCATCCAGCAACAGAATACGCGGGCGCGCGGCCAGACTGCGGGCCAGTGCGACGCGCTGGCGCTGGCCACCCGACAGCTCATGCGGTTTGCGTGCCCCCAGATGCCCGAGCCCGACCAGCGACAGCGCGCTTGCCACGCGTTCCGACCTTAGCGCGCGGGACAGGCGGTTCAGCCCGAACCCGATATTCCCGGCGACCGACATGTGCGGCCACAGCGCGTATGATTGGAAAACCATCCCCAGATTGCGCCGTTCCGGCCCGACATGCGTCCGCGGCCCTGCGACCAGATCGTCGCCCAGCCACAACTGACCCGCGTCCGGACGCTCCAGCCCCGCGATCAGCCGCAGAAGCGTCGTCTTGCCGCACCCCGATGGCCCCAGCAGCGCGACGAACCGTCCCGACCCAAATCGCGCGGTCTGGTCATCCACCGCGCGGGTCGGCCCGAACTGGCGGGTCAGGTTCTGAAAGCGAATCTCGGCCATCTGCTGCGCCTATCGGGCAATTGTAACACCGGGGCGACACTCATCGCGGGGGCGGGGGAATGTCAAACCACGCCCGCGTGGCCTTGCAATCGGGTTGCGGGGCGCATTGATCCATCAGGAAAGCCGTGCTGCTGGCGCCGATCGCGTGATGCTGGCACAAGCGGGCAAACGCTGAATACGGATACTGTGATGGACGCAATTCATTCTCGGCTGCTGATCCTCGGGTCTGGGCCTGCCGGATACACCGCCGCGATCTATGCCGCGCGCGCCAACCTGAAACCGATGCTGATCACCGGCATCACCTCGGGCGGGCAGCTGACCACGACGACAGAGGTCGACAACTGGCCCGCCGACGTTGACGGGGTGCAGGGGCCGGAACTCATGGAGCGGTTCCAGCGCCATGCCGAGCGTTTCGACACCCGCATCGAATACGACCACATCCACACCGCGCATCTGGGCGAACGCCCGTTCCGGCTGGAAGGCGACAACGGCACCTATACTTGCGACGCGCTGATCATCGCCACCGGGGCTTCGGCCAAGTACCTGGGGCTGCCGTCTGAACAGGCGTTCATGGGGCGGGGCGTGTCGGCCTGCGCCACCTGCGACGGGTTCTTCTTCCGCGGGAAACCCGTCGCCGTCGTTGGCGGCGGCAACACCGCGGTCGAAGAAGCGCTGTATCTGTCCAACATCGCCAGCCATGTGACACTGATCCACCGCCGCGACCGTCTGCGCAGCGAAAAGATCATGCAGGACCGTCTGCTGGAAAAAGCAGACGAAGGCCGCGTAACCATCAAATGGAACACCGCCGTGGATGAGGTTCTGGGCGATGCGTCCGGCGTCACCGGCGTGCGGCTGGCCTCCACCGACGGCGGTACCGCGCAGGACATCTCGCTAGACGGTCTGTTCATCGCCATCGGCCACCATCCGAACACCGACCTGTTCACCGGCCAGTTGGAGATGCAGGACGGCTATATCGTCACCAAGGGCGGCCGAGGGGGGTATGTTACCCAGACCTCGATCCCGGGCGTGTTCGCCGCGGGCGACGTGCAGGACGACATCTATCGTCAAGCGGTGACCAGCGCGGCATCGGGCTGTCAGGCGGCGCTGGATGCCGACCGCTATCTCGACGGGGTCTGACGGCTTAGGCTAGACAGGTCGGGTCGGCCCGTGCGTCCGACCCGCGTCCCTTGCAGGAAGATTTGATATGCCGACATCTGCCCGCGTCACTCCGGTCATCCTGTGCGGCGGGTCCGGCACGCGGTTGTGGCCGCTGTCGCGCAAATCATATCCCAAGCAGTTCGCACGCATTCTGGGCGACACCACGCTGTTCCAACAGGCTGCGCTGCGGTTTGCGGCAGACGGGTTTGCGCCGCCGATGATCATCACCGGCGCTGATTTCCGCTTCATCGTGACCGAACAACTGGCCGAAGTCGGCATCGACCCCGGCGCGATTCTGATCGAGCCCGAGCCCAAGAACACGGCCCCCGCAATTCTGGCCGGCGCGCTGCATCTGCTTGCGACCGACCCCGACGCGATCATGCTGATCGCCCCGTCGGACCACGCCATCCCAAACGCAGACGCCTTTCGTCGTGCGGTCAGCGCGGGTCTGCCCGCCGTCGCCGCAGGCAAGATCGTGACATTCGGGATCACGCCCACGCGGGCCGAGACGGGGTACGGATACCTCAAGCTGAACGCCCGCCCGGACGGATCAGGGCGGGCCGTCGATCTGGAACAGTTCGTCGAAAAGCCCGACGCCACACAGGCAGCCCAGATGCTGGCCTCGGGCGAGTTCCTGTGGAACGCAGGCATCTTCCTGGCCCGCGCCGCCGATCTCGTCTCTGCGTTCCGCAGCCTTGCGCCGGATGTGGTTGCGCCCGTCGAGGCATCGGTGACCGATGCCCTGCCCGACCTGGGGTTCCTGCGCCTTGACCCCGCCGCATTCGGTCGCGCGCCGTCGATTTCGGTCGACTATGCGGTGATGGAAAAGGCACCCAACCTGTCCGTCGTCCCGTTCTCAGGCGGCTGGTCCGATCTTGGCGGGTGGGACGCTGTCTGGCAGGAGCAGGCCCCCGATGCTAATGGCGTTGCCGTGGCCGGTGCCGCCGAGGCCGTCGACTGCCACGACACGCTGCTGCGCGCCGAAGCTGAAGGTCAGGTGCTGGTCGGGATCGGTCTGGACAACATCATCGCCGTCGCCATGCCCGACGCCGTGCTGGTGGCGCCCAAGGACCGCGCGCAGGACGTCAAGAAGGCGGTCGAGATCCTCAAGGCCAAGGGGGCGCGTCAGGCGGAAACGCTGCCCCGTGATTACCGGCCCTGGGGATGGTACGAAACGCTGGTCCTGGGCTCCCGCTTTCAGGTCAAACGCATCGTGGTGCACCCCGGTGCATCGCTTAGCCTGCAAAGCCACCACCACCGGGCGGAGCACTGGATCGTGGTTGAGGGCACGGCCCGCGTGACCGTCGATAAGGAAACAAAGCTGCTGGCGGAAAACCAATCGGTCTATATTCCGCTGGGCGCGGTGCACCGGATGGAAAATCCCGGCAAGGTCCCGATGGTCCTGATCGAGGTGCAGACCGGCGCCTATCTGGGCGAAGACGACATCGTCCGATACGAAGATCGCTATGCTCGCGGTCAGGGCGCGCGGGGATGACCGAACTGACGTGTTTCAAAGCCTATGATATTCGTGGCCGCTTGGGCGTCGATCTGGATGCCGATATCGCGACCCGCATCGCACACGGCTTTGCCGCAACGCTGAATGCGCATCGGGTCGTGCTGGGCCGCGACATCCGGTCGTCCAGCGACGAACTGGCCGACGCTGTGGCCGAGGCGCTGATCGCCGACGGTGTCGAGGTTCTGGACCTCGGCCTCACGGGCACCGAGGAGATGTACTTTGCCGTCACGCATTTCGGTGCCGACGCGGGGATCGAAGTCACGGCCTCGCACAACCCGATGGATTACAACGGCATGAAGATGGTCGGCCGCGGTTCAGCGCCGCTTGACGCCGCGACCTTCGCCAAGGTCAAGGCCGCGTCTGAGACTGCCATCCTCGCCCCAGCCACCAATCCCGGCTCGCGCGTGGACATAAGCGTGGCCGCCCGAGCTGCCTATGTCGACAAGGTGCTGTCGTTTGTCGACGTGGCTGCCCTTCCCCCGCTGCGCATCGTCGTGAATGCGGGCAATGGCGCGGCGGGGCCGACCTTCGACGCGCTGGCGAAACAGATGGCGGCGCGGGGTGCGACATGCCAATTCATCCGCATCAACCACGCTCCCGACCCGACATTCCCGAACGGCATCCCAAACCCGCTGTTACCTGAAAACCAACCCGCCACCGCGGACGCGGTGCGCGCGCATCACGCCGATCTGGGCATCGCGTGGGACGGCGATTTCGACCGCTGCTTCTTTTTCGACGAAACCGGTGCATTCATCGACGGCGAATACATCGTGGGCCTGCTGGCCGAAGCCTTTCTGATGGTCGAGCCGGGGGCCCGTATCGTCCACGACCCCCGCGTCATATGGAACACCCGCGATATCGTCACGCGCCACGGCGGAACGCCCATACAATCCCGAACCGGCCATGCTTTTGTCAAAGCGGCCTTGCGGGAACACGACGCCGTCTATGGTGGCGAAATGTCCGCCCACCATTATTTCCGCGACTTCATGTTCTGCGACAGCGGCATGATTCCGTGGCTGATGGTCGTGGCGCTGATGGGCCGGACTGGCAAACCACTGACCGAACTGGTCGCCGAACGTCGCCGGATGTTCCCGTCATCGGGAGAGATCAACTTCACCGTCCCCAACCCAACCGCCGCGCGCCGCCGGATCGAGGAAGCCTACGCCCCCGACGCTGTGGCCCGCGACGACACCGACGGGTTGTCGCTGGATATGGGGACGTGGCGCTTCAACCTGCGCGCGTCGAACACCGAGCCTGTGCTGAGGTTGAATGTGGAGGCGCGGAGTGACCAAGACCTTCTGCGCCGGAATGTCGAGCGGCTGGCAGCGCTGATAGCCAAATAGCCAAGGTGTTCTGCCAGACTCGGCCATTACAGCGGACCTAAGTGTGGTCGTGGTCGGCAATGTCGGTCATTAATTCCCTTCCACTATCAGTCTGCGCGACGGCGCATTAGGATAGTGCTGTTGCAACTGTTAGATTTCCGCGAAGACCAGAACGGTGAGACCAGCCTCGTGAAAACAATCGGAATCCTTGGCGGCATGTCCGCTTCCTCGACACAAATCTACTATCGCGAACTGTGCAGCCAGACGCGGAGTCGTATGGGCGGGCTTCATTCGCCCGAACTGCTCATTCGGTCCCTTGATTTCGCAAAGATCGAAGCCTTGCAGGTGGCTGGAAAGTGGGAAGAGGCTGGGGAGATTCTGAACCATGAGGCCAAAGCCCTTGAACGCGGTGGTGCCGATTTCATCGTCCTCGCAACCAATACGATGCACAAGCTGGCCGAGATTATGATGGATGGGGTCTCCATCCCCTTACTCCACATCGCCGACGCGACCGCTGCCAGCATTCGGCGGCAAGACCTCCACTCTCCCGGCCTCATGGCGACCGCCTTTACGATGGAGCAATCCTTCTACACAAAACGGCTGGAAGCGGCGGGCCTCACGCCGATCATACCGGAGGCGCCAGACCGGGCCGAGACGCACCGCATCATCTATGATGAACTTTGCAGCGACGTCGTGACGAAAGAGAGCGAGCTGGCCTATATCGCCATAGCCCGGCGGCTTGTCGATCGCGGAGCGGATTGCCTTATTCTCGGCTGCACAGAAGTCGGCATGTTGCTCAATCAGGGCAATGTGTCGGTGCCTGTGTTCGACACGACCTTGGTCCATTGTACCGCGGCACTGGACATGGCGTTGGACGGATAGGTATTTGATCCAGCAAGCCAATTCGCGCCCGTCAGGCAGGCACCACCTCGGGCACGCATCCCAGAGATACATGAGGGCATTTTTTTCAAAAAGGAATGATGGTGCTGTGAGAGAGGATTGAACTCTCGACCTCACCCTTACCAAGGGTGTGCTCTACCACTGAGCTACCACAGCATCTGGGACCTTCCGGTCGCGTCCGGGGCAAATAGACCGGGATGATTTTGGACGCAAGAGGGATTTGGTCGAAAATCCGCCCTCGCCCTGCAGGCGTTCTGGACGGGCCGCATCGCGGTCGCTAGAGAACCTGTCATGACCACGCGTGGCTCTTCATCCAAACCGTCCAGGGACGACCGCCTTCGGGCGGCGTTGCGTGCGAATCTGGGCCGGCGCAAGGCGCAGGCCCGGTCGCGCGATACGGATACGGACGGCAGCGGCGCAGGGTCCGACGACCAATCAAAACAACCGCCGCACGGGGTCGAGCGCCCGGAGACGTCGCGGGAAAGCGAGGACTGATGGATCAGATTTTGGTGCGCGGGAACGGCCCGCTTTCGGGCGATATCGCCATTGCCGGGGCAAAGAACGCCTGCCTGACCCTGATGCCCGCGACGCTTTTGTCCGAAGAGCCGCTGACGCTGACCAATGCGCCGCGGCTGTCCGACATACGCACGATGACGGCCCTGCTGCAATCCCTTGGGGCCGAGGTTGCATCCCTGCAGGATGGACAGGTTCTGGCACTGTCGAGCCACGCGCTGACGAACCACACGGCGGACTATGACATCGTGCGCAAGATGCGCGCGTCGGTTCTGGTGCTGGGTCCGATGCTGGCGCGCGACGGCCACGCGGTCGTGTCGCTGCCCGGCGGCTGCGCGATCGGCGCGCGCCCGGTCGATCTGCACCTGATGGCGCTGGAAAAGATGGGTGCCGATCTGGATCTGCGCGACGGATACATCCACGCCAAGGCCGTCGGCGGGCTCAAAGGAGCCGTGATCGACTTTCCCATCGTCTCGGTGGGGGCGACCGAGAACGCGCTGATGGCCGCGACGCTGGCCAAGGGAACGACAGTTCTGAAGAACGCCGCGCGAGAGCCGGAGATCGTCGATCTGGCCCGTTGTCTGCGCCGGATGGGCGCGCAAATCGACGGCGAAGGCACCTCGACCATCACGATCCAGGGCGTCGACCGGTTGGGCGGTGCGACCCATCCCGTTGTCACCGACCGGATAGAACTGGGCACCTACATGCTCGCCCCTGCCATCTGCGGCGGCGAGGTGACCTGCCTTGGCGGTCGGATCGAGCTTCTGGCTTCGTTCTGTGAAAAGCTGGACGCGGCAGGGATCAGCGTCACCGAAAACGAACGCGGGCTGACGGTGTCGCGCAAGAACGGGCGTGTCAGCGCCGTGGACGTGGTGACCGAGCCCTTCCCCGGTTTCCCGACCGACCTTCAGGCGCAGATGATGGCACTGATGTGCACGGCCGACGGGGTCAGTGATCTGGAAGAAACCATCTTCGAAAACCGGTTCATGCACGCCCCCGAGCTGACGCGCATGGGCGCGCGGATCGAGGTTCATGGCGGCCACGCGCGCGTCACCGGCGTCGACAAGTTGAAAGGTGCGCGCGTGATGGCAACCGACCTGCGTGCATCGGTCAGCCTGATCCTGGCGGGATTGGCAGCCGAAGGCGAAACCGTAATCAGCCGCGTCTATCACCTTGATCGTGGCTATGAAAAGGTCGTGCGCAAGCTTAGTGGTATCGGCGCCAAGATCGAACGCATCAAGGAGCCGTCCGCCCATGAGTGACGCACCCCGCAACGATGACGCCCGCTTTGCCGATGGCGACCCGGGCCTGCCGCTGGCGCTTCGGGCCGAAACGGCTGACGACTTGAACATCCTGTCTGCGCTGGTGCAGGACGCGGTCATCAACATGACCGACATCGCCCATGATGCCAAAGGTCGGCGGCTGTCGCTGCTCGTGACCCGCGTTCGCTGGGAAGACACCGACGCCGCAAAACAAGAGGGTCGCCCGTTCGAGCGCGTCCGGTCGGTCCTGTCAGTATCGGACGCCCTACGGGTGCAAAGCGACGGCATCGATCGCAAAGACGCGGACACGGTCCTTTCGCTTCTTGGGCTGACATGGACGCCCGGCGACGACGGCACCGGTCGGCTGGTTCTGACTTTCGCCGGCGACGGCGCGATTGCAGTGGATGCAGAATGCCTTTCGGTCGACTTGCGCGATGTGACGCGCCCCCACGTGGCGGTGTCGGGCAAACTGCCCACCCACGACTGACGATGTCCGCGCCTTTCGCGATCTGGCACCTCGACCCGAGCCGCGCCGCTGAATGGCGCGAGATCAGACTTGAGGCACTGCTGACTGAACCTGACGCCTATGGTTCGCGATACGACGACTGGCGCGACGAGCCCCTGTCGTTCTTTGCCCAGCGTCTGACGCGGGTTGAGACATGGGCGGCGGGCGACGCGGTCGGGATGCCGCTTGCGGTGGCTGGTTGGGAAGCCGACCAGCGCGCCAACACCGGATGGGTCCTGTCGGTCTATACCCGCCCTGCTGCGCGCGGCCGCGGCCTGATGTCCGCACTGTTCGACCAACTGATGGCGCGTGCGCGCGCTGCCGGGTTGTCCCAAATGGCGCTGAACGTGGGACAGGGCAACATCGCGGCCCAGCGAACTTATGCTCGCCTGGGCTTTGCGCAGTCTGCCCCGGCCGTTCCTAATGAACTCGGCGTGCCTGAATTCGAGATGCGGCGCCCGCTTTGACCTTGAAAGCCACCCATGCCTGTGACGTTGACCACCGCCAACCCAGATTTCGAGACCGCTTTTCGCCGGATGCTGTCGGCCAAGCGTGAGGATGCCGCCGATGTTGCGGACGTGGTGGCCGGCATCATCGACGATGTCCGGCTGCGCGGGGATCGCGCCATTATCGAAATGACCGCCAGGTTCGACCGGCTGGATCTTGCGCCGGAAACCATGGCCTTCAGTCCGGCCGAAATCGCCGCGGCAGTCGCGCAAGTCAGCGACGCAGAACGCGCCGCGCTGGAACTGGCCGCTGCGCGCATCCGCGCCTATCACGAACGGCAACTGCCGGCCGACGATTATTGGACGGATGAGACGGGGGCCGAACTGGGCTGGCGTTGGTCGGCGGTTTCGGCGGCGGGGCTTTATGTTCCGGGTGGACAGGCGAGCTACCCGTCCTCGGTCCTGATGAACGCGGTACCCGCGCGTGTGGCGGGTGTTGAACGGCTCGTCGTCTGCGTGCCGACGCCGGACGGGGTGATCAACCCGCTGGTTCTGCTCGCCTGCCAGTTGGCGGGCGTTGATGAGATCTACCGCATCGGCGGCGCTCAGGCGATTGCGGCGCTGGCGTACGGGACCGACACGATCGCGGCGGTCGACAAGATCACGGGGCCCGGCAACGCCTATGTCGCGGCGGCCAAGCGGCTGGTGTTCGGCCGCGTGGGTATCGACATGATCGCCGGGCCCTCCGAAGTTCTGGTGATTGCGGACGGGGTCCAGAACCCCGACTGGATCGCGCTGGATCTGTTGGCACAGGCCGAACATGACGCGGATGCGCAGTCGATCCTGATCACCCCCGATGCCGGTCTGGCCGCCCTGGTCATTAATGCGGTCGATCGCATCCTGCCCACCCTGCCCCGCGCGGCGATTGCAGGTGCCAGTTGGCGCGACCACGGGACGATCATCGTCACCCGCGATCTGGACGAAGCCGCGCGTCTGTCCAACCGCATCGCACCCGAGCATCTGGAACTATGCGTCGACGACCCGCAGGCGCTTGCCGCGCATTGCCGTCACGCCGGAGCAATCTTCATGGGGTCGTGGTCGCCCGAGGCGGCCGGCGATTACGTCAGCGGTCCGAACCATGTCCTGCCGACCGCCAGATCCGCGCGATTCTCGTCCGGGCTATCGGTCATGGATTTCCTGAAACGAACGACCTTGTCGCGCCTGTCGCCCGCCTCCCTTGCCGCAATCGGCCCGTCCGCCGTGACGCTTGCCATGTCCGAAGGGTTGTCGGCCCACGCGCTTTCAGTCTCCGCCCGTCTGGAAGCGGTCAATAAGGGCGACTGATCCCCTTCCCAAGCTGCTCCTTTCGCGCCATCGTGTCTCGAAATCGCCGGGACCGTGTATGACCAGACTTAGCCGTATCGATATCGACGACTCCGCCATGCCGCCCGCCACGCCGGAGCTGGAACAGGACCGGCGCGTCTCCATCTTTGACCTGCTGGAAGACAACAGTTTCGTTCTGCCTGCTGTAGAGAGCGCGCAAGACTTGGCCTTGTTGTTGGCAGTCCGTGACCGGCGTCTGGTGTTTGATCTGACGTCGGCAGACGGCGAAAAACTGGCAGAATTTCACCTGTCGATGGGACCGTTCCGACAGGTCGTTAAGGATTACTTTCAGATCTGCGAAAGCTATTTCGATGCCGTTAAACGCCTGCCCCCGGCCCAGATCGAGGCGATCGACATGGCCCGCCGGGGCATTCACAACGAAGGCGCTCGAACCCTGCAGGAACGGCTGGACGGAAAGGCAGACATTGACATCGACACCGCGCGCCGGCTGTTCACGCTGATCTGCGCCCTGATCGCGGAGTAGTTGTGGCGGGCCACCTTCCCGGATCCATCCTGTTCTGCTGTGATCACAACGCCATCCGCTCACCCATGGCCGAGGGGATCATGAAGAAGCTGTACGGCAGGCAGGTCTATGTCCAGTCGGCGGGCGTGATGAACGACATGGAAATCGACGGATTCGCGATCTCTGTCTGTTCGGAAATCGGTGTTGAACTGTCCCGCCACCGCTCCCGCAGCTTTGAGGAAATGCGCGAATGGGGGGACGATCTTGGCGGCTTTGATCTGATCGTCGCCCTGTCGCCCGCCAGCCTGCGACATGCGCAGGAACTGACGCGGACCGTGCATGTCGACGTGGAATACTGGCCGATCATGGACCCGACTGGCCTGGCCGAAACGCGCGAATCCCGGTTGGAGATGTATCGCCGCGTACGCGACCAGATCACCAACAACATGAAGGAACGGTTCGGAGCGCCCAGTGCGGGAATTGCGTAAAATGCACTGCATTCGACCCTCGACTGACTGATCATCGTTACCCGATCTTAAGCCTTGGCAAGGCTTAGTGCGCCAACGCCCTGCAGGAGTTGCGCGATGTCCGACAGATGCCTAGTGCCCACCGAAGCCAATCAGGTCTTGTCTGCGGTTGAGCGCAGCCAATGCGTCCTGCGGTTGGACATGAACGGCCACATCCTTGCTGTCAGCGACAGCTATCTTTCGATCAGCGGCTATCACCGAGACGAGATTTTGGGCCAGTCCTTGCAGGTTCTATGCGACCCGAGCGAAGACCGGACAGCCGTCGCAGGCATCCTGACTGGCCTGAAACGCGGAAATGAGATGACGGGGACCCATCGGCATATCCATCGCGATGGCTCTCCGCTCTGGGTGGTGGGGTGCATGTTCCCCGTCCGTAACGCACAGGGAGAGGTCAGTTCGGGTGTGTTCGTGGGTCAGGACGTGACGTCCAGCCGCCTTGCCGCCGCCGATGCATCGTCGCGCCTGCGTGCCATGAACAGGTCGCAAGCCGTCATCGAGTTCAAGCCGGGGGGTGAAATCATCTGGGCGAACGAAAATTTCCTGTCCACGATGGGCTATACGCTTGAGGAAATCGTCGGGCGGCATCATCGCCTGTTCTGTCAGGCTGAGCTGGCGGAAAGCCACGAATACCGCCAGTTCTGGGACGATCTGAGCAGCGGAGGCTTTCGTCAGGTTGAGGATCGCCGGATTCGCAAGGATGGCGGAACGGTCTGGATCTCGGGCACCTACAACGCGCTAACGGACGACACGGGCCGTGTGATTGGGGTCATCAAATATGCGACCGACATCACGCGTCGGCGTAAGGCGGTCGAAGAGCTGGTCGAGGCGTTGAACAACATGTCCGCGGGCGATCTGACCCGCGGGATGGCATCCCAGCTGGACGGCGATTTTTCCGCGGTGCGTGATACATTCAACGGCATGCTGTCATCGATGACGATGATGGTGGCCAAAATTCGCGACCACGCCGAAAACATGAACCGAGAGGCTGGTGAAATCGCTGATGGCGCCAACGATCTGGCCCGGCGCGGCGAAAGCCAGGCGGCCGAGCTGGAGCAGACATCCGCCGCGGTCGAGCAGATTTCCGTCAACATCGCGACCACCAGTCAGTCCGCACGTGACGCAGACAGCGCGGCACGAAACGCGCAAGCCGTCGTGCTGGGCGGCGTGGACGTGGTCGCTCAAGCGATCTCGGCGATCGAGCGGATCGACGAACACACTAAACAGATGGGTGAATTTACCCGCGTGATCGAAGGTTTTGCCTTTCAGACGAACCTGCTGTCGATCAACGCCGCAGTTGAGGCTGCGCGTGCAGGGGATGTGGGGCGCGGATTCGCTGTGGTCGCCAACGAGGTGCGCAACCTTGCCCAACAATCCGCCAATGCATCCCAAAACATCGCCGAGCTAATCGCGAAAAGTGAGGCGGAGGTGAAGGCGGGGGTCAAACTGGTCCGTGATGCGGGCGTGTCGCTGGAACATATCCAATCCGCTGTGGGCGGGGTCGTTGAAAACATCGCCGGCATCGCGCATGCAACAACCGAGCAATCCGCAGGCGTCAGAGAGGTGTCGCAATCGCTCGCGCAGCTGGACGGGGTCAATCAGGCGAACCTGTCAACGTCCGAACGTTATGCCACAGCGGCGGCCGAGCTTTCGGCGCAGGTCGAAAAGCTTGGCGCGATGATGGACCGCTTTACGATCAATGAGGCGACCGCCCCGCTGGTGAAACCAACTCAACGAGTGGCTTAGGGAGACCAGCGCAGAAAATTTGAAAGCAATCGCAGGCCGACCGCTTGCGATTTTTCGGGGTGAAACTGCATCCCAATGATGTTGTCGCGCCCGATCACAGCAGTGACCGGCCCACCATAGTCAACGTCGGCCAGCAGATGCGACCGATCGGAGACCTGATACTGCCAGCTGTGGACGAAATAGGCGTGATCACCGTTGGCGATGCCATCCAAGACAGGATGCGGCTGATGCAGACGCAGGTCGTTCCAGCCCATATGCGGCACTTTCAGCGAAGCGTCCCCCGGCTCGATCGCCTGCACCTCGCCGCCGATCCAGCCAAGGCCGGGGGTCGCGCGATACTCAAACCCAGTATAGGCCAACATCTGCATACCGACGCAGATGCCCAGAAACGGCTTGCCCTGATGCAGAACAGCGTCGCGCAGCGCCTCCTCTAGCCCCGACTGGGCATCGAATGCCGCGCGACATGCGGGAAATGCACCGTCGCCCGGAAGGACGATCCGGTCAGACCGCGCCACCGTGTCGGGGTTTGCACTGACGCTGATCTCGGCACCGACCTCTCGACCCGCGACGGCCAGCGCCTTGCTGGCCGAATGCAGGTTACCGCTTTCATAGTCGATCAGGACGACGCGCACGTCACAACGCGCCTTTGGTCGTCGGCAGCGCATCGGACATGCGCGGATCGGGTTCGACCGCCATGCGCAGCGCGCGCGCCAGTGCCTTGAAGGCGGCTTCCACGATGTGGTGACCGTTCTCGCCCCGGACCAGATCAACGTGCAGGGTCAGCCCGGCATGGGTCGACAGCGCCTGAAAGAACTCGCGCACCAGCTCGGTGTCGAATGAGCCGATCTTTTCGACGCCAATCGGCAGGTTCCATCCCAGCCACGGACGCCCTGACAGATCCAGCGCCACGCGCACCAGCGCGTCGTCCATCGCCAGATCGAAATGGCCATACCGCCGGATGCCGCGCTTATCCCCCAGCGCCTTGACCAGCGCCTGACCAATGGCGATGCCCGTATCCTCGACCGTGTGGTGGTCGTCGATATGCAGATCGCCAGTGGCGCGCACAGTCATGTCGATCAGCGAATGGCGGGACAGCTGATCCAGCATGTGGTCGAAGAACCCCACCCCGGTCTGGTTGTCGTAAACCCCGGTTCCATCCAGATCGACAGTGACGTCGATCCGCGTTTCGGCAGTTTCACGGTTGATCGTGGCGCGACGCATCTGACGGTCCCCCAAGCTTGGTTATCGTGGCGATACTATGGTCCGGGCCGATCGTGCAACGACAGTTGCAGTTCAGGTCAGCCAAAGCCCTTCGGATTTCAGCTTCTGGCGGATCGCCTGCTGCCTGCTGGGCAGACGGGCGCGGTCAAACAGCGGGCGCACTTTTGCGCGACCCTGTCCATCCAGCACCATTTGCTGAACCTGCGACCAGTCGGCAAGGATCGCCGCCCGCGGATCGGCCACGGCCCGTTCCAGCGCCGCGACGACACTCTCGGGGGCCTCTGCGTAAAGCAGCGACAGGTTGCGATAATGCCAAAGCGCCGCGCCATTATCCAAGGGTGGGAGCTGTGGCCCCGGTCGCCCCCCGGCAAGCGAGTGGATGACCAGCGGCAGCACGACCTGATCAAGCCACGGATCAAGTGACTGGGCTGCCAACGCCTCGCCCGGTGCATCGCGGACCTCGACGGACCACGCCAGAAATCGCGCGGCAAACTCGGCAGGGTCGGACCCGAAGAACCAGCCTGCGTTGAAATACAGGTACCGTTCCCAATGCTCATCAGGTTGGGAAAGATCGAGGGACGACTTAAACTCCAGCCCGAACCGGTCATAAAGGGATCGCCAGATATCGGTGTAGCCCGGACCGTACAGCGGCGGGTCGGGCCATGTCGCCTCTCGGCGCATCGACGCGGCGGGCTTGTCGAAATCGAACGCGACTCGGTCGAGCGGGCCGGTCACCAGCGTGTCGGTGTCCACGAACAGGAACGGCTCGTCCTGCGGCAGCAAGGCAAGGGCTTCGATCTTGTTGCCGTAGGGATAGGACGCGCCGAAGTGTTCAGCCACGAAGGGAGTTACCTTGGCACCCAGTTCGGTCAGTGCCGATCGGACAGGATCGCTGATCCGTGTCTGGTGACCGGTCCACGCGCCGTCGTTGGCAGGCTCGGCCACGATCAGACGCCCCGAAAAGTCAGTCGCGTTCTGGCGCAATGAGGCGGCAAACAGGACGGCCTGATACTCCAGTCGTCCGGCCTGGGCGACGATCAGGATGTTGAAACGCTGTGACACGCCGTCGGGCGGTGGTGGCGACGAAGGCTCAACAGCAGGGTTTGAGGCATTTCGCGCCGCTTCCCTCTCGGCTCTGCGCGTCGCCTGAACTGCGGCACGCTCTGCACGATTGGCGGCTTGACGCGCCGCACGCTCGGCCTGTCGTTTCGCCTTTTCGGGTGATGGCTCGTCAGGCTGATCCGGCATGTCGTTGAAATCCACGGCAGATCAGGAAAGGGGGAAATGGTGGGCGACCCTGGAATCGAACCAGGCATGGGTCTCCCCGGCGGAGTTACAGTCCGCTGCCGCACCTTGCAGCACGTCGCCCGACGCCGGGGGT
>QFNE01000083.1 GCA_003240735.1 Paracoccus denitrificans | reverse complement strand
CGAGCAGGCGGCCGAGGGGATGGTCGCGGGCACCCACGGCTCGACCTACGGCGGCAACCCGCTGGCCTGCGCGGTCGGCGCGAAGGTGATGGAGATCGTGGCCGACGACGATTTCCTGGCCGAGGTGCGGCGCAAGGGCGGGCTGATGCGCCAGAAGCTCGAGGGGCTGGTGGCAGCCCACCCCGAGGTGTTCGAGGCGGTGCGCGGCGAGGGGCTGATGCTGGGCCTCAAGTGCAAGGTCGCGCCGGCGGACGTGGTGAAGGCCGGCTATGCCGAGCATCTGCTGACCGTTCCGGCGGCCGACAACGTGCTGCGCCTGCTGCCGCCGCTGACGATCACCGACGACGAGATCGGTGAGGCGGTGGCGCGGCTCGACCGGGCCGCGGGGCGGCTCGGCTGAGGTTTCTTTCCGGCCCGACGACCCGGTCGGCGGTCCGTGGTTGCCGACCGTCGGCCGGGTATTTTTCCCAAGTAGAAGCGGGCCTCAGGCCAGCTCGTGCGGCCAGGGCGGATCGGCGCCGGGGCGCGAGACGGTGACGGCCGCGACCCGGCTTGCGTGCGCCAGCGCGGTGTCGAGCGTGGCGGCGTCGAGTTCGGCCAGCCGGGGCAGCGCCCCCGCGCGGTCGAGCGCGTCGAGGAGGCCGGCGTTGAAGCTGTCGCCCGCACCGATGCTGTCGGCGACGGTGACGGGGCGGGACGGTGCCGCGCGGCGCAGGGTGGGGGTGTGGCCCACCGCGCCCGCCGCGCCGGCGGTGATCAGCACCAGCCTCACGCCGCGGGCGAGGAGGCGACGCGCGGCCTCGTCCGGCGACGCGCTGGGCCAGAGCCAGCCGGCGTCGTCGGCCGAAAGCTTGACGATCGCCGCCAGCCCGAACAGCCGGTCGAGCCGGGCGCGATAGGCTGCCGGGTCGGCGATGAAGGCGGGCCGTATGTTGGGGTCGATCATCACCGGCACGCCTGTGCGGGCAGCGCGGGTGGCGAGCGTCTCGACCGTCGCCCCGCACGGCTCGGCGGCAAGGCTGATGCCGCCGATGAAAAGCGCCGCGAGCGTGGGCGGCAGCGGCGGCAGGTCGGTCGCCCTCGTCGTGGAAGATGTAGGTGGCCTCGCCGTCCTGCAGCCGCACCTCGGCGCGGGTGGTGGGGCGGTCGGGGCGCGGGCAGCGCGCGGTGTCCACACCCGCCTCGGCCAGCGGGGCGAGTAGCCGCGGGCCGAATGCGTCGGTCGAGATTGGCCAGAGGAACGCCGCCGGCGCGCCCAGCCGGCCGAGCGCCAGCGCGGTGTTCCAGACCGCCCCGCCGGGGACCGGGAGGATCGTGCCGTCCGGGCCGGGGATCAGGTCGATGAGCGCCTCGCCCGTGCAGAGGATCATGGGTGCGGCCTGTGGGCGGGTTGGTGGCGGGGGTGAGGGTCGGGCAGCCGATCCTGACCGCGCGGCGGACGGCGGGTCAATAGCCGCGGATCACGTAGTCGCCGCCGGGGGACAGCCCGCCCGGCAGGCCGTAGCCCGGCGGCATCTCGTAGCCCTGTTGCAGGGGCGCCGTGCCGATCTGGATATAGCCGCTTTCCTGCCCCAGCCACAGCAGCGCCGCGATGGCCAGCGCGGCGGCGAGGACGGCGAGGGCGATCTTCCACGCCGACCACGGCCGGTCGCCCTGCACGCGCCCCGACTGGCCGTTGACCACGAAGCGGTAGGAGTTGCCGTTGTACTTGTAGGCGGC
>QFNE01000025.1 GCA_003240735.1 Paracoccus denitrificans | reverse complement strand
AACCCAGCAAAACATGGGGTGGCATAACCTCCGGGAGGTTACGCCACCTTCCGCCTCCCTGCCGGGCCTTTTTATGTGATTGTTCTTCTCCCCGTCAGCGGCCCGGTCCGGGCGATGCAAGATGGAGGCAAGAGCATGACACAACCCATGAGTGCGGAACCGACGGTTGAACCGCGCCTGCTGCGCGGCTGGATCAGCCGCTACGATCTGGCGCAGGAGCTTGGCCTCACGGTCGATACGCTGGGGCGCTGGGAGCGGCGGCGGAAGGGTCCGGCCTGTGTCCGCGCCGGTCGCAAGATTTTCTATCGGATGAGCGTGGTGCAGGACTGGTTGCAGTCGCAGGAAATGCCGCGGGTCACCGACGCGAAACCCGGCAAGGCGCGGGGGCGGAAATGAACGCTATGTCCCAGATTCCCGATGCCGCTATCGATCATAGCTCTACGACCGATACTGCCTGCCCGCCGGACTGGCCCGCCCAGCGCCTCTCTGAGGCCCGGGGCATTGTCGCCGATTTCGTCCATCACCCGGACAGCCTGATCATCCTGGCCTGCCGCGCCATCGCCGCGCACAGCCCTGAAGATCAGGAACGCCGCGAGGCCTTGGCCCTTGCCGGTCTGCTGATCGCCGTATCGAACCGCAAAGCGAAAGGTGGTGACGCATGACCCGTCGAACACCCGAGGCCGATATCCAGCGCGCCATTGTCCACACATTGCGGATCGTCCTGCCCCGCGATGCCATCATCCACCATTCCGCCAATGAGGTCGGGTCGGGTGGCAAGGCCGCACGGCAGCGCCAGGCGATCCTGACTGGCATGGGCGTGTTTCCGGGCTTTGCCGATCTGGTCGTCCTGACTGGCGGGCAGGTGTTGTTTCTGGAGGTCAAAAGCCCGTCCGGCCGCCTCAGTCCGGCCCAGAGAGCGTTCCGCGACATGGTGAAGGCCCAAGGGTTCGGCTGGGCGCTGGTCCGCTCCGTCGAGGACGCGCTGGGCGCGCTCGCCGATCACGGCATCACGACGCGCGCCCAAGCGCTAAACCCGCGACGGAGGGCCTGCGCATGAGCCACTACGCGACCAACTGGGCCATCCTCCAGCGTGGGCTGAAGCCCGCCACCAAGATCGTGCTCTGGCATCTCTGCGACCGCCACAACCCCGACTTCGGCTGTTTCCCGACGCAAGTGCGATTGGCGGCCGATTGCGAGATGTCGGTGTCATCCCTGAACGACCATCTCCGGGCGCTGGAAGAATCGCGGCTGATCCACCGGGTTCGCTGTCACGATCCGCAGACGCATCGACGCCAGGCGACGCGCTACATCCTCGGCTTCGAAGATCGGTTTCCAGATCCGTCGGACGAAGAAGACGACTGCGCTTCCGAGCCCGACGATGGCGATGACAGCGACGATCCATGTCCGGATTCCGGAGATGGAGCCATCTCCGAAAAATCGCCAAAGCCATCTCCGAATTTGGCCGGGTTCCATCTCCGAAATTCGGAGAATAACCCTGTAAGAGAACCATTAAGGGAACCAGTAAAGGAGGAGGAGGGCTCGCGAGCGCGCGATGATCGATTTGAAGAGTTTTTTGGCGCGCTGCTCGACGCCCTCGGTTTTGACACCAACGCCGGTCTTCCGGGCTGGTGGCAGGGCTGGCCGCCCCGCGAACATGTCCGTCGCTGGATTACCGATCTCGGCCTGACCGAGGACCGGATCGTCGCGGTGGCCCGCGACAGCCGCAGCACGCATCCCAATCCGCCGGACGGCCCGAGAGCACTGGACAGGGCCATGGAACGGGCGGCACGGAGCGCCGAGGCGAGGAAGCCCGCTGACGGCGACAAGCGGAGCAAGCGCGGCAACAAGCCTGCCGACGCGCGACGTGCCAGCATGGACGAGATCGCGGATTTCTATGCCGGGCTGGTGAACGGGGATGGCTATCTGCCCTCCAATGCCATCTCGAACACCGTGCGCAATGCCATGCTGGAACGCGGCCTGGTCACGACCGAGCGGCTGCGAGAACGGGGCGTGGCATGAGCATCCATTCCCGCTTCCCGAACCGCAGCACCACAGGCACCCGAACCAAACGCGCGCTGGGCGTCCAGCAGGTGCTGGAATGGGCCTTTCGCATGGAGAAGGCCCGGCTGGAACTGCCCGGGCCGCCCGACCCCGAACGCAGCGAAGGTCTCGGCTTCGGCCTCGAATACATGCTGATGCAACGCGCCGCGCTGGGCTGCCGCATCGATGGCGGAAGGTACAAGCCAGACAGTTCCACCCACCAGGACGCCGAAGTCATCGCGGCTTGTGTCGCCGGACTGCCAACCTCACTCGGTGGCTTGCGCATGGCGATCCGCATCGCCGAACTGGCCCGGGCCGGCATGACACCGGATTGGATGCCCGGCGCTGTACCACGCTGCGTGCCAATCGAGATGAAGCGCAATCAGCACGGCGAACGCGCGATCACCATCCCGGTGGGCACGACCCGTGTGCTGTCGCGCGGCAAGTGGCGGACGGTCGAACTCCGCGCCTGCCCGGTGACCTTCTCGCCGCATCCGGACCAGATCGCCGCCGCACGTCGCCACTACGAACATTGGTGGCTGGCGCTGGGCTGGGTGCGTGATGGGCTGATCGCGGGCGGCATGCTGCGGAGCATCGAGGTGACGGAGGTAATACCGAGGCGCGAGCCATGGGCGAGCCCGTCGAGCCGCGAACAGATCGGCAACAAAACAGTTTGACATTCGTGCCCCTGTTGACTCATAACCCAAACATCGAAGACGAGCGCCCGGAGAACAGGCGCTCTTCCGGTCAGACCCTCCATCCCTACCCCCTTGCCATGGTTCCTCCTGGGCCGCGTCCGTATTCGGGGGGGCGCAGCGCAGAAGTTTGCCAGCGTCAGGCGATTTCACCGGGGAATCCAGGCAGAATCCACCTGAGCCACCCGAGCGCCGTTTCAGTTAATAAAGCAAGGCTTTGAGCATCCCGCAGGGGTGGATTCCTGCTGGATTCCGAGATGGATTCCGGAGGCCACTTCGCGGAAGCCAGGGCCGGAATCCAGCCGGGCGGAATCCACAGGGGTCCACCCTGCCCGAAGCCACCGAAAACCACAGGACAACCCCACCCCATGGACCTCACCTTCGCGCCGCGCCAGATCGAATTCTGGCCGATCGAACGGCTGCGCCCCTATGCCCGGAACGCCAAGATGCACGGGGCCGATCAGGTCGCCCGCATCGCCGCCAGCATGGCCCGCTTCGGCTGGACCGTGCCCTGCATGGTCGGTGACGATGGCGAGTTGATCGCGGGTCATGGCCGCGTGCTGGCCGCGACGGAGCTGGGGCTTTCGGAGGTGCCGGTGATCCGCCTCGGCCATCTCGACGAGGCCGAGCGCCGGGCCTACCGGATTGCCGACAACAAGCTGACGGAACTCGGCGACTGGGACGAAGCGCTGCTGCGCGACGAGGTGGCTGGGCTGCTGGCCGAGGATTTCGATCTGTCGCTTCTGGGCTTTGCCGAGGACGAGCTGGAGGCGCTGCTGCATGATTCGGATCTGGCAGAGGATGGCGCGGCGGAGGGCGAAGACGAGGTGCCGGAGCCGCCCGCCGATCCGATCTCGGTGCCGGGCGATCTCTGGCAGCTCGGGCCGCACCGGCTGATCTGCGGTGACAGCACCTCCGCCGACATCGTGGCAAAACTGCTGGGCGGTGTCCGGCCGCTGCTGATGGTGACGGACCCACCCTATGGCGTGGAATACGACCCGGCATGGCGCAATGCGACCGGCGCGGCCAAGACCAAACGCACCGGCACGGTGCTGAACGACGACCGGGCAGACTGGCGCGAGGCCTGGGCGCTGTTTCCGGGCGATGTCGCCTATGTCTGGCACGGGGCTCTGCATGCAACCACCGTCGCCGACAGCCTTGTCGCGGCGGGCTTCGATATCCGGTCGCAGATCATCTGGGCCAAGGATCGGCTGGTCCTCAGCCGCGGCGATTACCACTGGCAGCACGAGCCCTGCTGGTATGCGGTGAAGAAACGCGGCAAGGGCCATTGGGCCGGGGACCGGAAACAGACGACGCTCTGGCAGATCGCAAATCGTGATCAGGATGCGGAAACGGTGCATGGCACCCAGAAGCCGGTCGAATGCATGCGCCGCCCGATCCTGAACAATTCCAGCCCCGGACAGGCGATCTATGAGCCCTTCATGGGCTCCGGCACCACCCTGATCGCGGCCGAGACCACCGGCCGGGTCTGCTACGGCATCGAGCTGAACCCCGCCTATGTCGATGTCGCCATCACACGCTGGCAGAATCTGACCGGCCAAGCGGCGGTGCTGGACGGCACCGACAAAACCTTCGACGACCTGACCGCCAACCGACGCTGAGACCATGAATGACCTGGCTTTACCTGCCCCCGGATGCGATTCCGGGGCCGATGACACCTGCCTTTTCGGGCTTTCCCTCTGCTCCGGCGCGGGCGGGATTGATCTCGGGCTCACCCTCGCCCTGCCCGGATATCGAACTGTGGGCCATGTCGAGCGGGAAACCTATGCCGCGGCCACTCTCGTGGCGCGGATGGCGGACAAGGCCCTGGATCAGGCTGTTATCTGGGACGACATTGCCACATTCGACGGCAAGCCTTGGCGCGGCGCGGTGGACATCGTCTCTGCGGGCTATCCGTGCCAACCGTTCTCGGTCGCGGGAAAGCGCCGGGGCGCGGAGGATCCCCGCCATCTCTGGCCGCATGTCGCCCGCATCATCGGCGAGGCCGAACCGCCCTTCGTCTTTCTCGAAAATGTCGCCCATCATCTCCGCCTCGGCTTCCCCGAAGTCGCCAGCGGACTGGTCGCGCTGGGCTACCGCCTTGCGGCAGGATTGTTTACGGCGGCGGAAGTCGGCGCCCCGCATCGCCGGGAACGCCTGTTCATCCTCGCCATCCGGGAAGGCGACGAACTGGCCGACCCCGCGCGCCTGCTCCGGCACTCGCTCGAGTGGCGGCAATCGCAGCGAGATCCTGCGCCTCTGGCCGACGCCCCGGGCCAGCGCCAACGAGAACCGGCAGACGCGCCCAACACCATCGCAGACGGCTGGCAAGCATGGGATGAACCTCGCCACCACGGCGGCGCAATGGCCGACGCCGCTGGCGACGGATGGCGCGAAACCGAGCGCGGGCAATCGCAAATCGGCCGATCTGACCCATGCCAGCCAGATGTGGATGACGCCCACGGCACGAGATCACAAGGATGGGGCGACGAGCCTTGCGAACACGCCGGTGAACGGCCTGCTTGGCCGCCAGGTCCTCACGACGCCGATGGCTGGCAGCGATACCTCCGATCAGCGCCGGACGCTGAACCCGCTATTCGTCGAGGCGCTGATGGGCTGGCCTGCAGGGTGGACCGGCTCCGCCTCTGCGGCAATGGCGTGGTCCCTCTGGTTGCCGCGCATGCGCTCCGAACTCTGGCGCATCAGTTGCTGGAAGATGGGTGAGACGATGGGATAAGAAGCTGAAGGTCGGCTTCGAGGCCTCGGCGGACGGTCGATTGCTTCCCTTCTTGTTTCCGCCTGCAAGCTTATTTAAGTTTCTCTGAGAAATCCTGCTTTTACCGGCAAGTTTCCCTTTTTGCATAGATTGTTCAGGCTCGATTCGAGAGACAGTAAACCGCTTTGAAAGTCTTTTTATGAGCGCGCCCACTACCAGCACTCCTGCCCGTGCGCTTCTAGACCTTTTGAGCGCTGCCCCTGGACATCCCGCCCCTACAGATGCCGCGGCGGACAAGGCGATGACGGACTTCCTCGCGGACATCGCGATGCTGGATCACAGACACAACCGCAGCAAACGTCTCACGCAGGACCAGCTTGCCGAACAAATTTTCCGGCGTAATCCAACCTTTAGAGACGACAAGGCTGCTATCCCATATCTGCGGTACCAGCTTCGGGTGGCGCATGAGGAACTGACAAACCTCGACCAAGAGATGCGGAACCAAAACAACGGAACGATTACCTTCGCAGCGCTCTCAAGATATAGCCCCATAATCCGGGACTATTTGTTCGACCTGCGAGAGATTCTCGTGTTCCTTCAGCAAAAGGTGCGTGGCTGGACCTTCTTCAATGGTGGAAAAAATTCTGACGTCAGCAGCTGGGAGGTATACATCCTAGCGCGCGGCTTAGCTTACCAGTCGACATACGCCGGAACAGGTTCACCTTTCGATCACAAGGCAGCCCAAATCGCTTCCGTTTTCGTTCTGCGACAGGCAATGGAGCTTCGTTTCGAGCGGTTGATTGCGGTCTATCCGACGGACGTCAAAGGGAAACCACCAAAGCTTAAGCACGGCTTCCATCAGGATTTCATTGTAGCTAATTCGCAGTTCTTCCTGACGAACGGATTCAAGATCAAGGAGTTGCGGCACCTTTACGACTGGTGCAGCGAGATCGTCCATCAGGCCTACCAGCCCTTTGCTTGGCAGATATCCATGGCGCTGCGCCGTGGCGGCGATCTGCTTCATACGCAACCAGCGCCTACGAATCAGGCTTGGTCGATCTACAATGCAGTTGAGATCACCGACGTCGAGGCGATGCAGGACGCTTACGAGAAGCACTTCCTTGCCACGTATGGTCATGGCAAGTGGCGGTTCACCCGCAGGAAGCCGGAGGCACTAATAAGGAACTGGAAATCGCACATGGCTTCCTACAGCACTGATTACCGGCCGGTACTTGGCCGCCCTAACCTCTGGAAACGCCTCAAATTGCGCTTTAAGCAATTCCTCTAGAAGCGACACATTGTATATGGGCGATCAAAGCAGACGCTAGCCGTTATCGCAGCGACCGTCCGCTCCGTCCCGCATTGCTGCCGTTTGACTCCGTGGGCATGCTAATCCTATCGGATCGCTCGTTCGACATTCCCGGCCAGCCGATAGACGCGGCCCCTTTCGGCAAGTTTTTCGGAGGTCACCGTCAGCCCCAGTTTCTTCTTAAGCGAGCCGGAAATGGCGCCCCTGATGCTATGGTGCTGCCATCCCGTCGCCTCGGCGATCTCCGCGATACTCGCGCCCTCGGGCGCCCGCAGCATGGCGATCAGCTGCGCCTGTTTGGTGCCGGGGCGCTGGGCGGCGGCAACGGCCTCGGGCTTGGCGTCCCGCAGACCCGCCATGGTCCTGACCACCACCGGGTCGATACCGATGGCGTCCAGCCCGGCCTCGGTGGCGATCAGCGTGGTGCCGTGCCCGTCGCCGGTCTCGCGCCAGAGCGGCTCGCCGCGCCGGAGATTGGCCTCGACCTCGTCGATGAAGCCGAGTTTGACCATCCGGCCGATGGCCATCTTCGCGGCGGCGCCGTGCAGCCCCTCAGGCAGCGGCAGGGCCAGATTGCCCGGCCGGGCACTGGCCCGGGTCAGGATCAGGGTCTGGGTGTCGGTGAGTTTGGTCATGGATGGCTCCGGGTATCGCCGCCGCAGGCTGCGGTCGGCTTCTACGGGGCCGGGCCCCGCATCGCGCAGTGCTCAGCGGTTGGCACAGGCCAGCCCGTCAGGCGGCATGTTCGCCCTCGCCGAAGGCAAAATCGCTGATCTGCTTCAGCAGGTGAGCCTGATATTCGAGGCTGCCGAGGTCACTCCAGTTCACCCGCTGGGGATCGGCACCGAAGTGATCCTCGCTGAAGGCCTGCAATCGGGCCAGCATGGCGTCGATCTCCGCCTTTTTCGCGATGAAGGCGGCGAGGGCGGCATCATTGGTCCGGGCGGTCTGGCGGGTCATGTCGTTACTCCGGGTCATTTCGTGGCGGCGGCGAGGCCCGCGGCATAGGCCTCTTCCAGCGCGTGCCGGATCGCCCAGACGGCGACATCGTGGAAATCCAGCGCGTCGCGGTTGCGGGTCTCCAGCGTTTCCAGCCCGTGAAAATGGCGCTGGGCGATGTCGGTCAGCAGCGTGTCGGTGGCGGGCTGGTTCGGTTTGGTCATGATCTGGCCTTCGGTGGTGAGTTGCGTCTCTGTCGCACCATCAGAATCGCTCTGATCGGCAACCATATCAAGTAAATCACAAGCAATATCATTGCTTTACAATCGCGAAGGGCAGCGCCGATGCAGGGCATGAGCGAACGGGCCTATGCGGCCCATGCGGGACTGTCGCGCGGGGCGATCCAGAAAGCGCGGAAAAGCGGTCGGCTGGTCCTCTTCGCCGATGGCTCCATTGATGCGGCCGCGTCCGATGCAAGGCGCGCGGCCACGACTGATCCCGATCAGCAGAACCGGGCGAAGGGCGGCACCGCGCGACAGGCGACGATGCCGGAACGAACCTCACGGCCCGCCGACAACCTCGCCGCCCCGTCAATCTCCGGTCCGGGCGACAGTTCGTCCTATCTGAAAGCCCGGACGGCGCTGACGGTCTATCAGGCGCAGGAGCGCCAGATCGCCATTCAGAAGAAGAAGGGCGTGCTGGTCGACCGGGCGCGGGCCGAAACGCTGGTCTTCCGGCTGGCCCGGCAGGAGCGCGATGCTTGGGTCACCTGGCCCGCCCGCGTCGCCGCGATCATGGCGGCGGAGCTTTCGGCCGAGATGGAAAAGACCACCGGGGAAGCGATCAGCATCGGCACCGGGGTGCTGCAGAGGGTGCTGGAAACCCATGTCCGAGACCAGCTCACCACCCTCGCCGATCTCAAGGTCGCGCTTGACCCATGACGATGGGAGTGATGACGATGGGACCGACGATCACGCACCCGACCTGAGTTTCGACGGCGCCGAGGACATGCTGCGCGCCTGGTCGCGCGGCATTCGGCCCGATCCCGACCTGACGGTGTCGGAATGGGCCGACAGGCATCGCTGGCTGTCGTCGCGGGCTGCAGCGGAACCCGGGCGCTACCGCACCGCGCGGACACCCTATCTGCGCGAGATCATGGATGCGCTGTCGCCCCGACACCCGGCACAGCGGATTTCCTTCATGAAAGCCGCGCAGGTCGGGGCTACCGAGGCCGGGAACAACTGGATTGGCTTCGTCATCCACCATGCGCCGGGCCCGATGCTGGCCGTGCTGCCGACGGTCGAGATGGCCAAGCGCGCCTCGCGCGGGCGGCTCGATCCGCTGATTTCGGATTCGCCCGCCCTACGCGAACGGGTCAGCCCGGCGCGGTCGCGGGATGCCGGGAATTCGATGCTCTCAAAAGAGTTTCCGGGCGGCATTCTGGTGCTGACCGGCGCGAATTCGGCGACCGGCCTGCGCTCGATGCCCGCGCGCTATCTGTTTCTCGACGAGATCGACGCCTATCCGCCCTCGGCCGATGAAGAGGGCGATCCGGTGACGCTGGCCGAGGCGCGCAGCACCACCTTCGCCCATCGCCGCAAGGTGTTTCTGGTCTCGACCCCGACCGTCCGCGGGCTCAGCCGGATCGAGCAGGAGTTCGAGGCCAGCGATCAGCGGCGGTACTTTGTTCCCTGCCCGCATTGTGGCGCGATGCAATGGCTGCAGTTCGAACGGCTGCGCTGGGACAAGGGTCGGCCCGAGACCGCCGCCTATGCCTGCAACAGCTGCGATCAGCTGATCGCCGAGCATCACAAGACCGCCATGCTGGAAGCCGGCGAATGGCGTGCGACGGCGGTGTCGGCCGATCCACATCATGTCGGCTATCACCTCTCGGCGCTCTATTCGCCCATCGGCTGGAAGAGCTGGGAACAGATCGCCCGGGAATGGCTGGCCGCGCAGGGCAATGACGAGATGCTGCGCGCGGCGCGGAACACGCTTCTGGGCGAGACCTGGGTCGAACGCGGCGAGGCGCCGGAATGGCAGCGGCTGGCAGACCGGCGCGAGGTGTTTGCGGCCCAGATCCCCGAGGGCGGTCTCTTCCTGACCGCCGGGGCCGATATCCAGAAGGATCGGTTCGAGGTCGATATCTGGGCCTGGGGTCGCGGTCTGCAAAGCTGGCTCGTCGATCACATCGTCATCCCGGGCGGGCCGGACAGTCCGGCGGCATGGGCGGAATTGACCAAGCTGCTCGGCCGCACATGGCAGCATGCCCATGGCGCGGTGATGCCAATTGCCAGACTGGCGATCGATACCGGTTACGAGGCGGCGGCGGTCTATGCCTGGGCTCGGACTCATGGTTTTGAACAGGTCGTGCCGGTGAAGGGGCTCGAGGGCTTCAACCGGGCAACGCCGGTCTCGGGGCCTACCTTCGTCGACGCCACGGTCGGCGGCAAACGGTTGAGGCGCGGCGCGCGGCTGTGGTCGGTGGCCACGGCCACGTTCAAGATCGAGACCTATCGGTTCCTGCGGCAGGAACGGCCGACAGACGAAGAACGCGCCGCAGGCCAGCCCGAACCGCCGGGGATGATCCATCTGCCGGACTGGGCCGACAGCGAATGGCTGAAGCAGCTGGTGGCCGAGCAGTTGGTCACGGTCCGCAACAAGCGCGGCTATGCCCGCCAGGAATGGCAGAAACTGCGCGAACGCAACGAGGCGCTGGACACCCGCGTCTATGCCCGTGCCGCCGCCTGGATCATGGGCGCGGATCGCTGGGACGAGCGCATGTGGCGGCAGCTGGAGGAGCAGGCCGGGGTGATAACGGCGGTTCCGGATGTCGGCGGCGTCGGCGCCGATGCCAACCCGCCTAGTGCCGACGCCACCGATCCGCCCGCGCGGCAGGCGGGCGCGCCACCAACGACGCCACGCCGCAAGCGGCAGACCTACACACCGCGTTTCATGAGGTGAGAGATGGAAATCGACCGGATGCGGGCGCTGCTGAGCGCCCTGCAGGAAGCACGGTTCAGCGGGCTTCGTTCAGTCGGCTATGACGGCAAAACCCTGACCTATGGCTCAGACGCGGAACTGGCAGCCGCCATCGCCGATCTGGAAGCCCGGATCGCGAGTGCGTCCGGCACCACCCGCCGTCGGCGCTGGGGCACCATTGCCACGAAAGGGCTCTGATCCATGGCATTCGACGGTATTCGCGCGCGGCTGGGCGCGATCATCGGCGGGTTCGATGCCGCGCAGTCGCATCGCCGGTTACGCGGCTTCCGGGCATCCCGCGCCCATGTGAACACGCTGATCGCTGGGGCGGGCGAGACGATCACGGCGCGGGCCCGCTGGCTGGCGCGGAACAATGGCTATGCGTCCGGGGCAGTCGAGGCTTTTGCGAGCAATGTTGTCGGCGACGGGATCAAACCGTCATCGTCCATCGCCAATGCCGCACAGAAAGAGGCGCTGCAGAAACTTTGGCTCGCTTGGACGGACGAGGCCGATGCCGAAGGTCTGACCGACTTCTACGGGCTGCAACGCCGCGCCGCCCGGGAACTGTTTCTGGCGGGCGAGGTGTTTTTGCGCCTTCGCCCGCGACGCCCCGAGGATGGGCTGTCGGTGCCGCTGCAGCTGCAGATGCTGCCCTCGGAGATGCTGCCGATGGATCTGAACCGCGAACTGCCCGGCGGCGGGACGATCCGGTCCGGCATCGAGTTCGACGGGATCGGGCGGCGCATCGCCTATCACCTGCTGCGCCGCCATCCGGGCGATATGACCGATCCGGGGCTGGTGGGAGAGACGGTCCGCGTGCCTGCCTCGGAGATCGTCCATGTGCTGGATCCGGTCGAGGCGGGACAGCTGCGCGGCGTGTCCCGTTTTGCTCCGGCCATCGTGAAGCTGTTCACGCTCGACCTCTATGACGATGCCGAGCTGGAGCGAAAGAAGACGGCGGCGATGTTCGCCATGTTCATTACCTCGCCCGCCCCAGAAACACCGCTGGAACCGGCTGAGGAGGATCTGGAGGTCGAACCTGGTCAGGTTGTGCGGCTCGATCCGGGCGAGGATGTCTCGACGCCCGCAACACCGGATTCCGGCTCGACCTATGAACCCTTTCAGTATCGCACGCTCCTGCAGATCGCGGCGGCGCTGGGCATCCCCTATCCCTATCTGACCGGCGATGCGGCGCGCGGCAACTTTTCCAATACCCGCGTGGCGCTGCTGGATTTCCGGCGCCGGGTCTCGGCGATCCAGCACAGTGTGATCGTCCATCAGCTCTGCCGCCCGGTCTGGCAGCGCTGGATGGACCTCGCGGTGCTGTCCGGCGCCATCGATTTGCCCGGCCATGACCGCGACCGGCGCACATACCAGGCGGTCAGCTGGCTGCCGACGCGCTGGGACTGGGTCGATCCGATGAAGGATGCCTCGGCCGAGATCCTGCAGATCGAGGCGGGTCTCAAATCCCGCAGCCAGGCGATTTCCGAGCGCGGCTACGACGCCGAACAGGTCGACCGAGAAATCGCGGCTGAACGCAAACGCGAGGCGGCGCTGGGCCTCGATTTCCGCCGCCCCGGCTCGCCTGCGCAGGGGCCGAAGGGTGGGACCGCTGGCGATGGCATGGACGCCAGCAACGGCAAGGACGATGACGACGATGCTGCCGCCGACACCACCGACGATGACGATGCCAAGCCCGGAGAGGACCGCTGATGCATCATGCCCAGATCGCCCAGCGCGCCTTCGACACGCCGCTGATGATTGCACCCGCCAAGGCGCTGGCCTTTCTCTCCGGCCTCGGGCCTCGCATCACCGGGCAGGAGATCAGGTTTGATGGCGGGGGTATCGCGGACCCGGATCTGTCGGCGACGCGTCAAACGGCCCGCGCGTCTCTGATCGGCGGCGATCTCGCCCAGCGCCATGGTGACGATGCCGATGCGCCCTTCCCGGTCATCGATGGCGTCGCAGTCATCGCCATTGCCGGAACGCTGGTCCATCGCGGCGCCTGGATCGGCCAGAGCTCGGGCCTCACCTCCTATGAAGGGCTCGCCGCCCAGATCGACGCGGCGGTTTCTGACTCCGCCATTCGCGGCATCGCGCTGGAAATCGACAGTTTCGGCGGTGAGGTCGCTGGAGCCTTCGATCTGGCCGACCGCATCTGCGCCGCGCGGAATACAAAACCGGTTCACGCCTTTCTGGCCGAACATGCGCTCTCGGCGGGCTATGCGCTGGCCTCGCAGGCCGATCGCATCACCCTGCCCCGCACCGGGGCGGCGGGCAGCATCGGCGTCATCACCATGCATACCGACATGTCCGGCATGCTGGCGCAGAAGGGTGTGGCGGTGACGCTGATCCATGCCGGGGTCCGCAAGACCGATGGCAATCCCTATGCCGCCCTGCCCGAAGGCATCCGCGACCGGCTGCAGGCCGAGTTGGAGGATTTTCGGAGCCTCTTCGCCGAAACCGTCGCCGCCGGGCGCGGTGGCAGGATGAACACGGACGCGGCGCTCGCCACCGAAGCGGCAGTGTTTCGAGGCGCTGCGGCTGTCCAAGCCGGTCTAGCCGATGCCGTGGGCGACCCCCGCGCCGCCTTTCGCGCCTTTGTCGACAGTCTCAGCGGCCCGGTTCTGACGGTCGGACGGACGCCGACGCGCCAGACCCTTTTACCACCCCACCCCCAACAGGAGATGATCATGAGTCATCAGACGGACGCCGATGCCCACACACCGGAGCAGGAAGTGCCGAACGCCGCCACGCCGGATCAACCGAGCACACCGACGGCGGAGCCGCCCAGCGCCAAAGCGCCTGTGGCTTCGAGCGATGCCGATGCCATCCGCGCCGAAGCCGCAGAAGTGGCCTCGATCTGCGCGCAGGCGGCAAAGCTGGGCGTCACCCTGGACGCCGCCGATGCAGTCCGGCGCGGCGTGAGACCCGATGCGCTGCGCGGCCAGATCCTCGACAGCCTTGCCGCCAAAAGCGACGCCAGCGGCATCCTGGCCAGCGCGCCGACGCCGACAAACAAGCCGAGCCCGCTCGTCGCTGCCGCCCGCAAATCCGCCGACAGCGCCAGCCGCTGATCGCCTGACACCTTCCGGAGACCCCAATGCCCGTCCTGACCCAGCCGCCCTCCATGGGCGATGCGCTCAAATATGAGCTGAACCCCAATTACACCCGCGAAACCGTCAACTTGTCCGAGGGCACCGAATACCCGGCAGGCGCCGTTCTCGGCCGCGTCACCGTTGGTGGCCGATACACATTCGCCAACCATGGCGGCAGCAATGGCGCTGAAACTGCCGCGGGCATTCTGCTCTATCCGGTCGATGCGCGGCTTGCGGAGGCGACCGGCATCCTTCTGGCGCGAGGCCCCGCGATCCTGTCCCGCGATGCCCTCTTCTACGATGGCAGTGTCGATGACGCCGCCAAGATCGCCCTGAAACATGCCGAGCTGACGGCGCTGGGCATCGTCATCCGCGACAGCGCCTGACCGGCGGCATAGCACCTTTCTCCTCCCTCCCCACAAGGTTTCCCCATGACCATCATCCGCAATCCCTTCGATGCCGGCGGCTATTCGCTGGCCGAGATGACGCAGGCCATCAATATCCTGCCGAACCTCTATACCCGCCTCGGAGAACTGGGCCTCTTCCGCTTCGAGGGTGTGTCTCAGCGCAGCGTCATCATCGAGCAGATCGAGGGCGTGCTGAACCTGCTGCCCTCGGTCCCCTTGGGCGGTCCGGCCACTGTGGGCTCGCGCGAAGGCCGCGCCATGCGCAGCTTCGCGCTGCCCTGGATCCCGCATGACGATGTGATCCTGCCCGCCGATATTCAGGGCGTCCCGGCCATCGGCACAGGCGACGAGGCCGACCCGCTGGTCGCGGTGATGACCCGCAAGCTGACCCTGATGCGCCGCAAACATGCTCAGACCCGGGAATATATGGAGATGAACGCGCTCCGCGGTATCGTGAAGGACGGTGCCGGGACCACGCTCTACAATTACTTCACAGAGTTCGGCATCGCGCAGATCAGCGTCGACTTTGTCCTCGGCACCGCCGGAACAAACATTCAGGGCAAGGTCCGCGAGGTGCTGCGCGCCGTCGAGGACAATCTGCTCGGCGAGAGCATGTCGGGCGTGCATGCGCTGGTCAGCCGCGAATTCTTCGACAAGCTGATCTCGCATCCGAAGACCGAAGAGGCCTACAAGTTCTATGCCGCGACCGGCGCCCAGCCGCTGCGGCAGGATGTGCGCCGCAACTTCCCCTTCGCAGGAATTCTGTTCGAGGAATATTCGGGGGCCGTCACGCTCTCGACGAAAGCCAGTGAACGGCTGGTCCCGGCGAACGAGGGCATCGCCTTCCCCACCGGCACCATGGACACATTTACCACCTATGGCGGCCCGGCGAACCTCCTGGAGACCGCTAATACCATCGGGTTGCCGCTCTATGCCCGCCAGCATCTCGACCCCAAGGGCCGCTGGATCGATCTGATGACCGAGGCCTCGATCCTGCCGGTCAACAAGCGGCCGCGTCTGGCGATCCGGCTGCACAGTTCGAACTGATGAACGCCTTCAGCGCCGCTATCGACCGCATCTTCGCGCATCCCGACATGTCGGTATCTGCTGTCTGGATCGCCGCCGGCACATCGGAGGAACGCCCGATCCGCCTCATCCGCCGCGCGCCGGACCGGATCACCGAGTTCGGATCGGCGCGGATCCTGTCGGAAACCCTGACCGCGGATATCCGCGTCAGCGACCTCCCCGATCCCCGGCCCGGCGATCTCATCGTCATCGGCACCGACAGCTTCGCCATTCACGGCGAGCCGATCCGAGACCGCGACCGGCTGATCTGGACCGTGGAACTCGTGCCAGCATGAGACTGAAACTCGACATCGATCCTGATCTCGTCGCCATGATGCAGGCCGAGATCAGGGCCGGCGAAAAGGCCGTGACCGGCGCCATGCGCGAAGCAGGCACGGGCCTCAAGACCGCATGGCGCGGGCAGATCACCGGCGCCGGTCTGGGGCGCAGGCTGGCGAATTCGATCCGCAATGCCACCTACCCGAAAGCGGGCGACAGCCTGAACGCCACCGCGCTGGTCTGGTCCAAGGCGCCGGTGATCATCGGCGCCCATAACGCCGGGCCGCTGATCCGGTCACGCGACGGGTTCTGGCTGGCGATCCCGACCGAGGCCGCCGGAAAATCCCTGCGCGGCGGGCGCTTCACGCCCGGCGAATGGGAACGTCGCAACGGGCTGCGGCTGCGCTTTGTGTATCGTCGGCGTGGGCCCAGCCTGCTGGTCGCCGAGGGGCGGTTGAACACCAAGGGGCGCGCTGTGGCATCGCGCTCCAAAACCGGACGCGGGCACGCCACCGTGCCGATCTTTCTGCTGGTGCCGCAGGTCAGGCTGCCGAAGCGGTTGGATCTGGCACAAGATGCGGAAAGAGCGGCGGACGGGGTGCCGGGGCGGATCGTGGGGAAGTGGGTGGAGGGGCACGCTTGATGACAGTCAGCAATTTAGGCTGGCCGTCAAAGCTTGATCATCAGGCAATTCCGTCAATCAGCACGTCCAGAACTGTCGCCGTTACCACACCTACAGCGACATCCCCGAATGCAGTCGAAAACTGCTGACGCGTTACCGTGCCAGATCTGAGAATCTGACCTGCGGCCATTGCGCCGGCCAGAAAGGCGGACGTCGCGGCACCTTCGGCCACTTCGGTTGTCAAACTGTCTGCAGATAGCTCCGAAACGACACGGTTGACCTCGTCGGAGATCTCGGCGTTGGAATAGCCTGAGCTGCCGACCGTCGGAAATTCAGCGGCAACCTCCTCCGTCGCGATAACCTCAATATCGGGGTAACGCGCAAGATGCTCCAGGACAGTTGCCGACGAAGCGACAGCTTTGAGCTGAACGGCATTGATGACTTCTCCATCGACCATGAACTCGACGTCTGCCCCGGGATGATTGGTTGCCTCAAAGACGCGCGCGGCGACATCATCGGCGTCGATATTTTCGGCATGGACGAACAGCAACTCGTGATAAATGCCTTTGACGTTGGAGGCCACGCCACGAAGTTGGTCCGGACTTAGCCCTGTGATGTAGGCACCCAATTCCTCGTTGCTCGCCTCGTTCAATCTGGTTGCCGACCGCCGAAGTGCCTCAAGGACGAGTTCTTCTTCAACCGACCATGAACGCGTCGGATCTTCGATCAACCTCTGAAAGGTGACCGCAACAACCACGGCGGCGCTGCGTGTCAGCTGACTTCGCTGGCCGCCATTGCTGCCATCGCTATCCGGCCCAGTTCCTTTCTGCACCGATCGAGTTTGCGTCGTTGCAGGTAGGCCAGTGTTAGCGTGAATGGTTCGCATTCGTTTTTTCCGTTCTCTTTCAGGGAGGCGTCATCCCAGTACTGATTGATCTGCTGCGCCAGCGGAATCAAAGCCTGTTCTGCGACCAGCCTCATCTCGGTTTGGGATGGGGACAGGCCCAGTTCACGTTGCTGTTCGGTCGCATTGATAAGCGTGACACATGCCACAAGAATTGCCTTTTCGTGCTCCTGAAAGGCAGTTTCTGTGCGAGGTGTCCCGAAGAGCTTCTTTTTGCCAACTACACCCGCAGCCAACCCGGCTCCCACGCCGCCCGCGGCCAGAAGGATACCCCCACCGAAAGCACCAAAACCGACGAGAGACCCAATCCAATAAAGCTGAGCGGACGTCGCCGCAGCGCCGGAAAGGGACGCTATGGCGGTCCCAGTGGATGCCGCCCCGAATGTTCCGACCAAGCCGGAAACCCCGCCGACGGCCATGATGCCACCGAGCTTGCCAATGACTGCTTTTACAAAAATCCGCGTTCGCCGGTCAGACGTTTGCCGGATCGCGGACACGACCTGCGTCAAAGTTCTTTCGAGATGTTCCAGCGAGGTCGAAACGGGCTTTTCGCGCCAGCCAAACTGCTCTGCACGCTCATTCACCCAGGCTTCCATCTGATTGGTGTTCGGAAGTCGTGCTGCCAAGCCTTGCTGCCTCTGGCGACCCCATTCAAGGGCCCTGTCCGCGTAAGGTTTCGAGGCAACGGCAGCCCTTGCCGAGCGATCCTTTACATCCCGCGCGGCTTTCAAGGCTAGTCCCGGCAATCCGCGAATCTTCAAATGATCCCCAACTTCGTGAAGCAGTATAACGAGGCAGAACTAACAGATGCCCACACTCCGCGAAACGATTCTCGCCGCGCTTCACGCGCAGCTATCGACGCCGCCCGCCACTGCGCTACGCGGCGACGCCCTGCCCGAACGCGTGCCGCCTGACGGCCTGCTGATCCTCCGCGATGGCGAACCGGGAGAGCCCGAGGTGACGCTGTCGCCGCTACGCTACCACTACCAGCACCGCGCCGAGATCGAGGCGGTGGTTCAGGGCGCCGACCGTGACACCGCCTTCGACGCCCTCTGTGCCAGCATCGGAACGGCAATCGCAGCCGACCGAACGCTGGGCGGGCTTTGCGACTGGGTCGAGGCTGAAGCGCCGCGCTCGGTCGATCTGCCTGTCGAGGGCGCGGCCAGCCTGAAAGCGGCAGTGATTCCGGTGATCCTGCACTACACGACGGCAGACCCGTTGGCGTGACGGCCGATCAGCAGGTGCCGTAATAATTGCCCGAGAAGCGGCAATATTCGCGTGCGGTGCCACTGGCGATCATCGCCGCCGCGATGTCGCGACCGCCCGGCAGCCAGCATTGCCCGACAATGCGCCCGTAGCGGTCCACGTCCCGAATGCGGCACTGGACGGATCGCCCGGACGCAAGGCCCGCCAGCTGCGCCTTCGCGCCCGATCCACCCGCACGGCCGATCTCAGGCGCGTCGAGCCCCCAGACCCGGATGCGGGTGCGTTGCGAGCTGACCCAGAAGGTGTCGCCATCGACAACCCGCGTCACATGACCGGCAAAATCGAACCGTGATGGCGTCGCGGGTGCCGCAACCTCCGTCGGCACACATCCTGTCAGAACCACCGCAGCGATAACCGAGGCGGCCGCCCGCCCTCCAAGCAACCAACCGGCGGCTCGCCGCAATCCCAAACCTACCATCCCGCTCCTCACGATCATTATCCCGACACCCGCCCATACTGTGGCGCGGTGCCCGCACCCGCAACCGCGCGACGCGAACTTCCTTAACCCGACACCGACCGAAAGGATTATTCATGGCACGAGCCCAGGGGGCGCGGGCGCAGATGGCGCTGGCGTTCGAGACCGTCTATGGCACGCCGCCTGTTGGCGGCTTCACGAAGATGCCCTTCGCCAGCACCACGCTCGGGGCGGAACAGCCGCTGCTGAACTCCGAACTGTTGGGCTATGGCCGCGATCCGCTGGCGCCGATCAAGGATGCTGTCACGGCGGATGGCGATGTCGTGGTGCCGATCGATGCGGAAGGTTTCGGTTTCTGGCTGAAGGCGGCGTTCGGCGAGCCGGTCACCACCGGCACTGGGCCCTGGACGCATGAGTTCCGCTCGGGCGCCTGGTCGCTGCCAAGCCTCTCCGTCGAGACCGGCATGCCCGAAGTGCCGCGCTATGCGATCTATTCCGGCTGCGTGCTGGACCAGCTCAGCTGGCAGATGCAGCGCTCCGGCCTGCTGACCGCGACCGCGCGGCTGGTCGCGCAGGGAGAGGCGGTCGGGACTTCCAGCAATGCGGGCACGCCCGCGCCCATCGATCTGAAGCGCTTCGGGCATTTCAACGGCGCGATCACCCGCAACGGCGCGGCGCTGGGCAATGTTGTCTCGGCCCAGATCAGCTATGCCAATAATCTCGACCGGATCGAAACCATTCGCGCCGACGGACGCATTGATGGCGCCGATCCGTCCATTGCCGCCCTGACCGGGTCCATCGAGGTTCGTTTCTCGGACAGCGTTCTGGTCACACAGGCCATCGATGGCGATCCGTGCGAGCTGGAATTCTCCTACGCCCTGCCCTCGGGCGAGAGCTTCAGCTTCATCGTCCATGCCGTCTATCTGCCTCGCCCCCGGATCGAGATTTCCGGGCCGAAGGGCGTACAGGCAACCTTCGACTGGCAGGCCGCGCGCGACAGCGTCTTGGGCCGCATGTGCACCGCAACCCTGATCAACGACCGCGAAGAATACTGATGCTGACACTCGACCTGAGCAATGAACCGCGCTGGCACGATCTGGCGCCCGATGTCCGGGTGCAGCTGCGCCCGCTGACCACGGCGCTGATGGTCGCAACGCGCAGCGACCCGGATGTCGAAGCAGTTCCGGACGCGACCAGCGACGAGGAACGGGCGCTGATCTTCGCCAAGGCGCTGGCCCGCCGCGCGGTGCTGGACTGGGAGGGGGTCGGCGATTCCGATGGGAATGCCATCTGTCCGAACCCGGAGGCCATCGATGCGCTCCTAGACATCTGGCCAATCTTCGAGGCGTTCCAGCTGGTCTATGTCTCCAAGGGCCTGCTGCTGGAGCAGGAAAAAAACGTCTCAGCGCCCTCGCCGACTGGTCCTTTGGCGGGGGCGACAGCTACTGCGCGGCCTGCACGCAAGCCTGCGAGGACTGCCCGACGCGGCAAAACCAGCCGCTGACCTTCGAGGGCTGGCAGATCTGGGATCTGGTTGGGCGGCTTGGCGGGCAGTTGCGGGTGCTGCCGGGCGCGGTGATCGGCTGGGATCTGAATGCCGCGCTGGGGCTGGCGGCGGCGCTGGGCATCCCGGCCCCGGCCGCGGCGGAACTGCTGCCCATCGTCGAGGCGGTGGTGGTCCGGAAGATGAACGAACAGATGGAACAATGAGATGGCGGAAAAACGCGTCAGTGTCCGCCTCGCGGCGGTGGGCGGGCGACAGGTGCGCGCCGAGCTGGAAGGCGTCGGCGAGGCGGGATCGCGCGGTTTCGGGCGTCTGTCCCGCGAGATGGAAGCCGCGAATGCCCGCATGGCCGGGTTTACGCAGAAGGTCGGTGTGGCTGCAGCCGCTGCGGTCGCCGCCGCCACGGCCGCTGGCGTCGCCATGGTCCGGTCCGGGCTCCAGACGGTCGATGCGCAGGCCAAGCTCGCCCAATCGCTCGGGACCACGGTTACCTCTATCCAGACGCTGGAACGAGCCGGAGAACTGGCGGGCGTGTCCATGTCCGGCATCGAGCAGGCGACCAAGGATCTGACCCGGCGGCTGAGCCAGGCGGCAGCGGGCGGTGGCCCTGCCGCCGATGCGCTGGAACGGCTGGGGCTGACCGCCGCTGACCTGCTGGCCATGCCACTGGACCAGCGCGTCGGGGCGATTAATGCCGCCATTGCCGAATTCGTCCCCGTCGCCCAGCGCGCGGCCGTGGCGGGCCAGCTCTTCGGTGAGGAAGGATCCATCGCCATGGCGCGCATCGACAGCGCGACCTTGCGGCAGGCCACCGAGGATGTCCGCGCCTTTGGCATGGTGGTCTCCGAACAGGATGCCGACCGGATCGAACGGACGAATGACGCCATCTCCCGGCTGGGGCTGGTCTGGCGCGGGCTGTCGAACCAGCTGGCGGTTGCCGCAGCACCCGCGCTGGAAGCCGTCGCCGATGCCATGGCGGCGCTGGCCAGCCGGAGCGGACCGCTCGGCATGGCGATCTCAGGGCTTTTCGATCAGATCGGACGTCTTTCCACCTATGTCGCGAGTTTTGCCGGTTTCATGGCCGGACGCTGGGTGGCAGGACTGGCGGCGGCTGTACTGTCGGTCCGGGGCCTCGCCACCGCGCTGGTGGTTCTGCGCGGGGCGCTGATCCGCACCGGCGTCGGTGCGCTGATCGTCGGCGCCGGGGAACTTGTCTATCAGTTCACGAAGTTGGTGAAAGGTGCGGGCGGCTTCGGCAATGCCATGGCGCTGATGGGCAATGTCGCGAAGGCCGTCTGGGACGGCATCAAGGTGACGGCCATGTCCTTCGCCGACGATTTCCGGGCCATGCAGTCCGAGATCGAAGCGATCTGGACCCGGCTGATGGCTTTTCTGGCCGGGAAATGGGCGGATTTTTTGGGTATGATCGCGCCCACCTTCAACAAGGTCGCCGAAGAGATCGGCTCGGACACGCGGATCGATGTGTTCGAGGCGCTGGGCCGGGCATCGATACTGGAGCATTCGGCCAGCAACTCCGCCCATATGGCCGGCCGCTATCGCGACCGCGCCAGTTCCAGCCGGACTTCCGCCTTCGATGGCGTCGGACCAGCCATGGACGCGCTGCGCGCCGCGATGTCGGGCGGTGAGGATGTTGGCGGCAAGGCGCTGAACGTGGCGACGGAAGCTGCCGGGCGCTATGAAGATGCACTGGGCGATGTCGCAACGGCCGCCACCGGCGCAGGCGCGGCGGCAAAAGAAGCCGGGGCAGCAGGGAAGGCAGCAGCGGAAGAGGCAAAGCCCGCGACCGAGGCCACGGCGACCGGCTGGAAGGCCGTCACCGAGGCGCTGTCGGATTATGCGAAGAAAGCGAAGGACATCGGGGCCGATATCGGCCAGGCGCTGGTCGGCGCATTCCAGAGCGCCGAGAATGCGGTCGGCGAGTTCGTAAAGACCGGCAAGCTCGATTTCCGGGATCTGGTCACCTCGCTTCTGGCCGATCTGTCGAAACTGGCCGCGCGGCGGTTTCTTCTCGGGCCGATTGCCAACGCGCTTTCGGGCGCGCTGGGCGGCGCAGGCGGAATCTTCGCCAACATCATGCACAGGGGTGGAATGGTTGGTGACACAGGTCCTGGCCGCATGGTCCCGGCGCTGGCCTTTGCCGGGGCGCAGAGGATGCATTCCGGTGGCATGGTCGGGCTGCGTCATGACGAAGTGCCTGCGATTCTGCAACGTGGCGAACGGGTGCTGTCACGCCGCGAGGCGCAGGATTACGGTAATGGCGTCACGGTGAACATCAACGCCCGCGATGCCGAAAGCTTCCGGCAATCCCGCACCCAGATCGCCGCCGATATCGCCCGCGCCGTCTCGCTCGGCCGACGCGGGTTGTAAGAGAAAGATCAGAACATGGCATTTCACGAGGTCCGGTTTCCGGACAATATCAGCCGCGGCGCGCGTGGCGGGCCGGAACGGCGCACCCAGATCGTCGAACTGGCCTCCGGCGACGAGGAGCGCAATGCAAGCTGGGCCAATTCGCGTCGCCGCTATGATGTCAGCTATGGCATCCGCCGCGCCGACGATCTCGCGGCGGTCGTGGCCTTCTTCGAGGCGCGCAACGGACGGCTTTACGGTTTTCGCTTCAAGGACTGGGCCGATCACCGGTCCGGGCTGCCGTCACAGGTCATATCTTCTGACGACCAGCAGATCGGCACGGGCGATGGCACGACTACCAGTTTTCAGCTGATCAAACGCTATGCCTCGGGCGGTCAGTTCTGGACCCGGGCGATTACCAAGCCGGTCGCCGGAACAGTCCAGATTGCCCTGAACGGGGTGCCGAAGCCCGGCGGCTGGTCGGCCGACCACAAAACCGGCCTGGTCAGCTTCGACACCGCACCGTCCGCTGGCATCGCCATCGCGGCCGGGTTCGAATTCGACGTGCCGGTCCGCTTCGACAGCGATGCGCTGGACGTGACGCTGGATATCGAGCGGCTGGGCTCGATCACCTCCATTGCGCTCCTGGAGATCAGGCGATGAAGACGATCCCGCCCGCGCTGCAGGCGCATCTGAACAGCGGCACAACGACGCTGGCCTGGTGCTGGCGCATCACCCGCGCCGATGGTACCGCCTTCGGCTTCACCGATCACGACCTGGCGCTGGCATTCGACGGCACGGAATTCGAGCCGGAAAGCGGGCTGACCGCCAGCGAGATCCGCTCCGGTGCCGATCTCTCGGTCGATGCCCAGGATGCGGCAGGCGCATTGCGCTCGGACCGGATCACCGAGGCCGATATTCTGGACGGCCGGTGGGACAATGCCGAAGTCGAGCTCTGGCGGGTGAACTGGCAGGGGACAAATCAGCGTGTGCTGATGCGACGCGGCGCCATTGGTCAGATCCGGCGCGGACGGCATGCCTTCGTGGCCGAGATCCGCTCGATGTCCCATATCCTCGGCCAGACCGTCGGCCGGACGTTTCAGGCGAGCTGCGATGCCGCGCTGGGCGATGCCCGCTGCGGCGTCGATCTGGAGGATCCGGCTTTTCGCGGCGCGGGCACCGTGATCGACAGCCTGCGCGACCGGGCACTCACCGCCTCGGGTCTCGGGGCATTTCAGACGGGCTGGTTCCGCTTCGGCACACTCACATGGACCACCGGCCCCAATTTCGGTCGCCGCGCGGAGGTGCTGACCCATGACCGCAGCGACGGCATTGCCGTCCTGACGCTGCTGGAAGCGCCCATCCGTCCCATCGGCGCGGGCGATGGCTTCACGATCCGGGCGGGATGCGACAAGCGCATCGCCTCCTGCGGCGCCAAATTCGGCAATGTCCTCAATTTTCGTGGCTTTCCGCATATCCCCGGGCAGGACACCATTCTGCGCTATGCCTCGCAGGATGGCAGTCATGATGGTGGCGTGCTGTGACCCGCGGGCAAACAGCCGCCGATCCCGACCGCGTCATCGCCGCCGCCCGCAACTGGCTCGGCACGCCCTATCACGATCAGGCCAGCCTGAGGGGTGTCGGCTGCGACTGCCTCGGGCTGGCGCGCGGCGTCTGGCGGGAGGTCGTGGGCGACGAGCCATTCCCGATTCCACCCTATAGCCGCGATTGGGGCGAGACGGGTTGCCGCGAGGTGCTGGCAGACGGCGCGCGGCGCATGATGATCGAGATCGAGCCTTGCGATGCCGGAGTCGGTGCGCTGGTCCTGTTCCGCATGCGCACCGGCGCCATCGCCAAGCATGTCGGCATGCTGACCGCACCGGACCGCTTCATCCATGCCTATGAGCGGCTGGGCGTCATTGAAGAACCTCTGACGCCCGCCTGGCGCCGCCGGATCGCTTTCGCCTTCCTCTTCCCCAGCATCTGAGACTTTTTCATCATGGCAACCTTAGTTCTGGCCTCGGTCGGCGCCACGATTGGCGGCGGCTTCGGGGGCGCGATCCTCGGTTTTTCCGGCGCTGCCATCGGCGGCATGATCGGATCGACCATCGGCGCGGCCGTGGACAGCTGGATTGTCTCCTCGCTCGCCCCGGCCCAGCGCATCGAAGGCGCGCGTCTCGACAATCTGCGCATCACCGCCTCGACCGAAGGCGCGGTCATTCCACGCGTCTTCGGCCGCATGCGCATGGGCGGCAATATTGTCTGGACCACCGATTTTCGCGAAGAGACCAACACCAGCCGTCAGGGCGGCGGCAAAGGCAGCGGCCCGAAGGTCGAAACGACCGAATATCTCTATTACGCCTCCTTCGCCGTAGCGCTGGCCGAGGGCGAGATCACCGGCATCGGGCGCATCTGGGCGGATGGAAAGCCGCTCGATACATCGGGGATTACCTGGCGCTGGTATCCGGGTAGCGAGACGCAGGAACCGGATCCCTTCATCGCTGCCACCATGGGTGTCGAGGCCACCCCCGCATATCGCGGCACGGCTTATGTCGTTTTCGAAGACCTTCTGCTGAGTGATTACGGCAATCGCCTGCCGCAGCTGAGCTTCGAGGTGTTCCGGCCGCTGGCCGATCCGGACACGGCCGAGGGTCTGACCCGCGCCGTCACCCTGATCCCGGCCTCGGGCGAGTTCACCTATGCCACCGAAGCCGTGCGCAAGGGTGGTGGCGGCGAAAGCACGGCCGAGAACCTGAATGCGACGCCCGGCAGTCCTGACATGATCGTGGCGCTGGACCGGCTTCAGGCCATGGCCCCGAAGGTGGAAAGCGTCAGCCTCGTCGTCGCCTGGTTCGGCAACGATCTGCGCTGCGGGCATTGCACCATCCGGCCCGGCGTAGAGGTGGCCGAGAAGGCCAGCACGCCGCGCCTCTGGTCGGTCAGCGGCATCGCCCGCGATCAGGCGCATCTGGTCAGCAGAGACGCCGAGGATCGTCCCGTCTATGGCGGCACGCCAGCGGACTTCGCGGTGGTGCAGGCGATCCGGGAGATGAAGGCCCGCGGGCTGCGTGTCACCTTCTATCCGTTCATTCTGATGGATGTGCCGCCGGGCAACGCCCTGCCGGATCCCTATTCGGGTCATGCCGCGGGCACCGGCCAGCCCGCCTTTCCATGGCGCGGGCGGATCACCTGTTCGCCTGCGGCGGGTCAGGCCGGAAGCGTCGACAAGACGGCGGCCGCGGCTGATCAGGTTGATGCCTTCTTCGGTACTGCCAGCGTGGGTGATTTCACCGTCACCGGCGACGAGGTCCGCTGGGCGGGCGATCCGGGTGATCATGGCTTGCGGCGCATGGTGCTGCATTATGCCCATCTCTGCGCCATGGCAGGCGGGGTCGATGCCTTCCTGATCGGTTCCGAGATGCGTGGACTGACCACAATCCGATCCAGCGGGAACAGTTATCCGGCGGTCGCGGCGTTTCGGGCGCTGGCCGCAGATGTCCGGACCATCCTCGGGCCCGGCACGAAGATCAGCTATGCCGCCGACTGGTCGGAATATTTCGGGCATCAGCCGAGCGACGGTAGCGGGGATGTCTTCTTCCATCTGGACCCGCTCTGGGCAGACGAAAGCGTCGATTTCATCGGCATCGACAATTATCTGCCGCTCTCCGACTGGCGCGACGGCTTCGACCATCTGGACGCCCGAGACGGCTGGCCCGCGATCCATGACCTGGCCTATCTGCAGTCGAACATCGCAGGCGGCGAAGGATTCGACTGGTTCTATGCCTCAGGGGCTGATCGGGCCGCGCAGGTTCGGACTCCGATCACTGACGGCGCGCATGGAAAGCCTTGGGTGTTCCGCCCCAAAGATCTACGCGCCTGGTGGTCGAACCGGCATTACGACCGGCCGGGCGGCGTCGAGGCCGAAGCACCGACGGCATGGGTGCCGCAATCGAAGCCGATCCGTTTCACCGAGTTGGGCTGCCCCGCCATCGACCGTGGCACCAACCAGCCGAACGTGTTTTATGATCCCAAATCCTCGGAGAGCTTCGTGCCGTATTCCTCGCGCGGCTGGAGGGATGACGCGATTCAGCGCGCCTATCTGGAAGCGACATACTTGTTCTGGGGCAAGGCATCGAACAATCCGGTCTCGACGGAATATGCCGGCCGCATGGTCGAGGTCTCGGAATGCGCCGCCTGGACCTGGGATGCCCGGCCCTATCCCTTCTTTCCGGCACTCAGCGATGTCTGGACCGATGGCGCCAACTGGCGGCTCGGCCATTGGCTGACCGGACGGCTCGGTGCGGTGTCATTGGCCGCCCTCGTCCGTCATCTCTGTCGCCGCGCCGGGCTGCCGGATACCCGCATCGATGTCACAGGACACTGGGGCGCCGCCGAGGGCTATGCCATCACCGCGCTCGAAAGCCCCCGCGCCTCGATCACCACGCTGGCGCGACATTTCGGCTTCGACGCGATCGAGAGCGAAGGCGTCATCCGATTTGTGATGCGCGGCCGGGCACCTGTCGCAACCATCAGCCATGACGATCTGGTCGCAGCAGGCGAAGGCGAAGCCATCGAACTGACCCGCGCCCAGGAGACGGAACTGCCGCAGGCGCTGAAGTGGCAGGTGGCACGAGCGGACGAGGATTACGATGCGGCCCTGGTCGAAGCCGCGCGCATCACCGTCGATACCAGCCGTATCGCCTCCGAGAGTTTTCCGATGGCGGTGCCGCCCGAAGAGGCCGAACGCCGCTGCCGCCGGGCGCTGCAGGAGGCCTGGGCGGGACGCGAAAGCGCCGTGTTTCGTCTGCCGCCCTCGCGGCTGGCTCTGGACCCGGCGGATGTCATCGCGCTGCATCATGACGGGCGCCAGCAGCAATTCCGGCTGACCGCAGTGGCCGATGCCGAGGCGCGCGGCATCGAGGCGGTGCGGCAGGACCGCGAGGCCTATGATCTGCCGCCCGGTGCCGAACGCCCCGCCACCCTGCCCCGCGCGGTGACCTTCGGGCCGCCGGAGGTGATCCTGCTGGACCTGCCGCAGCTTCGTGATGATGTTCCCGCTCATCAGCCGCTGATTGCCGCGACCGCGAAACCTTGGCCCGGCGCGCTGGCCGTCTATCGCAGCCCCGGTGAAGACGGGTTCGAATTGGTCACCACAATCCGCCGCCGGGCGAACATGGGTCGTCTGGCAGCCGATCTCTGGCCGGGCCCGGTCTCGCGGTTAGATCTCGGCAATGTCATAATCCTCGATCTCGACAGCGGCCAGTTGGACAGCGTCGGCGATCTGACGCTGTTCGGTGGGGCGAATGCAATGGCAATCGAAACGGCACCGGGGCGCTGGGAGATCGTCCAGGCGGCGCATGCCGCGTTGATCGCGCTGGGGCGATACCGCCTGACCCGGCTGTTGCGCGGCCAGCGCGGCACCGAGCAGGCCATGGGCAACCCGACGCCGGCCGGGGCACGCGTGGTGCTGCTGAACGAGGCCCTGACCCCGCTGCCGATCCCCGAGGCCGATCTCGGCATCCCGTTCAACTGGCGCATCGGTCCGGCCCGCCATCCGGTCGGCAGCGAGACCTTCGCTGCCATCAGTTTCACGCCGGAAGGAGAAGGGCTGCGGCCGTTCTCGCCGGTCCATGTCACCCAGCCCTGGCGCCGCCCGCATGTCCCGGGCGATCTGACGCTCCACTGGACGCGCCGGTCCCGCAGCATCGCCGCCGACAGCTGGCAGGGCATGGAGGTGCCGATGGGCGAAGAACTGGAAAGCTACGAGGTCCGGATCATGGACGGGAACGTCGTGAAGCGGACCCTGTCCAGCAATGCACCATCGGTTGTTTACGCCGCCGCCCAGCAGATCGCCGATTGGGGCGCAGAACTGGTGGCTGGTGACAGTGTGACGCTCCGCATCTGCCAACTCTCGACGCGTATCGGGCGCGGCACAGCCCTTACCACCACCCTCTATCTGTAAGCGAACTCGGAAGATCACCAACCATGTCCGACAGCACGACGAACCTGCTGCTGCCCTATCTGATGGCGGCGCAGGCGCAGAAGCACGTCACCAATAACGAAGCCCTGCGCCTGCTGGACGGGCTGGTCCAGCTTTCAGTCAAAAGTCGAGAGCTGACTGCGGCACCAGTTGGCCCGTTTGACGGTGATCGCTATATCGTCGCTTCCGGCGCGACCGGGGCTTGGGCGGGCTGGGACCTGAACGTGGCCCTCTGGACCGATGGTGCTTGGCTGCGCATGCCGCCGCGTGACGGCTGGCGGGCATGGGTGGAAGACGAGGCGGTTCTGCTGGTCCGGACTGGCGTAGGCTGGGAACCGCTGAACCCGACTGCCCTCGACGATCTGACCCGATTGGGCATCGGCATGGCGGCCAGCGCTGGTTCGCCCTTCTCGGCCAAGCTGAACAGCGCCCTTTGGACGGCCCTCTATGCCGCCGATGGCGGCAGCGGCGATCTGACCCAGACCCTGAACCGGGAAACGGGCAGTGACGATGCCGGGCTGATCCTGCAGACCGGGTTTTCCACCCGGGCACTGATCGGCCTCTTCGGATCGGACCAGTTGCGCATCGCCGTCTCGCCCGACGGGTCCAGCTTCCGCGATGCGCTGGGCGTCGATCCGGCGACGGGCATCGCAGACCAGCCGAACCTGCCGCGTTTCAAGGCTTTCACCAATTACGACAACTATGTCGCCACCGACAGCTGGACGACGCTCGGGATCAATGTGGCCGAATACAATGACCAGGGCTGCTTTGACGCGGGCACCAATCGCTTCGTCGCGCCGGTCGCCGGAACCTATCTCTTTGGCGCCTCGCTGCTTTTCAAGATCAACGCCAGCAGCAATGCCCGGATGCGCGGGCGGCTCGTCCTGAACGGGTCCACGGAAATCCGGGGATCGTCCGGAGAAATTTCCAGCGCGCATGTGTCCGAAGCGACCGCCCTCTGGCTGCAGACCATGGCCAGTCTCGATGCGGGCGACACGGTCGCGCTGCAGGGCACGTTCCGGGCGGCGGATGGATATTTCGCGGCCGACCACACCACTTTCTGGGGAGCGAAGATCGGATGACACCCAAACGTCTCGATGACATGCTGCAGATGAGCGAGAGCGAATTCGAAGAACTGCTGGCGCGGGCGGCGCAGGAAGGCGCGAGGCGCGCACTGGTCGACGCCGGGCTCGACGGCAGGGAGGCCGCCCTCGATATCCGCGATCTGCGCGCGCTGCTGGAAGGCATCCGCCTGATGCGCCGCACCGCCGCCCAGACAATCATCCGCATGCTGACCGCCGGGCTGATCCTGACCCTGCTGGCCGGGATCGCCCTGAAGCTGAAGCTCTTCGGCGAGGGCGGCTGAGCAGCCGCATCGCGAGCACCCCACCACCAAACCCATCACCCACGGCCCGCCCTCCCGGCGGGTCTTTTCATATCCGGAGGATACTCATGACCACCCGCTTCTATCGCCACTGGCGCGACGTGCCGAAAGACAGCTGGCGCTGGCCCAACTTCTCGCCCGCCGAGATCGCCTGTCGCGGCACCGGCGCGATCCTGATCCACGAGGCAGCCCTCGACCGGCTGCAGGCTTTGCGAACCCGCCTCGACAAGCCGCTGATCGTGAATTCGGCCTATCGCAGCCCCGAGCATAATGCCCGGGTGCGTGGGGCCAAACGTTCCAAGCATCTGGAAGGCACGGCCTTCGACATCTCCATGGCCAATCACGATCCAGCCAGCTTCGAGAAAGCCGCACGAGCCGAAGGGTTCCTGGGCTTCGGCAGCTATCCCCGCTCCGGCTTCATGCATATAGATCTCGGCCCCGCCCGGCGCTGGGGCGAGCTCTTCCCGGCCCGCGCCATCCCCTTCGCCGAGGATCAGCCGCCCGCACGCGAACATCTGGCCGACAGCCGGACCATGAAGGGCAGTGGCGCGGCCGGGATCGCCACCGTTGGCGCGGCGGGCATCGAGATCGCGCAGGACACACTGAGCGATGCGCAATCGGCCATCCAGCCGCTGATCCCTTATCTCGACACATTGCGCTGGGCTTTCATCGCCCTGGCGCTGGCCGGGATTGTCCTGACAATCTGGGCCCGGCTTGACGACTGGAACCGGGGGCGGCGGTGATGGGCGCCTTCGTTGCGCTGATGGCGTCGCGCTGGGCGCGGCGTCTGGCCATCGGGATCGCGCTGATCGGCGCGGTCCTCCTCTTTCTTCTCAACCTGCGCCGCGCCGGCGAAACCGCCGGTCGCCACGCCGAACGCCTGAAACAGATGGAGCGCCAGAATGACATCCAACGCCGCATGCTGGAAGCTGCCAGCACCCGCCCTCGTGATCGCGACGAGCTTGCTGACCGCCTGCGCGACGGGCGGTTCTGACCCGGGTGTTGCCGTCTGTCCGCCGGTCGTCGCTTACGATCAGGCGGAATGGGACAAGGCGGCGGTGGAGCTGGAGGCGCTGCCCGGCGATGCCGCTCTGGTCGGGATTATGGCGGATTACGCTGTCGTGCGCGCGCAGGCGCGGGCTTGCGGACCGTAGGCAGCTTCGGCCGGGCGGTCTCGCGGTCGCTCGGCAAAGCCCGTGAATCTACGATGTCAAAAGGCGGCAGGGATTCGCTGCGAACGGATCGGCGCATGGAAGGACGCCAGATGTTACGCGCGGAAATGGGCACAATTGTGCGCCCGCAAACATCGAAGGGGCATTCATCCAGACCGCAGAAACAAGCAAGATTCCACCCTTTCGGAAAGAATTTTTATCAATCGGGTGACATTCTCCCGAATCCGTCCTAAAAAATAGAAATCGGTCAA
>QFNE01000024.1 GCA_003240735.1 Paracoccus denitrificans | reverse complement strand
CCGATCTATGCCGGGAACGCGATCCAGACGGTGAAGTCGAACGACAAGATCAAGGTTCTGACCGTCCGGACTGCCAGCTTTGATGCGGCGGGTCAGGGCGGAAACGCCCCGGTGGACCACAATGATGTGGCGGGCAGCGAAAGCGGTCTGAGCGCGTGGGTCGAAGACAAGGTCGCCGAAAGCGACCGGCCAGAGCTGACCTCGGCCAAGCGCATCGTGTCGGGTGGTCGTGCCGTCGGGTCCAAGGAAGGCTTCGACGTGATCGAAAAGCTGGCCGACAAGCTGGGCGCGGCCGTCGGTGCGTCCCGTGCGGCGGTCGACTCGGGCTATGCCCCGAACGACTGGCAGGTCGGACAGACCGGTAAGGTCGTCGCCCCGGAACTGTACATCGCGGCCGGTATTTCGGGCGCGATCCAGCACTTGGCCGGGATGAAGGACAGCAAGGTCATCGTTGCGATCAACAAGGACGAAGAAGCGCCGATCTTCCAGGTCGCGGATTACGGCCTTGTCGGTGACATCTTCACCATCCTGCCCGAACTGACCGAAAAGGTCTGATCGACCGAAGGGCCGCCCGGTGACGTCGGGCGGTCCTTACTGAAACCGGGCGAAGCTGGGCATCAGAAAGCGCAGCGAAAGTCCCGTGTCGTCATAGGCGTCCGCGCTGGAATTCGTACGCCGCGCCGCAACCTCGACCTTCAACCGGTCGTTGATGGGCCGCGCCACGCTGACGCCGAAGTTTCGCTCTACGATCGGCTCGCCCAGGAAAAAGCTGCCCTCTCGCTGGTCGGCGAAGATCGTGAATTCGGTCGGGCGTTCGGCCACGAGCTTCGTCAGCATCACCGACAGATAACGGGTCCGCGCCTGAACATCCTCCAGCTTGGTGCCGGCTTCCGCCGTCACCTCGGTCGCGCCGAATCCGGGCCATGCGGATGTCAGCTTGGCGCCGAACACGTCCCGCGATCCTTCGGGAAGAAAGATTCGTCGGCCGGATATCCCCAGCAGATGTGCGGGGCCGTCCTGTGTCTGGCCCAGAAAGTATTCCTGACCCACAAACAGGTCCGTCTGGTCGACAGTGCGACTGGTCCCCCCCTGGGCGTGCGACTGCTGCAAACACAGCGTCGTCCAACGCATGGTCTCTTCGGTCTGCACACCGCAAAGCGACACCGCCGCCGCGACAGCCGGGTCGTTCCACGCGGCGGTATTGGTCAGCGACACGTTGGCGCTGGGTTGCAGCGTCAGGCCAGGGCCCACGATCCAACGCTGCCCGATCCCGGCCTCGAACCCGTAGACAAGACCAGAGCGGGCAACCATGTCAGGCGGCACGTCGAACACCAGCCCCGAGATCAGAAGGCTGTCCTGCGCCAACCCGTTGTTGACGTTGTCATCCCAATAAAGGATCGGGCTGAGGCTTTGGAATGTCCCGACCCGCTCGGCCGGTCCCCCATCATGGCCAAGCCCGAAGCGGTAGCCCAGATTGTTATAGATCCCTTCGCCGCCCGCAGGTTGGTCACGGGTCAAGGTGGCAAACAGCAGGGGGTCCGATCCCGACAGCAGCGCTTCATCCGCTGTGGCGTGGACTGCGGGTGCGGTCAGATGAAACGCGACTGCGGCCCCGACAAGGGGCCGCAGCAGCTGTCTCGCGGTGGAAAGCATCGAACGCATTTTCGGCTTGCGTCAGCGCTTGCCCGTATACCTGCCCGTCAGTATGGCTTCGGTTGTGCTATAATAGTAGCCTCCACCGACCTCTTGCGCGTCTGGTCCATAGAAGAAGCCCACGTTGCTGCCTTCCACTTCTGAGCCGAGCGCCTTGTTCCGACCGGACGAAATTTTCAGCGAACCGTCCTGCGCCGACTGGAAGGACTCGTCGTCCAGAACAACGTTCTCCGATACGCCCGTCAAGGACATCGATCGGCCATCTTTGGCTTTGACATTGTTCATCTTGTAGGTTCCGCGGCCCGTTGCCGTATTGGCTGTCATACGGACACGGGCGTCATATTCCCGTGTGGTACCCTCGGTCGTCAGGTACCCATCGGTCGTGCCGTTGTAGGTCAAGTTAGCCGAGCGCGGCATCTCTTCCGTCTCGAACCCCATGACGCCGTTGTAGACGCGCGAGCCGTTCGAGTTGCTAGCAGCGAAGCGGCGTACATACCGGGTCCGGTCTGGGTTGGTGACGTTAATCCTGTTTCCATCTCGGTCGGTCGCCGATCCGCCGTCGCGAATTGTCCCGTTGAACACATCACCGGCCTCAAGCCGCTTGGTACGCGGGTTGTATGTCACATCGTCAGCGCGACCGGGGTCCGCATAGCCATTTGTGAACCGGACACCTGCGATAGAGATCTCACCCGCTTTGTTGCCGTCGAAGCTCGGAGAAGAATTTGAGTTTCCGCCGGACCCTCCACTGCTCCCGCCACAGGCGGCAAGGGCCAAAGTCGATATAAGCAGAACGGTGCGAAGATTGGACATCAGGGGACCCTATGGGCGGAGTATTTCCGGGATTGGACTAATCACGCATATTAACGATTTGTTGAGATATTCAAGCGCCAATCAAACGCCAAGCGGCACTGCCCCGTCCTTGGTACCGCAGCGCCACACTCACACCATCTCCCATTGAAAAGCCGGGGACGCTCGCCCTATCGTCGGCGCGGGAAAACACATGGGGGACGGCATGGCGATTCAGTCGGTTGGGGTGATCGGTGCGGGGCAGATGGGTAACGGGATTGCCCATGTCTTCGCGCTGTCGGGGTATGATGTCGTGATGACCGACGTCTCGGCCGAGGCGCTGGAAAAGGCCGTCGCGCTCATCGACAAGAACCTTGAACGCCAGGTCAGCCGCGACAAGATCAGCGCGGATGAAAAGGCCGCGGCGATGGCGCGGATCCGCACCACGCAGGATCTGGCCGAGGTTGGCCAGACCGATCTGGTGATCGAGGCCGCAACCGAGAAAGAGGCCGTCAAGCACGCGATCTTTGAACAGCTTCTGCCGCATCTGAAGCCCGAGACGATCCTGACGTCGAACACATCGTCGATCAGCATCACGCGCCTTGCCAGCCGCACGGACCGGCCCGAAAAGTTCATGGGCTTCCACTTCATGAACCCGGTCCCGATCATGCAGCTGGTCGAACTGATCCGCGGCATCGCCACCGATCAGCAGACCTATGAAACCCTGTCCGAGGTGGTCGAAAAGCTTGGCAAGACCAGCGCCAGCGCCGAGGATTTCCCCGCCTTCATCGTCAACCGGATCCTGATGCCGATGATCAACGAGGCGGTCTATACGCTGTATGAAGGCGTCGGGAACGTGAAATCAATCGACAGCGCGATGAAGCTTGGCACCAACCACCCGATGGGCCCGCTGGAGCTGGCGGACTTCATCGGGCTGGATACCTGCCTGTCCATCATGAACGTCCTGCACGAAGGGCTGGCCGACACTAAGTATCGCCCATGCCCACTGTTGACGAAATACGTCGAGGCGGGCTGGCTGGGACGCAAGACCGGGCGGGGCTTTTACGACTATCGCCAGGACCCGCCGGTGCCGACGCGCTAAGCCCGGATCGCTGACAGCAGGCTTGACCCGAAGGGTCGTTGCGCGCAGGCTTGGTTAGGTTCGACGTTTTCCCACCGCGGGAAAAGCGGAGGATAGGATGCAGAGACGCCTTTTGAAGCTCTGCGCAGTGGTGGCGACAGCCGCCCTGCCCATCTCGCCTGCTGCGGCGCAGGATGGCGTGTTCGATATGGGTCAGCTGACCGGCACGCTGTCGCAAGATCATGTGACCCAGACCGAGAAAAAGCGCGCCGCCCACACCGGCAAGCAACGCACCAAGCGCGATCCCCCCGAGGTCGTCTGCGCCCGGCTACCCGAATATCGCGCGTTTCGGGGCGTCGAACCCAAAGATAAAGGAACTTGGCCGACTTTGCCGGCTGGGTGGGTTCTGACCGCGCCCAAAGCTGCCGCCTTGCCAGCAGGTTACCCCGCCGAACATCCGCAGGTTTTGTCTGCCGTGACGACGTGTCTCGCACGTTGACAAGACTCTGATCCCGACGCCTCCTGTCGCTGTCGCAGCAACGGAGGTCCACATGCGTCAGTTCTTCGTCACATCCTTCGAACGGGTAATCAGCGCCCTTGTGGTGATCATGGGCATTTTCATCCTGATCGCCGCATTCCTTTCTCTGGGTCAACCTCAGGGCGGTATCCTGTCGTTCCTGTTCATTCTGGTCTTTGGCGGGGTTTACCTGATCATCATGGCGGGCTTCATCTACCTGCAGATCGCCATTCAGGCCAACACCAAGCGCACCGCCGACGCGGTCGAGGCGTTGCTGGCACGGCGCTGATCGCCTGTCAGCGCTTGCCGATGCGGGGTTCAGTGCCGTTGAGGATGCGGGTGATGTTCGCGTGGTGCCTGATGAAGATCAGGACAGCCATGAACAGGCTGACCCACGCGACGCCGGGCTGACCCCACATCCACGCCATGATCGGCGCGGCAGCCGCCGCCACCAGCGCCGACAGCGAGGAAATCCGCGCGATGGCGGCCATCAGCGCCCAGACGGCGCAAGCCGCAAGGCCGACGGGCCAGAACAGCGCCAGCAGCGTGCCCAGAAACGTGGCGACGCCCTTTCCACCGCGAAATCCCAGCCAGACCGGGTATAGGTGGCCCAGAAACGCCGCGCCGCCCGCAACCAGCGCCGCATCCTGTCCTGCCAGCCAGCGGGCGAGCAGGACCGCAATCGCGCCCTTTCCGCTGTCCAGCAGCAGCGTCGCAAGAGCCGCGCCCTTGTTGCCGGTGCGCAAGACATTCGTCGCGCCGATGTTGCCCGAGCCGATCTGGCGCAGATCGCCCAGTCCGAGTGCCCGCGTGATCACGATCCCGAACGGGATCGAGCCCAGCAGATAGCCGATGACGGCCCACAGCGCGACGATCATGCGTTGTCCCCCGCAAAAACCCGTTCTCCGCCGACCCAAGTGCCATAGATGCGACCCTGCATCCGCGCGCCATCAAAGGGCGTGTTCTTGGATTTCGAACGGAGCGCAAAGCGATCCAGAATAAACGGTGCATCCGGATCGAACAGGACCAGATCGGCCGGGGCACCGACCGCCAGACGACCGCCCGGCAGCCCCAGACGCCGCGCCGGGTTCAGCGACATCGCGCGCCACAGTTGCGGCAGCGTCAGTCCGCCTTGATGATAAAGCCGCATCGCCGCAGGCAGAAGCGTCTGCAGACCCACCGCGCCGGGGGCCGCGACTTCGAACGGCAGGCGCTTGGCCTCTTCGTCCTGCGGGGTGTGAAAGCTGCCGATGACGTCGATCTGGCCGTTGCCCACGGCCTCGACCATGGCCAGACGATCATCCTCGGACCGCAGGGGCGGGGTGAGACGGAAGAAGGTGCGGTAATCGCCGACGTCGAATTCGTTCAGCGTCAGATGATGGATCGAAATTCCGGCCGTGACATTCAGACCGGCTTTGCGCGCGCGGTCCAGCACGGGCAGGGCGGCGGCAGTCGTGATCTGGTCGGCATGCCAACGAACACCTGTCATTTCCACCAGCGACAGGTCTCGTTCCAGCCCGATCCGCTCGGCCAGCGCGGACACGGCGGGCAGGCCATAAAGCGACGCGAACTTGCCACTTGTCGCCACGGCACCCCGTGAAAGTCCCTGCTCTTGCGGATGGCCCACGATCAGCGCGCCAAGACCGGCGGCATAGGTCATCGCGCGTTGCAGGATGCGCGTATCTTGCACGACGCGCACGCCGTCGGTGAAGGCCACGGCGCCCAAGTCCAGAAGAAACCCCATCTCGACCATCTCGCGGCCTTCGCGGCCCCTTGTCAGGGCGGCCTGATGCAGGATGCGGACCGGTGCGCCGGCTGCGCGTCGGGTCACGAATTCCAGCGACTCGGGGTTGTCGATGGGGGGCAGGGTGTCGGGCCGTGCGATGATCGTGGTGACCCCGCCGGCAGCAGCGGCGTCTGCAGCACTGCGCATGGATTCCTTGTGGCGTTCCCCCGGCTCACCAATCTTGACGCCCCAATCGATCAGCCCGGGCGCCAAGGCGCGTCCACCGCACTCGATGATCGTGGCGTCCGCCGGCGTGTCGGCCGGGTCGATCGCCACAATAGTCCCGTCCTTGACCAGCAGGGTGCCGGGCGCGTCGGTCTGCCCTTCCGGGTCGATCAGTCGGGCGTTCTGGAACAGCAGCGTCGTGGTCACGGCATGGCCTTTGGTACGGAAGGGGGCGTGGTGGATTGGATGTCGCGGATCATCTGCGCCACCTCGACCAGATCAGGAATGCCGATGAAGCCGATTTCGCGTGTGGCAGGCACATCGTTCAGCGTGATGTTCAGCATCTCGTACCCGAAGATGATCGACCCGGGCGAGCCGGGTCTGATTTCGATCGGGGTCTCGGGCGTGATGTCGTAGCCCCGGATGTTCTGACCGTCGAAGACGAATGCGCGGCGGTCGCTGAGGCCATAGCGCAGCCTGCGCAAGCGGCGCGCCTGCAGGATGGGCGGTACAAGGATGGATCCCACGCCGATCAGCACGAACAGGACGCCGATGCCGATGAATACGATGTTGAACATGCGGTCACCACCCCAGGTGACCAATCCGATCGGCAGAAACACAGCGCCGACACCTGCAAAAATTCCGCCGAACAGCAGACGGAACATGAAGTTGCCCGATCCGGCCCGTGCCCCGGGAACGGGTTGGCCGAACCATTGCATCCGCTCTCCGGGTTGAAGCGCGGCTTGCCATTCCGCGGCGGTGGGGTCCGTCACACCATGACCCCGCTGCTGGATGCGACGCGGCCGCGTTCTGCCCGAAGGTTGCGCGCCAGCAGGTCCATCGCGGCCATGCGGACGGCGACGCCCATTTCGACCTGATCCTGAATGACACTGCGGTTGATGTCGTCGGCGATGGTACCGTCGATTTCGACGCCCCTGTTCATCGGTCCGGGGTGCATGACGATGGCGTCGGGTTTCGCTAAGGCCAGCTTTTCCGCATCCAGACCCCAGCGGTGATAATATTCACGCTCGGACGGGATGAAGCCGCCGTCCATGCGTTCCTTCTGAAGGCGCAGCATCATGACGACGTCAGCGTCCTTAAGCCCTTCGGCCATGTTCTCGTAGATCTCGCAGCCCCAGGCATCTGCCCCGGCGGGCATCAGCGTCTTGGGACCGACAAGGCGGATGCGGCTTTCCATCTTGTTCAGAAGGATCATGTTCGACCGGGCGACCCGGCTGTGGGCGATATCGCCACAGATGGCCACGGTCAGGCGGTGCAGCCGTCCCTTGGCGCGCCGGATCGTCAGCGCGTCCAGCAGCGCCTGTGTCGGATGTTCGTGCCGACCGTCGCCTGCGTTGATGACGGCGCAGTTGACCTTCTCGGCCAGCAGATTCACCGCGCCGGAATTCTGGTGCCGCACGACCAGCAGATCGGGCTGCATGGCGTTCAGCGTCAGCGCCGTGTCGATCAGCGTCTCGCCCTTTTTGACCGACGACTGGGCGACTTGCATCGTCATGACGTCCGCGCCAAGCCGCTTGCCTGCCAGCTCAAAGCTCGACTGGGTGCGGGTCGAATTTTCGAAGAACAGGTTGATCTGGGTCATGCCCTCCAGCGCGTTGGCGTGTTTGACCGTGCGCCGGTTCAACTGGACATAGGTTTCCGCCAGATCGAGGAGGGTTGTGATTTCATCGGGTGCAAGGGGTTCGACCCCCAGCAGGTGACGGGCGCGAAACGACATGGCGGGCACCTTCTGACAAGCGCCGCCTGTATGACAAATGCGCCCGCGCCCGGCAAGCCGTCAGGCGTGACCTGCCGTTGCCGACAGCATCAGGGGATCGATGCCAATGGATTTCAGCGCCTGCTGCCACTTGGCGTCGTTATCGGTGCCGAACAGCAGCGTGTCGGACGCGTCGGCGGTCAGCCATCCGTTGTCCAGCATCTCACTTTCCAGCTGACCGGGACCCCAGCCGGCATAGCCGAGCGACAGGACCGCCTGTTCGGGGCCCTTGCCGCGGGCGAAATCTTCCAGAATGTCGCGGGTCGAGGTCATCGCCAGCCCGTCACCGATGGGCATCTGACCTTCCGGCATCTCGTCGGTTGTGCGGCGGTGCAGCACAAAACCGCGTGCGGTTTCGACAGGGCCGCCATAATGGACGGGGACGTCGCGGGGCTGGCCTTCGGTTTCGATCCCCAGTTGATCCAGCAGTCTTGAGAACCGGATTTCCTGCACCGGACGATTCAGGACCAGACCCATCGCACCGTCATCGCCATGCGCGCACACCAGAACGACGGCGTGATGAAAGCGCGGGTCGGACATGCCCGGCATCGCGATCAGAACGCGGCCGGTCAGCGGGGTCAGGGTTTGGTCCATGGGTGATCCTTTCGAAGCCTGTCAAAGATTGGGTCGTTGGTCCGGCCTCACAAGGTGGCGCCTGGTCGTCGTGGCGAAGATGTGACTTCATCGCAGCGCCGCGCGGCCCTATGGCTGTCGTCCATGAAACCGAACCAAACGGCCGCGATGCGCCCAATTCTATGTTCAATTGTGTTGGCCATTGCCGGAACCGGCGCCGTCGCAGCAGATCTGCCGCCCGGATTGAAGTCGGCCGAGCTTTTGCCGGGATACATCACTTCTGATGGCCACCGGATGACGGCGCTGCATCTGGTCCTTGAACCGGGGTGGAAGACCTATTGGCGCAGCCCGGGGGATTCGGGCATCCCGCCCAGTTTCGATTGGTCCGAATCGACCAATCTGGCAACCGCCGTGCCCCGTTGGCCCCGGCCTGAGGTGATCGATTCGGGCGGCGCGCGTACGTTGGGCTATCACGACGAAATGGTGCTGCCGATTGAGGTGACCCCAACCACGCCCGGACAGACGGTCCGACTGGCGGCCAAGATCGACTTCGGCATCTGCCGCGATATCTGTGTGCCCGCCAATCTGGAACTGCAGGCGGGCGAGGTGGTGACCGACCCCGATCCCCGCATCACCGCTGCGTTGGAGGATACTCCCCGCGCGATGGACGACCAGCCAAGCTGCACCATCGACGACATCGCGGACGGCGTGCGCGTCAGCCTGACATGGCCAGCGGATCAGGTACCCGCCCCTGACGCCGCCGCGGTCGAGGTGGACGGCACCGACATCTGGGTATCGGACCCGGAAATCGGTGAGACGGATGGAAATCCCACCGCCACCGCCGAACTCGTGCCGCCCCAAGCCAAGCCGTTTCCATTGGACCCGTCCAAGTTACGACTGACGCTGATCAGCGGGGATGACGTTGTCGAGTATCGGGGTTGCGCGCCTTCAGCCGTTCAGGCGGGCGGATAGGGACAGAAGATCGGCCCATGCCTCGCGCTTGGCAATCGGCTGGCGCAGCAGATAGGCCGGATGGGTCATGGGCAGGGCAGGGCGGCCGAACGCCTCGACCCAAGTGCCGCGCAGTCGGGTGATGCCTTGGCGGCCAAGGGCGGCCTGACAGGGGGTGTTCCCCATCAGCACGATGATATCGGGCGCGGCCAGTTCGACGTGGCGGCGCAGGAACGGGATCATCGCGTCGATTTCGCCTTGGGTCGGTGAGCGGTTGCCCGGTGGCCGCCAGTTCACGACGTTGGTGATGTAAAGCGCGTGTTCGGCGTCAACCGCATCGCGCGCCAGTCCAATGGCCGCAAACATCCGGTCGAGCATCTGACCGGCGCGGCCGACGAAGGGGCGGGCGGCGCGGTCCTCTTCTTCGCCCGGTGCTTCGCCGATGATCATCACGCGGGCAGCCGGGTTTCCATCGGCAAAGACGGAATTGCGGGCGCCCTTGCGGATATCCAACCCGTCAAAGCCCGCCATGGCGTCGGCCAACTGTTCCAACGTCTGGGCCTGCGCTGCCAGCCGATCAGACCGGCCATTCAGATCAAGATCCAGCGCCGGCGCAGCTTGCGGGGCCGGCGCGGCGGCCTTTGGTGGGGGCAGGCTCGCATAACGATCGACCGGATCGTCCAGGATCGCCTCGTCCACGCCCATCTCGCGCTGCCAGTCTAGCAACGCCAGCGCGGTTTCGGCGTCCAGCGCGATTCCCTTCCAGATCGGATCAGCAGTCATGCGGGGAACTTACGGTGCGGCCTGCCCGGTGGGCAAGCGTCACCGGGGCTCCGCCGCACGACGCAGGCGGTCGTTGATTGCCAGTCCCAGCCCCTGTTCCGGGATCGGCGCGACCGAAATCGGCCGGCCAAGGCGGTCCGCCTGGCGCAGCACGTCAAACAGGCGCGACGCGGCCTCGACCAGATCGGCCGTGGGGGACAGGGTCAGTGCGCCGGGTCCGAACGCGATGTGCGTTTCCCCGGGGGCAGGGGATGTCACGTCCATCCGCAGGGGCTGTCTGGGGGCATAATGGCTGGGCAGTTGCCCCGGGGCGTCAGGGGCGGCAATGGTCTGGGCGCGATCAAGCGGCGCGCCCAACACACGCGCGGCCTCTTCGACCGCCAATCCGCCCGGGCGCAGCAGCGTTGCGTGGCCATCCCGCCAGCCGATGATCGTCGATTCGACCCCCACGGGCGATGCGCCCCCGTCCAGAACAGCGGCAATCTGTCCGTCCAACCCGCCTTCAGGGTCCAGAACGTGCGCGGCGGAGGTCGGGCTGATGCGGCCCGACGCGTTCGCCGACGGTGCAGCCAGCGGCCCGTTGAAGCGGCGCAGCAACGTCTGCGCGATGGGGTGGGCGGGAACGCGAATCCCGATGGTCGAAAGTCCCGCAGTGACCAACGACGCGATTCCAGCGTCGGCGCGAAGCGGCAGGACCAGTGTCAGCGGACCCGGCCAGAACGCATTGGCCAGCGCGCGTGCGGCTGGAGGGAACGCCGCGATCCGTTCCGCTGCCGCGAGGTCAGCCACATGCACGATCAGGGGGTTGAAGGCCGGTCGCCCCTTGGCGGCATAGATGCCAGCCACCGCGCGCCCATTCCGCGCATCCGCGGCAAGACCATAGACGGTTTCCGTGGGAATCGCGACGCACTCTCCCGCGGCCAGCAGATCTGCCGCCCGTTCGATACCGGTCCTGTCCGCGATCAGCTTGGCCGTCTGCATGGGGATATCGCACTCGTCCGTGACGCGAGGTTGCAACTTGCACCCCTGACCTGTCGCTTTAGGCTGCGGGCAGGGGTTGATACGCGCCACGGGCCAACTTGCCAAGCGGTGCGGATATCTGGGGGAAAGACGACCATGGCCTATCGCGCACCTGTGACGGATACCGCGTTCATTCTGAAAAACATCGTGCCGATGGCCGACCTTGCCGCGACGGAACGGTTTGCCGACGCCACCCCCGACACCGTAGACGCGATCCTGACCGAGGCGGGCCGTATGGCGTCCGAGGTGCTGGCCCCCCTGAACCGCGCGGGTGACCTGACCCCCGCGCGACTGGAAAACGGCGCGCTGCGGTCGTCGCCGGGCTTTGCCGACGGGTTTCGCGCCATCGCGGAAGGCGGCTGGATCGGGTTGGCGGCCAACCCCGAATATGGCGGCGCGGGTTTGCCACAGGCGCTGAACATGGCGGTCAGCGAGATGCTTGCGGGTGCGAACCTGGCGCTGCAACTGAACCCGCTGCTGACCCAAGGCCAGATCGAGGCGCTTCAGCACCACGCCAGTGATGAGATGAAGGCGCTGTATCTGCCCAAGCTGATTTCCGGCGAGTGGTCTGGCACGATGAACCTGACCGAACCGGGCGCGGGGTCCGATGTGGGCGCGCTGGCCACCAAGGCCGAACCTGCCGGTGACGGCAGCTTTCGCATCACGGGGCAGAAGATATTCATCACGTGGGGTGACAGCGATGTCACCGAAAACGTCTGTCACGCCGTTCTCGCGCGCCTGCCGGACGGACCCAAAGGGACCAAGGGGATCAGCCTGTTCATGGTCCCCAAGTTCCTGCCCGATGCGGACGGCAAACCGGGTGTCGCCAATTCGCTGCGCGTGGTCAGTCTGGAACACAAGATGGGCATCCACGGCAGCCCCACCTGCGTCATGAGCTATGAGGGCGCGACAGGCTGGCTGATCGGCAAGGAAAACGGTGGCATGGCCGCGATGTTCACGATGATGAACGTCGCGCGTCTGGCCGTCGGCGTTCAGGGCGTCGCGCTGGCCGAGGCGGCGTTGCAGCAGGCCGCGGCATTTGCCGCCGACCGCAACCAGATGGGGCCGATCATCCAGCATGCGGATGTGCGCCGGATGCTGGCGACCGGGCGGGCCGAGGTGTTTGCCGCGCGCGCGATCTGTCTTGCCTGTGCTCACGCGCTGGATCTGGGCGCGGCGTCCGACGCGCCCGAGTGGTCGGCGCGCGGCGCGCTGTTGACGCCCATTGCCAAAGCATGGGGCACCGATGTCGGATGCCGCGTGGCCGACATGAACGTGCAGGTGCATGGCGGCATGGGCTACATCGAGGAAACCGGTGCGGCGCAGTATCTGCGCGATGTGCGGATCACCCCGATCTATGAAGGCACCAACGGGATTCAGGCGATGGATCTGGTCGGACGCAAGATGATGGATCAGGGCGACGCCGCCCTGCGTCTGATCGACGAGATCATCGACGCCACGAAGGCCGCGCAGTCCGAGCATCCCAAGCTGGCCCAAGCCGTCTGGGACGCCGCAGAAAATCTGCGTGAGGCGACTCAGGTGCTGATCGACGCCGGGATGCAGGACCGGTTTGCCGGCGCCGTGCCTTATCTGTCGGCCTTTGCCCGCGTCCTTGGCGCGCATTACCACCTGATGGCCGCTGCCACTGGTGACGCCGACCGTGTGACGTTGGCGCGCATCTTCATCACCCGCGTCCTGCCGCGTGCCACGGCCGATCTGGCCGAGGCGCGTGCCGGGGTCGCCGATCTGGACGCGTTGTCCGATGCAGCGTTTGCTGGGGCGGCGTGACCACGCTGCCGTCACGGATCGCATACCCATGGGCCGCCCCGCCGGAACCGGGCGACGCGATCGAGGTTGCGGACGGCATCCTGTGGCTGCGGCTGCCCCTGCCGCTGAAGCTTGACCATGTGAACTGCTATGCCGTGCGCGAAGACGATGGCTGGACGCTGATCGACACAGGGTTCGACACGCCGCACGCGCGTGAGATATGGGCCGCGCTGCTGGATGGGCCATTGTCAGGCGCGCCGGTGCGCCGGGTGCTGGTCACGCATCACCACCCCGACCATATCGGTCTTGCGGGGTGGTTTCAGGCTCAGGGTGCCGAACTTGTCACAAGCCGTACCGCGTGGCTTTTCGGGCGGATGCTGTCGCTGGACATCCAGAACCGACCAACGCCGCAGCATGAGGCGTTCTGGCGGCGCGCGGGGATGCCTGCCGATCTGCTGTCGACGCGAATGGCGGATCGTCCCTTGAACAGCGCCGACGTGGTGCATCCCTTGCCGCCGGGATTCACTCGGTTGGTCGATGGTCAGCACTTTCGTCTAGGCGGGCGCGACTGGCGGGTGGCCATGGGCGAGGGCCATGCCCCCGAGCATATCACGCTTTGGACCGACGATCTGGTGATCGGCGGGGACCAGTTGCTGGCCTCGATCTCTCCCAACCTCGGGGTCTATCCGACCGAACCGGATGCCGATCCGGTGCAGGGGTGGCTGGACAGTTGCGCAAGGCTGGCGCCGCTGGCGAATGCCGATCAGATCGTTCTGCCGGGACATAAGCTGCCCTTCACGGGGCTGCCGTTAAGGCTGCGCCAGATGTTGGACAACCACGAATCCGCATTGGACCGGCTGACGGCCGCGTTGGCCGTCGCGCCGCGCACCGCAGTCGGGTGCTTCGATCTGCTGTTCGGTCGTCGGATCGGCCCGGGCGAATATGGGTTGGCGCTGGCCGAGGCTGTCGGCCACATCAACTGCCTTCGCCACCGTGGCCAGATTGCCCCGGAAGGGCTGACCGCCGACGGCGGCGTGCTGTGGAGGGCGTGACAGCCGCGCTGCCATCCGCTACTAGCGATATGTGCAGGCAGGGCCTGCCGACCGACCTTGAAGGCAGGAGACGCTGATGGCCGCGCACGATCACACGACCACGACCGCCCATCCCACCGCCGTCACCACGCGGGGCGTTGCCCACGTCGATCACGGCGCCACCCAGGGGACGATGGACGACGCACCACAGGAACGTACCTATAACGGGTTCATTTCCATCCTGACCTGGGCGGTGGTTGTCATCCTGCTGGTCCTGACATTTCTGGCCTTGGCCAATTCCTGACCGATAACAACAACAGACCGGCGCGGCGGGGCATCCACCCGCCCTTCGCCATTCAAGGGACAACAAGATGCAACGGCGATCATTTCTGGCGTTAGGCCTGCCTGCGGTGCTGGCGGCGTGTGGGGCGGACAACATCTGGGCGGATGATACGACGGTGCGCAATGCCCGCTTCGTATCTAATGAACCGCCGTCGATCACGCTGTTCACCGTTGTCGGCATCCCCCGCGGCGAGGGGGCCCATTCCGCGCTGATGATCAACGGCAGCCAGCGCGTGATCTATGATCCCGCCGGCAGCTGGAGCCATCCGCGCATCCCGGAACGCCATGATGTGCTTTACGGCATCACCGACAACTTCAAGCACTTCTACATCGACTATCACGCGCGCGAGACGTATTGGGTCGCCGAAGACCGCGTTCTGGTCAGCCGCGAAGTCGCCGACGCCGCGATCCGCGCGGCCGAGGCGCAGGGGGCTGCGAACAAGTCGTATTGTGCCATCAGCACCGGCAAGGTACTTAGGCGTGTCCCCGGTTTCCAGGGTGCTCCGGTCGGATTCAGCCCCAACAAATTGCGCGCATGGTTCCTGACCCTCCCGGGCGTTCAGTCGCATGAATGGCGCGATGGCGACCCCGCGAACAACCATGATGTGCTGTTGCGCCAGAAGAACGGCACCATCGAAGGCTATCGCAACGGACAGCTTGGTCCGCGCGTGACGGCCAGCGGTCAGGCCGTCCAGTAAAACCCGATGATCAGGACCGCAGCGCCCGCCAGAATGGCGTAAAGGGTGCTGCGGAACACAAGACCGACCGCCACGGTCGCGGCCGCAGCGGTCATCCGCACCGGCTCGGGCTGGCCACCGGTCGCGGCAGGCCAGACGGTCAGCGGCGCCACCAAAGCGGGCAAGACCGTAACGGCTGTATATTTCAACATCCGCTCCGCCCACTGGGGTAGTCGGCGGTTGCCCAGCGCCCCCAGAAATGACCAGCGCAGCAGGAATGTCCCGACCCCAAGGGACAGGATGATGAACCAGATCGTGGCCGGGCTTTGTGTCATGGCCGGTCCCTTTCCAGATCACGCGCCCGATTGCTGCGCAGTGTTTCGAACGAAGCACCTGCGATCATGCCCAGCGGGGCGGCAATCAGCAGCCCCGTCCCGGACGGCATCCCGGATAGGATCAGCGCAAAGACGATGGCCACACCTGCCGCGACGGCATGTGCCCAACTGCGGATCATCGGGGCGATCATCGCCAGAAACGCCACGGGAATGGCGAAATCCAAAGGCCACTGCGCCGGGATCAGGTTCCCGACCGTCGCCCCCACGAAGGTGAAGACCGCCCAGGGCAGGCACGTGATCAGCGCGAGCCCCAGGAAGTAGGCAAGCCGCTGGGTGATCGTCAGGCGAGGAAAGGTTTCATAGTGCTGACTTGCCAACGCAAAGTTCTGGTCGATCAGCAGGTATGAAATCACCGCCTTCTGCCAGACGGACGCTTTCCCGAAGTAGGGCACCAGCGAAGCCGAATACATCGCCATCCGCAGGTTGACTGCCAGCGCGGTCACGATCACGAAGATCGTCGACACATGGTCGCTCAGCAGCGCCACCGCCGTGAACTGCGACGCCCCCGCCAGCACCAGAACCGAAAAGCCCATCGTCTGCATCACGCTGAGACCGGCCGTCTGCGCCACGACCCCGAACAACAGCGCCATCGGCATCAAGATCAGGATAAAGGGCAACGCATGAGTGGCGCCCCGCCAAAACGCCTGAGCGGGCGTTTCGCCGTAGATGCGGGCGGCACGCGCGTCTGCCGCACCTGGGTCTGTGCTGCTCATGGATGCCCCCCCCTCGGATCAGGCGGGCAGATTAGCGCCGGTGGTGGCGCAGGCAAGCGCATCCGCGTGGACAGTCGCCGCAGCCCAAGGCAAGCAGGCGAACCATGCAGGACGCTCATCCCACATTCGCCTTGATCCACGGACTGCCGATGTCGTTACGACGTGACGCTGCGAATCTGATCTGGGGAACGTTCGGGCCGTCGATCCGGCGGCGAGTGTCCGACAGGGCCGGGGTCGCGCTGGTGCGGCGGACGCTTGTGCGGGACCGCATCATCGCGGCGGTCGACGCCAGCGGGCGACTCGTGGGCCTCACCGGACTGCGCGGTGTTGAAGGAGGGCTGATTGATCTGCCGTCCAGAGGTGTCTGGCGCAGCTTTTGGACACGCCGAACGACCGACATGGTGCTGGACAGCCTGGTGGTGACTGCCGGCATGCGGGGTGGGGGAGTCGGACGGGCGCTGATCGACGCCGCTTTGACTGTCGCCGCGGCGCGCGGCTACCCCGGTTTGCGGGCCGAGGTGGCCCGCAAAAACCACGCAGCCATCGGACTTTACCGGTCCGCCGGTTTCGTCCCGGTCAGTCGCGGCCTGCGCGTCGTCGTCCTGCGGCGGTCGGTGGGTGCCTAGGCACCCTCGCCGAACATGCCGGTCGCCTGCGCCAGCAGCGTGAAGGCCCGCCCCGAACGCGAGTGGACCATGTATTCCAGCGTCGCATCATCCATGTCTGCCGCACGTCGTGCCAAGGCGCGGTCGAACTGACGCAGGAAATGATGGGCGGTGTCGCGGAATATCTCGTCGCCATGCATCGCCTGAACGGCCGCCTCCAGCGCCTCGTCCGATGCCGGGATCGCCAGACCGGCGACATCAGGTCCGCGCACGCCATCGGCATAGCGCCGCCATTTCGGCCCGTCGCCGATTGGCGGCAGATGGTCCATGAACAGCTCTGACTGCGCGAGCAGGGTCACCACGTCCTGCGCGGAACGGATCAGGCGTTTGGCGTCAGGGTCGGCAAGTGCTGCGCGCAAGGCTGCGATCGCCTCGTGATCGTCGGGCCCGTCAGGGAAGTTCAGGGCGCGAACCAGATCGTCGATCGAGACGGGTTCGGGGGCAGGCTCGTCAAAGCCCATGGATGTCTGGCGACTGTCCGCAGGCGGTGCGGCTGCGGGGCGCTGCGCCGGACTGGCCCGTGGTGCGTCTGCGGGACGGGGGGAATGCGCTGCAGGTCGCACGACCGGGCCCACATCGGCATCCTCGGGCACGCGGCGTCCCTGCATCCGGGCCAGTTCTGCACGCAGATCCGACGCCTCGGCCCGAAGGGCGTCGATGGCACGGGCATAACCCACCGCCAGCCAGATCAGCAGCAGCGGCAGCAGGACGCCCACGATGCGCGCCAGCTGTGCAGTGCCAGACCCTTCGCCCGTTCCGCCGAAGACCCAGAACAGGACGACCATCACCAGCCAGACGACCGTCACCACCGCCCCGATCACCACCGGAGCCGCCGAGGCATCGTCGCCGTCGATCAGCCGGCGCAGCGTTTCGCGCAGATCATTCATACTTGATTGACAGAATCTCATAGGATTTCTGGCCGCCGGGTGTCACCACCTCGACGCTGTCACCGACATCCTTGCCGATCAGCGCCCGTGCCAAGGGCGAGCGGATGTTCAGCCGACCGCTTTCCAGATCGGCTTCGGTTTCGCCGACGATGGTATAGGTCTTCTTGTCCTCGGTATCTTCGTCCAGCAGCGACACCGTCGCGCCGAACTTGATGCTGCCTGACAACTTGGACGGATCGATCACCTCGGCCCGGGACAGGACCGCCTCAAGCTCCTTGATGCGGCCTTCGATGAAGGACTGCTTTTCACGGGCCGAATGGTATTCAGCGTTCTCTGACAGATCGCCGTGTTCGCGCGCCTCGGCGATGGCGCGGATGACCGCAGGGCGTTCCGTGCCCTTGAGCTTGCCAAGCTCGGCATCGAGCCGGTCGAACCCGGCACGTGTCATCGGTATCTTTTCCATCGTTCCCTCGGCAATCCAGACTGTGGGCGGGGCTTGCGGCCCATCTTGAATGCTGCGGGGACGCCCTTGATCCTCAGATCAGGGACGTCCCGCATCAGGGCAGCATCGTGGCGCAGGTCCGCGCCCCTTGCAAGCGGGCCGCGGGGGGATCGGCCAAATCACGACCGTGGCGGCGACATATCGGAGGTCTGCGTTAGCTGGTGCGCAGTTTTATTGCCGACCATTGCCTTGCAACCGGTGGCACATTACCGCATCAACACATGCCAACGAAACTAAAGCAAAGCTGCCCATGCCGACCGCCGTTCGACTTGATGCCGTAGATGTCACCTTCGCCACGCCGGGCAGGGCGGCCTATCAAGCCGTATCCGGTGCGGATCTAACGGTGGCCGAGGGCGAGTTCGTGGCCATCGTCGGTCCGACTGGGTCGGGCAAGTCAACGCTTCTGAATGCCGCTGCCGGGCTGCTGCGGCCGTCTGCCGGGCGGGTCGAGATCGGCGGCGTGGCGCTGTCCGGCTTGAATCGCAAGGCCGGCTACCTGTTTCAGGCCGATGCGCTGATGCCGTGGAAGACGTCGCGCGACAATGTTGCCATCGGGCTGGAAATCGCGGGCACCCCGCGCCGAGAGGCGCTGTCGCGTGCCGAGGAGTGGCTGACCCGCGTCGGCCTGACGGGCTTTGGCGACCGGTATCCGCACATGCTGTCGGGCGGTCAGCGCAAGCGCGTCGCCATGGCGCAGGTCCTGATCCGCGACCCGCAGATTCTGCTGATGGATGAACCGTTCGGCCCGCTGGACGCTCAGACCCGCCTGATCATGGGCGACCTTCTGCTGGGTCTGTGGCAGCAGGACCGCAATGCCGTGATGTTCGTGACCCATGATCTGGAAGAGGCGATCTCGCTGGCTGACCGGGTCGTCATCATGTCGACCGGCCCCGCGGCCAAGATCATCGGCGACTTCCCGATCCCGCTGCAACGGCCGCGCGATGTGTCCGAGATCAAGCTGACGCCAGAGTTCCAGCGCCTGCACCGCGACATCTGGGCCCTGCTGAAAGAGCAGGTCCTGAAAGCATACGCCAATACCGTGGGGACCAGCGCATGATGACCAAGACCCGGCTTTTCATGCTGCAACTGCTGGTCGCGGTGGTGTTTCTGGCGGTCTGGTGGGTCGCGACGAACACGTCGCTGTTCGGTGATGTCGATCGCATCCGTTTCTTCTTTTCGACGCCAGCGGCGGTAGGGCAGCAGATCGTCCAGTGGTTCAGCAGCGGCACGATCTGGTATCACCTGTGGATCACCCTGATCGAAGCCGTGCTGGCCTTTGTCATCGGCACTGTCGCGGCGCTGATCCTTGGCTTCTGGCTGGCGCGCCGACCGCGGCTTGCCGCCGTATTTGACCCTTACGTCAAGGCCGCGAACGCCCTGCCGCGCGTGGTGTTGGCCCCAATCTTCACGCTGTGGTTCGGGCTTGGCATCTGGTCCAAGGTCGCGCTGGGGTTCACGCTGGTGTTCTTTGTCGTCTTCTTCAACGTCTATCAGGGCGTCAAGGAGGTGAACCGCAACGTGCTGGAAAACGCACGAATGCTGGGCATGTCGGAACGCCAGTTGCTGCGCCACGTCTATCTGCCGTCTGCGCTGAGCTGGGTCTTTTCATCGCTGCACATCTCGATCGGGTTTGCGGTCGTCGGCGCGGTCGTGGGCGAATATCTGGGCTCAGCCGCAGGGCTGGGATACCTGATCGCGCAGGCCGAAGGGATGTTCGACATCGCCGGCGTCTATGCCGGGATGGTGGTCCTGTCGGTCTTTGTCCTGCTGATCGACTGGATCGTGACGCTGGTCGAGCGTCGGTTGCTGGTCTGGCAGCCAACCGGTGGTCACGCGTAGGAATGCATTCAGTAATGGGGGAGGATTTGGGATGAACATGAACAATCTGGCCAAGGCGCTGTGCGCCGTCGTCGTGATGGCCGCAGGTCCGGCCGCGGCTGACACGGTCAAGATCGCAATCGGCGGGTCCAGCTGCATCTGCTATCTGCCGACGGTTCTGGCCAAACAGCTTGGCAATTATGAAAAGCACGGCGTCGATGTCGAATTGATCGACTTCAAGGGTGGCTCGGCCGCGCTGAAGGCGATGGTCGGCGGCAGCGCGGACATGGTGTCTGGATATTACGAACACACCATCAACATGGCCGCCAAGAACCAGCAGATGGAGGCCGTCGCCGTCCTGGGACGCCTGCCCGGCATCGCCCTGATGGTCGCCCCGAAGAACACGGGCAAGATCAATTCGCTGGCGGACCTCAAGGGCAAGACCGTGGGCGTCACCGCGCCGGGGTCGTCCACCGACTTCTTCCTGAAGTACCTGTTGGCCAAGGACGGCATGGACAAGAATGCTGCATCCGTCGTGGGCGTAGGTGTCGGCGCGACCTCGGTTGCCGCCATGCAGCAAGGTCAGATCGATGCGGTCGTAACGCTGGATCCGGCGATCACGCAACTTCTGAAGATGCACCCTGATCTTGCGACGCTGATCGATACCCGCAAGACGGACGACACACGCAAGTTCTTTGGCGCGGACTATGCCGGTGCTGCGATCTATGCCCGCACGGAATGGGTCGATGCGCATGCGAAGGAAACCGAAGGCGTCGCTGCGGCCATCGTCGATACGCTGAAGTACATCCACTCCCACACGCCCGAAGAAATCGCCGACCAGATGCCGCCCGAGATGATCGGCGCGGACAAGGCAATCTATGTCGAGTCGCTGAAAAACAGCCTTGAGATGATTTCTGAGACCGGCGCGATGGACCCTGACGGCGCCAAGGTTGTGCTGGACGTGGTCAGCTTCAACTCGCCCGAGGTAGCGGCTGCGAATGTTGATCTGTCGAAGACATACACCAACGAATACGTCGAAAAGGCAGCGGCTGCTGCGCAGTAACTGGGCCGGGTGGACGGCTAGGGGCGCGCCGTCGATGGCGCGCCTTTTTCATGCGCGCCGGGCGTCGTGCATCGCCGCGTCGTGATTGTGTCCCCAAACGGAAGCCCTTAGGTAGTGTGGCGGAGCAAGCGCGAAGGGGAGCAAGCCATGACCGAGACGATCGAACGCGAATCAATGGATTTCGACGTGGTGATCGTCGGTGCCGGACCTGCAGGTCTGTCTGCGGCCATCCGTCTGAAACAGCTCGATCCCGAACTGAACGTCGTGGTCCTTGAAAAAGGGTCCGAAGTCGGCGCGCATATCCTGTCCGGTGCCGTTCTGGACCCCATCGGGTTGAACCAGCTGATCCCCGACTGGAAGGACAAAGGCGCACCGATCAAAACCGAGGTCAAGGACGACAACTTTGTCGTTCTTGGGGAAAGCGGATCGATCCGCATTCCGAACTGGCCGATGCCGAAGCTGATGTCGAACCACGGCAACTACATCGTCAGCATGGGCAACGTCTGCCGCTGGCTGGCCGAACAGGCCGAAGGGATGGGCGTCGAGATTTTCCCCGGCATGGCCGCATCCGAAATCGTCTGGGGCGAAGAGGTCGACGGCAAGCCACGCGTGGCCGGTGTCGTGGCAGGTGAAATGGGCAAGAACCCCGATGGCACCCCCGGCCCGTCCTATGAGCCGGGGATGGAGCTGCGCGGCAAGTACGTCTTCATCGCCGAAGGCGCGCGCGGCAGTCTGGCCAAGGTCCTGATCGAGAACTTTGAGCTGTCCGACGGACACGAGCCGCAGAAGTTCGGTCTTGGGATGAAGGAAATCTGGGAAATCGACCCGGCGAAGCACAAGGAAGGCACGGTCATCCACACGATGGGCTGGCCCCTTGGCAAGAACGCGGGCGGTGGGTCCTTCATCTATCACGCAGAAAACAATCAGGTGTTTCTGGGCTTCGTCGTCCACCTGAACTACGCCAACCCTTATCTGTACCCCTACGCCGAATTCCAGCGCTTCAAGCATCACCCGATGATCGCCGAGCTGCTGGAGGGCGGCAAGCGCGTGGCTTACGGCGCGCGTGCCATCACCGAGGGCGGCTGGCAGTCGATCCCGAAGCTGACCGTGCCGGGGGCGATCCTGCTGGGCTGTTCGGCGGGGCTGGTGAACGTGCCGCGCATCAAGGGCAACCACAATGCCATGCTGTCGGGCATCGCGGCGGCCGAAGCGGCCCATGCCGCCATTCAGGAAGGTCGGGAAGGGGACGAACTGACGGCCTATGAGGACGACGTCCGGTCCGGTCCCATCGCCAAGGACCTGAAGCGCGTGCGCAACGTCAAGCCCAGCTGGTCGCGCACCGGCATGGTCGGATCGTTGATGCTGGGCGGGGCCGACATGTGGTTTGCCAATCTTTTCAACCGCAACATCCTTGGCACGTGGAAGCACGGCAAGTCGGATGCGGCCGCCACCGGGCACGCCGACAAGTTCAAGCCGATCGACTACCCCAGACCGGACGGCAAGCTCAGCTTTGATCGGCTGACGAACGTGGCCTTCAGCTTTACCAACCACGAAGAAAGCCAGCCCTGCCACCTGAAGCTGAAGAACCCCGATATCCCGATCAAGGTGAACCTGCCCGAATATGCCGAACCCGCGCAGCGTTACTGCCCGGCCGGCGTCTATGAGGTGGTGGAGGACGCATCGGCCCCCGACGGTGCGCGGTTCGTGATCAACTTCCAGAACTGCGTTCATTGCAAGACCTGCGATATCAAGGACCCGTCACAGAACATCGTCTGGACGACGCCACAGGGCGGTGACGGGCCGAATTACCCGAATATGTGATCAAACCGGTGCCCCTGCGCATGGAAACCTGCGCGCGGTGCTGCAACCGGGCGTTGCCGTGACAGGGCAGGGCCGCTAGGGTCCGGGCGGATTTCCGACAGAAAGCAGCTGCCGACATGAAGACGATCCTGACCCTGGCCCTTGCCGCGTTGACCCTGCAGGCACCGTATTCCGCTGTATTCGCGCAGGACGTCACGGACGCTGAGGCCGAGTCCGGCCCGGTCATCGACGCTGAGGCGCTTCCCAGCGATCAGCCGAAGTCGATGGCACAGGTTGACCCGATTCAGGGATTGGCCGGTCCCTATCTGGCCGCGCGCGCCGCAGCCGTGAACAGCGACTTTCGTGCGGCGGCCGAGTATTACGACGCCGCCCTGAAGGTCGAGGCGGCGGACCCCGTTTTGCAAGACAGCGCGCTGGTCGCGATGATTTCCGCAGGTCAAGTTGGGGATGCAGTCCGGCTGGCGGATCAGACGAAAGCCAAGGGTGACCCGACGCAACTGGCGGGCTTGGTCCTGCGCGCCGACATGGCCCGCAACGACCGTTGGGACGATCTTCTGTCAGCGCTCAAGAGCCGTCCCACCGCCGAGGCGGAAGTGGGGGGCGGGCTGCTGGACAACATGGTCCATGCCTGGGCGCTGATGGGTGCGGGCAAGGCCAAGGAAGCCATGGCCGCCTTCGAAAAGCTTGAGAAAAGCAAAGGCGCCGAGGGGATCGCGCGGTATCACCTCGGGCTCGCAAAGGCGAGCGTCGGGGATTACGAGGGTGCGGAGAAGCTGCTGTCGGACCCGCGGACCGGTGGGCATCTGCTGGGCATCATCGCGCGCGCGCAGGTGCTGTCGCAGCTGGAACGCGATGCGGACGCGCTGAAGATCATCGACACCCTGGATGGTGTGGAAAATGAGCCGGCGCTGGCCCAGCTGCGCCAGGAGCTGGCGAATGGCGAGCGGGTGCCGTTCACGGCCATCACCTCGCCCAAGGACGGGATCGCGCAGGTCTTTCTGACCTTTGCGACTGCGCTTTCCGAAACGGACGAGCCTGATCCGCTGGCGCTGATCCACGCGCGGCTGGCCGAATATCTGGCGCCAAATCTGGGTGAAGCGCGGCTGATGGTGGCCCAGCTTCTGCAGCAGGTCGGGCAGTTCGATCTGGCCAACAAGGAATTCGACGCGCTGCGTGAGATGGGCGACATGCGCCCCGTGGCCGAGCTGGCACGCATCGACACGCTGGCGCGCGCAGAACGTCCCGACGACGCCGAAAAGGCCGCGCGCACCCTGACCGAAGCCCGCCCAGATCTTGCGCCCGCATGGATCGCGCTGGGGGATCTGCTGCGCCAGAATGACCGCTGGACGGACGCCGTCAGCGCCTATGACCGCGCGCTGGAAATCTTGCAGAAATCGGGCGATCCGCAGCAGACGTGGTTCCCGCTTTATGCACGCGGCATCGCGCTGGAACGCGCTGGCCAGTTCGACCGCGCGGATGCAGATATGCGCGCCGCGCTGGCCCTGCAGCCCAATCAGGCGCCGATCCTGAACTATCTCGGCTATTCGCTGGTGGACCGAAACATCAACCTGGATGAGGGGCTGGCGTTGATCCAGAAGGCTGTCGAGTTGCGCCCCGAAGACGGCTACATCCTCGATTCGCTCGGCTGGGCCTATTACAAGCTGGGCCGCTTTGCCGAGGCCGTCGACCCGATGGAGCGTGCGGTCACGATGATGTCCGACGACGCGGTCGTGAACGACCACATGGGCGACGTCTACTGGAAGGTGAACCGCAAGCGCGAGGCCGAGATTCAATGGCGCCGCGCCCTGAGCCTGTGGAAAGAGGGTGACGACGTCAGCCGCGACCGCATCCGCGCCAAGCTGGAGGTCGGTCTGGACGAGGTCGCCAAGGCCGAGGCCGCGAATGGCGGCAAACTGCCCGCCGGGTTCGGACTGCCGCCCGAGCCGCCAGCACCGGTCAGCGCGAATGACACGACAAACGCACCGGCAACAACGCCCGCAACCAACCCGTGACTTCGGTCACCGAGGACGCGCCCGCCAAGGTCAACCTTGCCCTGCATGTGACCGGGCAGCGGGCAGATGGGTATCACCTGATCGACTCGCTGGTCGTTTTTCTGGACATCGGCGACCGGGTCACGCTGTCCCCCGGCAGCGGGTTTGCGGTCACCGGTCCGTTTGCGCCTGACGTCCCCACGGATGGGGATAACCTGTGCCTTCGCGCGCTGGATCTGGCCGGGCTGACCGGGCGGGTTGAGCTGGAAAAGAACCTTCCGGTTGCGTCGGGATTGGGGGGCGGGTCTGCTGACGCGGCGGCGGTCCTGCGGGCAGGGGGGCAGGTGCCGTCTGACCCGGTCCGACTGGGTGCCGATCTGCCGGTCTGTCTGCTGAGCAAGCCCTGCCGGATGGGCGGCATTGGAGAGGTTCTGAGCGCGGCACCAGACATGCCGGTTCTGCATCTGGTGCTGGTCAACCCCGGCGTGCCGGTGTCGACGCCCGCCGTCTATGCGGCGCTGACGCGACGCGATAATTCGGGTCTGCCGCCGTATGGCCCGGATTTCATGGGATGGTTGGCGCAGACGCGCAACGACCTGCAGCCACCGGCCATTGCGATGACACCTGTGATCTCGGATGTCCTTGCGGCGCTTGAGGGGGCCGGCGCTGATCTGGTGCGCATGTCGGGGTCGGGTGCGACGTGCTTTGGCCTGTTTCGGGACGCCGTCGCGGCGTCTGACGCGGCAGTGACGCTGGGTGCAGTCCACCCGGACTGGTGGGTCAAGGCTGCCCGCACGATCCAAGGGCTACCATCCGCCACGCGCCGGGACTAACGTCCGGGCCGGACAGCAGGGAGCGATCAGATGTTGCGATTGGGCGTGAATATCGACCATGTGGCCACGGTGCGAAACGCACGCGGGACACCTTGGCCGGACCCGCTGCGCGCGGCGCTGCTGGCCCAGTCTGGGGGTGCCGACGGCATCACCGCGCATCTTCGCGAAGACCGCCGCCATATCCGCGACGAGGATATCGAGGCGCTGGCCGCGAACCTGTCGATCCCGCTCAACTTCGAAATGGCGGCGACGCCGGAAATGCAGGCCATCGCGCTGCGCCACCGCCCGCATGCCGTCTGCCTTGTGCCCGAAAAGCGCGAGGAACGGACAACCGAAGGTGGTCTTGACGTGGCCGGCGACCGCGAACGGCTGCGCGATTTCATCGCGCCCTTGCGCGAAGCCGGATCGCGCGTGTCGCTGTTTATCGGTCACTCCCCCGCCCAGATCGAGGCCGCCGCCGAGATCGGCGCCGCGGTCGTCGAACTGCACACCGGGGCCTATTGCGACTTCGACATCGATGGCGATTTGGACGCGCGGAATGCCGAACTGGCCGGGCTGGCGGAAGGCGCGCGTCTGGCCGAAGCCGCCGGGCTGGAGGTTCATGCAGGACACGGCCTGACCTATGACAATGTGGGGCCGATCGCCGCGCTTCCGCAGATCGCCGAGCTCAACATCGGGCATTTCCTGATCGGTGAGGCGATCTTTGTCGGCCTGCAGGAAGCCGTCCGCGAAATGCGCCGCCGCATGGAGGCGGCACGGTCGTGAGGTTCGCGCTGTCCGCCGTTCTGTTTCTGTCCGTGGCTGGTGCAGCCGATGCGCAGGATGGCATTTTCGTCCGCAAATGCGACGCTACCGACCGCATTTCGTCGCTGGCCGAGCCGTGGGAGCAGAACACCGACCAGTTCGCAAATGGCGATGTCCGCATCGCCGTCATCGACCGGGTCGAGCCTGCCGCGACCAGCTTCAGCCTGCTGGTCATGTCGCCCCCGCGCGACGAGCTGGGCGGGCGCATCTGTCAAGTCGTGATGGCAAGCGAGGGCACCGGGTTCGGCGGATTTGACTTCGGCGAACGGGGGGCGGCCTATGACGCACAGAAGGGGCTGCTGTTCGATGTGCCTGTCAGTATCTACGACCCGGCCAGCGGCGACTTTTTCAAACGGCAGCTTTCGCTGACGATTCGGCAGGATACGGGCGAGATAACTGGTCGCGTGCTGCAGTGATTCTGGGCATCGGCACCGATCTGGCGAACATCGACCGCATCGCGGGCGTCCTGGAGCGTCACGGCGACCGGTTCCGCAACCGCGTGTTCACCGAACTGGAGCTGGCCAAGGCCGCTCGCCGCCGGGACGAGGCCGGGACGCTGGCCAAACGCTGGGCCGCCAAGGAGGCGTGCAGCAAGGCGTTGGGCACGGGGCTTGCCATGGGAATCGCGTGGAAAGACATGTCCGTGTCGAACCTGCGCAGCGGCCAGCCCATCATGCACCTGACCGGCTGGGCCGAGCGGCGGCTGGCGGAGATGACGCCTGCGGGCCACCGCGCCGTGGTTCATGTCACGCTGACCGATGACCATCCCTGGGCACAGGCGTTCGTCGTCATCGAAGCTTTGCCGGACGACACGCTTTCCGCTTGAACCGGCGCGCGACGTGGCTTAATCGGTCGGTCGGCCTAGGGGTTTAGCTCAGTTGGTAGAGCATCGGTCTCCAAAACCGAGGGTCGTGGGTTCGAGTCCCCCAACCCCTGCCAGGCCGTTTTTCAGATCAGACGCAACACCACCGCACGGTGCCAGCCGCCAAAGCGCAACGGTGCGCCGTAAAAAGCGCTGAAACGCCAGCGTTTGCAGGGTTTTGCGATGCACGATCCATGCATAACCCATGCACAGATGATGCACCGACTGTGCACTAGGTCAGATGTCGGCCAGTCCCTGCCACCCGCATCGGACAGCGCGCGGTGTGACGATCAGCACAGCGCACGCCCACGTTGCTTGCATCCTCGCCCCCGCGCCTTTATCTGGACGGCAGGATTCACTGAACCCGCTAGGACCATCCATGACCAACCCTGCCCAGTTTATCAGTCAGGTTCGCGCCGAAGCCGCCAAGATCACGTGGCCGGGCCGGCGTGAGGTCGTGACGACGACGATCATGGTGTTCATCATGGCCGCGATCTTCAGCACGTTCTTCTTCATCGTGGACATCCTGATCCGCACCGGGCTGTCCCAGGGGCTGCGGCTGATTTCCGGCTGAGACTTGCAATACGGGGCAGGGGCGGCTATGTCGCCCCGAACTGTCCGGCAGGCGGCGTGCTCCGAATCGGGATGCGCGCCGTTTCAATTTCTGGACGGACGATTTTCAAACTGACCGCTGCGGCGCTTATGCCCACGGCGATGAGACGGGGAACGGGCTGAACATGGCAAAACGGTGGTATTCGGTCAGCGTGCTGTCCAACTTCGAAAAGAAGGTGGCCGAGTCCATTCGTCAGACCGTGACCGAAAAGGGCATGGACGAGCTGATCGACAACGTCGTCGTCCCGACCGAGGAAGTGATCGAGATCCGCCGCGGCAAGAAGGTCACGTCCGAGCGTCGCTTCATGCCCGGTTACGTTCTGGTCCACATGGACATGAACGACCGCACCTATCACCTGGTGAACTCGACCAATCGCGTCACGGGTTTTCTGGGCGCGCAGGGCAAGCCGCAGCCGATGCGTGACGACGAGGTCGACCTGATGCTGAACCGTTCGGGTCAGGGCACCGGCGAAGTCGCGCCGCGCAACCTGATCCGTTTCGAGATCGGCGAGAAGGTCAACGTCACCGACGGCCCCTTCGAAGGGTTCTCGGGCATGGTCGAGGAAGTCGACGACGTGTCCAGCCGCATCAAGGTCACGGTGTCGATCTTTGGCCGGCCGACGCCGGTCGAACTGGAATTCACGCAGGTCTCTAAGACCTCGTGATGAAGTCCCGGCCAATGCCGGGCAGTCGCTGCGGGAGGCGTCAAGCCGCAACCGCTAAGTCGGCCCCAACATTCGGGGCGTGATGAGAAGGAGTAGGCCACATGGCCAAGAAAGTCGTCGGCAGCCTGAAGCTGCAGATCAAGGCGGGTCAAGCGAATCCGTCCCCGCCCGTCGGCCCTGCACTGGGTCAGCGCGGCATCAACATCATGGAATTCTGCAAGGCGTTCAACGCGCGCACGCAGGAAATGGAGCAGGGCTCGCCCGTTCCCGTGATCATCACCTACTATGCCGACAAGTCGTTCACCTTTGAAACGAAGACGCCCCCCGCGTCCTTCCTGTTGAAAAAGGCCGCGAACCTGAAGCCGGTCGGCAAGCGCAACCGCGCCAAGGGTTCGGAAAAGCCGGGTCGCACGACCGCCGGCACCGTGACCGTCAAGCAGGTGCGTGAAATCGCCGAAGCGAAGATGAAAGACCTGTCCGCGAACAGCGTCGACGAAGCGATGAAAATCATCGTCGGCTCGGCCCGGTCCATCGGTATCGAGGTGAAGGGCTGATCATGGCACAGTTTGGCAAGAAGAAAACCGCGGCACGCGCCGCATTCGAAGGCAAGTCGCTGCTGCCGCTGGACGCTGCCGTCAAGCTGGTCAAGGACAACGCCACCGCGAAATTCGACGAAACCGTCGAAATCGCGCTGAACCTGGGCGTTGACCCGCGCCACGCCGACCAGATGGTCCGTGGCGTCGTCACCCTGCCGAACGGCACGGGCAAGGACGTCCGCGTCGCCGTCTTCGCACGCGGCGCGAAAGCCGACGAGGCGAAAGCTGCCGGTGCCGACATCGTCGGTGCGGAAGACCTGCTGGAAACCATCCAGGGCGGCAAGATCGATTTCGATCGCTGCATCGCCACCCCGGACATGATGCCGCTGGTCGGTCGTCTGGGCAAGATCCTGGGCCCGCGCAACCTGATGCCGAACCCCAAGGTCGGCACCGTGACCATGGACGTCAAATCCGCGGTCGAAGCGGCCAAGGGTGGCGAAGTCCAGTTCAAGGCTGAAAAAGCAGGTGTCGTTCACGCCGGCGTCGGCAAGGTGTCGTTCGACGCCGACAAGCTGGAACAGAACATTCGCGCCTTCGTCGAAGCCGTGAACCGCGCCAAGCCGACGGGTGCCAAGGGCACCTATCTGAAAAAGGTCTCGATCAGCTCGACCATGGGTCCGGGCGTGTCGCTGGACCTGGCCTCGGCCTCGCAGGCCTGATCGCCATCGGCGGCATGCGCATCAGGCGCGTGCCGCCGTGTCATCGGTCTTGTCATCCGGTCCCGTCACGCGTATGGGACCGTTTCCATTCCGGATCCATGATTCGGAATGTCTGTCCGAGACGGAGGGTGCCACCGCCCGGTGGCTTAATGTCCTTCCTGAGATGGAAGTCGAGATTTTTCCGCGAGGGTATCCTCACGGGCGCTCTCGGGTCCATCGATGGACCCGCCCGACCGCCATATCGGCGACCGGGAGAAGTGAGCCGGGGGGTGACCCCCAACGTGGAGTGAACCGTGGATAGAGCCCAAAAAGAACAGGTGGTCGACGAGCTCGGCCAGATCTTTGAAAGCTCTGGCGTCGTGGTGGTTGCCCGCTACGAGGGGATGACGGTTGCTGAAATGCAGACCCTGCGCGCGCAGATGCGCGAAGCAGGAAGCACTGTCCGCGTTGCAAAAAACAGGCTTGCGAAGATCGCCCTTGATGGAAAGCCGTGCGCCAGCATTGCCGACTATCTGACGGGCATGACCGTTCTTGCCTTTTCCGAGGACCCTGTGGCTGCGGCCAAGGTCGCGGATGCGTATGCCAAGTCGAACGAAAAGTTCGTCATCCTTGGCGGCGCAATGGGTGAGAACGCTCTGGATCCGGCCGGTGTGAAAGCCGTGGCCCAGATGCCGTCGCGTGAGGAGCTTATCGCTTCCATCGTGTCCTGCATCGGTGCCCCTGCAAGCAACATCGCCGGTGCGATCGGCGCACCTGCAAGCAACATCGCGGGCATCCTTTCGACGCTCGAAGAGCGCGAAGCTGCCTAAGGCAATCCCGTCCCGTCGTAGGGCACGTGCCCGTGACGTTGGAACAACATTGTGGAAGAATGAAAAATGGCTGATCTTAAATCTCTTGCCGAACAAATCGTTGGCCTGACGCTTCTGGAAGCGCAGGAACTGAAAACGATCCTGAAAGACGAATACGGCATCGAGCCGGCTGCCGGTGGCGCCGTCATGATGGCTGGTCCTGCTGCTGGTGGTGCTGCTGAAGCTGCCGAAGAAAAGACCGAATTCGACGTCGTTCTGACCGATGCCGGCGCGAACAAGATCAACGTGATCAAAGAAGTTCGCGGCATCACCGGTTTGGGCCTGAAAGAAGCCAAAGACCTGGTCGAAGCTGGTGGCAAGGTCAAAGAAGGCGCTTCGAAAGCCGACGCCGAAGAAATGAAGAAAAAGCTCGAAGCGGCTGGCGCCAAGGTCGAGCTGAAGTAATCAGCCGTCAGGCTGTAAAAAAGCGGCAGGGTTCGGGAACTTTCCTGATCCCTGCCAAACACGTCTTGAAGGATGCCATTGCACTTCTTATCTGGTGCAGGCATCCCTCAAGGCGAGTTTGCGGTTCGGGAGCCGGGCGGTGGGACGCCGGGCACGAATGGAACCGCGCCCACATAAGGTCGCAAGCACGCCGCGGATCGGGCCCCGACGATCCCCCGCGTGCGATGACGAAAGGCATTTGAACCCCATGACGCAGGCTTACGTCGGTCAGAAGCGCATCCGGCGCTATTACGGCAATATTCGCGAAGTTCTGGAGATGCCGAACCTCATCGAGGTTCAGAAGGCGTCCTACGACCTGTTCCTCAATTCCGGGGAAGGCGCCGGCCACAACGACGGCGAGGGCATCCAGGGGGTGTTCCAGTCGGTTTTCCCGATCAAGGATTTCAACGAGACCGCGACGCTCGAATTCGTGAAGTACGAGCTGGAGAAGCCGAAATACGACGTCGACGAGTGCCAGCAGCGCGACATGACCTATGCCGCGCCGCTCAAGGTGACGCTGCGCCTGATCGTG
>QFNE01000082.1 GCA_003240735.1 Paracoccus denitrificans | reverse complement strand
ATAACTTCATCTTCTTCAATCTCATCAGCACTCTCCATTTCCTGTAATAGCCGAGTAACTGCAAGCAAAATATCATCTAATTCAGCATCTAAAAACCCTTTATCATCTAAAGAATCAACGATGCAATAAGCAATTAATTTATCTACTGTAGAAAAATGTAATAAATTTACTTGCTCTAAGATATGTTCTTTTAAACTCAATTGAACTTGGCGATTATCCTCTCGTTCCTCATATTCTGGCGAAGCTAATGCAGTTGATTGATGTGTATAAATATCATCCCATTCGGTATCAACAGGCAAGTCATTTGGTAAATGATCTGCATTAAGTTCAGTTGTTAAATCTCCTGACTCACTGATCTCTGAAGTAGATAAACTTTCTGTTGTATTATTTTCTTCAATTTTTTCCAGTAACGGATTACTATCTAATTGAATTTGTATTTCTTGCTCCAATTCCAAACTAGAAAGTTGTAGTAAACGAATTGCCTGCTGTAATTGAGGGGTTAACGATAAACTATTCGCAACTTTCAACCCTACAGATAATTTCATACTAAGACTTCCCTTTTTAAATAAGCAAAAAACATGCCCATAAAAATATTTATAACATAAAGCAATGTTTACGCCTATAAGCAAAGCTCTTTTCTACTGATTAATCTGCTCAAAAATAGCAAAGGTGCAAATATTTATTGTAATAGCGGCCCATCCCTGTCATTTAACAAACAGCAAAGAATTATTTTAGATTTTGCTGCTTAAGACATTCAAGCATTTCTTCAAGCACTTTCTTTCCCATCGTTCTTCGCACAAGCTCATTTAAATCACCTGCTAAAAAGCCAGACCAAGTCGTTCTCGTTGAACCAGAAGAATGTACATAACTACCAGAAGCAGACCAGACCTTTTGATCTGATGCAATAAAAGCTACATATAGCTCACCGTCAGGATCATCCAATATCCATTCACGAACAACTCTAGATTCTTGATTTTGTTTCTCTGTATTTTTTTTAATGCTATTCAATATTAAGAAACACAAATAGATAGAAGCAATAGCAGATAAAAGTGTATAAAAAATCACGCTAACCCATCTTTATTAATTATTCGAAATATTGCTAAGAGAATAACACAACTCTGGCAAACGCCACACTACCATCAGCGCTAAGAGGTTTCACTTCTGAGTTCGGGAAGGGATCAGGTGGTTCACTCTTGCTATTGTCGCCAGCAAACTGTTTTGGCTTTCGGTGGTCTTACGTTTTTAGCCACTTAGTACCGAAAGAGTTATTAACGGATTAGATTATTGGGTCTGTATTGTAACTAGTTTTTACACTAAATCAAGTTGTGTATTGAATTTATCTTGAATACAACAACTGTTTGGGTGTTGTATAGTCAAGCCTCACGAGCAATTAGTATTGGTCAGCTTCACACGTCACCGTGCTTCCACACCCAACCTATCAACGTCCTAGTCTCGAACGGCTCTTTAGAGGAATAAATTCCTAGGGAAATCTTATCTTGAGGTAGGCTTCCCGCTTAGATGCTTTCAGC
>QFNE01000081.1 GCA_003240735.1 Paracoccus denitrificans | reverse complement strand
ACCCTTCTGCACGAAGTCGCCCTCCTGCACCGGGATGTGCTTGCCTTTCGGCACCATGTATTCGATCGGCTCGGCGTTTTCGTCGGTCGGCTGGACGATGATCCGGCGCTTGTTCTTGTAGTCCTTGCCGAATTTGACCGTGCCGTCGCGCTCGGCGATGATCGCGTGATCCTTCGGACGACGGGCTTCGAACAGTTCCGCCACGCGGGGAAGACCCCCGGTGATGTCCTTGGTCTTGGCGCCTTCGCGCGGGATACGTGCGATCACGTCACCGGCTTTGACTTCCTGGCCTTCCTCGATCGACAGAACAGCGTCCACCGACATCGGATAGCTGACCGGGTTGCCCTGATCGTTGCGCACCGGCTCGCCATCGGCATCCATCAGGATGATCTCCGGCTTCAGGTCGTTGCCTTTCGGCGCCGACCGCCAGTCGGTCACGATCTTCTGGGTCATGCCGGTGGCATCGTCGGTTTCGTCACGGACCGACAGGCCCGAGAGCAGATCGACGAACTTCGCGACACCCGCCTTTTCGGCGATGATCGGCAGGGTATAGGGGTCCCATTCGAACAGTTTGGTGCCACGGCCAACGGCCTCGCCATCCTTGACCAGCAGCTTCGAGCCGTAGAACAGCTTGTGGCTGCTCAGCGCGGTGCCCTGATCGTTCATGACGTGCAGCTGCATCGAGCGGCTCATCACGATCAGCTCACCCGCCGCGTTTTCCAGAACCGATTCATTTTCGAACTGAACCGTGCCGTCCTGGTTGGCGGCGATGAACGACTGCTGACCACCTTGCGCGATACCACCGATGTGGAAGGTCCGCATCGTCAGCTGGGTGCCCGGCTCACCGATCGACTGCGCGGCGATGATGCCGACAGCTTCACCGATGTTGACCAGCGTCCCGCGCGCCAGATCGCGGCCATAGCACAGCGCGCAGATCCCGTCTTCGGATTCGCAGGTCAGCGCCGAACGGATGCGCACGGTCTGCACGCCCGCCTGTTCGATCGCGTCGGCCTTGCGTTCGTCGATCAGCTCGTTGTGGCCCACGATGACCTCATCGGTGCCCGGAACCAGCACGTCCTCGGCCGCAACGCGACCCAGCACACGCTCGCTCAGCGGCGCAACGATCTCACCATCGTTGACGGCAGCAGACGCGGTGATGGCGCGGTCGGTGCCGCAGTCATGTTCGCGAATGATGCAGTCCTGTGCCACGTCGACCAGACGACGGGTCAGATAGCCCGAGTTCGCCGTCTTCAACGCGGTGTCCGACAGACCCTTCCGGGCGCCGTGGGTCGAGTTGAAGTATTCAAGAACGGTCAGACCTTCCTTGAAGTTCGAGATGATCGGC
>QFNE01000080.1 GCA_003240735.1 Paracoccus denitrificans | reverse complement strand
GACGCCGGTGATCGAGGTGGACCCCGAGACCTACGAGGTCCGCGCCGACGGCGTCCTGCTGACCTGCGAGCCGGCGGCCGAACTGCCGCTCGCGCAACGCTATTTCCTGTTCTGACCGAGAAGGAGAGACCCATGCTCATGGCCGATGGAGACACGCTCGGCACCGCCTGCGCCACCACCGCCGAGACCGCCGGCCGGCGCGTCGTCGGGCGGGTCGTGATGGACTACGAGGCCCGCTGCCTGCGCCGCCGCCGCCTGATGACCGAGGGGGGCGCGGCGTTCATGGTCGATCTGCCGCGCACCGTCAGCCTCGACGCGGGCGCGGCCTTCGTGCTCGAGGACGGCTCGGCCGTCGAGGTGGTCCCGGCGCGCGAGCCGGTGCTGCGGGTCGAGGGCGACCTCACGCGGCTCGCCTGGCACATCGGCAACCGCCATTGTCCGTGCGAGATCCACGCCGACCACCTGGTGATCCGCGCCGACCCGGTGCTGGAACAGATGCTGGCGCAGCTTGGGGCGCGGGTGACGCGTACCCTCGCCCCCTTCCGCCCCGAGGGGGGCGCCTACGGGCATGGCCGGACCTTTGGCCACAGCCACTGACGGCGCCGCGGCCGACGCCCTTGCCGACGCCGTCTCTGACGGTGCCGCCGCGGCCCGGCTGGTCGCGGTGCAGCTGCTCTCGCCCGCCTTCCCCACCGGGGGCTTCGCCTATGCGCAGGGGCTCGAATGGGCGATGGACGCGGGGATCGTCACCGACGCCGCGACGCTCGAGGACTGGATCGGGGCGGTGCTGGCGCACGGGGCGCTCTGGTCCGACGCGGTGCTGCTGGCGCTGGCGCTGCGGCCGGGCGCCGACCCCGCGCGGCTCGACGCGCTGGCCCGCGCGCTCTGCCTCTCGCCCGAGCGGCTGACCGAGACGCTGGAGCAGGGCGCGGCCTTTGCCCGCACCGCCGCCGCACTGGGGCTGGGCGCCCCCACCCCCGCCGCCCTGCCGGTGGCCGCGGGGCGGGCGCTGGCGCCACTGGGCCTGCCCGCGCCCGAGGTGCTGGCGCTCTACCTGCACGGGCAGGCGCTCAACCTGACGCTGGCGGCGGTGCGCTTCCTGCCGCTCGGGCAGACCGAGGGGCAGAGCCGGCTCGCCGCGCTCTGCCCCGCGATCCGCGCCACCGCGGCCCGTGCGGCGGCCGCCGACGAGGCCGCGCTCGGCACCTGCGCGCTTGGCGCCGAGATCGCCCAGATGCGCCACGAAACCATGCCCACAAGGATCTTCCGCTCATGACCGAGTTCTCAGATCGCCCAGATGCGCCACGAAACCATGCCCACGAGGATCTTCCGCTCATGACCGAGTTCTCCGATGCCCATCATCCGCCCGCCCACGGTCCCCTGCGAGTCGGCATTGGCGGCCCGGTCGGCGCGGGCAAGACGACGCTCACCATCGAGCTCGCCCGCGCCCTCGCCCCGCGCCTGTCGATGGCGGTGATCACCAACGACATCTACACCCGCGAGGACGCCGAGGCGCTGATGCGCGCGCAGGTGCTGCCGTCCGAGCGCATCCGCGGGGTCGAGACCGGCGGTTGCCCGCACACCGCGATCCGCGAGGACGCCTCGATCAACCTCGCCGCCATCGCAACCTCGCCGCCGTCGCGGACCTCTCGGCGGCCTTCCCGGACCTCGAGCTGGTGCTGATCGAGTCGGGCGGCGACAACCTCGCCGCGACCTTCTCGCCGGAGCTGGCGGACCTGACGATCTACGTCATCGACACCGCGGCCGGGCAGGACATCCCGCGCAAGAAGGGGCCGGGGCTGGCGCGGTCGGACCTGCTGGTGGTCAACAAGACCGATCTCGCGCCCCATGTGGGGGTGGATGCGGGGCTGCTGGAAACAGACGCCCGCGCCGCACGGGGCACCCGGCCGGTGGTGATGGCGGCGCTGCGGCACGGCACGGGCGTCGATCAGGTGGTGCGCTTCATCGTCGAGGCAGGGGGCCTCGCTCCGCGCTGACGGCGGCGTGGGGTCGGGCCGCGCAGATCGGCGCGCGGGATGCGCCCTTAGGGTCGCGGGCCAACGCAGCCACGGCGCAACGCTCACGCGAGCGCGCTCATACCCGGTTCAGAACAGCGCCAGCTGATCCCCCGCCCGCGGCGGCGGGCCGAAGCGCGCGGCGTCGAGCGGCGGGCTGTCGGTGTCATACCCCAGCCGCTTGCGGGCGAGGCGGAAGCGCTGGTGCAAAAGCTCGGCCTCGACCCCCTCGCCCCGCATCCGGCTGCCGAAGCGCGGGTCGTTGTCGCGCCCGCCGCGCATCGCCTGGATGCGGGACATCACATGGGCCGCCTTGCCGGGGTGGTGCCGGTCCAGCCAGTCGCGGAACAGCGGCGCCACCTCGAGCGGCAGGCGGATCGGGATCATGCTC
>QFNE01000079.1 GCA_003240735.1 Paracoccus denitrificans | reverse complement strand
CCGCTTCCGGTCGTCCCCGCTTCGCGCTATGATCAGGCGACGGATCAACGGGAGAGCGGGCATGACGCGCAAGATCAGGCTGACCCAGGTCAACGAGATGACCAACACCTTCAAGGCTTACGAGGTGACCATGCGGGCCGGCCCGGACGGCTGGGCCGTCAGCGGGTGGAACGGCCGCATCGGCTCGCCCCTGAAGGAGCAGCCGAAAGGCGTCTACGCCTCCGAGGCGGAGGCCGGGAAGGCGTTCGACAAGCTCGTCGCCTCCAAGGTCCGGGGCGGCTACCGGGTCGAGGGGGAGGCGGCGGACATGGCGCTGCCCGAAACCCGCGAGGTGATGACGGACATGATCCCGATGCGGCCGACCGCGATCGACGAGTCCGACCTCGCCGACATGATGTCGGACCGCTGGCTCGTGCAGCGCAAGCATGACGGCGAAAACCGCCCGATCATGCTCGACAAGCGCGACATCGTCCTGACCAACCGGCTCGGCAACCCCGTCCCCGCCCCCGCCGCCCTGGTCGAGGACCTGAAGATGATCCGCGACGCCGCGGGGCTCATGATCCTCGATTCCGAGGACCTCGGCGCCGACGGGATCGTCATCTTCGACATCAGGGCCGCCCATGACATCATTCCCGACTCCCCGTTCGCGCGGCGCAACGAGGCGCTCCGGTCCCTGCGGGACGTCATCTCCGGGCTCAGCCTCCGCACCAGGATCCTGGTCGACGTGGCCGAGCCGCTGTCCGAGCTTATCGCCAGGAACGGCATCGAGGCGCTGCGCGGAAGCGGCGCCGAGGGCGTCGTGGTCAAGGACGCTCGCGCGCCCTACGCGCCGGGCCGGACCGACAACCCGGCCGTGGCCGCGACGCTGAAGGTCAAGTTCACCGAGGACGCCACCTTCCGGGTCGCCCCCGGGCGCGACGCCGCGAAACGCAGCGTCGGCGTCGAGTCGCTCGACCCGGCCACCGGGGAGTGGGAACGCCGCGGCAACGTGACCATCCCGGCCAACGCGGAGATCCCCGCCGAGGGCGCGCTGATCGACGTGAACTACCTCTACGTCACCGGGGCGCACGGCGCGCTCGTTCAGCCCGTGTTCAAGCGGGTCCGCGACGACGCCGTCCCCGAGGACTGCGACGTGGGCCGCCTGAAGCTGAAGGGCGGCGGCTACGTTCGGGACGTCATGGCGGGCGCCGACGCGTCCCCCTCGCCGTGACGGCCGCGACGGCCCCGCCGGGGACGCGGGCGCTGCACCTGACGGAGGCGGGCGGCGTTCGCGCCATCATGGCGGACGGGCTGATCCCGATGATCGGCCCCCGCGCCGGGGACATCGGCGAGTCCGAGGATCGCGTCCACCTGTTCCCGGACGCCGAGTCCCTGATCGGCGGCCTCGG
>QFNE01000023.1 GCA_003240735.1 Paracoccus denitrificans | reverse complement strand
CGCACTCTAGCCCGCACTAAAAACTGAAATTAGTAGGCACTAACCGGCATACTGTACGCTGCCGAGCGAACAAATAATCTGTTACAAAGGTGTTAAGGTGGTGACCGCACTGATCATTTGATACGGGTAGAAGCCAATTGAGATGCAGGCGTGACAGAATCAAATTATAAAAGTAGCGAATTATTAACTATCGGCCAAGCACACCGAACTTAACTAATTTTTCAGTGACTTGCCGAGTACGCCAAATAACCGTCTATTTTAACGCTCAGTTTCCTTATTAGTCGGAGCGAGGCGCACTATACGACTCTGCCCGTTACTAAGTGGCTTAGGCATCTTGGCGCAGAGACTTGGCATTGCTATGGACGGCACTAGCACAGAACGGAGCGTAAGGCTCGCGCACTCGCTCCTCAGCCATGAAAACATCGTATAAATGCGCAAGTTCAGTAGGATGTTCGCGAGCTTTACTTAAGCAGAAGAAAGCTACGAGCTTATACAATCCGCAACACCTGCGTCACATTAAACGTTTTTTTCTCTAAATTGCAATGCATTAACGCGAAGAATAAGGTCTCGAATGTCCACGTCGCCATCGTACTGCATGCACGAATAACTTAAACTACGATGTCTGGACCTCATGTAGTAATCTCTAGTGAGCATCCCGCGAGGAAAAATTTCGAAAAGACACTTACCAGGCCGCATAAATGCTATATTTGAAAGTGCCGCCCCGTGCGGTGACACCACAATATCTGCTCCGGCAAATGCATCAATTTGTTCGTCAAATGACATACGCTCCGCATAAACGACATCGAAACCCTCGACTGAAAGCGCTTTTTCGACCGCCTCTTCATTCGATGGTCCACGTGTGCTATAACGTCGGGAAACGTATAACTTACGCCCTTGCGAATCGTCCGGGATCAGCTGCTCAAAAAAATCGAACACTGACTTATTCCAAAAATAAGGTGGGTGAGAGGGTATTAAAGCCTTCGCAAAAATAACATCTCGACACTCGTCAAACCTAATTAGTCTTGAATCTGGAATGCCTAATCTTCTTAATATAGTATGAAGTATTCCAAAATGATCCTCTTGGTATACTATGGGAAAATTAAAAACATGATCAGCGAAACGAAGTCCGTACGCCATTTCACTCATCGCGTGGAAGAAGTTTCGAGAGTAGTACGCAACCGGAAGAAGTAAGGCAAAATCAATGACTCTATTTGTTCTTCGGCAGAAAGATTTGGAGTAAGATTTTGCTATCCTAGCCGACTCTGCAGCCACATACTTGTCGCCGTTAAATGCATAAGCATGCATCATTATATCTGAGCCAGTGACAAACGCATCTTTGACTAACCTAAATCCGTTGAAATCGCCTGATTCAATTGGAGTACCAAACCTCGATCCCCGCAGCGATTCTACCTCAGCCTCGGGTAAACCGGAAAAATCGATATCAAAGGTGCTTTCGTTATTACGTTTCCGTCCGAGATTGTAATACCCCGGGGGCAGATAAAGCAAGTTTCGAGAGATACTGTCTACACCTATCGGATCCGCGGCATCGTTTTTTAACGATATTGGAATAAAGCCATTGGGCACTGGTCGCTTGGCGACATCACGGACACTATTAAAAAGACCACGAGCCTGAAGCACTCGATTCCTTTCGCCATACGGAAAAGTATTCAGGTCTTGATGCACTAGTTCAGAAGCACCCTCCAGGTCGCCGGCCATCAGCCGTTCACGGACCTCGTTTGACCACCGTGGTCCGTTAAACATTTGCTAATCCCCAAGTATTGTCGGCTGGTAATGACTATAGAAGATGTCTCTGATTTGAGCAAGGCGTACGTAGGGGACATATAACCCCAGACCTTTGTACACTTCCACGTTGCATTCAAAGGTCAGAATTTTGTGGCTCTATGATACGCAAGTATATAGATACCCGCAAAATGTCATTCTAACATTTAGAGAGAATTGGCCACCGGGCACAGCTGATTCCCTGTCGCCAAAGGAGAGAGCGTGACAGGTTGCTTTCCGCAAACTCTCTCAGCGCTAAACTAAGGCGTTTTAAGATATTTGCTTTGAGTTGGCTTTTGAAAAGCTCAAAACTACCGGGATGATCTCGATTGCAGTTGGGTTGGCTTTCTAGCAACGATTTTGAATCGAGCGATGTATCATACCAAGAAGGTGGTACCCGAGGTCGGACTCGAACCGACATGACTTGCGTCGGCGGATTTTGAATCCGCTGCGTCTACCATTCCGCCACTCGGGCAACGTGTTGCCGTGCGGCTGTTCTTAGGGTGTTGATGCGATGCAGGCAAGGTCGGAAAACGCAAATCCATGGGGTTTGACGCAGACATCATCCGCAGCGCCAACCCCCTCACGTTCCTGACAGAATTCCAACTTTTCCGGTCGTGATTGATTGACCTTGCGCGCGCCCCGCTGTTAGCACGAGCCTACGACTTCTGGCGTTGATTTTGACATGCCGCAACCTTGGCCCGGCCTTGTGTGTTGCCCGTTGAACAGCCGCCACGGTGCTGTCGGACAGACACTTCAGAAAAAAGGTGCCGCGCGCCCGTCATGTTAGCTCAGAATCTGCTTCTCGTCATGGTTTTTCTGCCGTTCTTCGGCGCGCTGCTGGCAAGCACTCTGCCAGCGACCGCACGAAACGCGGCGGTTCTTCTGGCCGGCCTGGTGATGATCGCTGGCATCATGTCGCTGCTGGTGCTCTTCCAAGACGTCCAGAATGGGTCATTGATCCAGCATACGTCCGAATGGGCGCCGGCACTGGGGCTGAACCTTGTGCTGCGGTTGGACGGGCTGGCGTGGTTGATGCTGCTGCTGGTGTTCGGGATCGGGTTTCTGGTGGTCATCTATGCGCGATACTACCTGTCTAAAAACGACCCCGTCCCGCGATTCTACGGCCTCCTTCTCAGCTTTGCAGGTGCGATGGTCGGGATGATCATTTCCGGCAACATCATTGTCATGGTGGTGTTCTGGGAATTGACGAGCATTTTGTCGTTCTTGTTGATCGGATATTGGCACCAGAACGCATCGGCTCGCGATGGCGCCCGGACCGCGTTGATCGTCACCGGTGCAGGCGGGATCTGTCTTTTAGCCGCGATGGTTCTGCTTGGTCAGGTCGTCGGAAGCTATGAGCTGAACGACGTTCTGGCGGCCGGCGATGTCATCAGGGCGCACCCCTGGTACGGCTGGATTCTGGGGCTGTTCCTGATCGGCACATTCACCAAATCGGCGCAGTTTCCGTTTCAGTTCTGGCTTCCCAACGCCATGGCCGCGCCGACGCCGGTGTCGGCTTATCTGCATTCGGCAACGATGGTCAAAGCCGGCGTCTTTCTGATGATCCGCTTCTTCCCAGCGCTTGGTGGCACGCCTGCCTGGTTCTGGATCGTGACAAGCGTTGGCATGCTGACGCTGCTGATGGGCGCAGTGATTGCACTTTATCGTAATGATATCAAAGGATTGCTGGCCTATTCAACGATCAGCCATCTGGGCCTGATCACTGCGCTGATCGGCATCGGCAGCGGGGGCGCCATCGTCGCGGCCATCTTCCACATCATGAACCATGCGGTGTTCAAGGCATCTCTGTTCATGGCCGCCGGGATCATCGACCACGAAACCGGAACGCGGGACATGCGCCGGCTGGGTGGACTTTTCAAAGCCATGCCGTTGACTGGTATTCTGGCGGCGGTTGCCGCTGCCGCAATGGGCGGTGTGCCCCTGCTGAACGGCTTCCTCTCCAAAGAGATGTTCCTGGCAGAGGCTGCCGATTGGCACAACGGAACGTGGCTGGACAACGCCTTGCCCTATATCGCCACCCTGGCGAGCATCTTTGCCGTCGCCTACTCGTTGCGGTTCGTTGCCACGGTGTTTTTCGGCAAGGAAAGTGGCGATCTACCCAAGACCCCACACGAGCCGCTGGCCTGGATGCGTCGCCCCGTCGAGTTTTTGGTGCTTATCGTCCTTCTGGTCGGCTTGTTCCCCGCCCTAACGATCGGGCCGATCCTCCAGGCTGCGGTCGTGTCGGTGTTGGGTGCGGACACCCCCTATTATAGCCTATCTCTGTGGCACGGGTTCAACCTGCCCTTGATGATGAGCCTGATCGCCCTCGTCCTTGGCGTCGTTCTTTACCGGGTCGCGGCTCCGCGCCTGTCCCAGTCGAACGAGGCGCCAATTTTCCTCAGCCGCTTCACCGCACAACAGGTGTTTGAGCGGATTTTGCTGCTGACAACGCGGAAATGGCCGCTGTGGTTATACAATCATATCTGGACGCCCCGGCTTCAGCCGCAGTTGCGGCTGATCGTGCTGCTGGTGCTGGGACTGACCACGGCCTCCCTTTGGGGGGCGACGCGCCTGTTGCCCAAGAACATGCTTGCGGATTTTGATCCGGTGTTCTTCATGATGTGGGTTGCAGGTGCCGCTTGCGCGATCGGCGCCGCCGTCCAGGCGAAATACCACCGCTTTGCTGCGCTTGCCCTTTTGGGCGGAGCGGGACTGGTGACGGCCGGAACCTTTGGTTGGTTTTCATCGCCCGACTTGGCCGTCACGCAATTGTTGGTGGAAATCGTGACCACGGTTCTTCTGCTGCTTGGTCTGCGCTGGCTGCCCAAGCGACATGAGGAAATCGAGGGCGACAACAACCTTGCCGCTCGCGCCCGTCGAGGTTGGGATTTGGTGATTGCGATCTGCTGTGGGGCTGGCGTCGCAGTGTTGGCGTATGCGATCATGTCGGTCCCCGCTGGTCTGACGATCGGTGACTGGTTCCGTCGCAATGCCTATGCCGAAGGCGGCGGGACGAATGCGGTCAACGTCATTCTGGTCGATTTCCGTGCCTTCGATACGCTGGGTGAGATCGCCGTCTTGGGGATCGTGGCGCTGACCTGCTATTCCCTGCTGCGTCGCTTCCGTCCCGCGCCCGAAAGCGTGGCGCTACCGTCCCAGCAAACCTTTGCCGAACTGCCCCGGGCTACCCCTGAAGCTGAAGGTAAAGAGGGCGATGTGCCCAGCCGTCACGACATTCTGATGCTGGTCCCGTCGGTGATCATGCAGTGGATGTTCCCGGTGTCGATCGCGCTTGCGGCTTATTTGTTCCTGCGCGGCCATGACCTGCCGGGCGGTGGCTTCGCGGCAGGGATCGCGGCGGCCATCGGTCTTTTGCTGCAATATCTCGCAACCAACGTCCGCTGGCTTGAGGATCGGATCGTCATTCTTCCGGTTCGCTGGATCGGTGTGGGTCTGCTGATCGCCGTGGGCACCGGTCTGGGCGCCTTGGCGTTCGGCTATCCCTTCCTGACCGCGCACGCCCAGTACATTGACCTTCCCATAATCGGTCAGGTGCCGGCGGCCACGGCGCTGTTGTTCGACATGGGCGTGTTTGCGGTCGTCGTCGGCTCGACCGTGCTGATCCTGATCGCGATTGCCCACCAATCCCTGCGGTCGTCGCGCCTGCGCGCGCGCCGCGCCAGCGAAGCTGCCGCGGGCGAAGCAGAAGCGCGTCCGGCGCAAACGCCACCGGAAGCTCATATCGATCCGAAAGGCGCCCTCTGATGGAATTGATCCTCTCAATTGGTATCGGTGTGCTCGTGGGGTCCGGCATCTGGCTGACGCTGCGTCCCCGGACCTTTCAGGTCATCATCGGGTTGGCGCTTTTGTCCTACGGCGTGAACTTGTTCATCTTCTCCATGGGCCGGCTGATGATCGGCGTGGCGCCGGTTATGCCGAAGGGCGGATTCGTCGACCCTGACGCCTATGCTGACCCCGTTCCGCAGGCGTTGGTGCTGACCGCCATCGTGATCAGCTTTGCGACCACGGCGCTCTTTCTGGTGGTCATCATGGCGTCGCGCGGACTGACCGGCACCGACCATGTGGACGGATCGGAGCGCAAGAAATGATTACGCCCGTCCATATGATCGTCGCCCCCATCCTTATCCCGCTGGTCGCGGGTGCCATCATGCTGCTGTACGATGAGCGGCAGCGGCAGTTGAAGCTTGGTATCGGCATCGCGTCCTGTGTGTTGCAGATTATCGTGGCCTCGATCTTGATCCTGCGTGCCGGTGCATCCGACACCGAAGCGGTCAGCCTTTATCTGCTCGGCGACTGGGCGTCGCCCTTTGGGATCGTATTGGTCCTGGACCGGCTGTCTGCCGTGATGCTGCTTCTTGGGTCGTTGGTGGCCCTGCCGGCGCTGATCTATTCGGGCGCGGTGTGGCACAAGAACGGCCAGCATTTCGCGCCGCTGTTCCAGTTCATGCTGATGGGGGTCAACGGCGCGTTCTTGACCGGTGACCTCTTCAACCTCTTCGTCTTCTTCGAAGTGACCCTGGCCGCGTCGTACGGCCTGATGCTGCACGGTTCGGGCCGAGAGCGGGTCGGCGCCGGGATGCATTACATCGCAGTGAACCTGCTTGCCGCGATGATGTTCCTGCTGGGTGTCGCGCTGATTTACGGCGTGGTCGGCACCCTGAACATGGCTGATCTGGCAACTCGCATCGGCCGCCTGTCCGAGGCGGACCGCCCGTTGATCCATGCCGCCGCCGCGATCCTGGCGGGTGCGTTTCTGGTCAAGGCCGCGATGTGGCCGCTGTGCTTCTGGTTGCCGTCGACTTACAGCGCGGCGGCCCCACCAGTCGCTGCGCTTTTCGCGATCCTCACGAAGGTCGGCGTGTACGTCGTGATCCGCCTTGGCTTGCTGCTGTTTGGCCATGACACCGGCCTGTCGGCCGCGTTCGGCGCGGATGTGCTTGTCATCGGCGGGCTGGCAACGATCTTTTTCGGCATGGTGGGGATACTCGCGTCCCAGAACCTGCAGCGCATGGCGAGCAATCTGGTGATGGTGTCGTCCGGGACCGTTCTGACCGTCATCGGGTTTGCCATGACAGACGGAAACACCGCGCTGCTCAGCAGTGCCCTTTACTATATGTTTGCCTCGACCCTGGCGATTTCGGGGCTGTTCCTGCTGGTCGAACCGATTGAGCGGAAGGAAGGTGGCATTGCTGGCGTCCTGGCCGTCACCGCGGAAGCTTATGGGATCGAGATGGACGAAGAAGAGAATGAGGCAGAAACCGGGGTCGTCATCCCGGGTGCCACCACCATTCTCGGCATCTCGTTCATGGCGTTCGTCATCGTGGCGTCCGGCCTGCCCCCGCTTGCCGGTTTTGTCGGCAAGTTCGGCATGATGGCAGGTGCCGTGTCCATGACCGAAGGTAACCATCTGTGGGCACCGTGGCTGTTCGTCGGGCTGCTGGTCGTGTCAGGATTTGCGACGCTGGTCGCGATGGTGCGTTGGGGTATCCAAAGTCTGTGGGCGAACGACGATGAGCCGCCGCTGTCGATGATGGAGATTCTGGCGCTGCTGATGCTGGTCGCTTCGTTGGTGTTCCTGACGGTCAAGGCGGAACCCGCGATGCGATACTTGCAGAAAACCGCAGTGGGCCTGACCCACAGCGGTGTCTATATCGGCAAGGTCATGACCGCGCCGTCAGTCGGGGGGAACGGACAATGAGCATCCTGCCCCGCCCCCTGATGTCGCTGGCAATTGCAGTCTTCTGGCTGCTGCTGACCAGTGTGACTCCTGGACAGATCGTGCTCGCGGTCCTCATCGGGATGTTTGCTGGCTACGCCTACTCCCGCCTGACGCCGCCAAAGCTGCGGATACGCCGCCCCCTCAAGATCCCGATGTTCATGCTGAGGGTGATGGGTGACATAATCACGTCGAATTACGACGTGGCGCGTCTGATCCTGTCGGACCGTTACTCACGTCGGACGTCCAGTTTCGTGCGGATCGAGATCGAGACCAAAGAACCAGCGACCTTGGCCCTTCTGGCGATCATCCTGACCGCGACACCGGGGACGGCCTGGATCGATTACGACCCACGCGACGGACATCTTCTGATGCACATCTTCGATGATTCATCGGGACGTGATTGGGCGAAGTTCGTAAAGACCCGGTACGAAGCGCCTTTGAAGGAGATCTTCGGATGAATGTGATCATTCTCACATACTGCATTCTGATTGCTCAACTATTTCTGGTGACCGCGCTGTTTCTCTGCGCGATGCGCGCGTTGCGTGGGCCGCGTGCGCAGGATCGGGTCGCCGCACTAGACGGCATGTACATGAGCGCGATGTTGCTGCTGATCGCGACCGGGATGCGCCAGGGGACGCCGTATTTGTTCGAAGGCGCGCTGATCATCGGCACCCTGGGGTTCGTATCGACCGCAGCGTTGGGCAAGTTCCTTCTGCGCGGTGAGGCGATCGAATGACCCATCTGGAACAGGTTCCGCTCCCGGCAGCCATCGTCGTCGGTATCTTCCTGATCATCGGATCACTGCTGACACTGGTGGGCGCCTTGGGTCTGGTGCGCATGCCCACTTTCTACGACCGGATGCACGGACCTGCGCTTATCACCAGCTGGGGCACCGCTGGGATTCTGCTGGCATCGATCTTTCTGTTCTCGATCACCGGGACACGAATTGTGGTGCACGAACTGTTCTTGGGGATCATGGTCATGGTCACCACACCAGCGACATGGGTGATCCTTGGTCGGGCGGCCATTCATCGTGATCGGGCGGAAAATTCTCCCCTGCTTCGAGAGAAGGGTCTGTACGACGAATCCAGCGCAGATGAGGTGACGCCCCGGCCCACGACGGAAGATGCGATCACGCCGAAGTAAACATTTGATGGGTCAAGTTATTTCCCTGTCGGGATGGCGCTACTTATGGTAGAGTTGACCTGACCGCCATCCTTTGGATCGCTTTGACGATGGGGACGGTGACGCTTGTTCTTTTCCTAAATCCTAAGCGAGGCCGAGATGACCCACTGGCACCCGCTTGTCGCAAGCGCGTTAAAACCGGGGCAGACAGTCGACGATCTGACGCAAAGTGAAGTCGATCGTTTGTTTCGTGAAATTGTGAAACACGAACAGGACGCGAAGGATGCTGCTGAAGCTTCCTGTGACAAGTCTCTGTAATTTAAAAATGTTTTCAACTTCGAGGTTCTGGTGGCCGATCCGATCAATGATCGTGGCCCCAGAAGTCGACTTGCTGCCGCAACAAAACTGCGCATAACGGGCGGAGACGTACTAACTCTGCCGCTTTGGCGGATGACGACGCTTTCGGCTTATCGAAGGAAATCCGCCATGCCGCGCAAAACGTTACTTGCCTTTCATTTGGCTCTGGGCGCCGCCTTGGCGCCGATGGTCGCCGGCGCGCAGGGCATGCCGCCGCAGGGGCCTGCTCAGGTCGGCGTGATCACAGCCAAGGTGACCGATGTGCCGCTGATCGTCACGATCCCGGGTCGGGCCGTGGCACGCGAAGAGGTGGCCATCCGCCCCCGTGTCGACGGTTTCGTCACGCAGATCCTTTATTCGCCGGGCAGACCGATAAAGGCCGGCACACCGATGTTTCAGGTCGACAAGACCACGTATGAGGCTCAGCTTGAACAGGCTGAGGCGAACCTTGCCGCGGCAAGTGCCGCGATCCCCCAGGCACAGGCCGCCGTAGACCGCAGCAAGCGCCTTCAGGGGACAGGGTCGACGGTTGCCACGTTGCAAGAACTTCAGGCCACCCTTGAGCAGGCGCAGGCCCAACAGAAGGCATCTGAGGCCGCGGTGAAGCTGGCACAGACACAGTTGTCGTGGACGACGATCAACAGCCCGCTCGACGGTGTCCCGAACGTCGCGACAGTTTCGCCCGGTGACCTTGTTACGGCCGCGCAGGCGGACGCGTTGGCAACAGTCACCCAACTGGACCCGATCGACGTTGAAATGTACGAGCCGTCGGCCCGCCTGCAGCGGATACGCGACCGAATCGAATCCGGAGAGGTCAAATCGTCAGGTGATCTACAGGCACAACTGACGCTGGAAAACGGGGCGACCTATGCCACGGCGGGCACGTTGGTTGCGCCGGGATACAGCGTCTCGACCTCGACCGGGGCGATTGATTTTCGATTCAGGTTCGAAAACCCTGATCTGCGTATCCTGCCGGGCATGTTCGTGCGCGGTGAGGTTGATATCGGCCGCATCCAAGCGGTGCTTGTTCCCCAATTGGCCGCGACGCGCGGTAATGACGGCCGTCTGAGCGCATGGGTTGCCGACAACGGCAAGGCGGTCAAGCGGGTGCTGACTGACGAGGGGGTTTACCAGAATTCCTGGATCGTTTCGTCTGGTCTGAAAGATGGCGATCTTCTTGTCCTGAACGGCGTCAGCGGCCTGCAGGAAGGCGCGGATGTGACCACGGTCCCCGTCGAGATGAACGCAGATGGTGTCATCGTCGACACGGCTGCGGCCCCCGCGGCAGCGCCTGCCGGCGATGCCCCTGCTGCGACCGATGCGCCCCCCGCTCCGGCCGCGCCCGCATCCGACACGGCGCAGCAAGCGCCCCCGGCGGCGGAGTAAGCTCGCATGGCCCGATTCTTTATCCACCGCCCTGTGTTCGCATGGGTTTTGGCGATTATCGTCATGCTCGTCGGCGCGCTGGGGCTGATGCGTCTTCCCATTGCGCAATATCCCGATATCGCGCCCACGACGGTCCGCATTGCGGCAACCTATACCGGCGCTTCGCCCGACATCGTCGAAAATTCGGTGACCACGATCATCGAAGACGGCATGACGGGAATCGACGGCCTGATCTATATGACATCGACGTCGTCCCAGGGTCGGGCGTCGATCGAGTTGACGTTCGACGACTCTGTCGACCCCGACATTGCGCAGGTTCAGGTCCAGAACAAGTTGCAACTGGTGACCGCGCAGCTGCCGTCTGCGGTTCAGGCGCAGGGCGTGTCGGTCAGCCGCTCGACGTCGTCCATTCTGCTGGTCGGTGCCTTGGCGTCCAGTGACGGAGGCTACGACTCGCTTGAGCTGGGTGACATGATCGCGCAGCGGATCGAAGATCCGGTCAAGCGGACCCCGGGCGTCGGCTCGATCGAGACGTTCAGCACGGGCTATGCGATGCGCATCTGGCTCGATCCGGCGCGGATGCTTCAGTATCAGGTGACGCCCGCAGACGTGGTCGCGGCCGTGTCTGAACAGAACACCAACGTGACAGTAGGCAGCCTAGGGTCGCAGCCGACTGTCAAAGGCCAGCAGTTGAACGTTCAGCTGTCGGCGCAATCGCAGCTGACCTCCGCGGCCGAGTTCGAACGTATCCTGCTGCGCACCGAAAGCGACGGTGCGACCGTGTTCCTAGGTGACGTGGCCGATATCGAAATCGGTCAGGAAGATTACGGCACCTCGTCGCGCTATAATGGCAACCCCGCTGCGGGCTTCGCCGTGAACCTCGCCACCGGCGCAAACGCGGTCGATACTGCTGCGGCTGTCCGTGACGTTCTGGCGGGCATCAGTTCGTCGCTGCCGGCTGGTCTGGAAATTCTTTATCCATACGACACGTCTCCGTTTGTCGAAGAGTCGATCAATCAGGTCTACCACACGCTGTTCGAAGCCGTGATCTTGGTCTTCTTGGTCATCCTGATCTTTTTGCAAAGCTGGCGTGCCACGCTGATCCCGACGCTTGCCATTCCTGTGGTTCTGCTCGGGACATTCGGGGTTCTGTCCTTTGCGGACATGTCCATCAACACATTGACGATGTTCGCGATGGTGCTGGCGATCGGCCTTCTGGTCGATGACGCCATCGTCGTCGTGGAAAACGTCGAGCGGGTGATGGAGGAAGAAGGTCTCGATCCCGTCGCGGCGACCGAAAAAAGCATGGATGAAATCAGCTCGGCCCTCGTCGGGATCGTGCTGGTTCTGTCAGCGGTGTTCCTGCCGATGGCGTTCATGACGGGTTCTACCGGCGTGATCTACCGACAATTCTCGGTCACGATCATCACCGCGATGGTCCTGTCATTGGCCGTCGCGCTGATCCTGACCCCTGCCCTATGTGCAACGCTTCTGAAGCCGCGCAAGCATGGAGAAGTGAAGTTTGCGCCGGCCCGCTGGTTCAACCGCAACCTCGACCGCATGACCAACGGCTACGCGTCCACCGTCGGGGCGTTCGTCAAGCGGCCGTTCCGCTTTCTGCTCGTCCTCGCCTTGTTCGGCGGCGGCGCGTATTATCTTTATCAGAAGCTACCGGGCTCGTTCCTGCCGTCCGAAGATCAGGGCGTTCTGATGGTGATGATCGAAACGCCCGAAGGATCGACAGCCGAGCGGACCAAGGCGCTCGTCGAAGAGGTGGAAAAGTTTGTCCGCGAGGATGAGAAGGACGTCACCGACAGCGTGTTTGCGGCACTGGGCTTCAGCTTCCAGGGCGCAAGTCCCCGCAACGCAATGGCGTTCATCAAACTCAAACCCTACGACGAGCGAAAAGGTCAGGACGCTGCATCGCTGGCCACCCGTGGGAACATGAAGTTCTTCGGCAACCGCAACGGTCAGGTGTTCTTCATCCTGCCGCCCGCCATCCAAGGTGTGGGCATGTCGGCGGGCTTCTCGATGCAGTTGGTCGATCAGGCGGGCCGTGGTCAGGCTGAACTGGCCGCTGCGGCGGACAGGCTGGTCGCACTGGGCAACGCGGATGGTCGCGTCACCAGCCTGCAAGGCAACGACGCGCCGTTTGAAACGTCGCGCCGGATCGACATCGACCAGCAGAAGGCTGCGGCCTATGGCCTGTCGATTGCCGATCTCAACCAGGCGCTGTCGATCATCTTCGCCAGTGCAAACGTCAACGACTTCTCTCTGGGCAACGATCTCCGTCCTGTCATTGTGCAGGGTGAAGCAAGTGCCCGGATGCAGCCCGACGACATCGAAAAATGGTATGTTCGGAACGGGTCTGGCGACATGGTGCCTTTCACCGCGTTCACGTCGCAGGAATGGGACCAGCAGGCGCAAAGCCTGTCCCGGTATGGCGGCTCTCGCGCGATGGAGATCTCGGGTGCCGCGGCGCAAGGTGTGTCCTCGGGTGCGGCCATGAACATCATGGAGGAGCTGGTCTCACAGATCCCCGGCGGCTATGGCACGGCGTGGACGGGCCTCAGCTATCAGGAGCGGCTGTCGGGCAACCAAGCACCACTGCTGTTCGCGATGTCGGCTCTGGTCGTGTTCCTGGCACTGGCCGCGCTTTACGAAAGCTGGTCGGTTCCGATTTCGGTCATGATGACAGTGCCCATCGGCATCGTCGGGGCAATGGCAGCCGCGCTGTGGTTTGGCCAGTCTAATGACGTCTACTTCAAGGTCGGCTTGCTGACGACCATCGGGCTGGCGGCGCGAAATGCGATCCTGATCGTCGAGTTCGCCGAGATGCTGCACAAGCAGGGCAAGCCCCTGTTGGAATCGGCGATCGAGGCGTCCAAGATGCGTCTGCGTCCGATCCTGATGACCACGCTGGCGTTCCTGCTGGGCGTTCTGCCGCTGGCACTGGCCAGCGGTGCGGGCGCTGCCGCACAGAACTCCATCGGCATCGGCGTCATTGGCGGGATCGCGACGTCCGCGCTGATCGGGATTTTCCTTGTGGGCGTGTTCTATGTCGTCGTCCTGCGCATCGTGGCGATGGTGCGACGTCGCAGCCCCGACGCACCCGAAGCGCGCTGAACGAAACTGGCCGAGCATTCGGCCAGTTTCCCTCACCCGGGCGGGCAATGAGTTGATCCGCCCTCACTGCTGCGGCACAATCAGTGCAAAACGGGCAGTGAAAGAATAAAATCATGAACAGATCGGTATCGGCAGCAAAGCTTGCCGTCGCCGCGGCACTTCTGTGCGGCGCAGTCGCTGGTTGCGGCATTCGTGGCGGCGGACGCTCTGAGTTGTCGTGCATGGAGCGTGCGATGTATTTCGAATCACAACGATCCAGCCGCGAAGGCATGGTCGCGGTCGGCAGCGTGGTGATGAACCGCGTCCAGTCGGGACAGTATCCGCGCACCGTCTGTGGCGTCGTCGGTCAAAAGAACCAGTTCGCGCGCGGCGTTCTGACCAAAAAGATGCCGGATCTGCCAGACGTCAGGGCAACCGCGCGATCAGTCCTGCGTGGGGAACGCCATCCCCAGATCGGCAACGCGATGTTCTTTCATGAACAAAGCCACCGTTTCCCTTATGACAACATGCACTACGTGTTGGTCGCTGGCGGAAACGCGTTCTACGAAAAACGCAAAAGCCATTTGGTGACTCAGCCCACCCCGCCAATCAGCGGCTGGTGATCTGGTAACTCTTGCTGGCGGCGCGTTAAGCGCCTGCCAGCTTTGCCAGGCGCGCGGTGCGCAGCTTCTGGAAGTCGTCGCCCGCGTGATACGATGATCGCGTCAGGGGCGTCGCCGACACCATCAGGAAGCCTTTACCCCACGCCGATTTCTCGTACCCGGCGAACTCGGCCGGCGTCACGAACCGGTCGACGCGGTGATGCTTGGGGCTTGGCTGCAGGTACTGACCGATGGTGATGAAATCGACGTCCGCGGCGCGCATGTCGTCCATGACCTGTAGAACGCCCTGACGATCTTCACCCAGACCGACCATGATACCCGACTTCGTGAACATCGTGGGATCCAGTTCCTTCACGCGCTGGAGCAAACGCAACGAGTGGAAATACCGCGCCCCGGGACGGACCGAGGGGTAAAGTCCCGGCACCGTTTCTAGGTTGTGGTTGAACACATCGGGACGCGCCTCGACCACCGTTTCCAGCGCGCCGGGCTTTGTCTTCAGAAAGTCCGGCGTCAGCACCTCGATTGTCGACGATGGCGAACGGTGCCGTATGGCGCGGATCGTCTGCGCAAAATGTTCGGCGCCGCCGTCGTCCAGATCGTCGCGGTCGACGCTGGTGATGACAACATGATTCAGACCAAGCGTCTGGACCGCGTGGGCCACCCTTCCCGGTTCGAACACGTCCAGCGCGTCGGGGCGGCCGGTGGCGACGTTGCAGAACGAACAGCCACGGGTACAGATTTCGCCCATGATCATCATGGTCGCGTGGCCCTGGCTCCAGCATTCGCCGACGTTCGGACAGCCAGCTTCCTCGCACACCGTCGACAGTCGATGCTTGCGCAGGATGTCGCGCGTGTCCTTGTAGCCTTGGCTGACCGGCGCCCTGACCCTGATCCAATCCGGCTTCTTGGGCTGGGTCTGGTCGGGACGGTGCGCCTTTTCAGGGTGCCGCAGCATCGGGGGCGTATCAGAATGCGTGTCGGTCATGGGTTCCTCGCATGATCTCGTGACGTAAACCTCATTTGAGGCTTGATCAATGGCGCGAGAACCTCCAACTCGCATGCGGGAGGACTTTGCCGCATTGCGGCATCTATCAAAGGAGTGCCCGATGAAAGCTGGTGACAAGCTGCCCGACGTGATTTTCCAAACCCGCGTGCGGGATGAATCGGTCGGTGGCCCTAACCCGTATCGCTGGCAAGAGATGACCACCGCTGACTATTTCAAAGGCAAGCGTGTGATCCTGTTCTCGTTGCCCGGCGCGTTCACGCCGACCTGCTCGACCTACCAACTTCCGGGGTTTGAGGCGGCGGCGAAGGAATTTGCAGATCTGGGCATCGATGATGTCTACTGCCTGTCGGTCAATGACAGTTTCGTCATGAACCAATGGGCCAAGTCGCAGGACCTGAAAACGGTCAAGGTGATTCCGGATGGATCGGGTGAGTTCACCCGTCAGGTCGGCATGCTGGTTCAGAAAAACAACCTCGGCTTTGGCGCGCGCAGCTGGCGTTACGCCGCTGTCGTCAATGACGGTGTTGTTGAGCACGTCTTCGAGGAAGAAGGCCGCATGGACGACTGCCCGACCGACCCTTACGGTGCAAGCTCGCCCGAAACGATGCTGGAATATCTGCGCGGTGCCGCCAAAGACGCGCGTCAGGACGAACTGGCCGACGCCTGATCGTCTTTTCAGATTCAATGAAAAGGGCGCCATCGCGGCGCCCTTTTTGTTTTAGCCGATCATCCGCCCCCCGGCGCCATAGGATTCGTTGTAGTGACGGTCCAGCCGCATCAACGCCAGTCGCAGCACGATCTTGGCCGAACGGGCGGGCCAGCCCAGACGACGCTCGGTCATCTCGATCCCTTCCAGAAAGCAGCAGACGCGCAGCACGAGATCGCCCATGCCGGGCCCGAGTTCGCGCAAGGCACCAGCCACGCGGTTCCGCGCACCGTCAGACCCGCTGCCAAATCCGGGGTTGTTCCACCCGCTGGACGTCCCTGCCGTCAGGAATCCGTCCCAGTTCTGCGCCACGCGCGGACCCAACTGCGCGAGCTCAAAATCCTCACGCAAACGCTCGCCAGCGGCAACCAGCAACGGCTCTAGAAACGGCTGGCCGTTGGCATCGCGACGGCGCGCGATCAGCAACAGGGGTGATTCCCCCAGATTGAAGCGTACGGTCTTGCGTTCCTGATCCTCAGGGTCTTCGATCGTGCGCTTTTCCCAGACCCGGTGTTGGTCGGCATGATCAAAGGGCGCTGCATCCTCGTGCATTCCGCCCTGTACCGGATGTGCGGTTGCCAGATCCGCGTCGCCCGGCATGTCGGCGCGGCGCAGCGACATGGCCTTCAGCGCCGCCCGACCGGCAGCCGAAATGACGTGCCGCGAGACCCGCCCATCTTTCTTGAGGCTGATCCAGCCCTGCAGCGCCAGTTTTTCCGCAAGCGACCGGTCAAGGATGGCCGTGCGGACCTCTTGGCGGGTGACCAGCGCCTTTTCCATGGCCTCGGCCACCAACAGTTCTGCGCCCGGTTCAGACAGACGGCGCAGGATGCGGCGGGCCTGATCTGTTTCAACACGGCTCCATTCGATTCCGGAACCCCTGCCTTGCCCCCCGGCGGCAGTCAGGGCCCGGTCCAGCAGCGGGTCGTCCCGGCGTTGTTCGAACTTCCGCATTCGGCGCGAGATCGTCGAGGCGTGGCACCCGGTTTCCCGCGCCAGTGCTCGGATGGATACACCCCCTTCGGTGTGGCGCAGATAAAGCTGCGCGTCTTGCGGCAGGTCGGAAATATCGGCCGTGGACTGGGGCTGCGCATCGGTTTGCGTGGCAAGTGCCATCGTCGGGTGCACCGTCGCGTCGGGGACGAATTCGGCCGAGATCATCGTCATATCAGTATTCCTCGCATCCTTTCCGGTCAGCGCGGAGCTGCGACTGCCGTCAGATTTTCGGTAATGGACCTGCCTAAAAAGATAGGTCCATCCCCAGATGTGAGGTTTTTCGCTAAGATTCCCTAAACGATCCTTACCGCAGCGCGCGGCTGAATCGCGCATTCCGCAACGCGGGTGATTCTCGGGCAGGGTGGCTTTCAGGAAATCTGATGAAAGCCAGTCCCATGTCGTTCTCGCCCTCTCTCAACACCGCACTTGCCACACCGGTTCATGCTGTCGGCAATATTCTGGCGTTTCCGGTCCCGGCGCGTGCGTCGGGCCTTCGGCGGCCCTCAGCCCTGGTCAGGGCTGCTCGTGCGGGTCAAGCCATGTGGAAGCGTGACCGTGACCTGCGGCGGGTGCTGCGCGCTGACCACACCCCTGCCCCGGGTTCAGCCCTGCCGCGCCTTCGGGCAGAGGAGGACGCACTGAATGGTCTGCGACTGGCCGGTGACGCTAGGTACGATGTTCAGCGTCACGTGCTATTGGTGATCGCCATTCTGGCGGAACTGCGTGCCGTTGCGTCTGACGACGGGGCACGGTCGTCACTTGCCGCGAAACAGTGACCCCAGAACACCTCGGACCAAGGCTTGGCCGGTCTTGGTGCCAAGCTGCCGCGCCAGACTTTTGCCGAACGTGGTGGCAATGGAATCACTCGACGACGTTCGCCGCGTCTGAGGGCGGGTTTGCGACTGCGGCTGATACCTGCGTCCGCGCGACTGCGTCGTGCGCTCGGGCATATCGAACAAGCCGTCATCCTGCGGTTTCGCGACGTTCGCCTGCTTTGCTGCCGCGTCGGCCCGCTTGGCCAAAAGCTCTTGCGCGGATTCGCGGTTCACGCCGGTCGCGTATTTCAGCTGCATGGGGGACGCAGCATTGATGGCGGCACGTTCGGCATCGGTGATCGGCCCCATCTGCGACAGTGGCGGCCGGATCAACGTGCGCTGCGCCATGCCCGGCGCGCCCTTCGCTTCCAGAAAGGATGTAACGGCCTCACCGGTTCCGACCTGCTGAATGGCGTCTGCGGTGTCAAAATCGGGATTGGCGCGGTAGTTCTGCGCCGCGAGCTTCAGTGCCTTCTGATCCTTGGGTGTGAACGCACGCAGCGCGTGTTGCACCCGGTTCCCCAACTGACCCAGAACGGCGTCAGGCACGTCCGCGGGGTTTTGCGTCACGAACCAGACGCTGACGCCCTTGGAACGGATCAGTCGGGCGACCTGTTCGATCTTGTCGACCAGCGCATCCGGCGCGTCGTCGAACAGCAGATGCGCCTCGTCAAAGAAGAACGCCAGCTTGGGTTTGTCTGCATCGCCCACCTCGGGCAACTGCTCGAACAGCTCCGACAGCAACCACAGCAGGAACGTCGCATAAAGACGCGGGGCGTTCATCAGGTCATTGGCGGCTAGGATGTTGACCATCCCCTTCCCCGTAGTGTCTGTTCGAATCAGGTCAGAGAGCTGCATGGCGGGCTCGCCAAAGAACTGGGCGCCGCCTTGGTTCTGCAGCACCAGAAGCGCCCGCTGAATCGCGCCAACCGAGGCACCCGAGACGTTCCCGAACTTGAGGCTCAGGTCCTTGGCGTTTTCGCCGACCCAAACCAGCATGGCTTGCAGGTCGGCCAGATCCAGAAGCGCCAATCCATCTTCGTCGGCGACGTGAAATGCGATGTTCAGGACCCCCTCCTGCGCGGGGGTCAGGCCCATCAGGCGTGACAACAGCAGCGGCCCCATCTCGGCCGGGGTGGCGCGGATCGGGTGACCGCTTTTCCCGAAGACATCCCAGAACGTCACCGGGAACGCCTGATAGTCCAGCTGGATGCCGATCACTTCCGCCCGTTTGCCGAACGCCCCGGCCAACTTGGGATCGGTGCCACCGGGTTTTGCGATGCCCGCCAGGTCGCCTTTGACGTCAGCAAGAACCACAGGCACGCCGGCCAGCGAAAGCGATTCCGCCAGTGTCTGCAGGGTGACCGTCTTGCCGGTCCCGGTGGCGCCCGCAATCAGGCCATGCCGGTTGGCGTACTTCAGCAGAAGAAGCTGTGGATCAGCATGGTCCCTTCCGCCACCGCCAGTAAGAATTGTCCCTTTGTCCAGATCCAGGATGGGGTTCATCGGCGTCCCTTTGCTTCGTTGCGCGTTTTGCCATGACCTTAAAGAATACGAAGGCGCCTGCCAGTCCTGTCGGAATTGTGGCAGCTTCATGAAAAGAAGCCACACAAACAGGTGATTGACGCAATGTTGCTATCGGCATATCGTCCCGGGCAAAGACGAAAGACCGGCCCGTCCGGCAGGGAAAAAGAAGCATCTGATCACGGGGATCGCGCCTGACCGGCTGCGGTCCCCGTTGCTCATTGTGGACCCGCAGCAATCCGCCGCAATACGCAAAAGGTGATGCGTTTTCAGGGCCGAGCGGACTGACAAGGCGCACGTCTCATGTTACGCCGTCTGCGACATGATCCAGTCGAAAGGATGACTTGATGGCCTCGAAAACCTCTGCCGCGCTGGTTGCGGCGCTGTTTGTGGTTACGCCTGCCGGGTTTGCGCTGGCGCAGACCAGCACGCCTGAACAGTCCACCACTCCACCAGCGGCCGAAACGCCGGCCACCCCTGCCCCGGCTGCAGAGACGCCCGCACCTGCGGCTGACACCGCCGCGCAGGCCGCGGACGCGGCGAATGCGGCCGCCGACAGCGCAGACGCGGCAGCCGATGCTGCAACGGATGCGGCCAACACCGCGGCGACCGCCGCTGGCACGCCGGCACCTTCGGCACCGGCAGCGGCGGGACAACCCGGTGCGGCACCCGCTGGGCCCCAGTATTACGCCAAATCCGAACATGGCGACTGGCAAATCCGCTGCATGCGCAGCCCGGACGGCAACGACCCGTGCGAGCTCTATCAACTGCTGCGTGATCAGGCAGGCTCGCCCGTCTCCGAAGTTTCGGTGATCCCGTTTGCCGGTCAGGCCGTGGCGATCGTGAACGTGGTCGCCCCGCTGGAAACCGACCTTCAGATGGGCTTGGGGATGCAGGTCGATCAGGGCAAGAACAGCGCCTACCCGTTCATGGTCTGCGCACCCATTGGCTGCGTGTCCCGCATCGGGATCACTCAGGCAGAGCTGGACACGATGCGCAAAGGGAACACGGCCAGCATTTCGTTGCTGCCGTTCGGCGGTGATCCTGCGCAGAATACCGTCAAGCTGAACATGTCGCTGAAAGGCTTCACCGCAGGCTTTGACGAACTGAAAAAGATCGTCGCGACCAACCAGCCTGCTGGCGCGCCCGGCACGCCGGTCGCACCAGCGCCGGCAGCCCCTGCCCCAGCGGCACCTGCGGCCCCCGCTGCCCCGGCACCGATTCCGTCGCCGATCCCGCAGTAAGCACGAACCGTTCATCAAAAGCAAAAGGGCGCCGCAAGGCGCCCTTCTGTATTCTGCAACAGCGCGACTACTTGGCGTCGATCGGCAGCGCGACAAAGCGCGGTTCACCGCCGCGACGGATCAAAAGCAACAGGGATTTACGTCCGGCGTCGCGCGCCTCGGTGATGCGTGCATCCATCTGCGACACGGTCGTCACCGGCTGCTGACCGGCTTGAACGATCAAATCGCCAGGTGCGAGCCCCCTGTCGGCGGCGGCACTTTCTGGGTCGACGGATTGCACGACCAGTCCTTCGGCGTCGCGCGGCAGTTCAAGCTGCGCGGCCACTTCCGGCGTCAACGGCGAAAGCGACATCCCCAGCGTGAGCGCGCCATCCTCGGTCTGGCCGCCGCTGCCGTCAGAACTGCCGTCACCCGTGTTTTCGGCCAGTTCGCGACGGCCCAATGTCACCTTCAGATCCTGCGTCTTTCCCGCGCGTTCGACGACCACGGTGACAGCTTCGCCGATCGGCGCGTCAGCCACGCGGCGGACCAGGTCGCGGGTATCCTTGACCTCACCTCCGTCAAAGCTGGTGATGACATCACCCGCCTTCATCCCGGCGTCCAGCGCCGGCCCTGCGGGAACATCCGTCACCATCGCACCGGACTGCGACTTGAGCCCCAGCGAATCGGCGATATCGGGCGTCACGTCCTGGATCTTGACGCCCAGCCAGCCGCGCCGCGTCTCACCGTACTGCTCAAGCTGGTCGACGACTTTGCTGACGACATTCGACGCCATCGAGAAACCGATCCCGATGGACCCGCCGTTGGGCGACAGGATGGCCGTGTTCACGCCGATGACCTCGCCCTGCATGTTGAACAAGGGACCGCCAGAGTTGCCCCTGTTGATGGCAGCATCAGTCTGGATGAAGTCGTCATAGGTCCCGGTCAGCGCACGGCTTTTGGCCGAGATGATCCCGGATGATGCCGAGAATCCCTGGCCAAGCGGGTTACCCAAGGCCAGCACCCAGTCGCCGACCCGGCTGGAGTCGCTGTTGCCGAACTTGACGAACGGCAGCGGCTTTTCCGCCTCGACCTTGAGGACGGCGATATCGGTGTTGGTATCTTTCCCGATCACCTTGGCGGGCAGGCGTGCACCGGAATAGAATTCCACCTCGATCTCGTCCGCGCCGTCGATGACGTGATTGTTGGTCACGATCAGACCGCTGGCCGATACGACGAAGCCGGATCCCAAGGCCTGGCTGCGTTCCTGCTGCATCTGATTGCCGAAGGGGTTTCCGCCCCCCGGGCCGCGTCCCTGATCCTGACCGGGAAAGCCGAAGTCGCGGAACAGGTCAGAAAACGGGCTGTTCTCCGGCAGGCCAGGGATGCCGTTCGTCGGCCGTGACACGACCGCAGTCGTTGTGATGTTCACGACGGCAGGGCTGACGTGTTCGACCAGATCGGCAAAGCTGACCGGGACACCTTCGGCCGGAACCGAAAGTGGCTGGTTCGAATTTGCCGCCTCGGGGACCTTTCCGTCTTCCGCTCCCGGAAGGGTTGTGGTGGACGGCATGTTTCCGGCTGGCGGCGCAGCAGGGTCGGTCTGCGCGGCCGGCGGCGCGTCGGGCGCGGCGGTCTGGGCCATGACCGGGCCCAGCCCTGCGCCCATGGCCAGCACAAGCGCCAAGGCCGAAGCAGACAGGCGAAGGGCATTCTTGGGACGATTCATCATCAAACTCCGTATCTGCGCGAGCGAATGTCCGATCGCGAAGGTGGTGTGATCAGGCATGACATATAGGCGCACAATGCAACTCAAACAGGATCGCGGATGATGAACTGAACGCGAGGGCACTGAAATGAAACGGGCGGCCGATTGACCGCCCGTTCCTTATTCTCGTCGCCCGGCTCAGTTGGCAGGCGGTGCCGGGGCTGGTTCTGCCGGCGCCGGGGCCGGTTCAACAACCGCCGGCGCGGCGACAGAATCGCTTGATGGCAACGACGGGGTGGTCACCGGGTCACCGGGCATCGTGTTCGACGTCTGCGGCACGGTCACTTGGGGGATTTCCGACGCCGGCGAAGGAACTACCTGAACCTCGGGTGCCTCTGCCGCGGGGGACAGAACCACGCCGGATTCCGACCTGACCGGCGCGCCGTCAGCCGGGGTGGCGTTGACTTCCGCGTTGGCCGTCGCCGCAGCAGCCTCTGCCGCCTCAAGCGCACCCGGGGGCACATTGCTTTCGCCGGGGTCGCGCAGATAATCGAAATACCGACCATTGGGCGAAATCACGATCGAGCTGTTTTCGCCCCGCAATGATCGTTCATAGCTGGTCAGCGAGCGGGAGAATGCGAAGAACTCCGGGTCCTTGCCGAAAGCGTCTGCATAGATTGCGTTTCGCTGACCGTCCGCCTCACCACGGATGATTTCAGCTTTGCGGCGTGCATCCGACGTGAGCTCGACCACGGTCCGGTCGGCTGCTGCGCGGACACGCTGCGCAGCCTCGCCACCCCGGGCTCGTTCGTCGGCGGCTTCACGGTCACGTTCGGCGCGCATCCGGTTGTAGGTTGAGATCAGGTTCTGTTCGGGCAGGTCGGTCCGGGTCAGACGAACGTCGATCACGTCGACACCCAGCGAGTTTCCTTCTGAACGCGCCTCGTCGCGAATGCGGTTCATCAGATTGCTGCGGTCGCTGGACAGCACCGCCGTCGATGCCACCGAACCCAGAACACCCCGGATCGCGTTCGTCAGAATGCCTTCCAGACGGCTGTTGGCCTCGTTGATGCCACCGCGACCGACGGCGCGACGAAACATCACCGGGTCGGTGATCTGCCACCGGGCAAATGCATCGACGACCAGTCGCCGGTCATCGAGCGGTGTGACTTCCATTGGTTCGGTCGGCAGGCTCAGAATGCGCGCGTCGTATTTCACGACGTCGTCAATGACGGGCAGCTTGAACCGCAGACCGGGGGTTTCCTGAACCTGAACAACCTCACCGAAGCGAAGGACCAGAGCCTTTTCCCGGACGTCCACGACATACAGCGAGGACATGGCAATCAGCGCGACGACGATGGTGGCTGGAAGGGCCAGCAGGGACAATGCGCGCTTCATCAGTTGCTCTCCTGTGCGGGCTGGTTAGTGGCAGGTTGCGGCGACGGGCCGCTGCCGCGCAGGCGATCAAGCGGCAGATAGGGCACGACACCCTGCCCGCCTTCAGGCTGGTCCAAAACGATCTTGTTGATGTTGCCCAGCACCCTTTCCATGGTTTCCAGATACATCCGCTCGCGCGTGACTTCGGGCGCCTTGGCATATTCCGCATAAATCGAGTTGAAGCGTGCGGCCTCACCCTGCGCGGTGTTCACGGCCTCGGCGCGATAGGCCTCTGACCGTTCGACCACCGCCGCAGCTTCACCACGGGCCTCTGCCAGGACGCGATTTGCGTAGGCGTCGGCCTGCTTTTCCAACTGGTCGCGTTCCTGTTGCGCGGCCTGCACGTCGCGGAAGCTGTCGATGACTTCGGGCGGCGGGTCGGCGCGGTCAAGGTTGACCCGCAGGACGTTGATCCCAGACTGGTACAGGTTCAGCGTCTGTTGGATCAGCGCGGTCGCCTCAGACGCCGTGGCCACGCGGTCGCGGTTCAGAAGCGGTGACAGCTCGCTCCGCGCGACGATGTCGCGCATGGCCGATTCCGACACGGCGCGGATGGTGCCTCTGGGATCAGCCAGATTGAACAGGAACTTCTCGGGGTCCGAGATATTCCAGACGACCTGATACTGCATGTCGACGATGTTCTGGTCGCGGGTCAGCATCAGACCGCTGTCCATGGGGTTGCTGCCCGAGCCCAGCTCTTCAACACGTTGCCCGGTCACGACGACCTTTTGGTAGGTCACGAACGGCCACGGGGCAAAGTTCAGACCTTCACTACCCACGGCATAGGGTTTGCCAAACAGCAGCTCGACCGATTTTTCTTCGGTGTTGACGGTGTAGAAGCTGGCGAACGCCCAAAGCGCCACCGCACCCAACGCGAACAGGCCCCACGTCCCGCGACCGAGTTTGGGCATGCTGGGGCCACCGCCCTGACGCGGACCGCCGGTGCGGCGGTTGCCATCATTGCGCCCGCCCATCAAGACGCGCAGTCGGTCCTGACCCTTGCGCAGCAATTCCTCGATCTCGGGGGCCTGGTCTGGGCGACGCGGGCCGTTCGGCCCCTGATCACGACCACCACCCGGCTGCTGGCTGCCGCCGCCGGGTTGGGGCTGACCCCACGGGCGCGGGGGCTGTTCGCCACCCTGCGGCCGCTCTGGCGGCTTGCGGTTCTCGTCATCCGAGCCGCCGTTCTGTCCGCCGCCCTGCGACCCTCCGCCCCATGGTCCCTGTGCCGCCATCAATCCGTCCCTTGTCCCGAAATCTCATTCATCCAGTTGCATGCCCGTGAGTCGACGCGGACACTCGCTATGTCAAGCATCCACACCTGCGGCTTTTTGTGCCGCCGCGTGGGTAGGTCCGGACCGACGCACCGGGGTGCGCATGGTCACCAGTTCCTCCGACAAGGTCGGATGCACGGCAACGGTCCGGTCGAAGTCTTCCTTGGTGGCGTCCATCCCCATCGGAATGGCGACCAGCTGGATCATTTCACCCGCGTCGGGGGCAAAGATGTGGCAGCCCAGAACCTTACGGGTTTCCTCGGCCACGATCAGCTTCATGATGCAACGCGCCTCGGACCCGGCAAACAGGGTTTTCATCGGGCGGAAGCTGGCTTCAAAAACCTCGATATCGCATATCTTTTCCGCTTCGGCCTCGGTCAAACCGACGGTGCCCAGCTCGAACGGGCGGGTATAGACCGCACTGGCCACAAGCCCGTGATCCATGTGACGTGGCTGATTGCCGAACACGGTGTCTGCGAAATCATGGCCCTCGCGGATCGCCACGGGCGTCAGGTTGACGCGGTCGGTGATGTCACCGACGGCATAGATCGACGGCACCGAGGTCTGGGACCAGTCGTCCACGACGACCTCACCCTTGTCGCCGATCCTGACGCCGATCTCCTCCAGCCCCAGCCCTTTGGTATAGGGAGAGCGGCCGGTCGCCAGCATCACCGCGCCAAAGACCTGAACACTGCCGTCCTTGAACGTGACGCGGCGCTTGTCCCCCTCGGCCTCGATCTTGGCGGGCCCGTTTTCGATCATCATGGTCACGCCGATGTCGGACAGCTGGCTAGTGACCAGACGACGGCCTTCGTGATCAAACCCGCGCAGGACAAGATCGCCCCGGTGAACAAGCGTCGTGTCGACCCCCAATCCGCTGACGATGGTCGCGAATTCGCAGGCGACAAACCCTCCACCGACGACCAGCATGCTGTCAGGCAGCTTGTCCATCAGGAACAGATCGTCCGAAATCATGCACAGATCGGCGCCCGGAATGTCGGGGCGTGTGGGGCGCCCGCCGGCGGCGATCAGGATATGCGCGGCGGTCTTGCGGGTCCCGTCGGCCATTTCCACCGTATGGGCATCAATCAGATGCGCGCGCTGGCGATACACGTCCACCCCCGCGACTTCGACACCGCGAAGATAAAACCCCTCAAGTCGGTTCAGTTCGGCATCCAGCTTGGACCGGAAAACCGTCCAGTCGAACTGCCCCGCATCTGCGCCGGTCCACCCATAGCCGCGCGCTTCAGTCGCTTGGCGGGGCGCGTCGCTGGCAAATATCATCAGTTTCTTGGGCACACATCCCCGGATGACGCAGGTGCCGCCCATCCGGCTTTCTTCCGCCAAGCCCACACGCGCCCCGTGCTGGCTGGCCGAGACGCGGGCCGCGCGGACCCCACCCGAACCGCCACCAATGACAAACAGGTCATAGTCGAAGCTCATTCGTTATCCTCTCGTAGCAGTTCGATGACCGAGCCGTCGGGGCTGCCAATCAGGGCGCGTTCGCACATGCCCAGAAACAGCCCGTGTTCAACGACGCCCGGAATGGCGTTCAGCCCAGCGGCCAGCGCTTTGGGGTGTTCGATCACGTCCAGGGACAGATCAAGAATTACGTTGCCCTCGTCCGTGCGATAGACGCGATCATCGCGCTGGCGCAGCAGCATCGGGCGCCGCTCCAGGCCCAGTGATTGCAGCAGGCCTTGGATATGAACCTTGGTGCTGTCCAGACCAAAGGGGATCACCTCGACCGGCAAGTGAAATGCGCCCAGCTGCTCGACCACCTTGGTCGGATCAGCAATCACGACCATGCGGTCAGAGGCGGAGGCCGTTATCTTTTCGCGCAGATGCGCACCGCCGCCGCCCTTGATCAGGTTCAGGTCAGGGTCGAGTTCATCGGCGCCATCCAGTGTCAGATCCAACCAGCCGATCGCGTCCAGCTCTTCGATCTTGACGCCAAGGCTTTCGGCCAATTCACACGTCTGTCGCGACGTTGCGGCACATCGCAGGCGCAATCCTTCGTCCTTAACCCGGCGCGCGAGTTCCTGGACCATGAAGACGGCCGTTGACCCGGTGCCAAGACCCAGCCGCATGCCATCCTCGACCAATCCGACAGCCGCTTTGGCGGCGGCCAGCTTGGCACTGTCCGAAGGGGAAAGCTGGGTCATCCATCGCTCCTTTGCGCGCAGTTGCCCCGATATAGGGGCGAAAGGCGGTCTAGGACAGGCCCAAGACCGGGAAATGACGCGGCAGATTGTGCTGAGCGCGATTGTCGCCTATCGCGGGCGGCATGTATCAGACCACCGATCAGACCTTGTTCCCGCCGCCGGGCTTTGCCGCCGTGATCACCGCAGCAGGCCGCGGCACGCGCGCAGGCGGCGATGTCGCCAAGCAATGGCGCACCCTTCAAAGCGGACGTGATGCCCCAACCGTTCTGGAACGCAGCATCGCGGCCTTTGCCGGATTTCAGCGGGTCGTGGTCGTCGTATCGCCCGAAGACATGCCGCACGCCGTGGCCCTGCTGGGTGGCCGCGTGACGTTGGTTGCAGGCGGCGACACCCGCACCGCCAGCGTCCGCGCGGGGCTTGAGGTGCTGGAGGGGTCGGACATCACCCATGTCCTGATCCACGACGGCGCACGCCCCTTGGTCAGCCCGGCCGTCATCGCCGGTGTCGTCGACGCGCTGCAGGCAGGGGCCATCGGTGCCGCGCCGGGGCTGACCGTCACGGACACGCTGTGGCGCGTGACCGACGGGACCGTTACAGGCTTCACCGCCCGCGAAGGACTTGTGCGCGCACAGACGCCGCAGGGGTTTCGCCTGGACGCCATCCTTGCCGCGCATCGCGGACAGGACGCGGCGAATGACGACGTGGAACTGGCGCAGCGCGCAGGTGTGGACGTCGTCGTCACGCAGGGCGACGATCAGAACCTGAAACTCACGTGGCCCGAGGATTTTGCCCGGGCGGAACAGATACTGGGGGCGACGATGGATGTGCGACTGGGCAACGGGTTTGACGTCCATGCCTTTGGACCGGGCGATCATGTCTGGCTGTGCGGGATCAAGGTCCCGCACGACGCTGGTCTGATCGGCCATTCGGACGCCGACGTCGGCATGCACGCACTGACCGACGCCATTTACGGCTCACTCGCCGAAGGCGACATTGGCCGCCACTTTCCCCCGTCCGACCCACAGTGGAAAGGTGCCGCGTCAGAAGTGTTTCTTGCGCATGCTGCCAAGCTTGCGGCGTCCAAGGGGTTCCGCATCGGCAATGTGGACGTGACGCTGATCTGTGAATTCCCCAAGGTCGGGCCTCATGCAGCAGCCATGCAGGACCGGCTGGCCGGGATCATGGGCATTTCGCCGGACCGGGTCAGCGTCAAGGCAACGACGTCCGAGCGTCTGGGCTTCACTGGCCGCGGCGAAGGCATTGCCGCCATCGCAACCGCAACGTTGATCGGGGGCTGAGGATATGGACAGAGTTCTGGCGACATGGTTCGGCGTCGGCTATCTGCGGCCCGCATCGGGGACCATAGCTTCGGCCGTAGCGGTGCTGATCGGATACGGTCTGCACCGACTGGGGCATTTCCCCTTGCTGCTGGTGGCGACCGCCTTGGTCGCCGCATTGGGCTTTTGGGCGGTGCCGAAGTATTTGCACGAAGACCCCACCAGCGACCCGTCCGAAGTCGTCATCGACGAAGTCGCGGGCCAATGGATTGCGCTGTGTTTTCCGTCGTTCGGCTTCTGGATCATGGGGCTGCCTGCCAGCCTGTTCCCCGCCCCCGGCTGGATCGCGGCGTTCGTGTTCTTCCGCCTGTTCGACATCTGGAAGCCCTGGCTGGTTGGCCGCGCGGATCGTCGCCACGACGCACCCGGTGTCATGCTGGACGACCTGTGGGCCGGGCTTTTCGCCGGGATCGCCACGATGGTCGCGGCAGGTATCGCGCATGGGTTCTTGATGTGAGCGATCTGGACGCCCTAGCCCGTCAGGTCCTGTCCGCGGCTCAGTCGCGGGGCGTGACCATCGCCACCGCAGAAAGCTGCACGGGCGGCCTGATCGCGGCGACGCTGACGGAAATCGCCGGATCGTCAGCTGTCGTCGAAGGTGGGCTTGTCACCTATTCCAACGCGGCCAAACAAGGGATGCTGGGGGTCCAGCGTGCCACGCTGGATCAGTTCGGCGCCGTGAGTGAGGAAGTCGCCGCCCAGATGGCGGTCGGCGCCTTGGCGAATACTGACGCCACGCTGACCGTCAGTGTGACGGGCATCGCCGGGCCCGGCGGCTCCGAGTTCAAACCCGAAGGTCGTGTGTGCTTTGGCATCGCAAGCGGTGTGGGTGTCCACACGGAAACGGTTGAATTTGGCCCGATCGGCCGCGCGAATGTGCGGCGCGCGACCGTGGCCCATGCGTTGACGCTGCTTCTGGACCGGCTTGGCGACTAAAGCGCGTTCGTCAACCCGGCGATGTCCTCTTGGGTCGTGGCCCAACTTGTGACCAGACGGATCGTCCCCCGCTCTGCATCGTCATCGGCATTCGGCCAGTCCGCTGCACGCAGGCCAGACGCACGCAGGCGCTGGGTTGTTGCGCGGGGAAGGCGGACGAACAGCTCGTTGGCTTCGACAGGTTGCAGGAGCTCTGCCCCCTGCCCGACCAACGCGGTCGCCAGTTCGGACGCGGCGTGGTTTGCATGGCGCGCAAGATCAAGCCACAGGTCACCGCCCAACCAAGCCAGCATCTGCGCGCCAAGGAAGCGGTGCTTGGACCACAGATGCCCGGCCCGCATCCGCCGGAACGAAAAACCTGGCGCATGGGCAGGATCAAAAACGACGACGGCCTCCAGCGCCAGACAGCCGTTCTTCGTTCCACCCAGCGACAGGACATCGACGCCGGCGCCCCTCGTCAGGTCTGCGGGCGCGGCACCGGTCGACGCGACCGCATTCCCGAACCGCGCGCCGTCGATATGGACCAACATGCCCGCGTCATGGGCCACGCTCGACAACGACCGCACGCGGCCCGCGTCATAGACGGTCCCCCACTCCGTCGCGTTGGTCAGCGACAGAACGGCATTCTTTCCGTCGTGTTCGTCATCCTGAGGGTAATCAGCGATACGCGCCGACAGTGCCTGATCGCTGATGCGACCGTCCGCCCCGTCGATCAGCGCGAGCTGCGCGCCCCCCGACATGAAGGCGGGCGCCCCTGCCTCACTGACTTCGATATGCGCGGTGCGATGACAGAAGATGCGACCCCATGGTGGGCAGATCTGAGCCAGTGCCAGCGCATTGCTGCCGGTGCCGGTCCCCAGCAGGAACACCTCGGCCTCGGGTGCGTCGAACACCTCTCGGACCCGATCTGTTGCGGCGGCCGTCAGGGCGTCGCGGCCATAGGACGGGACGTTGCCGTCGTTGGCGGCAACGATCGCTGCCATGATGGTCGGGTGAACGCCCGATGCGTTGTCGGAAGCGAAATTCATGACATATCCTCGATCACGTAATCTTCCCAATCGTCTTCACTGACGTCCAACTCGCTGACTGTCCGGCCGCGCATCGACATCCCGGCCCGGTGGATCGATTCCCGATCTCCGGTGATCAGATAGTGCCAGTCGAACAACGGCTTGCCGTCGGCTCGCAGGCGATAAGCGCAGGTTCGGGGCAGCCACCATGAAATCTCGGCCAGCTTTTCGGGGGTCAGCACGACGCAGTCAGGCACGAATTCGTGCCGGTTGGCATAGCTGGAGCAGAAGCAGCTTTCACCGTCCAAGAGCCGACATGCCACGCAGGTGAAATCCAGTGAGCCGTCGTCTTCGTATTCGATCTTGTTCAGGCAGCATTTGCCGCAGCCGTCGCACAAGGCCTCCCACTCGGGGCGGGTCAGTTGGTCCAGCGGCAGGTCCCAGAATTGCGGGCGCATCAGGGGGCGGCCAGAATGGCGCGTGCCTGCGCCTCATCAGCCTGCATCTGCAAGATCAGCGCATCAAGACTGTCGAACTTCGCCTCGGGGCGCAGATACTCAATCAGTGCGACCGACAGTTCGGCGCCATAAAGATCGCCGGAGAAATCGAAGATGTAGGTTTCCAAATTCGGGGTATTTTCACCAAACATCGGGCGAACCCCAAGGCTGGCCACGCCCTGATAGCTGCCCTTGTTCGGCCCCGTCAGCACGTCGACCAGAACCGCGTAGACCCCAAGACGCGGCAGCAGCAGGCCGTCCACCGCCATGTTCGCGGTCGGATAGCCAAGCTCTCTGCCCCGCTTCTCGCCGTGCAGAACGGGGCCGTCGATGCGGTGCAGGTGGCCCAACATCCGCGCGGCCTCGCGTGGACGCCCCTCGGACAGGGCCGCGCGGATCGCGGTGGAGCTTGCCGGCTTTTCGCCCGGCGGACCGGCCAGCGGTACGGACGTCACCCCGAACCCAAGCTGCGCGCCAAGTTCGGTCAGCATCTGCGCATCGCCTTCGCGTTCGCAGCCAAAGCGAAAGTCGGTGCCAATTGCGACATGGACGACGCCCAGGCCATCGGCCAGAACCTCCTTGGCGAATGCTTCAGGTGACAGGCCTGCCATCACCTTATCGAACGGCAGTTCGTAAAGATGCGCGACCCCAAGGCGTGCCAGATGGTTCAGCCGGGCGGCTGGGCTCATCAGCCGGAACGGCGCCGCGCGCGCACCCGACAGCTTGGCGAAGTATTCGCGCGGATGCGGCTCAAACGCGACGCAGCCAAGGGGCGCGTCCGGCGCCGCGCTGCGTGCCGCATCGATGACGGCGCGGTGGCCCTGATGGATGCCGTCGAAGTTTCCCAGCGCAACGGTCGCGCCCCGCGCTGACTGCGGCAGGCCCGTCCAATGCCGATGGACACGGATCTGGTGGTTTTGCGGTAAGGGCGGATTGGCGCGGGTCATATGGCGGTCCTTGGCCGGAACGGACCGGCCGACATGGAACTGGCGGGGCAAGGGCGGCAGGCGATCACGGCGTCAGCGCCTGCCGACTGTCAGGGTATTGCGCAGGCTGCGCGCGCTGGCAACCCGGCCAAGCGGATCAGCGAAGCCGCCCGATGGCGTAACGCGGGGCATGACCGGCACGCTGCAACCAATCCAACATCAGCGTATTGTCTGGGTTTTCGACGTCATCGCCCAGTTCGGACGCCGCAAGGCCGCCTGTCACAAACAGCGCGTCGACGCCCTGATTGGCCGCGCCGAGAATGTCGGTCGCGATGCCGTCGCCGATGGCCAGGGCACGTGCCGAGCGGTCCACCCCCAGCTGACGCCGCGCAAGATCATAGATCGGGTCGTGCGGCTTTCCATAGTAAAGCGACGTGCCACCGATCTGCTCATAGAACTGTGCCAAGGCTCCTGCGCAGTAGATCCGCGTTTCCCCTACGTCGACCACGATGTCGGGATTGGCGCACAGAAGCTTCAACCCGCGATCGCGCGCAACGGTCAGCCGGTCGCGATAATCCTCGGGCGTTTCGGTCATTTCATTGAAAGGTCCTGTGCAGACGATGCCTTCGGCGTCCTGCAGGCCGACGCGGGATATCGGGTCGGCGGTTGCTTCCTCCGCGGTCTCGGGCTCAAAGAAGCCGTCGTCCTTGTCCGGGCCAAGGTGCCAGACGCGTCTGCCGACTGCGCCGTGGAACATCGCGTCCTGCGCGGCGTCGCCCGACGTCACGATGACATCCCACGCGTCGCGCGGAACGCCCATTCGGTCCAAGGACTGCGCCACAAACCGCGCCGGACGCGGTGCATTAGTCACCAACGCGACCTTGCCCCCGTCCTGCCGATACTGTTGCAGCGCGGCGATCGCCGCTGGATAGGCCGCGCGCCCGTTATGCACGCACCCCCAGATATCGCAGAAAAGAACGTCGTAATCCGAACCGATATCGGACAGCGCGGGGATGATCTGGGTCATCGTATGGGTCAGACCTTCAGGAACGGGATGATCTGCTTTTTGCGGCTGACGATGCCCGGAAGCAGTACGGAATCGCCCGGAGCCGTGACGCCGAACGACGCTTCGGCCACGGCGCGGACAAAGCTGTTCGGGATCAGCAGGGTCGACTGTTCGTTCAGGATGTCCACGACGAACAGCAGCACCTCGTCCGCCTCATCTGCGGCGGCGACACCCGGCATGGCTGCGATCAGGCCGGCCTTGCGGTCCAGCAGAACCTGCGGGGCGGTCGTTTCCAGAACCGAGATACGCAGCTGCTTGCCACCCACCTCATAGGCCTTGCTGTCGATCCGCAGCAGAGTTTCGTCGTCAAAGGCCGAGACATCGGATTTCGCCTCGAACATTTCGGCGGCGTAGGACGGAATGTCGATGCCCAGTTCCGTAGCCAGTGTTTCGGCCACGTGGCGATCATGGGGCGTCGTGGTCGGGCTGCGGAATTCCAGCGTGTCGGACAGGATGCAGGTCAGGGCCAGGCCTTTGACCCAATCCGGCGCCGACTTCATGTCTTCGCCGATCAGGTCGACCATGATCGTGGCGGTGCAGGCCAGTGGCCGCACGGTGATGTTGATCGGCAGCTTGGTTTTCAGACCGCCTGCCAGCAGGTG
>QFNE01000039.1 GCA_003240735.1 Paracoccus denitrificans | reverse complement strand
CGTGATCGCAGCCGTCAGCGTCGTCTTGCCGTGGTCAACGTGACCAATCGTCCCGATGTTGACGTGCGGTTTATTACGCTCAAACTTTGCCTTTGCCATCATGGCCTCCTGATCGTCGGGCGGCCAGCAGGAAGACGCCCTTTTTGGTATCGCCGCGATTTATAAGCGCAGCCGGGAAAAATCAAGCGTCCGGCCACGTGTGCGCGCGTGAAAATGCGCAAGTTTTGCGGAGGATCAGATGCGGCATCCGTGCGTCAAGGACCTACACAGGACGGAACCCGTTGCGGCGTGCTTTTGTTGGTCGGCAACTGCGGTGGGGTGACCCTGTCGCACCAGTTTCAGGAGGACTTGATGTCACTAATGAAATCCCTTGCCCGCGTAGCCGCCGGTGTCGTTCTCGCCAAAGGCCTTGGCAGTGTGATGCGCAACCAGCAGGCCCGCGCGAATGAGCCGGGCAATGCGCGCAGTCCCCGCCAGACCGGCGGCGGCATCCTGGGCGACCTGCTGTCTAACAACACCCGTCAGGGTGCCGGCGGTGGCGGGGGTCTTGGTGACATTCTCGGTCAAGTGCTGGGCGGCCGTGGCGGCAGTCAGGCGGGGACAGGGCGTCCTTATGGCGGTCCGAACTCGGGCGGGGCTGCAGGTGGCCTGGGTGGCATTCTTGACAACCTGACCCGCGGCCGAAGCGGTGGATCTGGCGGGGCGACCGCGGGAAGTGGCCGCAGCCAAGGTGGGCTCGGCGATCTTCTGGGTCCGGGCGCGGCTGGCGGCCTGGGTGGATTGCTGGGCGGTCTGCTTGGCGGACAGGCGCAGCGGCATTCCCAGCCGCAGAACGACGCGAGCTTTGGTGAGGTGTTCAACGACGCGGTCGTCCGTCAGGATGAGCCATCCGTCACCCCGACCCCCGAACAGAACGCTGTCGCCGGTCTTCTGTTGAAGGCGATGATCCAGGCCGCGAAGGCGGACGGCAAGATCGACGATCAGGAAAAGCAGCGTCTGCTGGGTGAGATGGGTGATCTGGACGACGACGACCGGGCGTTCATCCGCGAACAGATGGCCGCGCCGGTCGACGCACAGGCATTGGCGCGCGAGGTGCCGGCTGGCCTTGGTCCGCAGGTCTATACCATGTCTGTCATGGCCATCGACGTCGATCACGAGCATGAGGTGACTTATCTGCGCGAGTTGGCGCAGGCGCTGAACCTGCCGCAGTCCGAGGTGGATCAGATCCATCAACAGATCGGCGTCGATCTGACCGTCTGATCGCACCAGTAATAGGAACAAGGCGCGGCATTCGAGGCCGCGCCTCTTTCAGTTGAACTTGTTGTCGCGCGGAAATCCGCGTGGTGCCATGCGACCCACACTCGCGCGTTTGCCGACCCATTCGGTCAGGTCAGGTTCGTGCCGTGTGCGACCGCCGCTTTCCTGCCAGCGCAGCCCTTCGGCAATGCTGATGAACGCCGCATCCGACAGGGTGCTGTCGGTAAACAACCCACCCCCATCCTTGTACTTCTGCAACCGAACGCCCTTTCCGCGGGCCATTTCGGGCAGCTCTGACAAGGGGAATACCAGCAATTTCCGGTTGGAGCTGACGATCGCGATGTGATCGCCCGTCACGGGTTTGCACAGGACCGCCTCGCCGTTCAGCACCTGCTTGCCGGCGCGCGTCTGTGCAAGGATGTCGGGCGCACCGACGATGAACCCGTCGCCCGCCTTGGACGCCACGAGATAGCGCATATCGTCGCGCCAAGGGAATGCCGCGATGACCGGGGCGTCATTCGGCAGGTCGATCATCAGGCGCAGCGGTTCGCCCAAGCCGCGCCCACCGGGCAATCCGTTCGCGGGCAGGGTATAGAACCGCCCGTTCCCGCCAAAGATTTCCAGCTTGTCCGTCGTTTCCGCGTGAAACGCCATGAACGGGCCATCGCCGTCGCGGAACTTCAGCTCGGCGTCCAGCGGCTGATGCCCGCGAAGCGCGCGGATCCAGCCCATTCTGGACAGGACCACCGTCAGCGGCTCGCGTTCGATCATGGCGTCGAAATCGACGGGCTGGACGTCTTCACGGTCAGTGATCTCGGTCCGGCGGACGCCGGCAGGGGTCGACTTGCCGAACAGCGCCCGCACCTCGCGCAGTTCGGACGCGATGCGGCCCCACTGGGCGGTGTCGTCCGACAGCATCGCGGCCAGCGCGTCGCGTTCGGCCATCAGCCGGTCCCGTTCGGACCGAAGCTCGATCTCCTCCAGCTTGCGCAGGGCGCGCAGGCGCATGTTCAGGATCGCCTCGACCTGTGTATCGGTCAGGCCGAATTCGGCCATCATCACGGCCTTGGGGTTGTCCTCGTACCGGATGATCTCGATCACCCGATCAAGGTTCAGGAAGGCGACGATATAGCCTTCCAGCACCTCCAGCCGCGTCGCGATCTTGGCGAGGCGAAAGTTCGAACGGCGAACCAACACTTCGCGCCGGTGGTCCAGGAAGGCGCGCAGGACTTCTTTCAATGAACAGACCTTGGGCACGCGTCCGTCGATCAGGACATTCATGTTCAGGCCGAACCGCGTTTCCAGATCACTGACGCGGAACAGCGCGGCCATCAGTTGGTCGGGGTCGACGTTGCGCGCTCGGGGTTCCAGAACGATGCGGATGTCATCGGCCGATTCGTCCCGGATATCGGCCAGGATCGGGATCTTGCGGGTCTGGACCAGCTCGGCCAGGCGTTCGATCAGGCGCGACTTCTGGACCTGATAGGGGATTTCGGTGACGATGATATGCCACGTTCCACGACCCAAATCTTCGACCTGCCACCGCGCGCGCAGGCGCATGCTGCCACGACCCGTGCGATAGGCCTCGCGCAGCGCGTCGGCGGATTCGACCAGAACGCCGCCTGTCGGGAAATCCGGCCCCGGCATGATATTCATCAGCGTATCGTCGCGGGCATCGGGTGACTTGATCAGGTGAAGGCAAGCGTCGATCACCTCGTGCAGGTTATGGGGCGGGACGTTGGTCGCCATCCCCACCGCAATTCCGCTGGCACCGTTGCACAGAAGGTTCGGGAAGGCGGCAGGCAGAACCACCGGCTCTTCCAGCGTGCCGTCATAGTTGGGGCGAAAATCCACCGCGTCTTCGGCCAGACCGTCCATCAGGGTTTCGGCCGCCAGCGTCAGCCGCGCCTCGGTATAGCGGCTGGCGGCGGGGTTATCGCCATCGATGTTGCCGAAGTTGCCCTGACCGTCGACCAGTGGATAGCGCATGGCGAATGGCTGCGCCAAGCGCGCCATCGCGTCATAGATCGCGCCGTCGCCGTGGGGGTGATAGTTGCCCATCACGTCGCCAGAGATCTTGGCGGATTTGCGGAATCCGCCGGTCGGCGACAGGCGAAGCTCTCGCATCGCGTACAGGATACGGCGGTGAACCGGCTTCAGCCCGTCGCGCGCATCGGGCAGGGCCCGGTGCATGATCGTCGACAGCGCATAGGTCAGATATCGTTCGCCAATCGCCCGCGACAGCGGTTCGGCCACCAGATCGTGGGCCTGATCATTGGCCGGTTCGTTGGCTTGACCTTGCGGCTCGTCGGGCGTGTCCGGGGGCGGGTTCGGGGTGTCATCCTGGCTCATCCCTTGGTGATTAGGCCGGGGCGGGCAAAAGAAAAAGGGCGCATACGTGCGAAAACACGCGGAACGGATCGTGGACGTGTGACGTTAGATCGCAACCGGCATGAACCTGCCCAGATTGAAACCCAACATCAGGAAGCAGACGGACCAGCAATCCGCCCTGCCATACTCATATGTTCAAGGTCCTTTTGGCGACGTTAAGTGCATTATTCCTCGCACTTGCTTTGACGTCTGGTGAAGATTCTCCTGCAATGGCGTCGGGTTCGGCGTCGACGGCTGGCACGGCCGCGCCCGACGGCGATGCGCAGGAGCAATTGCTGTCACCTGATACGCTTTACCGCACAGGCAACATTACAACCACCTCTGACACCTCATACAGATGACCGCACCGGCGTTCCTGCGACGCGGTCGTTGGTGGAACGTCGGCAGATCCGAGAAAGTCCGAAAAGTTTGACTGCCGACCCCTCTGTTTTCATCACCGGCTGCTCCTCCGGGATCGGCCTTGATGCGGCCCGAACGATGCATGACAGGGGGTGGCGGGTTTATGCGGGGTGTCGGACGCCCGCAGATGCGCAGCGTGTGCAGGCGATTGGCCTGACACCGGTGATCATCGACTTGGCCGATGAGGCCAGCATCACCGCGGCCGTCGCCGACGTGCTGTCCCACGGCCCTTTGCACGCGTTGGTCAATAATGCCGCCTTCGCCCTTCCCGGCGCGGTCGAGGATCTTCCCCGGGGTGCCCTGCGTGCGATCTTCGAGGTAAATCTGTTCGGCACTCACGACCTGACGCGGCAGGTCATTCCGCACTTTCGCCAGCAGGGGCACGGGCGCATCGTCAATATCAGTTCCGTTCTGGGTCTGGTCGGTATCCGGTGGCGCGGCGCCTATTCTGCGACCAAGTTCGCGCTGGAGGGACTGACCGACGTCATGCGACTGGAAATGGCCGACACGCCGATCAAGGTTGTCCTGATCGAACCCGGGCCTATCACCAGCCGTATCCGCGCAAACTCTATTCCCCATTTTGAACGGTGGATCGACTGGCAGGCCAGCCCCCGCGTCGATCAGTATCGCGCCTCGCTGCTCAAGCGGCTGTATGAGCCATCGGGACCGGACCGGTTCGAACTGCCGCCATCGGCGGTCAGTCAACGGATCATCAAGGCGCTGGAACACCCGAATCCGAGGCCACGATACTATGTCACGCGCCCCACGTTCATCGCGGGCATCGGACGGCGGTTGCTGTCCACGCGACTGCTGGACGCGTTTGCCCGCCGGGGCTAGGGTCAGGGCCTCAGTGGGGTGGATGCCATGGATGACAAAGGACTGTTCTTTCTGGCCGCAGCCGCCGCGCTGGTTGTTGTGATCATCCTTGCGACCGGCATAGGCGGCTTTGCCCGGGGGGGCGAGTTCAACCGCCGAAACGCCAACAGGTTGATGCGTTGGCGTATCATCGCGCAGGCCGTGGCAGTGCTGCTGATCCTGCTTTTCGTGACGTTGCGGGGGCACTGATGGTCGTCTTGAACCGAATTTATACCCGCACCGGGGATGCGGGCGATACCGCGCTGTCTGACGGCTCGCGCGTGCCCAAAACCGACCCGCGGGTCGAGGCGTATGGCACGGTCGACGAACTGAACGCCGTCCTTGGCGTGGCGCGTCTGGTTGTCGAAGGTGAGATGGACGAGCGACTGGGCATGATCCAGAACGAGCTGTTTGATCTTGGAGCCGACCTGTCCCGCCCCGGCCTCGCCCATGACGCCAATGCACCGTACCCGGTCCTGCGGATGATCCAGGGTCAGGTGGACCGGCTGGAGGCCGAGATGGATGCCATGAACGCTGAACTCGACCCTTTGCGCAGCTTCGTTCTGCCGGGGGGCACGCCACTGGCGGCGCATCTGCACGTCGCACGGACCATCGCACGGCGCGCGGAACGTGGGGCGGTCGAACTGGCCAAGGTGTCACAGGGCGATGTGAACCCTGCCGCACTGCGCTATCTCAACCGGTTGTCGGATTGGCTGTTCGTTGCCGCGCGGTTCGCCAACCGTCAGGGGGGTGGCGACGTCCTTTGGGTTCCGGGCGCCTCCCGCGACGCCTGACGCCACGACACGGCGACATCACGCGGCGGTTCCTCGCGCCAGATTGTCGCTTTTTGCCCTGTAACCCACCGCATCGGCCCGCTATCTATTCGCAGGGAACGTGATGCAAGCAATAGGGGAGAGGCCGATGAAGGTGCTCGTGCCGGTCAAACGCGTGATCGACTATAACGTCAAGGCGCGCGTCAAGGCGGATGGTTCCGGGGTGGACCTTGCCAACGTAAAGATGTCGATGAACCCCTTTGACGAAATCGCCGTCGAAGAGGCGATCCGTCTGAAGGAAAAGGGCGCTGCAGAGGAGGTGATCGTCGTCTCGATCGGCGTCAAGCAAGCTGCCGAAACGCTGCGTACGGCGCTGGCCATGGGGGCCGACCGCGCCATTCTGGTCGTGGCCGCCGATGATGTGCAACAGGACCTGGAGCCGCTGGCCGTCGCCAAGATCCTGAAGGCCGTCGTCGATCAGGAGCAGCCGGGTCTGGTGATCGCGGGCAAGCAGGCGATCGACAACGACATGAATGCCACGGGCCAGATGCTGGCTGCGCTGCTGGGCTGGGGTCAGGCGACCTTTGCCAGCAAGCTGGAGATCGACGGCGACGCGGCGAAGGTCACGCGAGAAATCGACGGCGGGCTGCAGACGATCTCGGTCAAGCTGCCGGCGGTCGTGACCGCTGACCTGCGCCTGAACGAGCCGCGCTATGCCTCGCTGCCCAACATCATGAAGGCCAAGAAAAAGCCGCTCGAGGAAAAGACCGCGGCCGATTACGGCGTCGATGTCACGCCGCGCCTGACGGTTGTCACGACCAAGGAACCCGCAGGCCGCTCGGCCGGGATCAAGGTCGGCTCGGTGGATGAGCTGGTGTCGAAACTGAAAGAAGCGGGGGTGATCTGATGGCTGTTTTGCTGGTTGCCGAACTGAACGGCGGCAGGGAACTGGCGGTCGACGCGACGGCCAAGGCCCTGACGGCCGCCAAACAACTGGGTGACGTGACCGTGCTGGTCGCGGGTCACGACTGCCACGGCGCTGCCGACGAGGCGGCAAAGCTGGACGGCGTGACGAAAGTGATCTGCTACAGTTCGCCCGTCCACGAACATGGTCTGGCCGAGCCGCTGGCGGATCTGATCGTCAGCCTTGCTGGCGATTACAGCCACATCGTCCTGCCCTCGACCGCGTCGGCCAAGAACATCGCCCCGCGTGTCGCGGC
>QFNE01000038.1 GCA_003240735.1 Paracoccus denitrificans | reverse complement strand
CCCGTATGAGCTTCGACCGCCTGGGGCGCGAGAGCAGCGCGAGCGGCTCGCAGCGACCTGGGCGGGGCAGTTCATGATCGACCAAGAACGGCTGGACCGCTACCGGCTCGCGCAGCCGTACATCTTCCCCGAGACGATCACGACCGACAATGGCAAGATCTACCGATCTGAGGCGTTCCGCCGCGGATGCGAGCGAGCCGGGATCTCACTGATCCATGCGTCTCACGAGACCGGCACGGACAAGCCGCACGTCGAGTCCGGGTTCGACGCCATCAAGGACGGATTCGTTCAATACCTCGAAGGGTTCACTGGAGGCAGCGTCGAGCGACGGGGCCGCGACGAGCCGACCGACCGTGCGCTGGCGCTGAGCCAACTCCAGGAGCTGCTCGAGGACTGGATCGCGATCGAGTGGCAGAACCGACCGCACGCCGGGCTGTCCGATCCGATGCTCCCAGGGCGATCGCTCACCCCGAACGAGATGTTCCGCGCCTACCGGCGCATCGCACCCGAACTGCATGTTCCGTTCGGCGTCGACGAGTTCATCGGGTTCCTCCCCGCGGCCACCTGCACGCTGCAGGACTACGGCATCAATCATCGGCGGCGCGTCTACCGGTCGAATCGTCTCCCCGAGCTCCGCGCCGCCGGGGCTGGCGGTGAGGGTGCGACGCGGCCCTGCGTCATCCGCTACGACCCCCACAACCCCCTGTTCGTGTGGGTCGAGCACGGCGACGAGTTCGTCCCGTTCCGTTGCTTGCGCGACCTCCTCGACGAGCCCATGGGCGGCGAGATCTGGCAAGCCGCGCACGACGTCGATTCAGCCGAGGATGAGGCAGCCCGCGATGACGCCGCGTACATCGCCGACCGAATGAAGCGCGCCCAGTGGGTCAGGCCGGGCAAGGAACGCAACCGCGCTGTACGTCGCGCTGAAGTAGACCGCGACCCCATGCATCTGACGGGCATCTCGAAAACGATCGCCCGAGAGGAGCCGCCGGCAGAGCCCGGCGGCGACGAGGTCATCTGGGAGCGTGGGGGCGGATTCTCGCTCCTGGACGATGACGACGGCGTATGGGAGCGACTGACATGACCCAGGCGATCAACACCAGAGAAGGATGGTCTTCGTTCGTCAGCGAAACGCTCGACAAACCGATTCCGATCAGCCGCGCCGACTTCGACGTAATGTCACCCGCCGACCGGGCGATGAACCGCGAAGCCCGCAAGCAGTTCATGATCCGCGGCCCCGTCGTCAACACGGCGCAGTTCGCGGCGATCGAGACCGAGATCCTCCGGAGGCTGATGCTGAACCAGTACAAGTCGCACGGCAAGCTCGGCGTGATCGTGTCGGGCGAACCGAACATCGGCAAGACCACGACGGTCTCACACATCGCCCGCCGCTTCGAGCGACGCCGCCGCGACATCGGCCGGGCCGGCGGTGCGAACTCCGTGCCAGTGATCTACGTGAGCGTGCCCCCGTCGTGCACGCCGAAGCTGATGCTCGGCGAGTTCGCGCACTTCCTCGGTCTGCCGATCCGCCCGCACTACAACACCGGCGAGCTGATGAACACCGTCGCGAGCGTGATCGCCGCGTGCGGAACCGAGCTGATCATCGTGGACGAGATCCACAACCTCAACCAGAAGTACAAGCAGATGGGTGAAGCCTCGGACACGCTCAAGCAGCTGTCCGAGAAGTGCCCGGGCACGTTCGTCTATGCCGGCGTCGACGTCGAAGCCAGCGGTCTGCTCGACGGCACCCGCGGACGCCAGATCAGCAGCAGGTTCGAGATCATGCATCTGCACACGTTCGAGAACACCGGCAAAGGCAAGGAGGCGTGGGCTGATCTGCTGGTCGCGGTCGAGAGCTCACTGGGGCTCATTGACCAGCAGCCCGAGGCGATCCTGCGCCACGCGAGCCACCTCCACACCGCAACCGGCGGTGTGATCGGCGACCTAACCGGGATGCTGCAGATGCTCGCAATCGACGCGATCGACAGCGGGGCCGAACGGCTCGGTCTGGACAGTGTGTTCGGTACCGTGGTGGCGGCCGCGCCCGCGCCAGCACCGGCCACGACATGAGAGGCCCGATACCGCCCGCAGACGTCCGCGCGCTGCCGCTACGTGTGCGACCGCTTGCGGCGGAGACGGTGACAGGCTTCCTCGGAAGACTGGCGACCGCGAACTCGCTCACACCTCGTGACCTCCGGCTCCACGTCACCGACCTTGCAGGGCTGTCCCCCTCACGTCCGAATCTCGAGCGCGCAGCCGTGTGGACCGAACGACTCGGTGCCCTCGCCCCCGGCCACTTCGACGCCGACGCGCGCCGAAACGCCATGTACGTCCGCTGCCAGCATTACGGCTGGCAACCCGCGCTCTGCAAGCGATGCGGCTACACGCAGGCTCCCCGATCTGCGTGCCGGCGCTGCGCCGACGGCGACCAGACCTCCGTGCGCAGCAGGGGTGGCGCTGTCTGCAACCGCCACCGCCGATGGCACCTCGACGCCGCCGACGTCGACCTCGCACGCTTCCCCGAATACGCGCACGCCGAGCGCTGCCTCTCGGGCACACTCTGGAAGCGAGGCGTCGGGCTTGCGACCGGCGAGCTCCAGCTCGCCGCCACGCTCATCCGCTGCTGGATGAGCGATGAGCGACCAGATGCCCGCATCGAGGACCGAATGTCCGCGTTCGAGGTGGGAACGCTCGACGCCGACACCGTCCTACTCGCCGCATATCCCGAGGTCGTCCGCTTGGCCACTGTGCTGACTGATCTGTCGTTCGCGAGCTACCTGCTCAGTCCGCGATTCAGTCTCGCCGAGCAAGTGTGGGCACTTGAAGCAGCGGTCATCACGGTCATGCGCGGTTCCACAACAGCGCGGCTGCACGACGTGGCCGAGAAGATCGTCACTCGCGGAAAGGCCGCTGTCGAAACGGCGTTCGGGATGCGTCAGAACGCGCACAACAAGCGCCCAGCGACCCTCGAGAAGGCGCTCATCGCCTCGTCCCAGCGGCACCGCAGCTGTCTACTTCGCCACCTCAGCACGGTCCGGATCCAGATCCTGCCCTACCAGCCTGGGCTCGCCGTTCCGCGGAGTCGCGTGCTCGATCGTCACCGTCCGCTCCCTGATCTCGTCGTCGAGATGCCGTCCACGCCGTCCGCTGGAGCAACCGGGAAATGATTGAATTGCCGGATGATCGAGCAGGTGCCTCGGAGTCGAGGCGTACGGCTGCGTCCCGGGGATCGGGTCGCGGTGCTTTCGCCTTCGTTTGCGGCTCCTGGCTTTGCTCCCATGGTGCATGACCAGGCGATGCGGAGAATCGAGACCGAACTGGGGCTGATCCCCGTTGAGTTCCCTACGACGCGAGTGCTCGGCGCGTCGCCGGAGGCACGTGCTGCAGATGTCAATTCTGCCTTCGCGGATACGGCTATCCGCGCGATCTTCGCGAGTATCGGCGGCGACGATCAGATCACCGTGATTCCCTACCTCGACGAGGCTGTCGCGGTTGCGAACCCCAAGCCGTTCTTCGGCTACAGCGATAACACGAACATCCTCAACTGGCTGTGGCAACTCGGCCTTCCTGCCTTCTACGGCGGTTCGACCCAGGTTCACCTGGGCGCCGGGCCGAGGATCGACTCTGCCCACCTCGTCGGATTGCGAGCCGCGCTCTTCGGTGGAGGAGAGATCGAGATCATCGAGCCTGGTGAGTCCGAGGACTTTGGGCCCGATTGGCTGACTCCCGCGGCGCTGGCGGAGTTCGGTCAGCGAGAGCCGACGGAGAGCTGGAGCTGGGCTGGCCCGGAGCGGATCGCAGAGGGCAAGACCTGGGGTGGCTGCTTCGAAGTTGTCGATCAACTCGCCGTTGCGGGGCGGATGCCGACGTTGGAGTCGCTCCGCGGATGCGTCCTAATCCTTGAGTCGAGCGAAGAGGCACCGCCGGCGGTGCTCATCAAGCGCTGGATGCGTGCTCTCGGCGAAAGAGGAGTCCTCGGTGTCGTAGAGGCTGTAGTCGTCGCACGCCCGCCGGTGAGCAGCCACGATACCGTTCCCGATGCAGAGTCGCGTCGTCGGTTGCGTCACGAACAGCGTGACGTCGTCATCGCTGAAGTGAGCCGGTACAACCCGGAAGCGGTCGTGTGCGTCGGCCCCCCTTTCGGTCACACACGACCGCAGTGGATCCTTCCCTACGGCGGTACCGTGCGACTGGACTCGGCATCGCGAAGCCTCACCGCGGCCTACTGAACCATGACTTCTGGCAACGGGTCCTTCCGGCGGTACGTCATCGCGGCGATGCTCAACGGGATGGAAGTTGGGGCGGAGTTTGATCGCGCGCAGTGGCCGGCGCATGTGACCCTCGTGTCGAACTTCACCACCGAGGCGTCTATCGCCAAGCTCGCAGCGACCATACGTCGCGCGCTCGCTCCGAAGCGATCGCTGGAACTCGAGTTCGGTGACACGGAGATGTTCGGCCCTGATCGGGACATCCCGGTCAGATTGGTGCGGTCGGAGTCGACGTTGGAGCTGCACGAAGAGCTGATCGCCGAGCTCAGTGCGGACGCCGACATCGTCGCGGATGAACCCGCGTACTGGCACGCGGGCTATCGGCCCCATGTGACGCTCACGCCAGCCCTCGGGGCCGGTGAGGCTCTGCCTCGAGTGCCGCGGGACGTCGTCCTCGCCCGCTTGGACGGTGGTCGCGCGACGATCGTAGCCGCCATGCATCTCAGCGCCGGTGACGCGCCAGTGGTGGGCATCGGTGTGCGCCGGGCAGACGGCGGCGATGCTCACGATCTGGCTCAGCTCAAGATCGAGTGGGCGCAGGTCGATCCGTCACCGAGTCGACAGGAGGTCGACGAGTTCGCGGACGCCCTCTCGACCTGGATTGCGGACCAGGACGACTCGCTCGTGGTTGAAGTGGCCGTCGCCGACGGTCAGATCGTCGGGATGGCGTGGATGGTGCTGTTCGAACGCGCTCCGGATTTCGCCGATCGGCAGAGGTTCACGGCCGACATTCAGAGCGTCTACGTGACTCCAGCGCACCGGAATCGCGGAATCGGGCGTCGACTCGTGGATGGGCTTTGCGACGCTGCCGACGCGCGGGGCGTATCTCGAATCCTGGTGACCGCGAGTGCTCGGTCCGTACCTCTCTACGAGCGATCGGGCTTCGAGAGTTCGCCTCTCCTGCTAGAGCGTCGCGCGAGCCGGAGGCAACTCTGAGTCGGCTCGCTCCAGCCCGGTCGGTAGATTGACCGTGTGGCGATAGCAGGCATCTTGTTCGACTGGCGGGGGACGCTCGTCGTTCCACCGACGCTCGAGGACTGGGTCTGCGATGGCCTGCGTCGCGTCGGTCGAGGGCATGAGGATCGCGACATCGAAGAACTTGTCGACAGGATCACCGCCAGTAACGGTATTGACGATCGGATGGATGCGCCTGGGATCGACGCTGACGCCTCCCTGCACCGACGCATCTTCATGGAGGTGCTTTCTGATGCCGGGATCGACGCTCCGCTTGCCGACGCGCTCTACGCGTCCGAGTCCGACTACACGCGCAATCCCTTCGCCAAAGACGCTGCCTCGACGATACGTGCGTTGAAGGAGTCTGGGCTGAGGATAGGTGTCGTCAGCGACATCCACTTCGACATCCGTCCGGCTTTCGTGGACGCCGGGTTGGCCGACATGGTCGACGGCTACTCATTGTCCTTCGAAGTCGGCTCCCAGAAGCCCGATGCACCCATCTTCACGCACGCGCTCGATCACCTCGGACTCGAAGCGGCCGACGTGGCGATGGTGGGCGATCGATCACGGCCCGATGGTGGCGCGGTCGAGCTTGGCATAGTCACACTGCTGTTGCCGCCCCTGCGATCGCCATACGATGAACGCCTGGACGCCGTCATCAAGCTGGCGCTGTGAGCGGTAGAAGTCGGATGCTGATCGCAACTGATCTCGACGGCACCCTTGTGCCGAACGACACCGTCGCGTTGCCGTCATTCACTGCGAGTGTGCTGCACCGACTAGACACCGCAGGAGTGCCCGTCGTCTTCGTCACAGCGCGGCCCCTCCGATGGATGGATGCCTTCTGGCCCCACGTCGGGAATCACGGTATGGCAATCGTCTCCAACGGCGCAATCACCTACGACGCACACGAGCGCAGGATCGTCTCGCTGGCCGGAATCAGCTGGGAGGTGGGCTTCGAGGTCTGCGATGCGATCGCTGGAGAGCTACCTGGTGCCCAGTTCGCGATCGAGTGCGCCGATGGCATTCGGCTCGACCCTCACTACGTCGAGCCGTACCCTGCACCTGGTGCACCGCGCGGGCCGCTCAAGGAGATCTGGACAGACCCCGCGGTGAAGCTTCTCGTGAGGCATCCGGACATAGACGCCGAGCTGCTCCAGAGTCAGGTCGCCTCGATCGTCGGAGGCGCCGCGACGGTCACATGGTCAGTCTCCGGGTTGGTTGAGATCAGCGCTGCTGGCATCACCAAAGCGAGTGCCCTCCAGAGCCTGTGCGCAAGCCTCGACGTCAGTTCAGAGGATGTCATCGCCTTTGGTGACATGCCCAATGACATCCCAATGCTCACGTGGGCCGGGACGAGCTACGCGGTGGCGAACGCACACGAGACAGTCCAGTCGGTCGCGCAGCGAGGTGCGCCCTCGTGCGCCGATGAGGGGGTTGCTCAGGTCCTTGAGCGCCTCCTCGAAACGACAGCTTCTCTGTCAAGCGAATAGAGTCGCTGACGCCATCGGACCGGCGCTTGTAGCCGCGATTCCGAAAGTGCTGCGGCAGTACGTCCGCAATACCTTCGACCACACCCAAAAGGGTGAGTGCGCGAGGCGGTCGTCAGCTGTCAGATCCAGATCCTCGTGTCCGCGAAGCCCGGTTCCCGGGGCCTATATGACGCAGAGGGTCGCGATCGGCGCGGCCCGGTTCAGGAGGCATCCGATGGCGACTCGTCTTGCTCGCCCGCCGGCCCGTCCGTCGTCGGCGCCGGTCACGCCGTTGGGGGTGTTGCCGCGCCGGCAGGTGACGGGGATCTTCCCCGCGCTGGTGGTGCTGGCGGCCGCGGTGGTGTTGACCGGGGTGAACATGCAGGCTCGCTTCACCGACGCGATCATGTGGGTGTGGGTTGCGGCTGTGGTGGTCGCGATCGCGTCGATCGCGTCCGGCATCCGCACCTATCAGAAGCAGAGCCGGCTCGATCCGGGCATCGAGGCGGTGCTGCCGTCACTGGGCGCGCAGCGGCCGTCGCGCGATCTGGTCCGGGCGGTGAAGTGGACCCGCGGCTGGGTTGGCGTCCCTCGCAAAGTGACGATCCGATACGCCTCGCACGTCGACGACCGTGATGTGCGGTTCGTCGACCAGATCGTCACGTCGTTCTCGCGCCGCATCGGCGAGGAGTACCGCGTGCTCAAGCACGTTCCCCGCCGCTGCCTCCTCGTCCTCGAGCTCGCGCCCCCAACGACGCCGGTCTCTCGCGAGCAGCAGCGCGCCGAGCAGGTGGCGAAGCTGCTGCTGGGGGAGAGCGCCAAGGTCGAGGTCACCACAGATCCCGAGTCCAACGATGTGCGCAAGATGAAGGTCAAGCACGACATGGGGCCGCGGTTGGCGATCCCGGCGCGACGGATGCAGATCGAGAAGGTGATCTCTTCGATGCTGCCGGGTCGGTGGCGGGCGCACTGGGATCTCGAGGGCGACGAAGTCACCTTCGAGATCCGTCCCCCGATGCCCGACATGGTGCTGCACGAGCCGGCGCCGTCCACGAAGCAGCTGATGCACGCGGAGTACAAGGCGTTCAAGATCCCGATCGGCGTCGACGAGGACGGGTCGGTGCAGACCTGGCAGCCCTCGGTCTCTCCGCACATGCTCGTCATCGGTGGAACCGGCTCGGGCAAGACGTCGTTCCAGCACACGGTGCTCACCCACCTGGCGCAGGCGCGCTGGCGGGTGTGGGTGCTGGACGGGAAGCGGATCGAGTTCGCGGGGTTCCGCACCTGGCCCAACGTCGAGCTCGTTGCGGCTCGCGTCGAGCACCAGGTGCGAATGCTGCACGCGGCTCACGAGCTCATGGAGCAGCGGTACACCCAACTCGAGCAGGGCACCGCCCGCCTCGAGGACTTCGAGCCGCTCGCACTGATCATCGACGAGTACGCGACATTCAAGGCTCGCGTGCAGCGGTGGTACAAGACGGTCAAGCCGAAGGGTGCCCCCACTCAGGCGCCGGTGCTCGAGCTGCTGTCGGATCTGGCCCGCCTGGCCCGAAGCGCGAAGATCCACATGCTGTTGGGCATCCAGCGCCCCGACGTCGAGTTCCTCGGCGGTGAGATGCGCGACAACTTCGGAGCCCGCCTCTCCCTCGGCCGGCTCTCACCCCAGGGCGCGATGATGATGTGGGACTCCCCGGCGATCGGCGTCGCGCTACCTCGCAACAAGCGCGGCCGAGGCGTCACCCTCAGCGCCGAGTCGCTCCCGGTGGAAGTGCAGACCTTCTACACGCCCGACCCGGCCAAGCTCGACAAGTCCGACACGCAGGACTGGGAGCACCTGCACACCCTCACGCCGCTCGAGACGGATCACCCCCGCAAGACGATCGCCGAACCGTCGCCGCTCATCGAGGGCGACGAGGAGATTCCGCCGACCTACAACGACTGGGCGACCACCCGCATCACGCTGTTCGACGGCATCGAGCCGCCGGCGGTCGACATCCCCGCGCCGCTGCCCAGCAACGTCGTCGCGCTCGGCGCCCGCAAGGCCGCCGGCAGCGTCCGGTTCGAGCCCGATCCCATCGACGTCGACGACGATCCCGCCGCGGCCGCGGAAGACGACGAAGGCTACGGGGAGATCTCCGAGGGCCTGGCCGGCGACCTCGCAGTCGGTGATCTGGTGCTGTCCGATTCCACCCTCGGGATCTGGGTGGTCGTGGAGTCGGTCGAACCGGACATCGTCGACGAGGACGCGATGGCGATCGAGTACCGCGAGCTCGACTCCGGCGATGAGGGCCTCATGACCGTGTCGGACAACGAAGTGCTCACCTACCGACGTCCCTCCGCGGCGTGACCGAAAGGAGCAACAAATGCAGACCACTCAGAGCCGGGCCGAGCTCGCGCACGAGCAGGCCTTCGCTTTCGCCCTCGCTCAGGGCGCTGAGCGCGAGCGGGCGGAGGAGTTCGCCGGCGAATACGTCAACGTGCTCGAGGACCGCGCCGGCGAGATCCCGTACCCGGACGCGCCGGCGCCGACGCCGGAGGAGGTGTGGATCTCATGACGCAATCGGCCGCCGAGAACGAGGACGACCTGCTGACGCTGATGTTCATGCTGTGCGGGGGCATGGCCACCGGCATGTTCTCGTTCGGGGTGCTGTTCAACCCGCTGCGCGACTGGATGGTGCAGTACCACCTGCTCGCCCAAGGGGCTGAGGTCGTCATCCCGTTCGTCGACGGCATCGGGTTCGGGTGGCCGCAGATCGTCGTGGCCGGCGGCCTGATCATCGCCCTGGTGGCCACCGTCGTCTGGCTGCGGCGCCGTGCGCGCGAGCGTGTCTGACCCGACCCACAAACTACGAGACCAAGAGAGGAGGATGAGTCACATGGCTGTCACGGTGTACACGAAGCCGTCGTGCGTCCAGTGCACGGCGACCTATCGTGCGCTGGATT
>QFNE01000078.1 GCA_003240735.1 Paracoccus denitrificans | reverse complement strand
GGTGACGTCCCTATTGGTGGTGTAGCTGGCTGTCAGCTTCGCCGCTCGCGAAGCGCGCCTTTTCATTAGGCGCCGTAGCGAGAGAGTGGCGAAGCGGAGGTGGTCATCCTCGATCTTCGGTTAGGCTGGGTTTGCACACGTCAACGCAAACCAGAGACTGAAGATGACCAAGGACATGATGAACCTGCGCGCGCTCGTCGAGAAGAGTGCAGATGCAGATATTCTTCGCGAGATGATCGGTTTTGCAGCCGAACGCTTGATGGAGATGGAGGTTGGGGCGCTGACCGGAGCCGGGCACGGCGAGAAGAGCGCCGAACGACTGGTCCAGCGCAATGGCTATCGCGATCGGGATTGGGAGACACGGGCGGGAACCGTGGAGCTGCGGATCCCCAAGCTTCGCAAAGGGTCCTACTTTCCTGGCTTTCTGGAACCGCGTCGGCTCGCGGAGAAGGCGCTCACCGCGGTAATCCAAGAGGCTTACATCCAAGGCGTCTCAACGCGATCCGTCGATGATCTGGTCAAGGCCATGGGCATGAGCGGGATCTCCAAGAGCCAGGTCAGCCGGCTTTGCGAAGAGATCGACGACCGCGTCCACACCTTTCTGGAGCGACCGATCGAAGGCGATTGGCCCTATGTCTGGGTGGATGGGACCTATGTGAAGGTTCGCCAGAACGGTCGGGTCGTCTCGGTCGCCGTGATCATGGCTGTCGGCGTTAACAGTGATGGACGAAGAGAGATCCTGGGCATGGACATCGGCGCATCAGAAGCCGCCAGCTTCTGGATAGACTTCCTGCGCAAGCTGACCCGCCGAGGCTTGAGGGGCGTCAAACTGGTGGTCTCTGACGCCCATGTCGGCATCAAGGAGGCTGTGTCGAAGGTTCTCTGTTCGACCTGGCAGCGATGCCGCGTTCATTTCATGAGAAACGCCCTGGCCCACGCTGGAAAAACGCAGCGCAGAGTGGTGTCAGCCTTTGTTGGCACGGCTTTCGCACAGGATGATGAAGCCGCAGCCAAGACGCAGTGGCGACAGGTCGCCGATCAGCTACGCCCGCGCGTCCCTAAGCTGGCCAATCTTATGGACGAGGCCGAGACCGACGTCCTGGCCTACATGTCCTTTCCCAAAGAGCATCGCACCAAGCTGCACTCCAACAATCCGATCGAACGGGTCAACGGCGAGATCAAGCGGCGCACTGAAGTCGTCGGCATCTTCCCCAACGAGGCGTCGATCAAGCGTCTCGTCGGCGCGATCCTGCTCGAACAGAACGACGAATGGGCCGTACAGCGCGGGCGATACATGACGCTGGAAAGCGTCGCCCCTTTGAGCGATGATCCCCTTATCGGGTTGCCCGCTGCGGTCGCCTGATCAGATCCGGCAAAGCCGGAGATCGTGACGACCAAGACGGTCAGTTACACCACGTCTAGGGACACGACC
>QFNE01000037.1 GCA_003240735.1 Paracoccus denitrificans | reverse complement strand
CGACAGACCCTTCCGGGCGCCGTGGGTCGAGTTGAAGTATTCAAGAACGGTCAGACCTTCCTTGAAGTTCGAGATGATCGGCGTCTCGATGATCTCGCCGTTCGGCTTGGCCATCAGGCCACGCATGCCGCCCAGCTGCTTCATCTGGCTGGTCGAACCCCGCGCGCCCGAGTGCGCCATCATGTAGACGCTGTTCGGCTCGGCCTCGGCCCCGTTTTCGTCATGATGGGTCGCGGCGATGGTGGACATCATGGCGTCGGTGACGCGGTCGTTACATTTCGACCAGGCATCGACGACCTTGTTGTACTTCTCGCCCTGCGTGATCAGACCGTCGAGATACTGTTGCTCGAACTCTTTGACCTGATCCTGCACTTCCTCGACGATCGTCCACTTGTTGTCGGGAACGACCATGTCGTCCTTGCCAAAGCTGATGCCGGCACGGAACGCTTCGCGGAAACCCAGCGTCATGATCTGGTCACAGAAGATCACCGATTCCTTCTGACCGCAGTAGCGGTAGACGGTATCGATGACGTGCTGGACGTCCTTCTTGCGCAGCAGGCGGTTGACCAGCTCGAACGGTGCCTTGGCGTTGCGCGGCAACAGGTTGCCCAGACGCAGACGACCCGGCGTCGTTTCGAACCGCTTCATCACCTCGTTGCCGTCTTCGTCGATCTGCGGCAGGCGGGCGGTGATGCGGGCATGCAGGTTCACCTCGCCCGAGGCGAGTGCATGTTCCACTTCGTCGACATTGGCAAACGCCATGCCTTCGCCCTTCATGCCTTCGCGCATCATGGTGGTGTAATAAAGACCCAACACCATGTCCTGCGATGGAACGATGATAGGCGCGCCGTTGGCGGGCGACAGAACGTTGTTCGTCGACATCATCAGAACGCGCGCTTCCAGCTGGGCCTCAAGGCTCAGCGGCACGTGCACGGCCATCTGGTCGCCGTCGAAGTCGGCGTTGAACGCCGAGCAGACCAGCGGGTGCAGCTGGATCGCCTTGCCTTCGATCAGGATCGGCTCGAACGCCTGAATGCCCAAACGGTGCAGCGTCGGCGCACGGTTCAGCAGAACCGGATGCTCGCGAATTACCTCGTCCAGGATATCCCAGACCTCGGGACGTTCCTTTTCGACCAGCTTCTTGGCCTGCTTGACGGTCGAGCTGTAGCCCTTTGCCTCAAGCCGCGAATAGATGAACGGCTTGAACAGCTCCAAGGCCATCTTCTTGGGCAGACCGCACTGATGCAGCTTCAGCTCCGGCCCGGTCACGATGACCGAACGACCCGAGAAGTCGACCCGTTTCCCTAGAAGGTTCTGGCGGAAGCGGCCCTGCTTGCCCTTCAGCATGTCCGACAGCGACTTCAGCGGGCGCTTGTTGTTGCCCGTGATGACGCGGCCGCGACGGCCGTTGTCAAACAGCGCATCGACTGATTCCTGCAGCATCCGCTTTTCGTTGCGCACGATGATGTCGGGCGCGCGCAGCTCGATCAGGCGCTTCAGGCGGTTGTTGCGGTTGATCACGCGGCGATACAGGTCGTTAAGGTCCGACGTCGCAAAGCGACCGCCATCCAGCGGGACCAACGGACGCAGTTCCGGCGGAATGACCGGAATGACCGTCAGCACCATCCACTCGGGACGGTTGCCCGATTCCAGGAACGACTCGACGATCTTCAGACGCTTGATGATCTTCTTCGGCTTCAGTTCGCCCGTGGCCTCTTTCAGGTCCTCGCGCAGCTGTTCCGCAGTCGCGGCCAGATCGATGTTCGACAGCATGTTGCGGATCGCTTCCGCGCCGATATCGGCCTGGAAGGCGTCTGCGCCGAACTGGTCCTGTGCGTCCAGGAACTCTTCCTCGGTCAGCAGCTGACCATAGGAGAGATCCGTCAGACCCGGCTCGATCACGACGTAGTTTTCGAAGTACAGGATCCGTTCCAGATCGCGAAGCGTCATGTCCAGCATGAGACCGATGCGCGAGGGCAGCGACTTCAGGAACCAGATATGGGCAACCGGAGCGGCCAGCTCGATATGGCCCATCCGTTCCCGGCGGACCTTCTGCAGCGTGACTTCAACGCCGCATTTCTCGCAGACAAGGCCGCGATACTTCATGCGTTTGTATTTGCCGCACAGGCACTCATAGTCCTTGATCGGGCCAAAGATGCGCGCGCAGAACAGACCGTCACGCTCGGGCTTGAACGTGCGGTAGTTGATGGTTTCGGGCTTTTTGACCTCGCCATACGACCACGCCAGAATTTCTTCGGGCGAAGCCAGCGAGATCTTGATCTCGTCGAACTGTCGGGGCGCAGCCATCGGGTTCAACGGATTGTTCAAAAGTTCCTGGTTCATTCTGTTTCCTAATGAAGTGGCGCGGTGAAAAAGGAAGGTGGGGTGAACCCCACCCTACCGGGGGCGCGTGAGATGGGGCGTCGCCCCATCTTTCGGTCCGGTTATTCCTCTTCCTCCGCATCCAGGAGTTCCATGTTGAGGCCCAGACCCCGGACCTCCTTGACCAGCACGTTGAAGGACTCGGGCACACCGGCTTCGAAGTTGTCGTCACCCTTGACGATCGACTCGTAGACCTTGGTGCGGCCAGCCACGTCATCCGACTTGACCGTCAGCATTTCCTGCAGGGTATAGGCGGCGCCGTAAGCCTCAAGGGCCCAGACCTCCATCTCACCCAGACGCTGACCACCGAACTGTGCCTTACCGCCCAAGGGCTGCTGGGTGACCAGCGAGTAAGGACCGGTGGAGCGTGCGTGCATCTTGTCATCGACAAGGTGGTGCAGCTTCAGGACGTACTTCATGCCCACGGTCACCGGACGGGTGAACTGTTCGCCGGTGCGGCCGTCGAACACCACGGACTGACCCGAGGTGTCGAACCCGGCACGCCGCAGCGCGTCGTTCACGTCGGCTTCCTTGGCCCCGTCGAAGACCGGCGTCGCGATCGGCACACCACCGCGAACGGTTTCGGCGTGCTCGACCAGCGTGTCGTCATCCATGCCCTCGAACGTCGAGGCATAGGTGTCGTCGCCGTAACCGATCTTCATCGCTTCGCGAACCGGGGTCATGTCACCGTTGCGCCGGTAATCGTCCAGCGCGTCGTTGATCTTCAGACCCAGGCCACGCGAGGCCCAGCCCATGTGGGTTTCCAGAATCTGACCGACGTTCATCCGCGACGGCACGCCCAGCGGGTTCAGCACCAGATCGACCGGAGTCCCGTCCGCCAGGAACGGCATGTCTTCCATCGGAACGACCTTGGACACGACGCCCTTGTTGCCGTGACGACCGGCCATCTTGTCGCCGGCCTGAAGCTTGCGCTTTACCGCGACGAACACTTTGACCATCTTCATCACGCCCGGAGGCAGATCGTCGCCCTGACGGACCTTTTCAACCTTGTCGTCGAAGCGGGCGTCAAGCGCCTTTTTCTGGACGTTGAACTGATCCTGCAGCGCCTCGACCTCGCGGGCGGTGTCGTCGTCGGCAACCGCCAGCTGGAACCACTGACCGCGGCTGAGATTGCCCAGCACTTCTTCGTCGACCTTGATGCCGCCCTTGATGCCTTTCGGCCCCTTGACGACGTCCTGACCCATGATCAGCGACTTCAGACGCGCATAGATGTTGCGCTCAAGGATCGCCAACTCGTCGTCCCGGTCACGAGCCAGACGCTCGACTTCCTCACGCTCGATCTGCAGCGCACGTTCGTCCTTGTCGACGCCGTGACGGTTGAAGACGCGGACTTCCACGATCGTGCCATACGCACCCGGGGGCAGACGCAGCGACGTGTCGCGCACGTCGGACGCTTTCTCACCGAAAATGGCGCGCAGAAGCTTTTCTTCCGGCGTCATCGGGCTTTCGCCCTTGGGGGTGATCTTGCCGACCAGAATGTCGCCCGGTCCGACCTCGGCGCCGATATAGACGATGCCAGCCTCATCGAGGTTGCGCAGCGCCTCTTCACCGACGTTCGGGATGTCGCGAGTGATCTCTTCCGGGCCCAGTTTCGTGTCGCGGGCCGCCACTTCGTATTCGTCGATGTGGATCGAGGTGAACACGTCGTCGCGGTGAATCCGCTCGGAAATCAGGATCGAGTCTTCGTAGTTGTAGCCGTTCCACGGCATGAACGCGACGACCACGTTCCGGCCGATGGCCAGTTCGCCCTGATCGGTCGACGGACCGTCAGCGATGACCTGGCTTGTCTGGACCTTCTCGCCGACCTTCACCAGCGGGCGCTGGTTGATGGTGGACGACTGGTTCGACCGCTTGAACTTGCGCAGACGATAGATGTCGACGCCGGCATCGCCTGCGCCCAGATCTTCGGTTGCGCGCACGACGATACGCTGTGCATCGACCTGGTCGATGACACCGCCACGACGGGCCATGATGGCCGCGCCGCTGTCACGCGCCACGATCGCTTCCATGCCGGTGCCGACGAACGGCGCCTCGGCCCGCAGAAGCGGAACTGCCTGACGCTGCATGTTCGACCCCATCAGGGCGCGGTTGGCGTCGTCGTTCTCAAGGAACGGGATCAGCGCCGCGGCGACCGACACCAGCTGCTTGGGCGACACGTCGATCAGGTCGATCGCGTCCACCGGGTTCAGCGTGAAGTCGCCCGCCTGACGGGTCGAGATCAGCTCGTCCACGAACCGGCCGTCTGCATCCAGCGTCGCGTTGGCCTGCGCCACGGTGTGACGCATTTCCTCGGTCGCGGACATATAGACCACGTCGTCGGTCACCTGACCCTCGATCACCTTGCGGTACGGGGTTTCGATGAAGCCATACTTGTTCACGCGGGCAAACGTCGCCAAGCTGTTGATCAGACCGATGTTCTGGCCTTCCGGCGTCTCGATCGGGCACATCCGGCCATAGTGGGTGGGGTGCACGTCGCGCACCTCAAAGCCTGCACGCTCACGCGTCAGACCGCCCGGCCCAAGCGCCGACAGACGACGCTTGTGCGTCACTTCCGACAGCGGGTTGGTCTGGTCCATGAACTGCGACAGCTGGCTGGAGCCGAAGAATTCGCGAACCGCCGCCGCCGCCGGTTTGGCGTTGATCAGGTCCTGCGGCATGACGGTGTCGATCTCGACGCCCGACATGCGCTCGCGGATCGCACGTTCCATGCGCAGCAGGCCGACGCGATACTGATTTTCCATCAGCTCGCCGACCGAACGCACCCGGCGGTTGCCGAGGTGGTCGATGTCGTCGATCTCGCCCTTGCCGTCGCGCAGTTCGACAAGCCCGCGGATACACGCCACGATGTCTTCGCGGCGCAGCGTGCGCTGGGTGTCCGGCGCGTCCAGGTCAAGACGCATGTTCATCTTGACCCGGCCAACGGCGGACAGATCGTAACGCTCGCCGTCAAAGAACAGGCTTTCGAACAGGTTCGACGCGGCCTCGACGGTCGGCGGCTCACCCGGACGCATGACGCGGTAGATGTCCATCAGGGCACCTTCGCGGTTCATGTTCTTGTCCGCCGCCATCGTGTTGCGGATATAGGGGCCGACGTTGACGTGGTCGATGTCCAGCACCGGGATGTCGGTGATGTCGTTGTCCAGCAGAACCTTCAGCAGGCCGCCCGACAGATCGCCGTCCTTGTTATACTCGGCGGTGATTTCATCACCCGCTTCGGCATAGATCAGACCGGTGTTCTCGTTGATGATATCCTTGGCGACGAACCGACCGACGATCCGCTCGAACGGCACCAGCAGGTTCGTGGCTTCGCCCGAATCCACCAGTTGCTTGACCAGACGGGGGGTGACCTTGTCGCCAGCCTTGGTGATGATCTCGCCGGTGTCGGCGTTCACCAGATCAAAGGTCGGGCGCGTGCCACGCATCCGGTCGGGGAAGAACCGGGTGACCCAGCCCTGCTCGCCGCCCTTCTTGGACGCTTTCAGCTTGTAGGTGACGGTATCATAGAACGCATCCATGATGCCTTCCTGATCCATGCCCAGCGCGTACAGCAGCGTGGTGACCGGCAGTTTGCGGCGACGGTCGATACGCGCGAACACAAGGTCCTTGGCGTCGAATTCAAAATCCAGCCACGACCCGCGATAGGGAATGATCCGGCAGGTGAACAGCAGCTTGCCCGAGGAGTGGGTCTTGCCGCGGTCATGGTCGAAGAACACACCCGGCGACCGGTGCATCTGCGACACGACAACGCGTTCGGTCCCGTTCACGACGAACGTCCCGTTCTGCGTCATCAGGGGGATTTCCCCCATATAGACGTCTTGTTCCTTGATGTCCTTGACGGCGCGGTTGCCCGAGTTTTCATCGACATCGAACACGATCAGACGCAGCGTCACCTTCAGCGGCGCGGCATAGGTCATGTCGCGTTGCTGGCATTCTTCGACATCGTATTTCGGTGCTTCGAGCGTGTATTTCACGAATTCCAACGTCGCGGTGTCGTTGAAATCCTTGATCGGGAACACCGACTGGAAGACGCCCTGAATGCCTTCACCGTCGGTGTGCTTGTCGCTTTCGCCAGAGTTCAGGAACAGGTCATAGGATGCCTTTTGAACCTCGATCAGGTTCGGCATCTCCAGAACTTCGCGAATATTGCCGTAATAGCGCCGGATGCGCTTCTGGCCGACATAAGCTTGCGCCATGGGGTCTTTCGCCTTTCGTCAACGCGCGCGGCGGATCGTCGGGGCACGATCGGCGGCACGCATACGAATGTCAGGGGTGCGGTCCCATTCGTGCCACGCGTCCCACCGCGCCGCTCCCGAACCGCGAACACGCCCTGAGGGACGCTCGAGCGGCCCTATGTAGGGATCGGTCAAGCGTCCTTCAAGACGGGCTCGGCAGGGACCGGCGAACTACCGGACCCTGCCCTGTCTCGCGCGGATCCCGTGCGGGACCGCCGTCGATTACTTCAGCTCGACCTTGGCGCCAGCCGCTTCGAGCTTCTTCTTCATTTCCTCGGCGTCGGCCTTGGCCGCGCCTTCCTTGACCTTGCCGCCGGCTTCGACCAGGTCCTTGGCTTCCTTCAGGCCCAGGCCGGTGATC
>QFNE01000077.1 GCA_003240735.1 Paracoccus denitrificans | reverse complement strand
CCGTGGCACGCCTGGTCGCGGGCGAGATCAAGCCCAAGGGTGAGCTGCCGGTCGCGATCCCCGAGGCCGATGGCACCGGCGAGGCCTACCCGCTGGGCCACAAGGCACGCTTCGGCGGCTGACCTGTCCCACTGCGGCTGATCTGTCCCACTGCGATGCCCGGGGCCCAGGGTCCCGGGCATCGCCGTGTCCAGGCCCACCGGCGGCGCAGACCCCCGCGACGCACGAGAGTTTGTCGGAATGCCTCGCTCTCAACGACACAGATTCGTGCGTGGGCAGGCGGATCTGCTCCTGCTGCCCGATGGAACGGCCCCGGTGTTGCCAAACGGCGCCGCGGGAACGGCCGTCAGGCGAAGCGCACGAAGGCTCGGGTGGGGTGCGGGCTCATATCGTGGGCCTCGGTGAGCCCGCGCGACTCGTAGAAGGCGCGCTGTCCTGGCTCGTCGTCGGTGAGCAACACAAGCTGCCGCACATCGGCGTATTGCTCCAGCACTGCGTCCAGGAGCGCGCCGCCGATGCCTTCGCGCTGATGATCGGGCGTGACCAGGATGTCCTGCACGTACACGATGGTCTCCCCGTCCGAGACGGTGCGGGCAAGGCCCACCAGGGAACCGGTCGCCTCGTTGCGAGCGCACAGCACCAGGTGGGATCCGCGCACCGCACGCGCCAGGCGCTCCGGGGCCGCGGTGTAGGCGCTCCAGCCCACGGCGTCGTACAGCGAGACCAGCTCGGCGTCAGTGGGGATCTGCGAGTCAATCGTGAAGGCCATGGGTCGATTCTGCCTGCCTTCGCGGGGCGGGGACCCGCTGGGAGGCATCCGGTGGCAGGCGTCCGCGGGGTGAAGTCCGACCGTTCGGCTCGAGACCCTCGTCCCCGTGGCCCGGTCTGCGTAGGCTCGGCACATGAGCACCTCCGACTCCATCACCCCGCGTAGCATCGGATCCCTGACCGTCTCCCCGATCGGCATGGGCGTGATGCCCCTGTCCCAGGGCCGCGGCGACGCCGCCCCGCAGGAGCAGGCCCGCGCCACCGTGCACGCCGCGCTCGACGCCGGCATCACCTTCCTCGACACCGCTGACATCTACGCCCCCTCCTGGGACACCATGGGGCACAACGAGAAGGTCGTGGCCGACGCCCTCGACACCTGGGACGGCGACCGCTCCCAGGTGGTGGTGGCCACCAAGGGCGGCATCACGCGCGGTGAGGGCGAGGCCTGGGGCCGGGACGGCTCGTCCGCCTACCTCCGTTCGGCCCTGGAGAAGTCCCTGAAGAACCTCGAGACCGACGCCATCGACCTCTACTACTGGCACCGCCCTGATCGCTCCATCCGGTACGCCGAGGGCATCGAGACCTTGGCGTCGTTCAAGCAGGAAGGCCTGATCAAGGAGATCGGCATCTCCAACGCGAACGTGGAGGAGATCGACGTGGCGATCGACGTGCTGGGTGAAGGCGGTCTTGCCGCGGTGCAGAAC
>QFNE01000076.1 GCA_003240735.1 Paracoccus denitrificans | reverse complement strand
CCTCCTGCGCCGTCGTGTTCGCGTACAGATTGCACATTCATGCGTCCTCGTTCCGCCAGATCCACCGTGTCACCTTCCTGACCGGACGCCTTACGGTCACCCACCGAAAATGCTGCCGCATATGCAATTGACCGGTCTGGTGAAGCTGCACGGCAGCGCCGGCCACCTTGCCGAGCGGCAGCTATGGGCCGCTTGCAAGGGGTTGCCTCGTCGATGAAGAATGGCGTTGCCGCAAGTCCGCTCGGGGAGCACAATTGTCGTTCGCGGATGCATCCTTGGCAACAGAATACATATTGGCTAGGAAGATCGCCGTAGCACATGGAGTTGGGTGAGATTCCCAGCTGGCTCTTCTGGCCGCCGATCCGCCAGACAACCGAACCCGCTTGAAGACCAGTTATCACCATGTGGCCGTGAAAGCCCGTGATCGGTCAGGAACGGATTTACATGATTTCACTTGATACCTATCGGACCCAATGGTTCGGAAATATCCGTGGCGATCTGCTTGCCGGGCTCGTCGTGGCTTTGGCGCTGATCCCGGAGGCCATCGCCTTTTCGATCATCGCCGGTGTGGATCCCAAGGTGGGGCTTTACGCCAGCTTCTCCATCGCCGTGCTGATCGCCTTCACCGGCGGCCGGCCCGGTATGATCTCAGCAGCCACCGCTGCCACCGCCGTGCTGATGGTGACGCTGGTGCGTGATCACGGGCTGCAATATCTTCTGGCCGCCACAGTTCTTGCCGGTCTGATCCAGATCGGCGCGGGTCTGCTACGGCTCGGCTTCGTCATGCGCTATGTCTCGAAGTCGGTTATGACCGGCTTCGTGAATGCGCTGGCGATCCTGATCTTCATGGCGCAGCTGCCTGAACTGGACCCTTCCAGGGTCACTTGGCTGACCTATGTGCTGGTGGCGGCCGGGCTTGCCATCATCTACCTGTTCCCGCTGCTGACCAAGGCGATTCCCTCGCCGCTGGTCACCATCGTCGTGCTGACCGCGCTGGCGATGGTCTTCGGCTGGGACGTGCGCACAGTGGGCGACATGGGCGCACTGCCCGACACGCTGCCGGTCTTCCTGATCCCGCAAATCCCGCTGACGCTGCAGACGCTGCTGATCATCCTGCCCTATTCCATCGCGGTGGCCGTGGTCGGCCTGCTGGAAAGCCTGATGACACAGAACATCGTCGATGATCTGACCGACACCAAGTCGAACCGCGATCAGGAGTGCATCGGCCAGGGCATCGCCAATACCGCCACCGGCTTCATCGGCGGCATGGCGGGCTGTGCGATGATCGGACAGTCCATCATCAACGTGAAATCCGGTGGGCGCGGACGGCTTTCGACCTTCACCGCCGGTTTAGTGCTGCTGATCCTGGTGGTCTTTCTGGGCGACTGGGTGGCGCGCATCCCGATGCCCGCGCTTGTGGCGATCATGATCATGGTGTCGGTCGGCACCTTCTCTTGGTCGTCGCTGAAGAACC
>QFNE01000075.1 GCA_003240735.1 Paracoccus denitrificans | reverse complement strand
GTCTTGCGGCGGGGGAGCGTTGGCCATGACGCGAAACCTAACGTCAAAGTCGCGCGGAGCAAGACGTCGCGACACGGACGGGACGCAAATGTCGAGTCGCCGACCTGTCCTTTCGGCCCGTGGCGGCTGCCAGAAATCATTTCCGACATGGGGGGAAATCGGATCGTCTAATTCCGAACCGGTTCGGGGTAGAGTTGCCGTTGGAAAACTCCGTGGCAGGCCTTCCGTATGAATTGGCGACAGTGCGAAACCTCGAACGTCGGCGTAACCTCGCGACCCGCGGACACGAAGTCCTAGGTTCAGGAGCCATTGATTTGTGAGGTTTCGTCGGATTCAGTCTTCGCCGGGGGGACTGGATATGAGGGAGCTGTTTTGGCTGACGGACGATCGGATGGAGCGGTTGCGGCCATTCTTTCCCGGGAGCCACGGCCGGCCACGGGTCGATGACCGGCGCGTGCTGAGCGGGATCATCTTCGTCAACCGCAACGCTCTGCGATGGCGCGATGCACCGAAGGACTATGGGCCTTCGAAGACACTCTACGATCGCTGGACGCGCTGGGGTGAGATGGGTGTCTTCGTCCCGATGACGGAAGGGCTGGCCGCAGTTGGCGCCGAGCGCAAGACGGTCATGATCGAGGCGACCTATCTGAAGGCGCACCGCACGGCATCGAGCCTGGCGGTCAAAAAGGGGGTCCTGGCCGCCTGATCGGCCGCACCAAAGGCGGCATGAACACCAAGCTGCACGCCGTGGCCGATGCAAACGGCCGCCCCTTGAGCTTCTTCCTGACCGCCGGACCGGTCAGCGACTACACCGGCCCGGCGGCGCTTCTGGACGAGATACCCAAGGCGCAATGGCTGCTCGGCGACCGCGGCTACGACGCTGACTGGTTCCGGGATGCTCTTGAGGCGAAGGGCATCAAACCCTGCATTCCAGGTCGAAAGTCGCGCAACGCATCCCTCAAACACGACAAGCGCCGCTATCGGCGCCGCAACCGCATCGAGATCATGGTCGGCCGCCTCAAAGACTGGCGACAGGTCGCAACCCGCTACGAGCGATGCCCAACCGTCTTCTTCTCCCCCATCGCCCTCGCAGCCACCGGCCTCTTCTGGCTGTGACTGATGACGCCTGAGCCTAGGCACGGTAGAAGCTGGCCCGTTCGGCAGGATCGACCGCTCTCGGTTCTCTGGAGAGCCGGGGTTCAACGACTACCATCGCGAGCAAGGCGTCGTTGGATACGAACTCAGCCACCGCTTCGACGAAACTTGGAGTGTTCGTCATAGCGCCCGCTACATCAGCGTGGACGACAGCTACTCCGCCTTCTTCAACTCCGGCTACGTCACGGATGCGGACGGTGTCACGAGTTCTTCGACGGTCGGCCGTAACGCCATCACCTATGCTTCCAAGAACCAGGTGTTCGCGACTGACACCAACGTTCAGGCTGAGTTCCAGACCGGGGCGATCGCGCATACGGCGCTGGCC
>QFNE01000074.1 GCA_003240735.1 Paracoccus denitrificans | reverse complement strand
CCGGGAGGAGGCATGCGACGCCGTGTCGGACGCCTTGCACGAGGCGGCCGACAAGATCGGCATCCCCGAGGGGGAGGAGCGGGACGCCTGGCGTCTGGCACGGATGGAGGATCACGGCGTCGACCCCCGCGACGACTCCTTCACCGCCCGGGCGGCGGAGATGATCGCCGCGATCGAGCATCTTCGGGAGGCCCCGGCCGCGGCCGACGATCAGGACCCCGCGCCGTGACGGCCGCCTCGGACATTCGCCGTCGCTACGAACGCGTCGCATCGCTGACGGCGACCGGTCCGGTGAGCGCGGCGGTGCGGGACGTCGCCGTCTGGGCGCTGGGCTGTGATCATGACGATCCCCCTGATCCGGGAGACCTGGCCCGGCTCGTTCGCGGCGGGTTCGGGAACGTCCGGGCCCTGAACGAATCCCGTCAGGATCTGGCCGCGCTGACCCTCAACATCCTGATGATGCGCGTCATCACCAGGTCCGGGCTCTGCGACGACATGAGCATCGCCGAGATGATCGGCGAGAACCCGGACGGTGCCGACCGGTTCTTCGCCCGCGTCGCCGACGCGTTCACGGCCGCGATCGCGTCGCCTCCGGCGAGAGGATGGGGAGCGTTGAGAACGATCTTCCCGGTGGCGGACCCGGTCGACGCGATCCGCGCCGCCGGCGGGTTCTCGCCCGGAACCCCCGCCTCGGTGATCGTCGAGCCGCGTCGGGGCGAATCACTCACCCGCACGGCCGACCTCGTCGCCGCCCGGCTCGCCCTCGGCGGCGAGAAGGTCCTCCGGATCGACGCGCATCCCCGGGCGGGACGCGACGTCACGCTCGTCGAGCGGTTCGGCAACGACGTGGCGTGGGAGGCGGGTCACCGGGGGCTGGACTCGGTCATCGTCACGGCGATCCCTCCCGGCGCGAGCGCCGATCAGCTTCTCGGGAAGATCCCGGGCCTCCGCGTCGTGACCGTCTCCCGCGAAGCGGAGGCCCCCTCCGTCGCGGCGTCGACCCTGCGGGTGGACGAGGACGGCGTCGCCTCATGGGAAGCGGCCGCCGGCCCGTCATCGGCCCTGATCTCCTGGCCCGCCGACGCCGGCGCTCATCCCGTCGGGGACGAGAAGCATGTCAGGCTCCCGCCGGCCGAGCTGGTCGCCATCCCGGTGTATCGGGAGGGGGCGCTCTCGGTGCTCGGCCTGCCCGGCGTGAGCGTATGGGCCACGGCGGAGGGTGAGGGGTTCTCGGGCGTCGACCGTTCCGAGGATCTCGTTCACGGGCTCCTCTCCGACGAATGGGTCGGCCCCGTTTCCGGGGACGTCATCAGGTCAGGGGAGGTCGAGATCTTCGTCGACCTTTCCCGGGCCGCCGATCTCGGGCTCTGGGGGCTGTCCCCCCGGAGGACGCCTGATGACGGCCCTGCCCCTTGCGCGTGAACCGGACCTTGAGGTGAAAATGACTGATGACGAAGCTGCTGAGCGCGCGATCGGCGCGTTCACGGCGCGGAACGACGCGGACGGCTGCGGCTTCCTGCTCGTGACGCG
>QFNE01000022.1 GCA_003240735.1 Paracoccus denitrificans | reverse complement strand
CGACCAGCGCGGTGATGGCGGCGGTCAGGCCGTTGTCGCGGAAGGCCTGGCCCACCTCCTGCAGAAGCGACGTTCGTTCAGTCATGTTGATATCCTTCGCTTTCGCGGACCTGCGGTTCAATAATCTGTCTCGACGTAGACGCCTGCGCAGTCGTAGGCGACGACTGCCGCCGTCGCGCCGTTGTTCATGTAGTTGCGCGGGCTGAGCAGTTGGGTGGCAGCGGGCATGTCGGTGGTGATGGTGAACTCGACGGCAGCGCCACTGACCTCCTCGACAACCCGCACGCCAATGTCCGATCCGTTCGGCGCGGCGGCGATATAGAGCGTCAGCACGTTGGTCATGCTGGCCACCGGGAAACTGGCCCCAAGGTCGATCAGCGTCGGCGCGCCCGCGTCATCATTGTGCACCAGCTGCCAGTTGGTATGGGTGCCGCGCTGGAAACCGATGCCGATGCAGTTCAAGACGGTGGCCAGCGTCAGCGTCGTCGCCAGCGCCGCCACCGATCCATAGAGGCCAAAGAACCCCATGCCCGTTGCCTGCACGGTGGTCAGCGATAGGCGATTGACGTAGTTCCACCCTCCCAGACCATCGGCATTGCCACGCCAGCAAACCCATCCTGCGGAGCGTTCCTCTGCAACGGCGTTGGCAGTGGCTGCGCTGGTCACCCGCCAGCGCCGCATGCTGTCGGCCAGACCTGTGGTGGTCAGCGTTGGCGTCGCCACGGTGCCAACAGCCGTGCGCGGCATGCCGTTCGTATTCACCGTCGTGCTGGTGGACGGGGCCCAAGTGGCGATCCGGTTGACCCCGAAGTGTGGCTGGAGCGGAAAGAACCGGCCCGAGGGGCGCTGCACATCCAGCCACCCGGCCCCGGCACGGTCGCGGGCATAGACGGCGAGCTTTCCCGCAGGGGGCGGATCGGGAGCGGCGGCCAGGGCGGGCATCACCATCGGTTCGGGCAGTTCGACCCGGCCCGAGCTACGGTCGATCCGGATCGCATCAAAGAAGGTCGATCCGTTCGGGCTGACCTTGAAGCTGAAATCGTCGTTGCCGAGCAGCCCGATCAGCGCCCTTGCCGAAAATCCTGTCTTGAAGGCGAAGGCCGCATCGTTCCCGGCCGCCGCCTTGTTCACTGTCGCCTCGATCCCGGCGCCAGCATTGTTGATCAGCACCGCCGGTGTGTTCATTGACAGCCGGTTGTAGCTGTCGGCCGTCGCTCCGCCGAGGCCCAGCAATTGCGCAGTCAGGTTGGCTTGCGGCATGCCGACCTGCGTGACGGCATTGGCGAAGGTGACTGTGGGGGTGTTCACCACGGTCGTGCCGCCCGACCCAGCGGTGGCCGACCCGATGTTCAAGACAGTCGTGGATCCACTCGCCCCGCCGGTGCCGAGGTTCACAGTCTTGGTGACGCCGCTGGTCGTGGCTCCGGTGCCCATGCCGTAGGTGGCGGTCGTTGTCGCCGTACCGATCGTGGCCGCGGCCGCCGAAACCGTGACGGTGCCCGAGGCGGTCAGAGTGCCGGAGAAGGTCTTGTTGCCGCTGAAGGTTTGCGTGCCCGCGAGGATCGCCAGTTCCGACGATGTGTTCGGCAGCGTGAAGGTCCGGGTCGTGCCGGTGGTAATCCCTGACAGCGAGAACAGCGCCTTCTTGGTCGGATCGGCGTCGTTCACCAGGCTGAAGATGGCATCCGACACATCGACCGGTTCGCCGACTGGATCCCAGCTCGACCCATTCCACACGATGAAAACCGCCTCATCCGCAATCCACGCCAGCCAGCCCGGGCGCGGGACCAGCCGCATCCAGACCCCATCGACCCAAAAGGCGATATTCAGATCCCAGCCAGCCCAAAGGCCGGTCGCCGCGGACGCCACGATGTGCCGGTCGCCATCGGTCGGGCTGACGGGCGGCGTCGTGCGCGTGCGGTCCAGCACTGACAGCTGAACCATAGCGTCCAGCAGGCGCAGCGCCTCGTTGTGGGTGACGTGCTTCTGCGCCTGCGATGCCAAGATATAGGGCAGTAGAAGGTGGGTGGTGATATCGGACATTTTTCAGTCTTTCTGGGGGTGCGCCTTCAGAAGGTGAGCGTGACGGATCGCCCAGCGCCCCGGCCGACTAGGGCCGAGAGCTGGTAGATGTGGATGGCGAGGGATTGGCCGGGTCCAAGGGGTGCGCCCCAATCAGCGGTCTGCTGCGCGGCGGTGTAGAGGACGCTGGTTGTGGTCGTGGTCAGCGTGCGTTTGACTGCCCCTCCGTCACGGATTTCCAACTCATAAGCTTCACTATCCTCGGCCAAGGGCACATCGCCCGCACCCCAAGTGTCGGCGGCAAGTGATCGCGACCGGCGCGTCCAGCGGATCGTCAGGTCGCCGGGGCTGCGGGCGGTGCGCCACGGCTGCTCGACATGGGCCACCGAAAACGGCCGCAGCCCAGCGCCCTCGGGGGTGAAACTGGTGGCGACAAAGGTCTCGTCGCTGACCGGCTTCGAGGCGGGGCCGATGCGCCAGTTCCATGGCAAGCCAAGGTCGGCCTCGGAGATCGGCAAGGAGGCCACGGCATTGTCGAGAACCACGACGCTTGCGCCGCTCGGCACCATGCTGACCATCGCACCTTCGGTCCCACGCTGGCCGCGCAGCAATCGGGTGAGCCGATAGCGGCCGGGCGCGATCAACTCGGCCGCGCCCGCCTGGACAATCTCCCATTGCCCAGCGCCCGTTTCCACGGCCAGCGCATTGGCCCCACCCAGCAAGGTAATGTCCGTGACGCTCTCCAAGGTGCCGGTATAGAGATCGACGACCAGCGCATTGCCCAGATCGAAGCGCGACACCGGCCCCGCAAAGAAATCTGCCGCCAGCACGCCCATGCGCGCCCGAGTGCCAAAGGTTGTCAGCAGGGTGAAGCCGTCTGTCGCGGCGCTGCGATAGACGGCCATCTCTCCCGGCCATGGTTTGGCATGGGCTGCAACAAAGGAGCGATGCGCGGGCTGGTCTTCGCGCAGCTGTGGCAGGTCCATCAGCACAATGTCGGGTGCGCCAAAGACCGTCGGTGTCGACAGCGTGGCCGGTCGTGGCTCACCGGGTGGCAAGTCATAAACCGCGCGATCCTGCCGTACAGCGTCGATGCTGCGCAGGTCCGAGTCCGCGATGGACACGAGCCGCAGTTCTGTTTGGCGGCCATCGCGGTCGAGCAGGATCACATCGCAAGGATCCAGCGCAAGACGCGAGGGCGGCAAGCGGAACACCGCACTTTCGCGGCCAATCCATGCCTCCATCAGCGCGCGACGGCAGCGGCGCTCGGCCTCCTCTGGCGGAATTGCCATCGGGAAGCTTTCCGAGGCGATGCGCGTGGTGTCGACGGTGATGCGGCGTGCCTCGACCTGTGCGGCGTCATAATCCTCGTCGGCGCGTGCGACCTGCCATTTCAGGGCCTGCGGCAGTTCGGTTTCCTGCGCGCGGGTCAGTTCCATCACATCGCCCTGTGCGGAGGCGGGCGCGACCATGCTGTCGGGGGTGATGGTCAGACCGGCGATCCGGCCCCGCATCAGGAACTTGATGCGGCCCTCGCTCTCGACCGCATCGAAGCCGAAATGCCGCGCCAGATTGGAGATCGAGGCGCGCGGGGCTTCCAGCGCCGAGATGACATAGCCCTCGACAGCACCCCAAAGGCCGGAGACGTCGATCAACTCTTCGGGCATCCCGGCACGCATGCAAAGGTGCCGCACCAGAGCCGCCAGCGACACCGCGCCCAGCCGCCCGGTCAGCCAATGCCCCAGCCGCCAGTTAGGGCCGTCCGTCCAGACATCGGTCAGCCCGGGGAAGAAGGGATAGGGCCGGGCGTCCCATGTCCAGGCCGCGCATTCCGGCACATGCACCATCCGGTTGCCATAGACCGAGGACATCGGGTTGTTCGCCGCAGTACCCCACCAGAGATAGGTCGCCTCCAGATAGGCCCGCTGGATCGCATCGTCCCGCCAACCGCGCGAGAAGTAGGGCGTGAAGCTTTCTGACGATTTCGGATCAAAGAACACGTTGGGCTGGTTGGTGCCGCGATCAACAGCCGGGCACCCCAGTTCGGTGAACCAGATCGGCTTTGACTGCGGCACCCATGCCGTCGGCGTCCCGGTCTCCACACCACCCGGCCGGTTGAAATGCGGATTTTGCCACCAGGCGCGCAGATCCTTGAAGCGGAACACCCACGGTTTGCCGACACCACCGTCCGTGATCGGCGTCCGGACCTGTGTCGTCCGGTCAAGGGCGTTGGCATAGAACCAGTCGAAGCCTTCGCCGCCGGTGATGTTGCTTTGCAGATAGTCCCGGTCATAGATCGCCGGGGCTAGCGTAGCATCGGCATGGTCAAACCCGTCGCGCCAATCCGACAGCGGCATGTAGTTGTCGATGCCGATGAAGTTGATGTTCGTGTCAGACCAGAGCGGGTCGAGATGGAAGAACACATCGCCGCTGCCGTCGGCTGGGTGATGGCCGAAATACTCCGACCAGTCGGCCGCATAGCTGATCTTGGGCCCAGCGCCGAGAATGGAACGCACATCCGCAGCAAGGGATTTGAATGCGGTCACCGCCGGATAGGTGCTGGCGCCCGAGCGGATCGTGGTGAGGCCAGGCATTTCCGATCCGATCAGGAAGGCATCGACGCCCCCGGCCGCCTTGCACAGATGCGCATAGTGCAGGATCATCCGACGCAGCGACCATTCGCCAACCGGGCCGGTCCAGCTGACAGTGGTGCCCGACACGCTGAAGGTGGCGGGTGTCGCCGTCCCGAATAGGGCTGCAACCTGCGTGCCAGCGGTGGCGGTCTTGTCTACCGACCCCAAAAAGCCCGCAGCCGGGGAGCAAGTAATCCGTCCGCGCCAGGGGAAGGTTGGCTGACCAGAGGTGGCGGCAGTGGCGCTGTAAGGGTTCGGCTTTGTGTTGCCCGGCGGGACGTCCATCAGGATGAAAGGATAGAAGGTGACGCGCAATCCGCGCGCCTTCATCTCCTGGATCGCCTGCACCACTGCGAAATCAGCAGGCGTGCCGCCATAGACCGGCCGATCCTCGGCATCGCGGCTGACCAGAAACGCATCGGCACGGCTGACGCCATTCACAACCCAAGGCGAGGGCGTCGTCGTCTTGGTGGCCACCTCGACGCCCGGCCGCACCTTGGAGTTCCCGGCCCGCAGATCATCACCGAACCACGCCACCACCAGGCTGACGCTTTCCACGGCAGGGGCCAGAGATTGCAGCCGGTCCAGCGCCACCACGATGTCAGCCGTGTCGGTGATTGCGTTGAGGTTCTCGGCCACGGTCGTCCCAGCGGAGCCGGTGGATTTCTTGATTGGCGCGGTCGCATAGGTGAATTCGCCGGATGCCGGGATCATCGTCACAGCCTTGACCAGCCCTTCGGCGCTGTCGGGATCGGCCAGCGGGCGGAAGACCTCGAAACTAATCTGCGGCAGACGATTGCCGAAGGCGCTGAGGTTCAGTTCTTCGAAGACCACATAGGCGGTGCCGCGATAGGCCGGGGTGTTGGCTGCGCCCATCTTGGCGGAGATGAATGGGTCCGGGCCTTGAACCTCGTTGCCCGGATACCAGCGCCAGGTGACGCCGGTCATGTCCATGGCCTTGCCGTCGGCCCAGACCCGGCCAATGCCGGTGATTTCCCCCTCGCACAGCGCCACGGCGAAGCTGGCATAGTAGAGGTATTCGGTCGTGGTGACCTTTGGCCCGCTGCCTTTGCCGCCGCCTTGACGGGTCGTATTGACCTCCTCGCGGAAATCCGTGGCCCAGATGATGTTGCCGCCAATGCGCATGCGACCGAACAGTCGCGGGATCACAGCGCCTTCGGTTGAGGACGTGATGCGCAGACTGTCGAGCCGCGCGCCCTCGATCCGCTGCGCCGGGGCGAGGGACGAGACGATCCAGTTGTCGACGACCGACCCGATGGTCGAGCCGATGAAGCCTCCAATCGCGGCACCGGAAAAGCCGAGGATGGCCCCGCCAAATGCGCCGCCAATCGCGGAGCCGACGGCGCCGAGAACAAGAGTTGCCATGTCTGGGGTCTCAATCTTTGGGGAACAGGAAGGCGAAGGCGATCCGCCGCCGCCAAATCGGGGTGAGGACTTCCTCGACGACGCCCAGCCGTTCATAGGCATGGATGAAACGGTCGGGGGCGGTCAGTATTCCGACATGCTTGGCAATGGCGCGCGGTGCCATGCGGAAGAGGAGAAGTGCGCCGGGCCGGGCTTCGAGGGGCGTGATTTCTGGCATCATCTGGCGCGCACCCTCGGCCAGCACCTCGCGTGGCCCGGTCTCGCCCCAATCCCGGCTGTAAGGCGGAATGGGGAAAGGCTCGTCGCCCACCACCTTGCGCCAGACGCCGCGCGCCAGCCCTAGGCAATCGCAGCCGACACCGCGCAGGCTGGCCTGATCGTGGTAGGGCGTGCCGAGCCAACCGCGGGCAGTGGCGATGACCAAGTCGGGATCGGCGGTGATCACAGCACGTTTCCCTCATGACCGCCGTCCTGACTGGCATAGCGAAGGACCGCATCCTGGCCGGGGATGTTCGGAAAGCCCCGGAAGTTGGCCGTGTTGGCGAACTTGGTGCTGCAGGTCGCGATGCGCTTGTCGCAGCCCGCCCGCGCGATGAAGCCGTCGCCCTCGGCGACGGCGCGCACCGGTGCCTCCAGCAAGGTCAATGTCGCGATGCTGCCATCCAGCCCATGCGCCAGCACTTCAGTGACGCGCCCGGCATTTGCCCCGCTGGTCCAGATCAGGGTGCCGGACGTGAACCAGCCCGCGTCAAACCCGAACAGCCCCGAGGCCATGAACGCCCTGTCGCGCAAAAGGTCCGTGACGGCACCCGTGCCCTTGTAGATCGAGTTTTCCAGATCGATGCCACAGCGTGCATCACCCAGCGCCGCGTCGCAACTGGCTTGAAACGTGCGCCCAACCGTCTGGCCTAGCACATGCGCGAGGCTGCGCACCTCGGCGACAAAGGCCATGCGGCCACGGCGGATTTGTCCTACAGCACCTCGGCGCAAGAGGACGCGCTGGCTGGTGTCAGCCCAATTGACCCGCCATAGCTCGACCGCCGCATTGTCCCAGCGCCCATCGAGGATGTCGGTTTCCGTGATGCGATCCGAGGTCAACACGCCGGTCGCGTCTTGGGCATCAACCGCAAGATCAGAGCCAGCGCGGATTTCCGAGGCTGCAAACCCGCTTTCAGGTTCAAACGCGGTGCCATCGAAGGCCAGGGCGCGATCATGATCGGTGAAGCCCAGCGCCACACCATCGCTGCGCGAAATCCGCCAGCACCAGGACAGGGTGGTGGTGCCGTCATCGAGATGGGCCTGCAGCGCGGGCGAGAGGTTTTTCATCTGCGGATCTCCAAGAGCGGGATGGAGGTGATCGACCCGAGCCGTTCAAAATCGAGGGTCACGTCGAGGCTGTCGCTGTCGAAGCGCACCGGCACATCGAATTCGAAGCCAGCGCGGATTACGACGCCGCCAGCGGGGGCAGTGGTGAAGGTGACGACGCCAGTCGCCGTGTCCACGGTCCAGCCCGACATCTGTTCCACCATGCCCAGCGCGACGCGGACGGTCCCGGCCACCGGCTTGGCAATGGTCCTGACCCATGTCTGCGCGCCAGATGTGTAGCGTTTCGCGAGCTGGAAGGTTTGCTGACTGCCGGTGCCAGTGCCGATTTGCTGGTCGGTTGGAGTGATCGCCTGCGACGGCAGGGCAGATTTGTAGTCGGCCCAGTCTTTGTAGCGGAAGCCGTGCAAGCGACCGTTGCGCGCTTCGAAAAAGGCGACGACCGCCGCCAGATCATCCGCACGCCGGATGCCATAGGCGACATCATAGCGGCGGCGCGAGTTGGCCCAGCTGGCGTTGCGTTCCTCGTCGCCCGAAGCCAACTCCACGATTTGGGTGCGCCGTTCTGGTCCGCCGCGCGCCCCGCGGCTGATGTTGTCATGGAAACGCACCTCGTGAAACGCCATCACATGCCCCTCCGGCCAAGGGACACCGCGCGGGCGATATCGGCTGCGACCTGTGTTCGGGACTGCCGGAAGCTTACGGCGTCACGGGCGTTGATGGTCACATTGACTGCGGGCACCGCAGATTGACCTTGGCCATATCCAGCAGCCTCCCGGCGCGACAGAACCCGCTCACCGCGCTGCAGGATTGCCGGAACCTCGTCGGGCTTGATCCCGGCCCAGCCTCCCGCGTGCATCCGTGGCGCATTGGCGAAGGCGAGTGCCGGGACCATGCGGCCCGGACCCGGCGCTCCGACCATGCCACCCGCATGCAGGATGTTGGCGAAGATGCCACCCGCGCCGCTTAGCGCCCCCGACAGCGCATTGGCAATCGGGCCAAGGATGAAGCGTCGCGCCGCCAGTTTCGCCAGATCAGCGATCATCGAGGTGACCAGGTCGCGGAAGTCGAGCTTGCCGGTTTTCACGAAGTCGGCCACGGCGTTTTCGGCCGAGGTGAAGGCGCTGACCAGCGTGCTGCCGATGTCGCCGCCGATATCGCGGGCTTTCGCGGCATAATCGGCGAGCGCCGCAGTGACGGCGGCCCAGCCGGTCAGGGCTGTTTCCGCGCCCTCAGCGGCCGCCGCCCCGGCGTCGCGCGCCGCGCTGCCCGCGCCATCGGCTGCGGTCGCGGTGTTGTTCAGTCCTGCCGCGAGGGCATCGGCTGACCCGGCAGCATCCGCCAGCGCCGCTTCGGCCTCCGCTCCGGTGCCGGTCATGGCATCTTTCAGCGCCTGCCAGCTGGCCAGCGGACGACTGGCGGCATCGGCAAGCATGCCAGCGGCCTCGCGATAGCCATCAGCGCGGGCGCGGGCATCGTCTGCCATCGCGCCAAGCCCGAGGTCGGGTGGCTCAAGGTAGGTCTGCGACAGCGCGGCCGAGAAGGCATCGGCGGCGGCTGCGCCAGCAGCCGTTGCGGCACCCTCAAACGGGTTGCCGATCCGGCTGAGTTCCACCGGATCCAGCGTGCCGATCCGCACCCCGCCTTCGCCGGTGGCCCATTCGGGCAGCAGCGCCAGCGCGGCGTTCAGCCCGTTGATGAAATTGTTGATGCGCGTGACAACACCGTTCAGCATCGCTTCGACACCCGAGATCAGCCCGTTCGCGGCCTGGAAGGCGAAGTCACCGATGGCGCCGGGCAGACTGCCCCAGATGGCCACTGCCGCATCATAGGCTCCTTGGAATATTGCAGCCGTCCGGTCGCCGAAGCTGATGACGCCCCCGATCGTTCCTTCCAGTGCTGATAGCCCGGCCGCCTTCAGCCCCTCCCAGCCAGCTGCCATGTTGGCGAACGCGGCGTCGAGCGACAGGCCGATGCGCGACCAGACCTCCTTCGCGAGATCGCCCAGCAGGCGGAAGGCTTCGCCCACGCCGCCAACCCGGGCCACCAACTGCGAGAACTGATAGACCAACTCGCCTGCGCCGACGATCAGCGCACCAATGCCGGTGCGGATCAACGCTCCACGCAAGATGACCAGAGCGGTGGCAAGGCCGCGAACGGAGAGCGCTGCAGCCGCCAACCCTGCGACCCAGCGCCCGGCCATCACGGCGGCAAAGGTGGCAGCATATGAGGCGAGGCGTCCGAGATTGCCGATCAGCGCGTCGATGGCCGTTCGCAGGATCCCGCCATCAGACGCGAGGGAGATGAAGGCGTTGGCCAGCGCCTCGACCGATGGGGCCACGGCGACGGCGATCCGGTTACGCAGGCCCTCGAATACCAGCGACATCGTGCCAAGGGCGACTTGGGTGCGCCGCAGGGCCTCGATGGCCTCCGTGTCCAGCACCGCGCCAAGGTCGGACGCCTGGTCGCCCAGCCGGGCCATCTCGGCCCCGCCATTGCGCAAGAGTGGCAGGAGGCGCGTGGCGTCCGAGGCCATGGCTTCGAGATGGAAGGTCATCTCCTGCTGGCTGAGCCCGGCGCGCTCAAGCGTATCGACGTAGAGTTGCAAGGCTTCTGGCCCGGAGAGACGGGCGAACTGGTCAGCCGTCACACCCACCTGCGGGGCGACGCTTTCGAAAAAATCCGCCATCGGACCGCCGCCGGTCTGCAGGAAATCCCCGACCCGGTCGTTCACGTCCTTCAGGATGTCGGCGAGCTTTTCCTGTTCGATCCCTACTGTGCGCGCGCCTGCAGACCAGCGTTGCAGAGCTTCGGGCGTGGCATTGGCGACCTGTGCGAACTGCCGGATTTGCGCGGCGCTTTCGGCGGTGGAACGGACGATCAGGCCGAGCGAGGCCGTGGCGGCAGCGGCGGCCGCAGACATTGCGATGCCAGCCCGGCGCGCAAAACCGGCAAGCCGGGTGTTGGCCAGTTCCATCTCGCGCGACAGACGGCCGAGGCCCTTTGCGCCAGCGGTGCCTACGCCCTCCAACTCGGCGCGTACCTGACGGCCGCCCTCGGCGACGAGGCGCACACTGACCCGTTTTTCAGCCATCGCGGCCCCCTTCCATCTGTTCGTTCAGTTTGCGCACCATCACTGCCTCGATCTCGGGCAGCAGTTCGGCAGCGATCAGGGTGTTGACGCCCAGCGCCCGGGCCAGCGCGAGGGCAGCGCCCATGTCCCAGCCGAGCACGGCACCGGGGGCCACACGCAGTTGCCCGCCAAGGCGGCTGACCAGATCCCATACCTGCCAGCCGTCCTGCGTTTGCGGCCGGTTCAGCCTTGCGGGACAGTCGGGGCAGCGCCCCGTACACGCGGCGCAATACCGGTCGCCCCCGCCGAAGGACCAGTCAGCGAGGGCGCGGAGACGTTTTTTTCCGCGTCCAGCAGCAAGCCGCGCGCGACATACTGCGTCTGGAACGCCTCAAAGACCGGCCAGATTTCCAGGAGGGCGTCGATGCCCTCGGGCGAAACGGGGATGATATTGCCTGCATCATCGCCGACACCCTCCCAATCCAGCACCGCGCGCCGGGCCACGGACTTGGCCATGGCCAGCGCCATTTCCTCTTGGGTCGCACCCTCGGGGAGCGTTTCCACAGCCAGATCGGCGCGGGCGGACACCATCAGCGCGGTAGTCAGCGGCCCAACCAGCAGGCGCAGGCCGGGGGCCAGGTCCAGCCATTCGGGCGTGGCGGTCAGGTTCAGTCGGATCATGATCAGTATCCTGCAAGGGTGTTGACGAGGACGGCAGTGCACATGCGGGCGGGGCTGGAGGCCTTGGCGGCCTGCCAGTCGAAGGTTGCCTGCACGCCCTGCGGCCCGGCGATCTCGATGCGCGGGATCGGCAGATAGACGGCATGCGCTGTGAACGTGAAGCTGGCATTGGCCCCGAGGCTGTAGACGAACTCCAACTCGCAGGGGCTGCCATCGATGGCTTGGGTCACGAGGGTGCTGTCTGAGAACCGTACCTCGATCCGACCGGTCAGCGCCGCCATGGTCGGGTCGGCGCCATCGATGCGGCCATCGCCCCGGATAGTCTCGATCCGGTCGAGGTTGTTGGAATAGGTGATCTCGGCCGAGACCACGTTCCCCATCGCGGTGCCGTTGCGTTTCACCGTGCCGTTGAAGTGGCCGAAGCGCTGCAGGCCTAGCGCCGTGGGCGTGCCAGCGGCTGTTGCGGCGGCGATGGTTTCGCCTTGGGCGACAAGCCGAGCTGTCGCTGTCAGCAGACCCGACCGCTGCATCTGCCAGGACAGCTGATCCAGCACACATCCGGAATACATTGCAAAGCGCGGCACCTCGGGCATCGCGGTTTCAATCGCCATGCTGGGCAGGGTCCAGTTGCCCGACTGGAAGGTGTGGGTCTTGGGCGTCGTGCCGGTGGTAGTCGGCTGGCCAAAGGCGGCCTTCAGCCAGAACCCGAACGCCTCCACATCGATGGGGATCACCACCTCGCCGTCGGCGGTGACCGCATCCTTGATCGGAGCCAAGGGATCGCGGCCATAGCCCAGCAGTTCGGATTCCAGCAGCGGCTGTTCCGACCCGAGCGTCGCCCGGGCAAAGGGCATCAGCCGGAACCCACTGACCGGCGGGGTGCCGTAAACCGTCTCATACGCAAGCGCCATCTGCGCCCGCGCGCCTTGCGCACGTGCCATGGGGGTCTCCTCGATGTTGGGGGTGTCAGGTCAGGGGGCCGTTGGTGGTGTAGTGCAACACGACGGTGATGATCGCGGCCTTCAGCGCCGCAGCGCCCTCGATGGGCAGATCGACCGACGCCGGTGCTTCGGGTTCGACCCAATCGCAAAGGCCGCCAAGGGTGCGGTCAGCGTCCAGCGCCGTGCCGATAGCGGTGATCAAGGTGTCGAAAGCCGTGGCTCTGCCATTCGGGGCCTGAACAACCACCTCCAACTCGGCCCGGTGTTGGTAATGGTAGCGCAGGGGCGACAGTGTGACCTCCGGTTCGCCGGGTTGGCCATCGCGCAGGATGATCAGCCCGGCTGTTGGGATCCGTTCGGGCAGGACTTCATCGCGCAGGGTGGGGGCGGCAAGCGGGAGCAGCCGCGCGTGCAGCGCGGTGAGGATGGTTTCGCGGGTGGTGGGCATTTGTCCAACTCAGGTTTGAACGTTCAAGGACAGATTGATCGTTGTAGAATGCCGAACAATAGCTGAGTTTCACCTCGATCCAGAGGTGCGCCAAGTTTTATGAATTCAACGCTCTGGTGATGTTCGCTTTCAGTAGTCAAACAGATCGTCGAAATCGCTATAGAACCCGTACTTAGGGGCCTGTACCTGCTCAAGTCCAAACGTGAAGAAGTGTTTGCGAGCGGCACGCCAACCTCTCACAAGGCTCGGCATCCTGGTTTCTGGCTGGTCGTCTCCGCGCCATGCCGCAAGATCCAACCAAGAACCAGTGGCGAGTTCTTTATTGGATGGAGTTGGGCACTCCACTCCATATTTCGCCTTCAAAATGGAATTCCGCCTTTCCATCGCTCGACGAACCATGCTTAGAAGCCAGCCGTCGATTTCCTTTAAACGTTCGGATTCATCAAGTAGACAATAAAAGCCCATGATGCCCTTCATTCTGGGCAATCTCTTTCCGTCATAGATAAATTTGTGAAGATCCGCTTCGGCCAAGCCTCCGTAGAGTGATCTCCGAAGTTCATAGATTAAACCAAGGAGGTCCCAATCAAACATTTGTGGTGTAACGCCAGCTCTGGATTTCTTGAAGCCAGTTGAAAGATACTGAAGCAAATAGAGATTTATTAGACGGGATGCGCGAACTTTTATCCGGTCAACGGTTTTTTGTGGGATGGAGAGACCCCCGGGCGACAGCCGATAACCAAGATAATCGAAATGGGGATATGTCCTCAGCTCTTGTTGATGTTGCGATATAACCGCTATCCCGGGCGATTTCTTGGCGTTCAATATGAGTCCGCTCGTCCTGCAATGTGCAGCAAAGCAACGCTCAAGTTCTTGTGCGGCCGAGTAGTCGCCACAAAGAGCGACAACATCATCCGCAAAGCGGACAAATCGACCTGATGCTGCTGAAAGCTTCACATCTAAGTCGTGGTTCGCGAGATTTGCCAAAAGGAGCGATACTGATGATCCTTGTGGTGTTCCTTTGTGGCGACGGCTGAACGGACCTGTTGTGCTCTTATCATGATCCGCAAATTTGTGATGGATGAACGCTTTAAAAATGTATCGTTCATGAGGGGTCAGGCTAACTTGTGTCGCGTCATTTATCTTGCTTTCAAGGTACCAGGCTGGAATATTGTCAAAGTATTTCTCGAAGTCGATCTGCACTGCGAATAGTTTGCCGTCGCTCTGATATTCTCTCAGCGCCAGTATTGCGTCAAAAACATCTCTGTCCGGATGGTAGGCATAGGAAGACGGTGACAAGCGCTTTGTGTTTCGATCCCTGGTTCTCCGCAGTACGACATTGGCAAGTGCAGCGTCTGGTATGGAAAAGGCCATGATCGACCTTTTGCTGCCATCAGGTTTTGGTATTTGATAGTTGATTGCGGGGTTTGGCTCATACGTACTTTCAAGCACCTTGTGCCAAATTGTCTTGGACAAGAAGTTCGCGTGGCGCGAGCAATAGACAGGATCGAAGTGTCTTGGCTTTGGTAGACTTGGCGCTGCTGAAGGAAGCCCGGCAGCGACGCCAGTTCGCTTTTCGAACTGTTGCCTATACTTCTCTTCTGATTTTGCCTCACGTTCCAGTTTTGAGAAAGCCTTGCGGCAAAGGCGCTTGATCTCTTGCTTGATAGCGTTCTGCATGAATCCCCTGACGTAGGTCGGCGGCGGGGCTGAGAGTCAGGGATTCCGATAGATCTTTCAACCCACCGTCACGATAGCCCTTTCAAGCTATCGCGCCATCAGCGTCATAAACGCTCGGTACTTTGCCCACGCCGCCTCGGCTACTACGCCAGTGATGACACCGTAGGAGAGAATTCTAGGGCGGTCAATCAGCGCTGGGCTGACTTTTTTGAGGTAAGTCAGCTGGGTACCAGTTTACCTTTGTGGACCTCGTGCGACTATTTACGTGTCGCGCCACCCTGCCACGATCAGCCCCGGCACGCCGTCCACCGCTCGCTCTGCATCCCGCGCCAAATCCAGCCTCTTGCGCAATTTGACCTGCGGCACCAGCAGGAAGATCGGAATAGTCGCGACCCCACGCCCAGTTTTTGACCTAGACGCCACAGCCCGACCTTTCGAATTCAGCCGCCCCTCTGCCACCAGCAGGCTGGGCCCCCGGCGGCGGTAGATGGACCGCAGACGCAGGCCGGTGCGGCGTTCCCATTCGGCGGGGGTGATCCGGCCGCCTCTCGCGCTTTTACCTGCGGCTAGGGTGGGGATCGCCAGCCAGAATCCATTCTTGGACCGGATCAACGGCCCGGTATCATGCGCGCTGATAATGACCGGAGCGTTCGACCAGACCAGTGCCGCCGCGTTCAGGCTTTCACCGGATTTGGGGAAGCTGGCGAGGCGGATGGAGTTTCCCAACCGAGTACCGAGGCCAGCGCCGGTGATTTGGCTGCGCCAAGCGGATTTCAGGGAGGTGCCTGCCTCGCGCATGGCGGCGGTCACCGCCTTTTCCCCAGCGGCGATTTCGGCCTGCATCAGGGCGACGAGGTCAGGGTCGATGTCGAGTTTCAGCTTCATAATCGTCACGTCGGCCTCAGATTGACAGTCCAGACCAGCCGTTCGCGGTCGCGCACTGGCTCGCTCTGAATTAGGAAGGCCTCGCCCGCAATCTCGATCCGGTCGCCCGGGCGCGGGGCTGGCACCTCGGCCACGCGTAGATCAATGCGCGTGGTTTCCGACCAGAGTCGCGCATCACCAAACCCCGTGACCTCATCCGCGCGACGGGTGACCACGCGGATGAGTTGGGGGGCGCCACCGTCCGCGATGTAGGTCGCATCGCGGGCGATGTTCGGATCGGCAAACAGGTTGTCGATGGCGGCTGCGAAGACCGACATGCGCGCGCCCGTCAGTTCGAGCTGTGCAGGCGGATCGCGAGGCGCGGACGCTTGTTCACCGGCAAGATCGAGGCCTCGGTCATGAGATCGATCCAGCGGCCCTTGGCGTCCATCATCTGTCGCGCATAAAGCGGCAGTCCGATGGTGTTGGCGGTTTCCAAGAGGTTCGCGGGCCCGCCATATGTGGTGAAGGTGTCGAAGGTGCCCATCGGAAACGCTATGCCCTCGCCGGTGGGGATCAGCCGTTCCGACACTCCGTTCGAGAGGGTGACCGAGCCGTTGTATTCCTCGAAGAGGACCCCCGCGAAGGGGAAGGCACGGCGCATGTCCTCGCGCAGCGGCTGGCCGCCGGTGGCCGAGAAGAACTTGTAGGCGTCCTCGGTCTTGGGGTGGCTGATCAGCTTATCGAAGAATTCGGAACTGACCAGCGCATGGGCGGTGGTCATGGTCTCGCCCTTGAGGTTGTCCTCGATGGCGCGCAGGACGGTGCGGACCTTGCCCTGAACATTCGTGCCCGCCGTGCCGAAAACGAAGTCGACCGAGATCTGCTCGAGCCCGAATTCGGTGAAGTAGTTGTAAAGCGTGGTGCCCGCACCGTCCTTCACGATGCCGCGCAGCGCGTTCATTTCCATATATTCGCGGGTCTGGGCGTGCTTGCGGCGCATCAGCGTCAGCTTGCGGTTCATCACCTCGACCAACGGATCGGCGGCGTCGGAGACGCCCAGTGCGGGCATGCCCTGAATGTCGGCTGGCAGGATCACATCGTCATGCGGGATCCACGGCAAAGCGAAGCTGCGCATGGAGCGCGCCTCGCGGTTGCCGACCGTGGCCGGCGCGCCCAGCGGCACGGAGGGCAGGAGGCTCAGAACTCCCTCGCGCTGCTCAATCACGATGGAACGCTGGCTGACGCCTTCAAAGCGAAACAGGCCGATCTGGCCCAGCCGGGTGTAGAGGTTGGGCAGGATGTTGATGGCCTGCGTCATGTCAGCGAGCGAATAGCCGCCCGCGTCAAACGGGTTGCGGGTGATGGTCATGGGGTACTCCGGGGGAAGAGGGGAATGTGCAAGAAGGAAAAAGGCGCGACCAAATCAGGCCGTATCGCGCGCGATGATGCCGAGGGCTGCCAGCTGGCCCAGCTTGGTGGTGATCTTGGGCGCATCATCAACGGTGGCGTCATAGGCGAGGCTCGCGCGTGACACGATCGAGGGGCCGCGTGCGACGACAATGCCGACGGCATCAGCCAGCGTGGCATCGACGGCATAAAGCAGGACGGCCGCTGCCGTCTGGGCTCCGTCCGAACCGCCCGAGGTGGCGAGCTTGTATTTGCCACTTACGGTGATTTTGCCCAGCACAGCGCCGACCGGATAGGCGGTGCCTGCCAGTAATGTGACGGTTTCGCGGGTGAAGTTCGGGTTGACCTCGTATTTGAGGACATCGCCCATGGTGGCGGGTTGATGAAGAACGGTCATGGCGTGGTTCCTGTGTCAGGGGTCAAAGGAAATCCCCCGCCGATGCGGCGGGGGAGAGAGGGCAGGCCGGTTGGCTGGTCGGGGGGTATCAACCGCGCGGTGAAGCGGCTGCGCGTTTCGCGGCTGCGACGATCGGGCTTTCCTTTGCCAGCGGCAGGACCGTTGAGGGCGGTGCGGCGACGATATCACGGGCATCAGCAGCGGCGCTGGCGCGCTCCAGCACCAGCCTGCGCAACGCCTCGGGTGCGGTGCCCTCGCGCAGCGCTTTGGCCGCGTCGATCGTGATGCCGAGGCGACCCGCCTGCGCCGCGATATCGGCGATCTCCGCCGCCGCTTCGCGCAGCTGCGCCGAGAGCTCGGCCAGATTGCTGGTCTGGGCGGCGGTCTGCGTGGTGATCTGCGCTGGGGCCGGTGCCGCAGCAGCGGGAGCGTCAGGTGCAGTTGGGGCCGGGACCGGAGTAGCAGGCAGGTCGTCGGCGGTATCGGTTTCACCATCGTCAATATCGGTCACTCCGATCTCGGTGTCTTGCGGGCTGTCGTCGGGGTCGTTCTCGGTGGCCATGATTGCCTCCTGTCTGGGTTGGGTTGGGTTGCGGGACTGAGTTGCCGCCACGCGCTGGCTGCGCGTGGGCGAAAGGATCGGAGTGCGCGCCAGCATCTGCCGGAACGCGGCAAAGCCCCGCGCCAGATCGGTGACTTCATCGGCAAGGCCCACGGCGACGGCATCGACCCCGCGATAAGTCGCGGCCTCGGTCGCCAGCGCTGCCTCCTGGCTAAGCCGCCCAGCGCGCCCGGCGGCCACGGTTTCCGCGAAGAGAAACCGCAACACATCGATCTCGCGCTGGATGTCGTCGTGCACGGCTTCGGGCAGGGGCTGGTAGGGATTGCCGTCGACCTTGTGTCGGCCGGAATGCACCAGCGTCACGCGCACCCCGTCCTGATCCAGCTGGCCGCTCATGTCGGCATGCAGCACCACAACACCGATGCTGCCCAGCGCGCCGGTGCGCGGTAGCAGGATGCGATCGGCCTGGCTCGCCAGCGCATAGCCCGCCGAGAAGGCGTGTTCCGCGATGAAAGCCCAGACTGGCTTGCGGCCCCGAATGGCACGAATGCGATCTGCGAGGTCAAAAACCCCGGCCACTTCGCCGCCGAAACTGTCGACTTCCAATGCGAGGCCGCGCACAGCAGGGTCATCAGCCGCGGCCTCGATCTGCGCCGCGATCCCCTCATAGCTGGTCTGACCGGAGGATTGGCCGATCCAGCCGCCGCGATGGATCAAGACGCCCGCGATCTCGATCACGGCGATGCCGTCTACGACCGGGTAGGGCGCATCGCCATGCTGGCGATAGCTGTCCGCAAGGCCACCGCCGAGAATGCTGGCGCGCGCGGGCAGGGCGATGGTGCCATCTGCGGTTTCGCTGCCGTCCACCATCTCGACCCGACGCCCAAGGATGCGCGGCCCAAGACCGGACAGAAAGGCCATGGCCTTGGAGGGTTCAACCAGCAGCGGCGTGTTGAAAGCGCGCGCGGCAATGCGGGCGTGGAGCATCAGGGCTGGTCCTCGGTTTCGCGCGGACGATCTTCCGCCGCATCTTCTGTGTCGGTGTCGTCGTCGCTCTCCGGCACCGCCGTCACGCCCTGCGCGGGCGACCCGGGACGGCGAAAATCGAGACCCAGCGCACGCTCGCGCGTCCGCTCCGCCGCAATCTCTCGGTCGACCTGTTCGGCGTCGTAGCCGCGCTCGGCGATGGCCTGCGTGCGGGATTTCAGTCCCGCTTCGATCTGTGCGATCTCGGCATTAGCGTCCTTGAGCGGATCGACCCAGTCCCATTTCGTGGGGAGCCAATCGGCGGTGAGCAGCCTAGATCGGTTGGCCTCGTAGCCGGGCAGGATAAGGGCACCTGACAGCACCGCCGCATCCATCCAGCGCGCATAGACGGGTCGGCAGAGTTGAAAAACCATGACCGAATGCTGCCAAGCCGAGACGCGGCGGCGGAACTCTATCAGGGCAAGGCGCGAGTTGGAGAAGTTGCCCTTCACCATGTCATTGGCGATGTAGGGGTAGGGGATGCCCAGCGCGGCAGATATCTGCAGCAGCGTCCGGTACTGGAACGGCTCATAGGTCGCGCCGCTGTCGGCAGGTTGGCCCACGGTGACATCCTCACCGGGGTCCAGCCGCACGACCTGGCCGGGGCTTATTTCGACACCGGCTGGTCCGTCCTCGTCCTCGGGCGGGGCAAGGGGGTTCTCCGGCGCGGGCGAGGTCACGAACATCGCATACATCGCCGCGACCTTTTTGCGGTCGAGCTCGGCATCGTCGTACTGATCGAGCAGGAACAGTTTCACGATGGCGGGGGCCAGTTTCGACACCCCGCGCAGCTGGCCGCCTTCGACCGGGTCGATGACATGGATCACTTCCGCGGCGGGAACGCGGACGATCTCGCCCGCCAGCCCCGGATCGGTGCTGTCGCCTGGATGGCGGCGCAGGAAGTGATAGGCGACGCGGCGGCCGATCCGGTCGAATTCGATGCCCTGACGGATGACGTTGCCGTTCGCTGCCGTCCCGGTCTGTTCCAACGGCAGCATCTCGGCCGGCAGCATCTGCAGTTGCAGGGGCACGCTCAGCCCATCGCCCGGGCGGCGCATCCGGATCCGGAAGAACACCTCGCCTGCCATGAACACCTCACGGGCGGCGCGGCGCTGGAGCCCGTAGAAATCGGTGAGTCCCTCCGCGTCTGCATCGTCGGTCCAGGCGAGCCAGAGGCGCTGCAGCTCTTCCTTGCGCGCGGCATCCACGATTTTCGAGATCGGCTTGATCCCGTCGCCGACGGTGTTGGCGGCCCAGCTTTCGACCGCATTCACCGCATAGCCGTTGTTGCGCACAAGCCAGCGGGCGCGGGCGGTGACGTCGGGACCAGCGGCTGCAATCAGCGCGTTGACATGCGCGCGCGTCGCGCGGAACCCGCGCAGGCGCCGGTGGTGCTGGCCGGCGTCGAACCCACCGATGAAGGCCCCGAGGCGCTGCCGCCAGTTCATTGCGCCGCCCATCACAGATCCTTCACAGCGTACGGACGCAGCACCCGCCCAGCGCCACGTTCCAGCTTGGCGATGCGGCGCTCAATATCGCCGATTGCTGCGGCCAGTTCCGCGTCCGAGCCGTAATTCACGGTCTTGCCGTCATAGCTGACCGACCGCGTACCGCTGTAGCGCGCGGCCAGCAGCGCGCTGTGGCGGGATTTCAGTTGGTCGAGGGTCATCGCGGTTTGCTCATTCCATGTATCGCGGCGTGCTGATCTTCCAGCCGCGCCGCCTTGGGGCGGTTACTTGCCCGGCTTGCGGGGCTGTCGGTTTCTCCGGCGCGGCATCCATAGGCACAGCGGCAGTTTCCACCCCCGCCTGTTTCTCCAGCTGCTGCCACATGCGCTCGTCGAAACGGTCCGCGCCGAGGATCCACGCCGCCGCGCGCGCATAGACGCGGGCGTCGAGCGCCTCGTTGCGCTCGCGCATCTTCTGCCATTCCTGTCGGGCATAGCCACGCTTGTCGCGGATCGTGACCAGCTGCTCGGCCACAAGCTGCTTGAGCCATTCAGTGTCGGCCCAGTCGGGCAGGTGGATCGTACCAGCAGGGACGGGCGTGTCCTGTTCCGACGGCCGCTCGATCCGCAGGTGCCGATAGGTCTCGGCCTTGAACGTGGCCGTGGCCACCGTCCAAAGCCGCGCGCCGCGTTTCAATTTGCGACCATTCACCGTCGCGTCGACATATGTCGGGCCCGACGCGGGTGTGGCGCGGTTGAACCCCTCGAGGCCCTTCACGGGCGCCACCTGCGCGATGCCCTGCTTGCGGGCCCATGCATAGACTGCGGCGGACTCGTAGCCGGTGTCGATGGCGAGCTTCGCCAGCGTCATGACCGCGCCGTGCTCATGGACCCATGTCTGCCCCAGCAGCGCGGTCAGCCTATCCCAGCACGCCGGGTCATCCGGTCCACCCGGAATGACGATGTGATCCACGAGCCAGCTGGTCATACCCCGGCCCCAGGCCCAGATATCGACCTCGATCCGGTCCTTCTGCACATCGGCGCCAGCCGTCAGGAACAGCCCGCATGCGGGGATCTGCGCCGGGAAAGCAAAGCGCCGATCCGCGAGGCGCTGCCATTCCGGCGCTTCGCCGCTCTCGATCCAGGTCTCGCCCAGCAGCGTGTTGCGCGCAGCACGCAGCATCTCGTCCGAGCCTTGGGCGGCCAGCCAGTCCCGTGCGATCTGCTCCCAGCTCTTCCAGCCGATCGGCGAATAGAGGGCCGAAAGGTGGAAGCCGATGGCATGAGGATTGGCCGAGACCGCAGTCGCCCGCCATTCGCCATTGGCCAGCATCTGCGTCTTGTGGTGCTCGGCGATGGGCTTCTCGCAGCCTTCGCAGTGATACATGGCCGTCTCGGGCTTACCCTTGCCCCAGCGCAGCCTCTCGAACTGCAGCCACTGCCTGTGACCGCAATGGGGGCAGGGCACGAAGTAGCGCCGCTGGTCGCTGGCCTCGAACTCCCGCTCGATGCGCGACAGCCCCCGCACCGTAGGCGTCGAGACCATGAACACCTTGCGCCGATGCGCGAAGGTGGTGGTCCTTGCCTCGGCCAGCGTGACCGGGTCGCCCTCTTCGTCGGCAGAGGCCGGATAGGCATCGACCTCATCCAGAAACACATAGCGGGCGGGCATCGAGCGCAGGCCAGTGGCAGAGTTCGCGCCGGTCAGCACCAGAATGCCGCCGGGGAATTCCTTGGACAGCATCGAGTTGCCAGCATCACGCGAGCGGGCAGGGCTCACGCGCTCTTTCAGCGCCGGACTGTCTTCGATCAGCGGGTCGATCCGGCCCCGCGACGTGCGCTTGGCCATCTCGACCGTGGGCAGCACCGCCAGCATCGGGCCCGGCGCGTGATGGATGACAAAGCCAATCCAGTTGTTGCCAGCCTCGGTCGCGCCGACCTGTGCGGCTTTCATGAAGCTGATCCGCTGCGCCGGGTGGCTGGGAGAGAGTGCATCCATAATCGCGCGCAGGTAGGGCGCGCGGGCCGTGCGATAGCGCCCGGGTTCAGCTGCTGCGCGGGAGGATAGCCAGCGATGCGCGTCCGCCCATTCCGAAACGGTTAGATCAGCATCTGGCCGCATGCCCCGGCGCCAGGCGCGCAGCACATCCTCGGCCCCGTCAAAGCCGAGATCCAGACCCTCGGTCAGGTCGTGGTCGTTTCCACCTTCCTTGTCATCCAAGCGAGACCCGGAGGTCGGCAAGGGCGTCAAGCTGCTCTCGGACATGGGTTTCCAGCACCCTTTGCAGGATCGCAGTCTCGATTGTCACGGGCACCCCCGATGCCTTCTCCATCTCTGCGGATAATTGCGCTGCCATCAGCGCCGCCACGCGGGTGGGCCAGGTGACCCATGTGTCGCGTTCTTGCCGCGCAAGGCGAAACACCAGCGCCTCAGTGCGCGCGCGGTCGACCAGAGCGCCTTTCTTGCGCTGGATCGACAGCTGCCGTTCCTGCGCTTGGTAGACGGTCAGCGCGGTGCGGGCCTTCAGATAGGAGGTGCTGTCACCGGGCCCGGAAACGCCGCTGTTGCCAATCCCCGGACCTTCACCACCCGCGCCAAACCCGCCGCGCGAGCGCATCTGCTGATCGGGATCCGTCATCACCCCACGCCGCGCATCCGAGGCGGCTGCGTTGATCGATCCATCGCCAAACAGCACCAGCCGACCGTTCTTGCGCGCCTTCTGCACCGCCCCGCGCGACAGGCCGGAATGGGCGGAATAGGCGCGTTCGGACATGCCTTCCATAGCGCTATGGTTTTCCTCAAGACATTGTAATTAAATGGAAATGCTCTTCTTATTCAGTTGATTACACTTCCCGAAAGAGCGACTCTGTGGACAGGAAAACGGGTGCATCGCATCCCCAAAGCCACCGCAAGGAGACAAGACCATGACCATCGCAATCCCCTCCGATACGACCCGCATCTTCATCGACCGCGCACGCTTCGTTCAGGCCATGAGCACCGCCACGCTGCAGCGCCACCTCAATGACCAAAGCCTGAATGCCGAGGTCTTCGAGATGGCCGGCCGGGTCGGAATCGACTGCCTGACCATCGAGCTGGCGGATGTCGTCCCGGTCCTGAAGCAGCACGGGCTGATCTGAGCCCGCGCGCCCCTAAGCCACAAGGAGCAAAACCATGCGACGCTGCACCAAAACCGACCCCAACGCCCAGCGCGATGCCCTGATCCTCGAGATCGCCCAGCGCCAGTTTCACCTCGAGACGCTGGAGACCCGCAACTGGGACCGGCTTGATTTCCACGATGCCGCTGTCTGGGCGATCCGCGCCGCGCTGGAGGAGGCATTCGAGGCCGGACGCCGCGCAGGCCGTGTGAAAACTGAACTGAGGCCTGCATCATGAGCACGCGCGCGCAGATCGCCATCGAAGTGGGCCCCGGAGAATGGGCGCATGTTTACAGCCATTATGACGGCTACCCCGAACACATGCTGCCTGCGCTGGCACCGTGGACGCCTGAGGACATCCTCGCCGCCAGAGAAATCCGGCAGGTCCGCGCCGACAGGGTCGAAGCCTTCGAGAAGCCCCGCGAGCCGGTGATCCTGCCGCGCCCGACCTGTCAGTTCTGTCATCTCTACGTCTGGCAGGACGGGGGATGGATCGAACTCGATCCAGAAACCCACGCCCCCGAAGGAGCAACCCCATGATCCCCAACTGCCTGTCCGAGGGCGAAACCCTCGCCGACGTTGCCCGCCGCGAATGCGCCATCGGGTTTGACCTACGGTTTTGCCGCAGCGTGGCGGTGTCCGAGCATGACCGCGATACCGAGACCTGCGACCCGACGGAGGCCGAGTTCGCGACGATCTATGCACTGACAGATCTGGGCGAGGCCATCGCGATTCACGATGCCAAACTGACCAGCGCCGGGGCTGACGAGATAGCCACCATCGCCCGCGCGCTGTTCGTGGCCATGGTCAACGCCCGCCGCGACCCGCCCGACGCCGCCCAGCGCCATGAGGCGGAGCAGGCGGCACTGATCGATCCGGATCGAATCGCATGAGCCAATGCGGTGCGATCATAAAGCCATGATATTGCTCTGAATTGCCTACGATAATCTGCGGGCTGGAGCGATGGTTGTCACAGCAAAACGATGCAACTTACCCAAAGGACCACCGCCATGACGCACCCCATCCGGCCCAGCCGCAACCCCGACTACGGCTTCTTCGGCACCCTGACCACTTGCCCGCAGCGCGACCGCCGCAGTGTCGAAGTCTGGGTGCTGGCCTCGACCCTGATCGCCGAGGCCATCCGCGCCAACAGCGAAGACGAGATGATCGGAATCCGCGATTTTCTCGACAGCCGCATGGGCCGCCATTTCGCTGACGATGTGGTCGGCAACATGGTGGGCTGCAACATCGACAGCGAAACCGCGATCAAATCCTCGATCCGCACATGGCAGGACTGGCGTATCTCGCGCCAGCTTGAGCGCGACGAGGGGATCCCCGCAGGGCTGCCCTACCTGACTGGCTGGGTTCAGCATTTCGCAGTCGCCGCCGCAATGGCCGAGAGCGACTGATCATCCCTGACACCCCATTCCATGAAGGGAGGCCAAGATGCCCAAACTCACTGACACCCAAACCATCGTCCTCAGCCGCGCGGCAACGCGCCCCGGCAACCTCGCTATGCCACTGCCCGAGGGGCTGAATGGCGCCGCAGCGAAGATGGCCGTTACCGCGATGATCAACCGCGGCTGGCTGGAAGAGGTCGAGGCCAACCTGCGGCGCGGCGAGCCGATGTGGCGTGAAACCGGCGACGGCCACGGCACCACGCTGATCGCGACTGACGCCGGGCTGCAAGCCATCGGGATCGAGCCGGTGGTGGCCAGCGCCGTCGCCAGCGCGCGCAAGGCAAAGCTGGAGCTGGTCACTGGGCCCAAGGATGCGTCCGAAGCTTCCCCGAACCCTTCCACGCCGAAGCCGGTTGCCATCCGCGCCGGCACCAAGCAGGCGGAGATCATCGCACTCATTCAGCGACCCGAGGGCGCATCCATCGCCGAGATCGTCGAAGCGACGGGCTGGTTGGCGCATTCGGCGAGAGGCCTGATTTCGGGCGGCCTCAAGAAGAAGCTGAACCTGCCGGTTACCTCGGAGAAGGTCGCGGGCAAAGGCACCGTGTACAAACTCAAGGCTGCCTGATGCTCTGCTTTTATCGCCAGTGCTCGAACAGCCTGCGCAGCGCGTAGCTGCGCAGTAGCGATATGCCGACGAAGACCCCGCCCAGTGCCAGGTTCTCGCCAAGGCTTGGGTGCAGGCCGAACCATGGAAACACCACGATCTGCGTGGTGACAGCGAGCACATAGCCCGCCGCCACATTGGTGACGGCTTCGATCAGCGACATGCCGCGCGATTGGGTCACATCAACGGTCCTGTGATCTGAAATTCCTCACGGATGACCTTGGCAGTCTCGGTCGCCTGCAGGGCATTGCGAACGCGGGCTGCAATGCGACCGATATTCACGATGATGCAAGCGCTCTCGTCTGGCGTGACAAGGAGTTCCTCGTATTCGGTGTGCCGCAGGAACTCACACGGGGTCTCAATGTTGAGATGGTCGTCACTTGGGCGGATAAGCCAAAGCACTCCTGCGCAATCGTCCGGGGCGTCTATGCTACCCCGCAGAAACGGTGACAGGTGGTTTTTCACCAGCCCGAATGCCATGGACGGACCAAAGCCGAGTTTGCGCAAGTCCTGAGCGGCAGCAACCGACACCACGTCTCTCCAGCCGTACCAGCGCGCCTTTCCGGGTTTGGGTGTGTTTTCAGGCCGAAAGTCGTTTCGGGATATGGCCTGGTTCAGGTCTGCGCGCGTGATCGGAATGATCCGTATGAGGTCGGCGTTTCGCCAGATCGGGGTATCGATGATCATTGCTGTTTTGTCTCCTTGCCAATGGTGGTCTTGTTGCGATCTTCCAACTGCGCCTTTCGCCCCGTCGCCATCTCCCACCGCCGCACGGCGACGTCGCAGTAAACCGGGTCCAATTCCATCGCGAAGCACCGCCGCCCAGCGCGTTCGGCGGCGACGATCTGGGTGCCAGAGCCGCAGAACGGCTCGTAGATCAGGTCACCCGGATCCGAGAACGCTGTCAGCACGGCCTCGACCAGCGCCACAGGGAAGACCGCCGGGTGCGATCCGGCCGCGCCCAGCCCGCCCTTGTGGCGCATGATCCTGAACACGCTGTCGGGAATGCGATGGCTTTGGATCGCGTTGCCGGTGCCGGTCTTGGCGTGGACGGTGCCGTCGGCTCCGCGCAGCCCACCGCCGCCGAGGGTTTCGCCCGCGTGTTTGGACGGGACCGTCTTGTGCGGTTTGCGCGGGCTGCGGTTGAAGTGGAAAATGAACTCGTGCGACGGAGCCAGGCGGCCGTTCCAGTCGCCCGGCAAACCGGGGCCCTGATCCCACACATACCAGCCAAATCGCCGCCAGCCAGAGGCGCGCATCCATTCGACCCATCCTTCCCAATAGGGCTGCCATTCGCTGTCGCGGTGCACGAGGCCTAGGTTGACCAGCAGTTGCGCGTCCGTTTTGACCCGTGCCGTGGCGAACACGCCATGCATCAGCGCATCCCAATCGCCGACCTTTTCCTTGGCGGCGCCGTAGTCGCGCTGCTGGGCGTAGGGCGGTGAGGTGAACATGAGCGTGGCCCGTTCGCCCTGCATCAGTCTGGCGACGGCGTCCGCATCGGTGGCGTCGCCGCAGCACAGCCGGTGCTTGCCCAGCGCCCAGATGTCACCCGGCTTGGTGATGGGTTCGGCAGGTGGATCGGGGATGGCATCGGCCGCATCGTCGTCGATCAATGTCTTGTCGTCATCGCCCGCGTGCAGCAGGGCGTCCAGTTCATCCTCGGGGATCCCGATCAGACCAAGGTCGAAGTCCTCGGCCAACAGTGCCTGCAATTCCTGCAACAGCAGCGCCTCATCCCAGCCGCCCAATTCGGTCAGCTTGTTGTCGGCGATGCGATAAGCGCGGCGCTGCGCCTCGGTCAGATGGCCCAGCACGATGACCGGGGCCTCGGACAGGCCGAGTTGGGCGGCGGCCAGGATGCGACCATGACCCGCGATCAACTCGCCGTCGGCCGCCACCAGCACCGGCACGGTCCAGCCGAACTCGGCCATGCTGGCAGCGATCTTCGCGACCTGATCGGCGTCGTGGGTCTTGGCGTTCCGGGCGTAGGGCTTCAGCCGGGCGAGGGGCCAATGTTCTATCCTGCCCGGCAGGAGGGGCGCATTCATGCCGCGTGCCTCTTTGCCTTCAGGTCGGCGAAGCTATCGCCGGTTTCCACCAGCACGGCGTCCTGGCCGGTAAATGACTGCCAGCGCTCGATGGCCACATCGACATAGGCCGGGTTCAGTTCCACGCCGAAGCAGACGCGCCCGGTAGTTTCGGCCGCGATCAGCGTGGTGCCGGATCCCATGAAGGGTTCAAATACCGCCTGACCGGGGCTGGAGTTGTTCAGGATCGGGCGGCGCATGCATTCGACAGGCTTCTGCGTACCGTGCACCGTGTCGGCATCTTGATCGCGGTTGGCGATCTGCCACAACGTGGTCTGCTTGCGGTCGCCCGCCCAGTGCCCCTTGCCCTTGGCGCGGACGGCATACCAGCAGGGTTCGTGCTGCCAGTGGTAATCGCCGCGGCTGAGGACCAGCCGGTCCTTGGCCCAGATAATCTGCGAGCGGATGGCGAAGCCTGCAACCAAGAGGCTTTCAGCAACCGTCGCCGCGTGAAGCGCGCCGTGCCAGACATAGGCGACATCGCCCGGGAACAGTGCCCAAGCCTCGCGCCAATCGGCACGGTTGTCATTCAGCACCTTGCCGGTGCGCTTGGTCTTGGCCGCTCCTGCCTGGTTGCGCCAGCTTGGGTCATACTCCACGCCGTAAGGCGGGTCCGTCACCATCAGCAACGGCTTCACGCCGCCGAGCAGCCGCCCGACGACATCGGCGGAGGTGCTGTCGCCGCAGATCAGCCGGTGCGATCCAAGCTGCCAAAGGTCACCCGCCACCGAGACCGGGGTGACCGGTAACTCCGGAACGTCGTCCTCGCCCTCGACGGGGCCATCGCCGCCCAGCGCATCGGGATCCCGCAACAGCGCATCGAGATCATCCTCGCTGATGCCCAGCAGCGTAAGGTCGAAATCCTCGGCCAGCAGCCCCGCGATCTCGTCGCGCAGCATTGCCTCGTCCCATTCGCCCAACTCGGTCAATTTGTTGTCCGCGATCCGGTACGCCCGGCGCTCCGCTTCATCCAGATGGCCAAGCCGGATCACCGGCACCTCGGTCAGCCCCAACATGATGGCGGCCAGCACCCGACCGTGGCCCGCAATCAGATCGCCATCGTCAGCCACCAAGCAAGGCACGGTCCAGCCGAACTTGGCCATGCTTGCCGCGATCTTGGCCACCTGGTCCGTACCATGAATCTTGGCATTGCGAGCATAGGCGCGCAGCCGGTCGATCGGCCAGCTCTCGATCTGGCTCGGCGCAAAGACAAGGTCCATGGGTGGGGTTCGGATCCGGGGCAGGGCGGACAGACCATTGCAAGCCCCGGCAAACGCCGGTTGCTGTGTCAGGGTCCGCGATGGGGGAAAGCAAAAGCGCCCGCGAGGGGTTTCCTCCGGGCGCAACTCTTCGACGATCAAGGGGTACGTCAAGGGGGCTAGAAATGTCAATCAATTTTGTGGCGTGGAATCAAGGTGTTCTGCCGATCTGGCCTGAGGGTGGCTTCCGAAGGTGGCTTTTCTGGCCAAAAGAACCCACCAAGTGGATTCCCTGGCTTCCAAAAGGAATCCACCCTGGCCACCGATGCTGTCGGGTAAGGTTCTGAAATTGAGTCACAATTTCCCGCAGGGCCGCCGGGGTGGCTTCCAAGTGGATTCCCCGGTGAAAAAGCCAGTCGCTAGAGAAATGCCGCGCTCAGCCCCCCCGTATACGGATCGGGCCGGGGAGGAACCATGCCGGGGGGGTGGGGTCCAAAGTATCTCTGGTGACGATTGTGTCCGCATCGATGGTCTTGGTCCTAACGCTTTGTGTTGACCCGATATCTTCTGCACTTAGTAGTGGAGTTGGGATTCGGCGTAGCAAGCGCGCCAACAGGACTGTGGTGGAGTAGAAGCGCATGAAGCTTATCAGTAACAGCGGGAGAGAACGTGCGCTCGATGAGCTGAAGTCGTGGCCGACCGAAGGCTCGACCATTGATGTCATGTCGCCTTCCTTCTCTGTGCACGCATTTGACGCGGTGGCTGATCAGCTCGAGCGGGCAGGAAAATGCCGAATGATACTCGGACATAGTGATGTTGTAGCTGACGGGCTCTTTGGCGGTGCAGAGGAAACAGCCCTCCGTGCAAGGCTAAAGGGTCGTTGGCTCGCCGGGCGGGCCTCGAACTGGTTGAAGAAGGCAGTTGAGGTTAGACACACGAAGGCCGTGCCACCTCAGTCTTTGATTGTCGGTGGGCCATCCTTGGGGCGAAAAGCACTGCTGGGATCCTGCTCCTTCTCGACCGAAGGTTTGGGAATTACTCCCGGCGCTGAGTTTGGCATCGTCCAAGTCGCTGAGAACGTGCACGAAGCTGAGACCTTCGGGGCATGGTTTGAAACGCACTGGAATGGTCTTGGTGCAGGTTCCCATCCGGGCGGGCAGCTGGTTGAACTTTTGGATGAGGCCGCGTCACAGCGCCCGCCTTCACTGCTCTATTTTCAGGTTCTCTATCAGCTCTTCAAAGACCTTGGCGACGAACTGGATGAGGAGCGGATTATCAAATCTGCCACTGGCATCCGAAATGCCGTTGTCTGGAACAAGCTTTTCCGTTTCCAGCGCGACGGCGTCGTCGGTGCAATCGACAAGCTAGAGCGGATCGGTGGGTGCATCATTGCCGATAGTGTCGGCCTTGGCAAAACCTTCGAAGCACTTGCTGTCATCAAATATTACGAGTTGCGGAATGATCGCGTGCTTGTGCTCTGCCCCAAGCGGCTGCGGGACAACTGGACTCTCTACAAGGCCAACGACCGACGCAACATCCTTGCCGCTGACAGGTTCAACTACGATGTGCTGAATCACACCGACTTGTCGCGCGATGGTGGATCCTCGGGCGATATCGATCTGTCACATGTGAACTGGGGCAACTATGACCTGGTCGTCATCGACGAGTCACACAACTTCCGCAACAAGGCGACGCACAAGGACCGTGACACCCGCTACGACCACCTGATGAAGCGGGTGATCAAGTCGGGCGTAAAAACCAAAGTGCTGATGCTGTCTGCCACCCCGGTGAACAACCGCCTCGCAGATCTGAAAAACCAGATCGCCTTCATGACCGAGGGCGATGATCTTGCTTTGAGCAAGCACGGTATTGCCAGCATCGAGGCCACCATCCGGAAGGCGCAGGCGCAGTTCAATAAGTGGCTGGACCTTGCAGATGCTGACCGTCGTCCGTCACGTCTGATGGACATGCTGGGCTTCGACTATTTCAAGCTCCTCGACCTGCTGACCATTGCCCGGTCGCGCAAGCATGTTCAGCGCTACTATGGGACGGCCGAAACGGGGCAATTTCCAGAGCGTCTTCGGCCATCGAACATCAAGGCCGATGTAGATCTGTTGGGTGAGTTCCGCCCGATCCGGGAGATCAACAACGAGATCAGGCGGCTGAACCTTGGGTCATACACGCCGCTCCGTTATGTCCTGCCGAACAAGCAGGCGGCCTATGATGAAAAGTACAGCACCAAGATCAGGGGCGGAGAGAGCTTCTTCCGCCAGGTCGACCGGGAAGAAAGCCTCATTCACCTTCTCCGCGTGAACATCCTGAAGCGCATGGAAAGTTCGGTGGCGTCGTTCGCACTGACCATCAAACGCCAACTGACCGATGTCGAGGCGCTGCTGGCCAACATTGATGCCCACGACGAAAGTGTCAGCGAGATCAGTATCGATGACCTCGATGTGGATGATCCCGCGTTTGAGTCTCTTCTTGTGGGCAGAAAGGTCAAAGTCCTGCTGCAAGACGTTGATCGTGTTCGCTGGCGGCAAGACCTCGTCGAAGATCGCAATCGGCTGGCCACGCTGCTGTCTGCGGCGCGGGCCGTCACGGCCGACCGCGATGCCAAGCTGGAGGCATTGAAGCAGGTCATTGCGCGCAAGATTGAAACGCCGATCAACGCGGACAACAGAAAGGTGCTTCTGTTCACCGCCTTTGCCGATACCGCAGAGTATCTTTACCGCGAGCTTGCGCCTTGGGCTAAGACCGCGCTGGGCATCAACACCGCTGTCGTCAGCGGAACTGGGGCGAACAAGACCACGGTGCGCAACCTGCGGTCAGATATGGGCACTATCCTCAGCGCGTTTTCGCCCCGGTCGAAGGAGCGCCCCGTCGAGCTTTCGGAAGAGGGGGAGATCGACTTCCTGATCGCGACCGACTGCATTTCCGAAGGCCAGAACCTGCAGGACTGCGACTTTCTGATCAACTACGACATCCACTGGAATCCGGTGCGCATCATCCAGAGGTTCGGCCGGATCGACCGGATTGGATCGACCAACACCCAAATCCAGCTGGTCAACTTCTGGCCCAATATGGAGCTGGATGAATACCTTGATCTTGAGTCCCGTGTCAGCGGTCGCATGGTCCTGCTCGACGTTTCGGCCACCGGCGAGGAAAACGTTATCGAGTTCCAGGCTGGCAATCAGATGAACGACCTCGAATATCGCCGTGCGCAGTTGCAGCAGCTGCAAGACACGGTGATTGACCTGGAAGACCTATCCAGTGGCGTGTCCATCGCCGATTTGACGCTGAACGACTTCCGCATCGATCTGTCGGGATACTTGCGCGACAACAAAGACCGGCTCGATGCTTTGCCATTCGGCACCTACGCCGTCACCTCGACCGCGCCCGACACTGGAGCGGGGCCAGAGGCCTCCATCCGGCCCGGCGCGATTTTCTGTCTGCGGGCTGTCGGTGAAGGCGCCGATAAAGCGGCCGAAGCGGGCTATCCGCTCAGCCCGCATTTCGTCGTTCATGTCAGCGACGACGAAGAGGTACTGCTGCCCTACACGCAGGCAAAGCAGGTGCTGGACCGGCTGAAGAAGCTCTGCATCGGGCGCGACCTGCCGGATGCCGAGGCGTGCCAGCGCTTTGATAAGACCACGCGGATGGGCCGCGACATGGAGCCTTACCAGAAACTCCTCGCCCGCGCCGTCTCCTCCATCGTTGGCAAAAGCCAGGAACGGGCGGTCGCCAGTTTGTTCTCGCCGGGCGGCACCCATGCGATGAAGGGCGAGTTTGCCGGGATCAATGATTTTGAGGTTGTGGCCTTCGTCGTGATCCTGCCTGACGGCGAGACGCCTGCGTGACGGCGTCTGCCAGCATATCGACTGTGGTCGATGCACTCGGCCTGCCGCCCAGCGCGCGGGTTGATATGCGCGTGCCAAAGAAGATGCTGGCAGAACAGGGCGCGCCCACGGCAGCCGATAAGCGGATCATTCTGGACGGGATCGACGAATTGCAATGGTTCGCGGCCTGCAAGCCCACGACCATCGGCGTGCCCAGCTTCAAGGATGAAGCCCGCGAATACCTGGAGATTGCGGCAGTCGGCTGCGCCTTCCGGCCCGAGGCCAAGACGACCCGGCTGATCGAACTGATCCACCGCGCCATCCCCTATCCTGTGCTGCTTATCACTACGGATGCCGAAGGCGCGGCCCTGTCGCTTGCCCACAAACGCCCGGCAGAGCGCGAGGCGGGGCGGATCGTCATCGACCGGGTTGTCAGCACCGGGCCGATTGGCTTCACCGAAGTGGATCAGGCCTTTCTGGCAAGCCTTGCGTTGGTGCGCCAACCCCGGCACAACCTGAATACGCTTTACGATGGCTGGCTTGCGCGAGTCGAAGCGTTGCAGGCTGCAAAGGTGTCGGGCGTTTATTTGGCGACCGATGACAAAGATTCAGTCCAGCGACGGCGTGAGGCGTTGGAAAACCATACCCGGCTGCGGCGCGAGATTGCCGTGTTGCGCGCCAAGGCCGGGCGCGAAAAGCAGATGAAGGGGCGTGTTGATCTGAATTTGCAGATCCAGCGCCTGCAGGCCGCACTCGCGGACCTGAAGACAGACCTTTGAGAACAGGAAGACCCGATGCCCGAGATTGAAAAGTTGACGCTGAACGACCCAGAAACCCAAAGCGCCGATATCGTTTCGGGCAATGTGGCGGCGTTGCAGTCGCTGTTCCCCGAAGCGTTCAGCGAAGGCCGGATCAATTTCGAGGTGCTCAAACAGGTGCTTGGCGGCGCGGTGGATGAGCGGGAAGAGAAATATGGGCTGAACTGGCACGGCAAGCGCCGGGCCCGGCAGATCGCGCTGACACCCTCAACCGGCACGCTGTTGCCTTGCCCGCAGGACAGTGTGGACTGGGACACCACGCAGAACCTGATGATCGAGGGCGACAATCTGGAAGTGCTGAAGCTCTTGCAAAAAAGCTATGCAGGGGCAGTGAAACTTATCTATATCGACCCTCCGTACAATACGGGAAAGGACTTCGTCTATCCCGATGACTTCAGAGACAGCATCAAAAACTACCTCGCGATAACGGGGCAAGTTGACGACGAGGGGCGCAAAGCAACTTCAAACTCAGAAGCTTCCGGTCGTTTTCACACTGATTGGTTGAACATGATGCTTCCTCGATTGAAGCTGGCAAAAGGCCTCCTTCGGCGCGATGGAATCATACTGATAAGCATCGATGATCAGGAAATCTCAAACGTTCGCCTTCTTTGCGATGACATCTTCGGGTCGGAGAACTTTGTCTCCTCTATGGTTTGGGAAAAAGGGCGAAAGAACGACGCAAAGCTTGTGTCGAACGGGCATGAATACGTCCTTGTCTATGCCAACAGCCGTTCGTTTCTGAACGAACGGAAAGTGCTTTGGCGCGAAGAAAAGCCTGGTGCGCGGGAAATCTGGGAAAAGTATCTGGAGCTGCGCAAGGTCCATGGGGAGAGCGATAAGGCAATCGAGGCTGATCTGCAGTCATGGTTTGCTTCGCTTCCGAAGACGCATCCCTCGAAGAAATGGAGCCGCTATAAGCGAGTGGACAAGAACGGGCCGTGGCGTGATCGCGATATTTCTTGGCCTGGCGGAGGTGGCCCCGAGTATGACGTGTTACATCCGAAGACCGAACTCCCTTGTAAGGTGCCAGAAGCTGGCTGGCGTTATGCCGATCCTCAAGAAATGAAAAGGCAGATCAAGCTCGGACTTGTCGAGTTTCGTGATGACCACACTGAGCCGCCATTCCGCAAAGCGCACATCAAGCCGATCGCAGAAGAGGCAGAATTCGATGACATCGATATTGAAGACGAAAGCCAAGACGATGATGGCGAATTCGCAAACCAGGTTCGCGGATCGTATTTTTATAAGCAATCGCAAGTGTCTGTTAAAGCCCTTCGCTCGTTGATGGGGGCCAAGGTTTTCAACAATCCGAAGGATTATGACGAAATCGCTCGTCTGATCGATTACACGACGGCAAGCGATCCTGAAGCAGTGATAATGGATTTCTTTGCGGGCAGTGGAACGACAGGTCAGGCCGTATGGTCCCTAAACGCGAAAGATCAGGGTAAACGGCGTTTCGTACTGGTTCAATTGCCGGAGGTCTTGGACCCCAGCAAAAAAGATCAGAAGGCTGCCGCTAATTTTTGTGACAAGCATGGTAAACCAAGAAGCATCGCCGAACTGACGAAGGAACGTCTACGGCGAGCCGGAAAAAAGGTTCGCGACGATAAGCCGGATTTCGCAGGGGATCTTGGTTTCCGCGTGTACAAACTCGCGTCTTCGAATATCCGCGCATGGGAACCCGTTGCTGCGGATCTCGAAAACACCCTTCTGGCCAATGCCGAACACCTCGTTCCGGGCCGGACCGAGTCCGACATCCTCACCGAACTGCTGCTGAAGCTCGGCCTCGACCTCTGCGTGCCGATTGAGCAAAAGCAGATCGCGGGCAAGGCGGTGCATTCCATCGGCGCGGGCGCGCTGATCGCCTGCCTGTCCGACGGCATCACCCGCGACGTGGCCGAGGAACTTGGTACCGGCATCGCCGCCTGGCGCAAAACCCTGAACCCCGCCGTCGACACCCGCGTGGTGTTCAAGGATTCCGGTTTCGCCGACAACGACGCCAAACTGAACATGGCCGCCATCCTGACCCAAGCGGGCATCACCGACATGCGGAGCCTGTAATGCCCAGCGCTCCCATCATCACCTTCGCTTACGGCTCAAACATGCCCACCGCCCGCATTCGCGCGCGCTGCCCTTCTGCCGTTGCCATGGGCGTTGCGGAGCTGCGCGGCTACGAGCTTCGCTGGCACAAAATCAGCAACGACGGATCAGGCAAAGCTGATATCGTCCAAAGCGACGCGGAGGGAGTTTCCGTTTTCGGCGTGCTTTACCGGATTTCGCCTGACGACAAAGCCGCCCTTGATAGGGCAGAAGGGCTTGGACATGGCTATAAAGAGGTTCAGGTCGTCGTTTATCACAAGGACGTTGCGACCACCGTTACCGCCTACAAGGCAACCAACACCGACCAAAAGTTGCAACCATACACTTGGTACAAGGCGCTAGCCGTATTTGGTGCCAGAGAACATGAGCTGCCCGAGCCATATATCGCCCACATCGAGGCCGTTTCGGCGATCGAGGATCCGCAAGACGATAGGCATGAACAAAACATGCGCCTGATCACCGGGGGGCAAGCATGAAACTCCATTTTGAATCCGATCTCGACTATCAGCACGCTGCGATCGAAGCGGTTTGCGACCTGTTCCGCGGCCAGGAAACCAACCGCACCGAATTCACCGTGACCCGCGCTGCGGGCGGCGATGTCCAGGGTGAGCTGGGTTTGGTGGAAAGTGAGCTTGGCATCGGGAACCGCCTAACCCTGCTGGATGACGAGATCATCGGCAACCTGAAGGACATCCAGCTGCGCAACGGCCTGCCGCCCTCGGCCGGTCTGAGTTCGGGTGATTTCACGGTGGAGATGGAGACGGGCACGGGCAAGACCTATGTCTATCTGCGCACGATGTTCGAGCTGAACAAGCGCTATGGCTTCACCAAGTTCGTGATCGTGGTGCCGTCGGTGGCGATTAAAGAGGGCGTTTACAAAACGCTGCAAATCACCGAGGCGCATTTCAAGAGCCTCTATTCCGGCCAACCCTACGATTACTTCCTGTATGACTCGGCCAAGCTGGGGCAGGTGCGGAATTTCGCGACCAGCCCGACGATCCAGATCATGGTGGTGACGGTCGGCGCCATCAACAAGAAGGACGTGAACAACCTTTACAAGGACAGCGAAAAGACCGGCGGCGAGCGGCCGATCGACCTTATCCGTGCGACGCACCCGGTGATCATCGTGGACGAGCCGCAAAGCGTCGATGGCGGTTTGGAAGGGCGCGGCAAGCAAGCGCTGGACGAAATGCACCCCCTGTGCACGCTGCGCTATTCCGCCACCCATGCGAACAAGCATCACATGGTTTACCGGCTGGATGCGGTCGACGCCTATGAACGCAAGCTGGTGAAGCAGATCGAGGTTGCTTCGCTGGAGGTCGAGGGCGGGCACAACAAGGCCTATGTACGGTTCATCTCTGCCAGCAACAGCCGCAGCGCCGTGACGGCAAAGGTCGAGCTGGACATGGCCGAGGGCAAGGCCGTGCGCCGCAAAGAGGTGACAGTCCAAGACGGCGACGATCTGGAAGAGGTGACCGGGCGCGCGATCTACAAGGATTGCAGGATCGGCGAGATCCGGGTGAGTGGCGCAAATTCCCTGCTGGAAGTGAAAACTCCGGGGGCGGAGGAATTTCTAGGCGTCGGTCAGGCGGTGGGTGATGTGGACCCAGGCGCAGTCAAGCGGCTGATGATCCGTCGCACGATCCATGAGCATCTTGAAAAGGAAAAACGCCTGGCCCCGCTCGGTGTCAAAGTTTTGAGCCTGTTCTTCATCGACGCGGTCGATCACTACCGGTCCTACGATGAGGCCGGGAACCCGGTGAAGGGCAAATACGCCCTGATGTTCGAGGAGGAATATCGTCGCGCCTCGAAGCTGCCGGATTTTGTTAGCTTGTTTGCTGAGGTCGACATGACTTCTGAAGCGCAGGATGTGCATGACGGCTACTTCTCGATCGACAAGAACAAGCGATGGACCGATACGGCCGAAAACAACCAGGTCAACCGCGACAGTGCCGAACGCGCCTATAACCTGATCATGAAGGACAAAGAGAAGCTTCTGGGCTTCGGCACCAAGCTGAAGTTCATCTTCTCGCACTCGGCGCTGAAGGAGGGCTGGGACAACCCTAATGTTTTTCAGATCTGTGCCTTGCGTGAAATGGGCACTGAACGGGAGCGGCGACAGACCATCGGGCGTGGCTTGCGGCTTTGCGTGAACCAGCAAGGTGAGCGGCTGCGTGGCTTTGAAATCAACACGCTGACCGTCATCGCGACCGAAAGCTACGAGGAGTTTGCCGAAAACCTGCAAAAGGAAATCGAGAAGGATACCGGCATCAAGTTCGGCATTGTCGAGAAGCACCAGTTTGCGGCCATTCCGGTAACGAAGGCAGATGGCTCCACCGGCATGTTGGGCTTTGATGATTCCGCCGCGATTTTCGACCACCTGAAGGCTCAGGGTTTTGTCGATTCAAAGGGCAAAGTGCAGGATACCCTTCGCAAGGCACTGAAAGACGGAAAGCTCGACCTGCCAGAAGCCTTGCGGCCGCATCTAGGGGCAGTGCGCGATCTTCTGAAAAAGGTAGCTGGCAAGCTGGACATCAAGAATGCCGACGACCGGGTGGTGGTGAGAACGCGCCAGGCTGTTCTGGAGAGCCCGGAGTTTCAGGCGCTGTGGAACCGCATCAAGCACAAGACCACTTACCGCGTCCATTTCGACAATGACAAGCTGGTCGCCGACTGTGCCAAGGCAATCGGAGACGGGCCGCCAGTTTCCAAGGCTCGGGTGCGGATCAGAAAAGCTGACCTTTTGATCGGGCAGGGCGGTGTAGAGGCAAAAGAGCGCGACAAAAACAGCGGCACAATCGTCTCCATTGATGAGGGTGATATCGCATTGCCGGATGTTTTGACAGAATTGCAGGATCGCACGCAGCTGACGCGGAAGAGCCTCGTCAACATCCTCACCGCAAGCGGGCGGTTGAACGACTTCAAGCGCAACCCTCAGGCGTTTATCGAGATCGCAGCAGAAACAATCAATCGGACCAAGCGTTTGGCGCTGGTGGACGGCATCAAGTACCAGAAGATCGGCGAAGGCGAATATTACGCCCAAGAGCTGTTCCAGCAGGAAGAGTTGATGGGATACCTGAAAAACATGCTTCAGAACGCGACCAAGTCAGTGTTCGAGCACGTGATCTACGATTCCGGCGGTGTCGAGCGAACCTTTGCAGAGCAGCTCGAGAAGAACGAGGCCGTGAAAATCTACGCCAAGTTGCCT
>QFNE01000036.1 GCA_003240735.1 Paracoccus denitrificans | reverse complement strand
CGGCATCCACGGCCCTATGGGTGATCTCGATGGATGTCCCGCGCATGTCGCGTGCGGCCTCATTGACGGCATGGAGTGCGGCGCGATCCTGCCGCAAGGCGTTGTCCAGGATGGCGGCGATCTTCTTGCCGTTGGTCTCCCAGTCCGTGTTCTTGACGACCGTGGCCATGTAGGTGCGGGCATCCTTCACGGAGGCCGCTGTTGCGGCTGCCTGATGCTGCACGTCGATCAGCGTGGTGGTGTTCTCCGCGGTGACGGAGACCAGGGCTTCCAGCATCTCGTCCTGGGGGGTGGGAGCTACGGCAGGGTTTCTCGGATCAGCCATTGCGCGCGGCCTTCTTGTCGAGGCTGGCCAAGAGCTGCTGAATGTCTTTCACATCGAGCTCGCGTGTCACCCGGTCGCGCAGCAGGCCTGCTAGCTTTGCGGCAGCGTCGGGGCTTTCCAGAGCCGCCTTCACGACGACAGCGCCGACGATGATCTTGACGCGGGTGTCGGTGGCTTTCTTCTTTGTTCTGAGCAAGGCGAGCTTGGCTTCAGCCGTTGCAATCTGCTGGTCAATGGTCTTGGGCATTTTTGAAATCCTGTGGTCGCGCAATGGTTGTAATTCTTAATGACCAGAGCGTAGGGTGCAAGGCACGAAGTGCTCACCTATACGTCGCAAGCGACGTGTGAGCGAAGGACCGCTGCGCATCCTTTCGAAACCAGGCCAGGGAGGCGATCATGGCGATTTATCATTTTGACGCCTCGGTGATCTCCCGCAGCAAGGGGCGGTCCGCGACCGCCGCAAGCGCCTATCGTGCCGCCGAGCGTGTTGTGGATCGCCGCACTGGCGAGGTGCATGACTACACCCGCAAGCACGGTGTCGAGCACACCGAGATCCTTGCCCCCGCGCATGCGCCGGACTGGGCGCGGGATCGCTCTGCCCTGTGGAACGCGGTCGAGCAGATCGAGCGCCGCAAGGACGCGCAGGTCAGCCGCGAGGTGCGCGTGGCCCTGCCATCCGAGCTGTCGCCTGAGCAGAACCGCGATCTGGTGCGCGGGTTCGTCCAGGCGCAGTTCGTCGCCCGGGGGATGGTCGCTGACATCGCCCTTCACGCCCCGGGGCGTGAAGGGGACCAGCGCAACCACCATGCCCACATCATGCTGACCACCCGCGAGATCGGCTCCGAGGGGTTCGGCGCCAAGAACCGCGACTGGAACGCCAAGGAGCTGCTGGTGGACTGGCGCTCGTCCTGGGCCGAGCACGTCAACCAGACGCTGGAGCGCTGCAACGTCTACGAGCGGGTGGATCACCGCACCCTGGAGGCGCAGCGCGCGGAGGCGCTTGAGCGCGCTCACGCGGCCGAGCGCCGTGGCGACGAGCGGGTCCGCGTCGCTGAGATGGCGCGGGCGGTGGAACTGGACCGCCCGCCCCTGCCCGATGTCGGGGCCCGGGGCTGGAGCATGATGCGGCGCGGGATCGCCACCCCGGCCTCCGATCGCTGGCAGGAGGTACGCGAGATCGGCCTTCAGGTCCGCGAGGTGGCCCGCGAGTTCCGGACGCAGGCCCGCGAATGGCTGGAGCGGACCCTGGATCGGGTGCAGCAGCGCACGGCGGCGCTTGGCCTCACCCGCGCCGCCGAGACAGCGCTGGAGCGGCTGCAAGCCGCCCGAGCAACGCGTGAGGCCGTGGATGCCCCGCAAACCGCCCTTGAACGGCTACAGGCCGCACGGGCGGGGCGCGGTGTGGATCGCGGTGCGGAGATCGAGCGCAACGTCGAAAGCGCAGGGCGTGCCCTCACCCAACAGGACCGGGAGAGGGAACGCGTGCTGGAACAGGAGCAGGCGTTGGAACGGCAGCGGGTCGCTGAACGTGAAGGGCCGGATTATAGTCACTGATCGCAGAATCAAGCTCTTGGAAGGTATGCTGAAGAGAGGCATTCATGTTGCGCATGGTCTTGATCTTGGCACAGCGGAGGATGGCGAAGCTGCGCGCAGTAATGCAAGAGGCCGTTTCAGCTTGCCGTTGTCGTCCTCCCGGCCTTTGTCATTATGAGCGCCACTCAGCTTCGCAGTTGCTATGCTACCGTTGTCCTTTGAAGCGAGGAGTCCAGCTCGCTTCTAATGCAGTTTCATCATCCTCATTTTCATCCTCATAAGGATCAGACACGGCTGACTTTGGGGTGATCACAGTAAGCAGTCCGTATGCACCCAAAACGATGGTTTCTGCACGCACAGCTAAGCCTGGAGGAGCGGTATCAAACCAATCACCCAAGTAGCTTTCTTCGGGATCCTGCACGTCTGGAAGGTTACAACCTTTAGCGTGCGCACGCATGAATCCAAAGGATCTCAAACTTGGTGTCAGAATTGAGAACTGTATGCTGTTATTCTTGGATTTGATGACAGCTAAAGGATAAGGGTCGATCTGCACTGCTCTGATAGCAGAGGACGTGATGGAAGTTATCGCCGTCTCAGCCAAATAGGTGATTCCGCCTAAGCCGCGGGGGGCGGTTAGCAATAGTTCCTTACTTAGGTTTGTGGGCATAAGAAGATGTGCTGCAAATTGATCTGCTTCTCGTTCGATAGGGCTTACCCCTCCAAAATCAGCTTGCGAGAAGTGAGTGCCGCCAGCGCCTATAATCTCATCAGGGTGCCCAGGAATAAAGTAATGGCCAAGTTCATGCGCGATAGTAAAGCGCTGAAATCCTACATTTTGGATTGTCTTGGAAAAGTAGATGCAAGCGGCATCGCTGGCAAAAACGATGCAGCCACTTATGCCAGGTTTACCAGAGTCACCTGCTAAAACGGTTATTTCATTTTCTTCAGCAATCTGAAAAGGATCTATGGGAAATGCCCGGAAGGCACTACTAATACGATTAGCTTCCGCTTGAGCAGATAAAAGGTTTGCTTTCCTGGACATTATTCCTCTTATTTTTTTGCTAAAGTATCAATCATCACCTGAATAGTTCGGCGATCTGCATCAGAGAGATTTTCTTCATTTCGGAATGCAGTCGTTGCTCCGCCCATGGCATGATCTGTCGTGCGGCCGAGCAAAAAATCTGAAGTTACATTGAGTGCTTTCGCCAGCACTCTGATGTTGGCGAAAGATGGCTTTCGTCGATTTTTCTCAAAGTGCCCAATCGCGGCCGGTTGAAGGCTTGTCAGCTTTGCCAACTCTGTTTGATTCAGTCCTCTTGCCTCTCGTGCCTGGAGCAGGCGCTCTCCGAAGATGTTATCACTTTTTTCTGTGCTTGACATTGACGTTTCCGTAGGATATACTTATATCATATCGTAGGGTTTGTGCGGCCGATTCGCGGCCTTTTTCTTTGACCATTCATCCTACGATTTCGTCAGTTTTCATATGCCTAACAAGTAGGTTGGTCAAGCGGAAACAACGATAATAACTAAAGTAAAAATGGCTCTACGCCACCAAAAATAGGAAACTAAGACCATGATAAAAAAGACAAAAATACTGAACATACAATCTTACATGGGGGATATTCTTCCCGGACATGATGTAAGGGTTGTCGTCAAGCTGACGGCATCAATGCAGGCAAAGATTGCTCGTTGGGGCTTTTCTGAGCCACCACAGGACGGGGAAACCATTCTTCCAGCAGGTCGTGGACCCTCATCACGCTTCAATGCGGAGGGACGATGGGAAGTCCATAAGAACCTCCCTAAGGAGGATCGATACATCCGCACGATCAGCTGGTCGTGGACTGATTGGCAAGGAAATAAATACGAAGAGTTCAAGGATATCAACAGACTATGCTATCCTCGAACACTTATCAGTCCACCTGCTGAAGAAATTACTTACAGCAAGATTGGGAGCGAGGCTTATCTAACCTCGCAAACATTCAAAAACGTTCCCGCCGATCACGAAGCGATCCGTAGTGCTGCAAACGTGCTGCTGGAGATGTGTGGAGAGTGCGAACTGGTTCAAGGCAATTTGGCCAAATTCCCGTCCTTGAAGATGAAAAGGGTAGCATGGAAGCTTTTGCCTCCTGGCAAGTCTCCCTGGAGTGCATTGAGCAATCACCTGGCCACTCATATCAAAGCTACTCCTTCCACGATGAAAGTCATCTTGGACCGCCAGAAAACAATTATGAACTATAATCCTGACCAGCTTTATGTCGGAGAAGGCGGATTTGGAGACTATATTGCTTATGATTTCAAGAGTCGTGGATTGGTTGTTTTAGAGTGTGTCCGTAAGGGAAACGCGATTTATATCTTTAGTAAAAACTGGACAGCTTTCGCGAAGCTAAGCAAAGGAGATATTATTCAGCATGGTTATCATCATGCAAGAATCATCCATTCGAATGATTGGAAAAATCGCTTGGACGCCATTCTCAAGATTAGCAGCGTGGCTTAATTTACAGGTCACCGATTTTTTAAAGATCGGTGACCTGTAAAACGTTAAATAGATCAAATCTATTTAATTACTTATAATCTAAAAAATCTGCATAATTTTAAACGAAAGGAAAACTGATGTTTATGAATTTTATCCAAAGGTCGATTGCAGCGCACGCCTTGGTATTTTTTACATACTTTATTTGGAATCAAACAATAAGCCGCGATGCAGAATGGGTAATCCCGGCATTAATGGTCCTTGCCGTTATTATTATTATAGCTTATTTTTATATAAAGCGGACGGAATACAGCTTTGAGCTCTTCAATGCGTCTTATGAAGGGCCTCAAATGATTCTATTTTCATACGTGGTCATTCTTTTGGGACTCTCTGTTAACTCTGGCGATGGCGTTCTTGGTAACTTTTCGTCAGAAAGCACCACCTTCATTTTCTTTGGTAATTTTATAGCATGCGTAGCAGTCACAATGGCGCTTGCTGATGCTTATTATGATAACAACAAAGATAAAAAGAACGCAGCTATTCTCTCTTATTTGGCTCTTTATTTGTTGTGTAACTTTTTATCAGGAGTTTTGTTTTCATTTAACATATTTTGATTAGATAGGCAGTTTCACAAGTTATGCTCTGCAACCCCTGGCTGATTCCGCCCCCCTGCCTGGCGCGGCGCATAACACCCGTTACAGGGAGGAGGGGAGGCTCAGGGTTGAGTGAGGGGAACGTCAGAGGTGGCGCTCAACGTCCTGGCGCTGGTGCAGAATGCGGATCACGTCGAGGGTGTCCGCACCTTCCCGGACATAGACCATATGTGAGCCAGACCGCGCCTTGCGGGTTCCGGGGCGCAGATCGACCGGACGACTGACCATTTCGCCGGTGGCAAGGGCCAGGCAGACACCGTGCAACTCTTCGAGATAGCGATCGGCCTGCTGCGTATCCCAATGCTGGACGGTGTAGTTCCAGATTCCAGCCAGATCGGCGCGGGCAGCCGGGGTGAAGCGGAGGAGCTTGGTCACCCCACGCGTCCGGCGCGCAGCTCAGTCTTGAAGGCGGCGAGGTCGAGAGGTTCGGGAGGCCCGGAGGCGTCACCTTCATCGAGCGCCGCTTGGAGGGTTCGAACGCGGGCTTCGTGTTCCTCCAGCAGCCGCAGCCCGGCGCGGACCACGTCACTGGCAGAGCCATAGCGGCCTGCTTCGACCTGGGCGCTGATGAAGCCGATAAAATGCTCCCCGAGGGAAACGGAGGTGTTGCGGGGCATGGGCGCTCCTTACTTTAAAAGTTTGTACCAATATTTAATACATGTGCGTCAAACTGCCAAGATCTTGTTGTTGGTGAAGCCTCAGCTCTTCTTCCAAGACCACCATCGGCGGGGTTGCGGAGGGTTGCGTGGTGCTTCATGACGCGCGTCTATTGACGGTTGCACAGGTTGCGCCAGAGCAAGAACCTTTTCTGACGCAGCATCCAGTCGCCTACGAAGATCCTCTACTGTCTCCTGCTGTTTCTTGGAATTTTCTCTTTCTTGCTGGAGCAGAGCTTCTGTCATAGCAAGCTTCACCTGCAAAATTTCCACGTCATGCAAGGGGGTTGCATAGGCTTCTTCACGTGGGTTGCGCACCGCTTCATGACGCGCATCTGGTAAGGGTTGCGCAACCCTACGAGGGTAGACGCGGAATAGTTCGGCCGGCTCAATCAAATAGGCGCCGTCATCCTGCCTTAAGGCGGAAACTCTACCGGCTTTGATGGCACGGCTGATGGTGGACTTCGACAAACCAGTTTCTTTTGCCGCTTGGCTGATGGACCAGCTCATCTTCAGACCTTCCCAACAGTTCGGCAGAAATCCGAAAACAGCTTCTCAATGTTGCTAGCATCACGGGAGATGCCACGCTCCCTCAAGAACCGCCGGAAATCGGTGGCAACCTTAGCGTTATCTGCATTGCAGCCTGCCGCGCTCTTCAGATCGATCCAGTAAGGCGAATAAGCAATGCTGCCAGTTTCAGGAAATGTGGTGGCTGGCATTTCTGCCGTTCCATCTCGGCGCACTTTTCGGCCAACCTTGGAGCGATCCAGTTCACGCTTAGCGTCTTGCTTGCCTTTCTGCGGCTTTTCACTCCAAGAAATCGTAATGCTAGTGACAGTGCGTCCGATTTTCTTCGTCGAAGCAGTTAGCTTCATGCGTGATGTCTGATTAATCTCAGAAATAGCAGGCTTGAGAACGTCGCGATTCAAGTCTGCAAACCGCTGTATTTTGCCTTCCGGCACCCCCATCACAGCCCGCAATTCGGCCACGGTGAAGGTTTTGCTGGTAACATGATTGAGGTTCACCAGGCTGGCGACATGTTGGAACAGCAGGATCGAGTATTTCGAAGACAGAGCGAATACTGTCTGCCGGTCTAGGATAGCCCAGTGACAGGATTTCTCGGCCATCTCACGGAAGGCTCTGCCGAACCACCAGGCGACTAGGAGATCGTCGCTGACCTCACGCCGGTAATCCAGCGTCGCCTGATCCAGAAACCCGCCGATGATCTCGCATTGAGCTTCAGTGTCATCAAAGACAATCACTGCCCCCCGCAGTTCGACAAAGAGCTTCCGCATCGTGGCGCGGGTATGGTTTCGCATACCATCGATCTTCTTGATGTCTGCCAGCCGCAACTCGTGACGCACATCATCGGCCATGCGTCCGCCCGCCGTGCCGATCAGCAGGTGCATCAGCTTGAGGGCTTCGGCGCTTGGCGGATTCTCAATGTAGACCCCGCGCGCCACCTCGGCAGGCAGCACTGTTTTGGTCTCGTCGTGAGCGCGGTCAGCCGCGATTTGCAGAGTCTTGATCATAGGTGGACAATCAGTGAGTTTTTATCCACCTGTCAATCCGTGATTCAGTCCCCATTTCCCACTTATCAGTCCCCATTTCCCACTTATCAGTCCCCATTCCCCACTTATAAATCCATATGATGTTGATTCTTTTATATAATTACCGGTCTGAACTAAGAAGAACTTAGAACAAGAAAGGGCTTCGCCCATTTTGCTTTTGACTGTGGTTCTTCAGAAAGCTGTTTGCACCCCCATTTGAGCTGCTTGGGATGCCGCGAACAGGGCAATGGCCTTATTCCAGAAAACCTCCTTCAGCTTGATCTGATGCTCGCTCACGGGTTCGGCCCGGACCTTTGCTCAACAGCTCACTGCGCTTTGTCCTGCCAGATGACACAGGCCCATTCTTCCCCGGAGGGCATGGTTCTGCCGCCGAGGTCTCTGCAGGCTGCATCGGAGGCGTCGCGGCTGATCTCGACACCTGCTTCGCGGAGGACGGTGAACCTGTTCACGGGTTCGCGCATGAGAAACCCCACAGCGCCGCATAGCGCCCCGATGAGGGCGATGATGCCCGCTCTGCGCCACTTGGCCTTCTGATGGGCTTCCAGGGCCCCCAGGAGCCGGTCTGCGGCCCTGTCGAAGGCCTTGCTGGCATCCATCTGCGCCACAGCGGCATCCACGGCCCTATGGGTGATCTCGATGGATGTCCCGCGCATGTCGCGTGCGGCCTCATTGACGGCATGGAGTGCGGCGCGATCCTGCCGCAAGG
>QFNE01000073.1 GCA_003240735.1 Paracoccus denitrificans | reverse complement strand
CTGCCCCTGGATGTCGGCGGGCAGGATGACATCGTCATGCGGGATCCACGGCAGGGCGAAGCTGCGCATCGATCGGCCCTCGCGGGTGCCGACCGTGGCCGGGCCGCCGAGCGGCACCGAGGGCAGCAGGTTCAGGACGCCCTCATACTGCTCGATGATCACCGAGCGCTGGCTGACCCCTTCGAAGCGGAACAGGCCGAGCTGGGCGAGGCGGGTATAGGGGTTGGGCAGGATGTTGATGGCCTGCGTCATCTCGGCCAGCGAATAGCCGCCGGCGTCGAAGGGGTTGCGGACGAGGGTCATGGACGGGCTCCGGAGAGAAGGGGGTGGGCGGTGAAGGGTCGGTGACGCGAACCGTCAGACGCCGTCGCGGGCGATGATGCCGGCGCTCGCCAGCTGTCCGAGCTTGGCGGTGATCTTGGCCGCATCGTTGACCGTGGCCTCGTAAGCGAGCGCGGCGCGCGAAACGATGGCGGGGCCGCGGGCCACGACGATACCGACTGCATCCGCGAGGGTGGCGTTCACGGGATAGAGCAGGACGCCGACGGCGGTCTGCGCACCATCTGCGCCGGTCGCGGCCGAGAGGGTGTACTTGCCGTTGACGGTGATCCTGCCGAGGACCGACCCGGCTGGATAGGGCATGCCCATCAGCAGCGTCACGGTTTCGCGGGTGTAGTTCGGGTTGACCTCGTATTTGAGGACGTCGCCCATGCTGGGCGGTTCCGTCAGGACGGGCATGGTTCAGTCTCCGGAATGTTTGGGGATCGAGAGGCGTCGGATCAGCGCGAGGCGGCGGCGGCCTTCTTCGCGGCCGCAACGATCGGGCTCTCCCTGGCTGTGGCGGCCGGAGCCGTGGCGACGATCCCGGCGGCATCGCTGCGGGCGGCGAGATCGGCCAGCACCTTCGCACGCAGCGCCTCGGGCTTCAGGCCGCGCGTGACCGCATCGGCCGCGTCGATGGTCACACCCAGCCGCGCGGCCTGCGCGCAGACCTGCGCGACTTCGGCCGCCTCGGCGCGGATGGCATCGACTGAGGGCATCGCGTTCGCGCCCGGTGTCTCGGCTGCAGGGGACGCGGCCGGTGCCGGCGCGGCGGCGGGCTGTTGCAAAGCGGCCGGCGGATCATCATCGGAGTCGGTGCTCATCGGGGGGGCCTTTCCTTTCGGGGTGATGTGGCGGTGTGTGGTGGGACGGCTGTCGCAGGGCGCGGCGGCGAAAGCGCGGAAGGCGGTGACGGGATCGGCCACTTCGTCGGCAAGACCGGCAAGGACGGCCGCCTCGCCGCGGAACACGGCGGCTTCGGTGGAGAGCGCCCGCGCGGCGTCGATCCGGTCGCCACGGCCATCGGCCACGGTCCGGGCGAAGAGCACACGGAGGTTCTCAAGCTCCGCCTGCATCTGATCGCGCACGACTGCCGGCAGCGGCTGCCAGGGGTTCGCATCGACCTTGCGCGCCCCGGCATGGACCAGGGTGACGGCGATGCCCTTCTGATCCAGCGCGCTGCTCATGTCGGTATGCAGGGCGACGACGCCGATGCTGCCGACGGCACCAGTGCGCGGCAGGATGATCCGGTCCGCCTGCGAAGCCAGCGCATAGCCGGCCGAGAGCGCGTGTTCGGCGACGAAGGCGCGGACCGGCTTTTG
>QFNE01000072.1 GCA_003240735.1 Paracoccus denitrificans | reverse complement strand
CACGGCCCCGGAGAAGGGCGCCGTGGTCCACGTGGTGCCGGACCCGGCGCGCGTGCACCTGTTCCACGCCGAGAGCGGGGAGCGCCTCAACGGCTGAGCCGCGGGGCGGAGGAGCCGCTCAGGCCTGGGGCTGCGTCCGGGCCAGCTCGGCGAGCCGGTCGATCGACGCCCGCAGCTGCTCGGGGCCGGTGCGCAGGGCGCGGCGGATGCGGCCCGGGTCGGTCAGCTCGGTCCAGTCGTAGGTGTGGGTGACGCGGCAGCGCGGCTCGTCCCTGATCCCCTCGACCTCCCAGCGCCAGAGCTGGCGGGCCGGGTCCGCGATCAGCTCGAAGACGACGCCGGCCGGTGCGTCGACCTCCCGGCTCGCGGTGGCCACGCGGTCCTGAGGTGCCGGCAGGGCGGTCTCGTCGATGTGTTCCATGCGGTCAGGGTAAGCCGCGCGGCGCGCACCGCCGGAGAGCCGACCTGCGGACGGGCGGGCCGGGCCCGGGCCGCCGCCGTCGCCGACTGCCTCCTGCCCAACCCAGCCCAGCGCCGCCCAGTCCAGCGCTTCGGAGGCACGACACGCCGCATGCCCGTGGGCGATGCGGGGTGTCGTGCCCCCGGAGCCGGCCGAGGGTCAGAGGCCGACGGCGTCCACCCCGTACTCGGCCTGGGAGGCGGAGTAGTCGTCCCCGTCCATCAGCTGGCGGATGAGGCCATCACGCGAGAAGGGCATGACGTCCAGGTAGTTCTGGGCGGCGCGCGCCGCCTGCTCCTGGTAATCCACCGTCAGCGAGTCGACGGCTGCCGCCGCGTCGGCATCCGAGTACTCGTCACCGGCGATCAGCTGGTGGACGAGACCGTCCCGCGAGAACGGCAGGATATCGAGGTAGTTCTGGGCCGCACGACGGGCCTGGGCCTCGTAATCCACGGTGAGGGAGTCCACCGCGGCCGCCGCATCGGCGTCAGAGTAGCCGTCACCCGCCACGAGCTGGTGGACCAGCCCGTCCCGAGAGAACGGCAGGACCTCGAGGTAGTTCTTGGCCGCTCGCACAGCCTGCCCCGAGCTCACGGTGCCCTCGCCCGCCGTCGTGGAGGAGTCCTCCTCCACGGCGGCAGCCGCCTCAGCCTCGCGTTCCGCCTCCGCGGCGGCCGACTCCTCCGCCTCGCGGGCACGGGCGGCTTCCGCTTCGGCCTCCGCCTCGCGGGACGCCTCCGCCTCGGCCGCCCGGGAGGACTCCGCGGCCTCGCTCGCGCTGGCCGCGGCCGCGGAGGACGAGGCAGCGGCGGCGGCGTCGGAGGCCTTCGCCGAGGAGGAGGCGGCGGCCGACGACGTGCGCGGTGACGACGCCGGGGACGACGACGCGGCCTGAGTGGTCGGAGCGGAGGACGTCGCGGCCGCGGTCGTGGCGGCCGCGGTGGTCGCGGCCGCGCCGGGGGCCGGGTCCCCGTCGGCGCAGCCGGTGAGCAGGGCCAGCGAGGTGAGGCCGGCCGTGAGGAGCAGGGCGGGTCGGGTGTGGCGAGGACGGAGCATGGCGCTCTCCTTCGATGGGGCTGGAGGCGGAGGCCTCCGGCGATGGGAAGCAAGCGCTCGGCGAGCGCTCACCTGCCTCACAGTAAGAACGCAGCGGACACGATAAGCCCCGGGCCACTGCCGCCGGCGTCGTCCACCCCCTCCGGTGCGCGCGACGCCGGGCATACACTCCGG
>QFNE01000114.1 GCA_003240735.1 Paracoccus denitrificans | reverse complement strand
GCTCAGGCCGGATCCGAACCGGCGCAGATAGAGCCGGTGCGCCCCGAGATATCCGAGCAGCGCCCAGAGCGCGTAGGCGACGACCGCGGACGGGCGCTCATTCGCCACCCTCGCCTCAACGGCCAGGTCCGTGTCGGCCCGGCTCATTCGGCGGGATCAGCGGGCGCTGCGGCGGGCTGACCGGCGGCGGGCGCGGGCTCCGAGGCAGCGGGCGCGGGCTCCGAGGCCGGGCCGCCGGCGCGGACGCGACGCGGATCTTCTCGAGAACCTCGCCCATCCGCTCCGTCGAGAACCCGACACCCGTCAGGCTGCCGTCCGGGCGCGTCATGACCACGGCAGGCGCCTTCGCGGCCGAGAGCCGCCCGGTGTCGATCAGGTTCCCGCCCATGCAGACGGTGCCACAGACCTGCAGGTTGGCGTGCCAGAACGGGGTCAGGGCGGTCTCCGGCGATTCCGAGATCGAGAACCCGGGCGCGACGGCCATCATGATGTTCGAGGTGACCGTCATCACGGCAGGCTCCCCCTCCGCGGAGGGGGCGCTCAGGATGAGGTCGAGCGCCGCGCGACGCAGCCGGCGCCCGCGTCGGCGCCGCACAGGATCCGCCACGCCCCGACCTGACCCGCCTCGCGGGCTCCGGCCTCGGCCGTCCCGGACGAGCCGGCGGTCCCCGCATCGGCGGCCTTCGGGCCGGCCGGGGCCGGCGCGGGCGGAAGCGTGCTGGTCGTGACGGGCGGCGGCGCGGCGGTCACGGCCTTCCCGCCGCCCTGCGCGTTCTGCGCGTCCTGGGCCGAGGCGGAGGTCGCGGCCAGCAGCGCGACGGTGACGAGTGCGGTGATCCTGCTCATGAGTCGGTCCCTTTCGGTTTCCGGAGAAACATACAGGAAGGTCCGCCCGTCCGCAACATGAAAGGCGCGCCCCGAGAGGCGCGCCCTGATCGTGAGGCCCGGGGAGGGGTCAGCGCGAGGCGCGGATCAGCTTCTCCATCTCGCTCACCCGGTGCTCGAGGCTTTTCACCTCGGCGCGCAGCGAGATCACCTCGTCGTCCAGCT
>QFNE01000071.1 GCA_003240735.1 Paracoccus denitrificans | reverse complement strand
TAAACTGTCCCCTTTGTCAAGGACATTTTGAATTAGTGTAGTGCCTATTTTTTAGACACCTACACTAAAGTGATATCCTTGATTTTGGACATTCCCTGGTTTGGTTCCCCACAGAAGTGGACACATGACATTTTCGGTATCCACGTAAATGGACATACCATCCCATCCAGTGTGATATTCAGTTGGTTTATTTATTATCATCTATATCAACTGCCGATGCACCAAGCTCTTTAGGATCCTTTTTTATGGCTGGCATGGCAGGAATATTCGGAATATCCAGAGGATATTTACCAGTAGTAACAAATTTGTAGAATTCATTAGGCGACAGCCTGGCAAGATGCCATTGATACCGCCGGTTGTTGTAATAATCAATGTAGTTATCAATGATGACCTGAACATCAGCAAATGATGTACATTCAGCAAGCTCAGGCTTGATATGGTCTTTCATGTGGCCGAAGAAACTTTCCTGTGGGGCGTTGTCCCAGCAGTTTCCCTTGCGTGACATGGATTGGCGCAGTTTTTTGTCATACAGGATATTGATAAATTTGTGGCTTGTATAATGACAACCCTGATCCGAATGGATGATGGTTTCAGCCTGCAGGGACACTCCATGATATTCTACCAGTTTATTGATGGTTTCCAGAACGAAATCAACCTCTAGTGATGGACTGAGCACATAGGACAGTATCTGCTTAGTAAAGGCATCCAGGACAGTAGATAAATAGGCAAATGTGCCATTATAGGGCAGATAGGTGATGTCTGTCAGCAGGACGATCCGTGGACCATATGCTTCAAATTCACGTTGAAGCAGGTTATCTGCGACACTGCTGGTTTTAAGGGCTTTTGCCATCCGCCTGTAAGGATTAGGACCTCTATAAGGGCATGACAGATTGAATTTATCCATCAGACGCCGGATCTTTTTGAGATTCATAACCACGGGTGGATCCATGTGAAGAAGAGCCATATAGATGCCTTTTGCGCCTTTGGAATAACCGTGCATTTTATATGCAGTAAGGATTTGTTCAAAGTCCTCTCTGTCCTGCTGTTCCCGCTGCGCTCTTGCCGGGGCGGCATTCAGCCATGCATAATAACCGCTTCTGGAGACTCCGGCCATAGCACAAAGTGTTTTTATGGACATGGTGTTATGACTTTGTTGCATGGTATTGTAGATTATTTCAAAAATACAGGAAGAATCGTTCATGAGCAATGCACCTACTTCCTTGTAGTTCTGATTGAGGAAATTTTTTTTAAGAACTCCATTTCCTGTTTCAGGTAATCTACTTCCTGTTGCAGTTGCTTGATTTTGTCAGCATCTGAGTTGTTTTTTGAACCGGTGTCATCGGAAGCATCAGCAGCTGGTACACTACGAGGCCTGTAGCCTTCGTGAAATTCGCCGTACTTTTTATATTCGGTACGGATGTGATTGGAGATGCTCCATATGCGGCGTTCTCCGATGATACTAATGTCAAAACCGTGATCTTCAAGGATTTTTCTTGGAGAAGTACCAGATTTATATTCTGCCAGAAATATCTCCTTGAATTCCTTAGTAAGATTGATCCTTGTATCAGTAACACTGTAGATATAAGGGTTTTGACGAAGTAACTGTTGTTGTTCCTCAGTAAAAATTTTTCTGCTCATGAAATCCTCCATTTCTGTGATTAGAATATCACATTTGGAAGAGGGTGTCCAAGAAAAAGGTGTTACTTAGGGGTGTGTTTATAAACAGGGATACAAATGGTGAGGGTGTCCTAAAAGTAGGTACTACACTAATTCGCGTGTCCACTGTTATGGGTATATTATA
>QFNE01000070.1 GCA_003240735.1 Paracoccus denitrificans | reverse complement strand
CGATGACCTTGGTGTCACGTGCGATGCGGGCGATGTCGGTCTGTTGGTTCATGATGACGTCCTTTCGATGCCGATTGCTGAAAGAAAAAGCGCCCGGTCACAAAGACCGGGCGCAAGTGGCGGAACGAGGGACAGTGATCAGAACATGACCGTTCCGAGGTCAGGTTCGAGATACAAATGTACATCAGATCGATTAAGTTCCAACGATATCACGGGAATGTGACTTGCTGAAATCACTTGCTTGCTGCTTGGGCCGCCTTGATGACGCCCTTGGGGTCCGCGAGCAGCCTTTCCCGCGACTGGCGCGTGGCCGGAAGATAGACCCGCCCGTCGATCACGACGGCCAGATGCGGGTCACCGGGCTGGGGCGCGCCGTCAATCAGCGACAGCGGGCAGGCTCCACCCAAAGCCGGCGCGTAAGTTTTGGGGTTGGCCTCGAACGACGCGCGATTTCGTTCCTGAACGAACAACCACATCTTCCCCTGCCAGCGTGTCGAAATATCCGGGCGACCGGGCTCTTCGGCACCCTGACGCAGCTCGACAGGATCCAGGCCGGACAGCGCCCAGTCATCGGCACGCGCCGTTTCGGTCAGCGCCAACGCACCAAGGCCGAGGGCTAGGATTTTGCAGGGATCGAACAGCTTCATGGCGGTCTGCGGCGCGGGCATCGTCGAGGTTGGCATGCCAATCGATCTGACACCCGCCCGACCCAAGCGCAACCGCCCGACGCGAATCGTCGCGCCCATGTGAAAACTGGTGTGGTCAGGCCGACGCACCCAGCCCTACCTCATCAGGCCTTGGGCCGAGACAGGCGGCGGCTGGCCGCATAAAGCGACACGGCCGCCGCGTTCGAGACATTGAGCGAACCGAAGTCGGCCGCGAAGGCGATCCGCGCAAGCCGGTCGCACGTGTCGCGCGTCTTGTCGCGCAGCCCCGGACCTTCTGCGCCCAAAACCAGACAGATCGGACGGTCGCCGATATCGTCAAGAACGGTTTCCAGATCGTCCTCGACCTCGCCCGCAAGACCGACGATGGCATAGCCCATGTTCTGAAGCTCGACCAAGGCGTCGGCCAGATTGGTGACGCGCAGATAGGGCTGACGCTCCAACGCGCCGGACGCGGTCTTGGCCAGCGCGCCCGTTTCCGGCGCGGCATGGCGCGCGGTCGCGACGACGGCGCGCGCGCCGAACACCTCGGCCGAACGCAGGATCGCCCCCACGTTGTGGGGGTCGGTGACCCGGTCCAGCGCAACGATCAGCGGCAGACTGCCCGGACGCCCCGCGGCCGCGATGTCGGACAGCTTCTCCCACGCAAGGGGCTTGACCTCCAACGCGGCGCCTTGGTGGACGCTGTCGGGGGCAAGGGGCACGGATTTGTCGAAGCTGCGCGCGTCGACGATTTCATGCTCGGGCAGGGGGGTGTCCATTGCCTCGGCCAGGCGGTCGGCGGCGTTTCGGGTCAGCACCAGTCGCAGCTTGACGCGGTCCGGGTTCGTCAGCGCATCGCGTACCGCGTGCAGACCGAACAGCCAGACGGTTTCGGCAGACGCAGCCCGGCGGGCGCGTTCCTTGTCGATCACCCAGGATGGTTTGCGCGACTTTTGGGGCGGCTGCGCCATCAGAACCTCATGAAGAATACTGGTCCTTCCTGCGCTGTCCCGCGCGCTGAGGCAAGAGTAGCGCGCCCACAAGACCGGCGCCGGAGCCCAAGCCGCAGGAAATGCGGAAATGCCGCTTGACCGCGGATTTCCCCCCGGCTAATCACCCCCGGCGTCGGGCGACGTGCTGCAAGGTGCGGCAGCGGACTGTAACTCCGCCGGGGAGACCCATGCCTGGTTCGATTCCAGGGTCGC
>QFNE01000069.1 GCA_003240735.1 Paracoccus denitrificans | reverse complement strand
TCACTCGGCCGCCCGCCGCTATCTCGCCCTCGCCCACGGCGTCATCGACCCGGCCGACCCGCGGCTGCGCGGCCTTGCCGGGGTCAGCTTCGAGCCGGGAGGCGTGCTCAGGATCGCCACCCGCCTCGGCCGCCACCCCGCCGACCGCCAGCGCCAGGCGGTGAGCCATGAGCGCGGCCGCCACGCCGTGACCCGGGCTGTGATGCGCGAGGCCTTCGGCACCCCGCCCGCGGCGATGCTGGTCGAATGCCGGCTCGAGACCGGCCGCACCCACCAGATCCGCGTGCATCTCGCCTATTGCGGCCTCGGGCTGATCGGCGACCCGGTCTACGGCGGCGCGCGGCGCGCCTCGACCCGGGCGCTGGGCGCGGCGGCGGCCGAGGTCGCGGCCTTCCCGCGCCAGGCGCTGCACGCCGCGCATCTGGGGTTTGCCCACCCCGACGACGGCCGCTGGCTCGCCTTCGACAGCCCGCTGCCGCCCGACATGGCGGCGCTGCTGGGCGCGCTGCACGGGGCCGGTGACGCCACGGCGGCGAAGTGAAACGCTCAGGAACCCGAGGCGCCCCACTGGCGTTTCCACTCGGTTACGCCGACACCCGCTAGATTGCCCGCGCCGATGCCCGATTCGGCCATATTGCAGGACACCGATGGCCAGCTACACCAACCTTCCGGCCCCCAGCCCCGAACAGGGGATGAACCGTTATCTTCAGGAAATCCGCAAGTTCCCGCTGCTGGAACCGGAAGAAGAGTACATGCTCGCCAAGGCCTGGGTGGACCACGAGGACAGCGCGGCCGCGCACAAGCTCGTGACCTCGCACCTGCGCCTCGCGGCCAAGATCGCCATGGGCTACCGCGGCTACGGCCTGCCGCAGGCCGAGGTGATCTCTGAGGCGAACGTGGGCCTGATGCAGGCGGTCAAGCGCTTTGACCCGGAGAAGGGCTTCCGCCTTGCCACCTATGCGATGTGGTGGATCCGCGCCTCGATCCAGGAATACATCCTGCGGTCGTGGAGTCTGGTGAAGATGGGCCTCGATCCAGGAATACATCCTGCGGTCGTGGAGCCTGGTGAAGATGGGCACCACCTCGGCGCAGAAGAAGCTGTTCTTCAACCTGCGCAAGGCCAAGTCCAAGCTGGGCGCGCTGGAGGAAGGCGACCTGCGCCCGGAAAACGTGGCAAGGATCGCGCACGACCTGAACGTGACCGAGCAGGAGGTGGTCGACATGAACCGCCGCCTGTCGGGCGGCGACGCCTCGCTGAACGCGACGGTCGGGTCGGCGGACGGCGATTCCACCGCGCAATGGCAGGACTGGCTGGAAGACCAGGATGCCAACCAGGCCGAGGCGTACGCCGAGGCTGACGAACTGGACCAGCGCCGCTCGATGCTGACCGCCGCGATGGACGTGTTGAACGACCGCGAGAAGGACATCCTGACCGAACGCCGGCTGCGCGACGACCCGATCACCCTGGAAGAGCTGGCTACCCGCTATAATGTCTCGCGCGAGCGGATCCGGCAGATCGAGGTCCGCGCCTTCGAAAAGCTGCAGGAACGGATGCGCCGCATGGCAAGCGAGCGCGGGATGGAGACGGGCGAGGCCTGAGGGTCTCGCCGCCGGCCTCGCCGCGATGACGAAAAACAGCCGCCGCGCCAATGGGCCGGCGGCCGTTTCATGGCAGGGTCAGCCCTGCGGGTCGTTCCAGACGCCGCTGGCGCGCAGGCCGTCGATCATCGCGCGCAGCTCGGCATTTTCGGTCCGCGCCTTGATCGCCATCTCGCGCACGGCCTCGAATTCCTCGCGGGTGACGAAGTTGCGGTCGGCGAGCCAGCGATCGACCCAGCCCTTCATCGCCGTTTCGGCCTCGTCCTTGGCGCCCTGCGCCACGCCCATCGCGTTGGTCATCAGCCGCGACATGTCGTCGAAAAAGCGGTTCTGGCCCGATTTCGGTTCGTTCATCCTGGCAGTCCTCAATGCTGTCGCGCGCCCGCCTGTGCCGGGCTCGTCCGGCCTGCAATATGGGCCCGCCCGCGCGCAGGTTCAATGCGACGCCGCGGGCCGCGCGGTTGACAGCCCGGCCGCGCCCGGCCAAGCAGCGGGCCAGCCAACGCCCGAGGCCCCATGATCCCGTTTCCCGACATCTCGCCCGAGATTTTCACGATCACGCTGGCCGGGCGCGAGTTTTCGCTGCGCTGGTACGCGATGGCCTATCTGGTCGGCCTGCTGCTGGGTTGGCGGATCATCGTGGCGCTGATGCGGCGGCCGGGCCTGTGGGGTGGCACGGCGCCAATGCCGCCGGCCAGGGTCGAAGAGCTGCTGACGTGGATCGTCGCCGGGGTCATCATCGGCGGCCGGCTGGGCTTCGTGCTGTTCTATGAACCGGCGCTGTATCTCGCCCACCCGGCCGAGATCGTGAAGGTCTGGCAGGGCGGCATGTCCTTTCACGGCGGCTTCCTGGGGGTGGTGATCGCGGCGTGGCTGTATGCCCGCCGGAACCGGATCGCGCCGCTGCATCTGGCCGACGCGCTTGCCGTCGCCGCGCCGGCGGGGCTGCTGCTGGGGCGGATCGCCAACTTCATCAACGCCGAGCTGTGGGGCCGCCCCACCACCGCGCCTTGGGGGGTGATCTTCCCCGGCGAGGCCGCGCAGAACTGCCCAGGCATCACCGGCCCCTGCGCGCGCCACCCCAGCCAGCTTTACGAGGCGGGGCTCGAGGGGCTGCTGCTGGGGCTGGTCCTGCTGCTGCTGGTCCGGGCCGGCGGGCTGCGCCGGCCGGGCCTGGCGCTGGGGGTCTTCCTGGCCGGATACGGCCTGGCGCGCTTCGTCGTCGAGTTCTTCCGCCAGGCCGACGCCCAGTTCGTCACGGCCGCGAACCCGTGGGGCCACGTCCTGGGCGGCCCGGTCTGGGGGATCACGATGGGCCAGCTGCTGTCCCTGCCGATGGTGGCGAT
>QFNE01000021.1 GCA_003240735.1 Paracoccus denitrificans | reverse complement strand
GCCAGCGCAGCAAAGCGCAGGAAGCTGAGTTCCCCGCTACTGAGCGGATAGGTCTTGCCCTCGATCATGCGGACCGGTTCGGCACTTATGTTGATCGAGGCATAGCGCTCAACCTTCTCCTGTTCTCCGCCGCGGTTTAGGTGGATAATGGATACCGGGCCGCGGTCACCAGCCTTAGCGCGCAATACCAGTTCTCTATAACCCTCGATCGCGCTGATCGCTTTCAGGAAAATCTCATAGCGGCTCTGCCCGGCAATGCCCTCTACGCTGCGCGCGAGTTGAATGATGAGGTCACTAGTAGTTTGCCGCGACCGCCCGCTCACCATCGAAAAGCGTCGATACCAGAAACGCGCGCGCTTGCGGCGGTCGCTCGGAAACACCGACGATATCGAGGCGGATGGATAGAAGCCGAGAATCCGATTGAACACTGGGCGATCACCGTCGAGATCGGTCAGCTTTGATTTGCCTAGCAACGCACCATCGACGATCTGCGCCAGTGTCTGGCTCTTGCCGACGCCATTCTTGCCGATCACGATCGCAAAGCGTTGGGGCAGCACCTTGTCACCATGCGCGAAACGGAATTTGAGATCATGCGCGTTGGGTCGCCCTGCTAGCTGGAACTGGATGCGCAAGCCCTTGGAAATCCGGTCAAGCTCCTCATATTCTATGCCGCGCAGGATTGGCGCCGCATTCTTCCAGGCGAAATAGGGCTCGCTTTGGCGCAGGAATGCGTTGAGGAAGATGCGGCTCGCTCGGGCCGCCCTTAGCCAAGGTCTGCCAGCGGGCCGGTCGTCCACCTCGACCATGTCGTTAATCGCCCGCAACACGATGCGCGCTTCGTCCGGTCCAAGCTGGCCGACGATTCGCCGATAACTCTCCATGTCGGGCAGCATCGTGAAATAGTCCGGCACCTTTTCGTCCGAGATCGGCGTCGAATCCCGATTAACAAGCTCGCGCAGTTGCTGCGTGTCGGACTTGTCGCCCTGCTTATCGAGAAAACCGAAAAATCCGCGGAACGCTAAGCGCTCATTACTGAATTCCGCATTACGTCTTGGCTGGATCACCACCTCTATGAGAATACGCTCGCCAAAGTCATTCCAGCTATCTGAGCTGGGCGCGATTGCAATCGTTCCGGATTCGATCGTGTGCAAAAGGTTTTGTTCGCTTACAAACAGCACGCGATAGTTTTTAGCGTGTTCTACCACCCCATGTCCCCCAAGGGTTCAATTTATTATTCACATCTTCATATGTTGTTCGCACCATTCTGGTCTCCACGCTTCCGCCGATTTAGGGCTGGCCTCCAGCCACAGCGCCAACGCTTCCTTCGGAGGGGGGCAGGTGTGCATGTTTAGCCGCTGCCGATGCCAAAGCCTCCGGCTGCTCGTCACTATCGTCTTCGGCGTCTTCGACGATGACGCCTTCCAAAAATTGGCTGTGCTTTTCTTGCAAATACTTGATCGCGGTGCCCTCGTCAGCGGAGTGCTGCAAGTGCTCTTGGAAGAACTGAAGCCGAGCCCGATTTTCCTCGATGAATTCGCCCCACGTCTTGATGCCGACGATATGTCGTGGCCCCCGTGCGATCAGGCGGCGCTCGCGATCCGGACCACTTTCCATCTCATGCTTTGCGAAGTCGTCATAGGCGTTGGAGACCAGCCAAAAGTGCCAGCGCACACCGTCGACGGTCGAAAACCGTTCGTCTGATGTGACGGCGATTGCATATTTTTTTGCTTGCGTGATTTCGTCAGCGCCGATCTTCACCTTCGGCGCCTTAAGTTCGACGATCATGTGCTCGATGTCGTTGGCGCGATGCCGTCGCGTTGAGCGAGAGAACATCAGGTCAATGATGCCGCGCGCTTTGCCAATCACTTTCACGGGCTCATCAATCGAGATATTCGGATCGAGATGGTCCCGATGCTTTTCGAGGACGCGACGAAGATCCTTGTCGCTCACCCACAGGTTATACTCTTCGCCAAATACCCAGGTGTTTTCGGCAAGGATTTTGTGAAGCTGGGTGCGCTCCTTCAAGCGACCTTTGGTTTCGGGATCAAAGACAATCGACTCTAGCGCGGATATAAATTTCAGCCGATCGGCAACGGTCTTAGCGGCGGTGATGATCGCTGACAGCGTCGTTTCCTGGAGTAGGTTCGCAAGTTCTTTCTGCTTGCGCGCCGGAAGGTCCAGCACTTCCTTCAGGATGAGCTGCAACTCCTCCGGTCCGCGTTCAATTGCGTTGCGCAACATACGTAGGTGCAGCGCTTTGGCCTTTGCTGAGCTGACACCAAGATCGGGTGCGAGTTCCTGAACCTGAACCGCCACGATATCGAAAACCTGTCGCTCGACCTTTTCGACCGCGTTTTGGGGCACACCCCGATAGGGATAAACGTCCTCGGCAATCCACTCATCTACCAGAGACCGGGCCTTTTCCGCCGATTTTTCACGAAAATAGTCCTTGATCGAGGTGCGGGCATTTTCCACGGCCGCGCTCAGTAAGGGGTCCATCTCCGAGAGCGCAACACGTTCCTCGTTGTGCAATTCATCGACGTAGCTGGATTTCAGATATGCGGAGAAAGAGAAGCCGGGAATATGGAAGCGCGTCTCGACCTGATCGAATGGAAAGCCGCTTGCGGAGCAGAGATAGAGGATGCGCCGTGCATCTGTCCGCCATTCGATAACCTCAAGCTCGACATCGTGAAGCACGCCGTCATCTTTTTCGATCGGTGGCAGTGGCATTTTGTGATGGCTGGCGATCACCTTCTCGGGGTCCAGCCTTTGGCCGGCGACGGAGATCGAGACGCTTCGATAGTTCATCAGATAGAGCGCGAAAATCTCATTCAGATCCTGAATGCCGTCTTCGCTCTCGAAGGTTCTAAAATCACGCCGGAGGTCATTAATTTCGACGATGACGCCTGTGGAACGTTCGGGCGCTGGCACTTCTTCGCTAATAATGACGTCAGTGAGATCGGCTTCCAAGAGCCGGACTTCGAACGCCTTTCTTCCGGACGGCTCATCATAGCATACCTTCCAAGTGACGGACTGCCCGAGAGCGAATGCCTTGTAACGCCCGCGCCCTTCCTGACCGTGGATCAGGCGGTGATTCCGCTTTGTCTGTCGGATGTGGCGCTTCCAAGAGCCGCCGAGATTGCCGAACAGAGCACGGGCATCACCGCGGGAGAATCCGTCGCCATTATCATAGACGACGATTTTCGACATCCCGCCTGCAAGATCGTCGTGCGCGAACTCGACCGATACCTCAGTGGCATCTCCGTCAAGGCTGTTCCACAACAGCTCCGCAAGAGCAGGCACCGGCTTCGCCTTGGTCTGTCGGGCGACGAAATCATCTCTTACCGCAACGGATACGTGCTCCTCGCCGGCCATTCCACCCCTCCGGACCCTTAGACGGGCCATTTCCATGCTGACCACACCGCTTGCTGCTGTTCAACGCTCGTTGTTGTCCCGCTCATAACCGAAGTAACCTCTGCTTGCGTTGTTTGAGAAGCCGCTGGCTGGCACGATAATCTTCGGGTCACTTCGAAATCTCTTTAGCAAGCTGTAGCGCTCATTTGAACAATGCTTCAATATCCGCCATCGGCCGAAACAATTTCATCGGCTGATCCGGAAACGGTAAAAAGCTCTCACGCTCATAGAAGTGTTTAGCGCTCTCATCCTTGGCGTCCACGACCACCGCAAAGGACGCGATCTCGCTACGCACAGCCCGATAGAGCGCATCCGCGAGAAGAAAGCGGCCGTATCCTTTTCCTTGGCAACGCTGATCTACAGCAAGACGCCCCAACAAGGTCGCCGGGATCAGGGGGTAGCGTGGCAGCTTTCGGACAGCGGCCTCCGGCAGTTCAGGAAGCCGCACCGCCGTCGACGAGAGCGTATAATACCCGGCAATGCTGCCGTCCTTCAGCACAAGGACGAACGGCGCTGCCATCTTCTTTCTAGCGTCCTGTCCAGCCTGCGTCTGAAAATATCGGTCGAGTGGTTCCACACCACTCGCGAAACCTGAGCGGTCATGTTGCGGGCCGAGAAGCTCGACCCGAAGGATGTCATCCGCCTCTCCCACGCGTTAGACGCCTGTTCTCTCACGATAACGGCGAACCGTATCACTCAGCCTTTCGTTGACGGGCTGCGGTTCGATCAGGGCCTGCACAAAGGCCTGGCTGTCCCGCACCGAAAGCTCCAAACGCTGATATTCGTCGATGGCGCGCCGCGCCGCATCCTGAAGGCTCGACAGAACGAAATCCGTCACCGAGCGGCCCTGCAAGGCTGCGGCGTGTTCGATCAGGCGCTTCTGGTCAGCGGTTACGCGTGTCTCAAGGCGCTCGCCTCGAACACGACCAGATGTGGGTCCTTTTGCTGCTTCAGCCATAGTCGCCTCCAAAATTAGAGGATAATGTACGGCCAATGGCCGGATAAACCAAGACCCACGACCAGATGGAATGCGACTTAGTATCGGCCTTGGAGGGGAAGCACTACGCTTGATAGGCACTGAGTTGTCTTGTTGGGGACGAACCCAATGAGCGAGCCGCTGTTCACGCCATCGCGTGCTATCGGCGGGTATTGCGAAGGGGCATGTGACTGGCAGGGTATGCGAGAACCCCTGTAAGCAGATTGAACACTCAATACAGGGCTATCTATTTGATAATCAAACAGATAACTGACCAATTTGTGCGGTAATCGGCGGTATTTGGCGGGCCGCGCCCGACGATGATGAGCACTACGTCTACGCTATAGCACTCTAAACCACGACTAATTTCGTGGGAATGTGCGAGGTGCAATATCTGCGAGGCGACGTCCGGGGGTGTCGACCTTTGGATCGACGACCCGCGACTATCCATGCATCAGCCCGAGCATTCGAAACCACAAGCAGTCGAGGGGCGCGAGCACAGCGAACGTCAGGGCGGCCAGCGTCAGACACAGGATGATTCCGTCGCGGGCCGGCACTTTGCCCATGCCAATAGCGACGACGATGGGCGATGCCTGGTACGGCAAGAGAGGCGTCGCGTACCCGATGATTTGCGCCATCAGCACCGTCAAAAGAGGCAGGCCTGAGCCATCCGCCAGTGTTTGGGCGAGCGGCGTGTACAAGGCGGGCACGCCGTTGGCGGTGACGACGAAGTTGAGCGCAGTAGTCAGGACGACGCCGCCGATCACGCGCAGCCGCTGCATCCGTGACCAGGCCAGCCTGTCCGGTAGCGCCCGCCGCCTGGTTGAGCATCTGGTCGAACCGGCTGGAGGCATTCCCGAAAGCGACACCCCTGCCTGAAGCGCAAAAGCTATTCGCGACCCGAGCGTGATTCCATTGCATAACACATAGCGATCCCCTGAATATTCCGGCAGTATTGCGTGCGGGACTTACTATACAACCGCTGCGAATCGCGGGGAGGAATCGGGGCGGATGATTCTCACTGATAATGAGACAAAGGTCGATCTCCTCAACAACGAGGCGATCGCAAAGACCATTATCGAGCTCCTGCGCGAGAAGCCCGAGCGTGCCGTAACGATCGGGGTTCACGGCGACTGGGGCGCGGGCAAATCCAGCATCCTGGAGATGATAGAGAACGGCCTCAGTTCTGATGAGGATGTGCTCTGCATCAAATTTAACGGTTGGCGTTTCCAAGGGTTCGAAGACGCCAAGATCGCGCTGATCGAGGGCATCGTTACCGGGCTTATCGAAAAGCGGCCGATGCTCACCCAGGCCGGCGTGGCCGTGAAGGACATCTTCCGGCGGATCGACTGGCTGAAGATCGCGCGGCACGGGGGCGGTCTCGCTTTCACCGCGTTCACCGGCATTCCCACAGCCGATCAGATCGGCGCGGTGGTGGGCACCTTGAAGGGAATCTTCTCCGATCCCTCGAAACTCGCTACGCAGGAGAATTACGACAAAGCGATCGATGGTGTGCAGGGTCTGCTGAAACCCGGAGAGTCGAAGAATGTCCCGGAGGAGATCGAAGCCTTCCGGAAGGCTTTTGACGATCTGCTCAAGCAGGCAGGTATCAAGCAATTGATCGTACTCATCGACGATCTTGACCGCTGCCTGCCAGACACGGCAATCGAGACGCTCGAAGCCGTCCGACTGTTCGTCTTTACCGCTCGCACCGCGTTCATCGTCGCAGCCGACGAGGCGATGATCGAATATTCGGTGCGCAAGCATTTCCCCGAGCTTCCGGACACGACCGGCCCCCGTGACTATGCACGCAACTATCTCGAAAAGCTGATCCAGATCCCGTTCCGAATTCCGGCCTTGGGCGAGACCGAAACCCGCATCTACGTCACCCTGTTGCTCATCGGCGCCGAGTTGGGAGAGGACGATCCCGCTTACTCGGCGCTCATCGCCGTCGCGCGTGAATTGCTCAAACGGCCCTGGAAGACGGCCGGGCTCGACGCGCAGACCGTCAAGACCGCCTTGGGTGACAAAGCCGGCCAGGTCCAGAATGCGCTCACCCTGAGCGACCAGATTGGTCCGATCCTGGCCAGCGGCACTCAGGGCAATCCGCGGCAGATCAAGCGCTTCCTGAACACCCTGCTGCTGCGCCATCAGACCGCGCTCGCCCGCGGTTTTGGAGATGAGGTGAAGCTGCCCGTCCTCGCGAAGCTCATGCTGGCAGAACGTTTCCTCTCCAGATTGTTCGATCAGATCGCCAGCGCCGCCGCCCGCGATCCGGACGGCCGCTGCGTAGATTTGGCAGCGCTTGAAACCGCCGCATCGGAGGAGAAGCCAGCACCCAAAGCGAAGCGGACCGGGCCGAAAATCAGTTCCACCGATGACGCCAAGCCGACCGCCGTGCCGGACTCCAAGGACAGCGCCATCCTGACGGAATGGAAGGCAGCCGACGCGATTCGGGCTTGGGCGCGGCTGTCACCGGCCTTGGCCGACGTCGATCTGCGCCCCTATCTGTTCGTGACCAAGGATCGGAAGGACTACTTCGGTGCCGCCTCCGTCCTCGGGCGTCTCGCCGCTGTAGTCGAAAAACTGCTTGGCCCGAAACTCGCCGTCCAAGCGTTCGAAGGCGAACTAAAGCAGCTCGTTCCGGCCGAGGCTGCCCAGGTATTCGAGGAGCTGCGCGGACGCGTCATGGGCGGTGACGCCTTCGATACCGTGCCGCCCGGCATCGACGGACTCGCGGTGCTGGTTCGCGCGCACCCGACGCTTCAAGCCAATCTTCTCGATCTGCTCGAAGCCTTGCCGGCCGATCGGTGCGGGCCGTGGCCCGCGTCAGGTTGGGAGGGCGTCGTCAAGGATTCCGACGCCGTTGCGCGCTTCGAGAAGCTACTCCAGGGATGGTCCACCTCCGGTTCGTCCTTCCTGAAGCCGACCGCGAGTGCCGCGCTTCGCACGCGGAAGGGTGGCCGCTGATGGGCACGTCGAACGCCTATGGGGGTGCAGGCGGCGGCACGCCGCTCATTCCGAGTTGGTTGCAAGGTGACAGCGACGGCGGAGCTGGCGCGGGTGATAGCGACGGAACGCAATCCCCGGCTCCTGATGGAGCGCCGCCCGCAGTTCCTCCCGCGCCAGCACCTCGGCCGACCGCGCCGGCAGGGGCGGCGGATCGCTTCACTTCCGCCCGAAACAATTTCACGCGTTTCGCAAGTTCGGGCGGAAGCGACCGTAGGAGCCTCGGCCGCGCGGTTTCGCAATATGTGTCCAAATCCGCGGGCGGCTCACGTCAGGCTGCACAGCGGATGGGCTCGTCGCGGGGCGCGGGCGCTGGACTTGTCAGGTTCCTCAACGACGCCAGCGCGAATGGCGTGCGTGAGGCACTACGAACGCTCAACCTCGAAAGCCTCGCCGGGCGTCCGATCGAGGAAGTGTTCGCGGGTCTCGCCGATTACATCTGCCCCGAAGGTGGGTCGATTGATGAAGGTATTGCGAGAGACGCTTTCGTCGAGACGATCGCCGACCTCGCCGGTGCGGGCATCACCGACATCGACGCGCTGACGTCCGGCCAGATTCAGACTGTCTTCGAGTTATATGCAACGCACGCGATCGAGGCGCGCATCTGCAACGACATCGGCACCAAGGTTGTTACTCTGCCCGCCGATGCCCGCGCGGCCGAGAGGGTTCAGGCGCAATTGCGTGATTTCATCCAGCGTGGTGTCAGCGACGCGATCAACGCCGCCGGTATCAACATCCAGTCGCTGACTCCTGACGCGGTGATGGGTTTTGTGACCAACGTCTATCAATCCGCCTTCGACGTGTTGCAGACGATGGGCGATGGGGAGGCAGCGAAATGAGGCGCCACGTCATCATCGGCCGTTTTGGCGAGGACGATAAGACCCGTGTTCCCAAGGCGCGCGACGAAGTTGCATCGACGTTGCAACTTGTAGCGGGCAAGCGTCTCGACCATGGGATCGGGCACGCCTTGGCCGACCTCAAGGCGCTGCACCTGACCCCGAGCGAGATCGGCGCGGACATGCTCGTGGTCGCCGCCCATGTTCACGCAGCGGATACTCGCATCTCGCGCTCGACGGAATCGCAGGATGCTTGGACTCGCGAGATTCGGTTGGTCGTCCCCGTTAGCGATCCCGCGTTGTGGACCGCCGCGGCACCGATCCTGGTCCGTGCCCTGAACTTCCTGACCGGCGACCGATGGGACGTCGGATTCCGCAAACGGTCGAAGGATTACGCGAAGCTGGTCTCTCCCGCCGCTCCCACCCTTATTCCGACCGCTTTCGATGGCGTAAGCCTGTTCTCCGGCGGGTTGGACAGCTTGATCGGCGCGATCGACAGCTTGAAGGCTGGAGAGACGCCGCTCCTGGTCAGTCACGCGGGAGAGGGGCTGGTGAGCAAGTCGCAGGATCAATGCTTCGAAGGCCTGAAAGCCGCCTACAAATCATCCACCTTCAATCGGCTCCGCGTGTGGATGAGTTTCGAAAGCGGGCTGGTCGCAGATGTCGGGTCGGAGGATAGCACTCGCGGCCGCTCGTTTCTGTTCTTCTCCCTCGGTGTCGCCGCCGGCACCGCGCTTGGCCGCGACTTCGTGCTCAAGGTTCCGGAGAACGGCCTGATCGCGCTCAATGTCCCGCTCGATCGGCTTCGGCTCGGTGCGCTCAGCACCCGGACGACGCATCCTTTCTACATGACCCGATGGAACGATCTGCTCCGAGCGCTCGGCGTAGGAGGCAAGGTCGAGAATCCCTATTGGAACAAGACCAAGGGGGAAATGGTCGCCGAGTGCACCACTCCGGCCTTGTTGAAGCAGCTTGCCCCGTTGTCGCTATCATGTTCGTCGCCGACGAAGGGGCGTTGGACCAAGAAGCCGCAGGGGCACTGCGGATACTGTCTCCCCTGTCTCATTCGACGGGCCTCCCTGCGAGGTAAGGATGCGACAGTTTATGGCGTACCCGACCTGAAGGCTGCCACATTGGACACCAAGCAGGCCGAGGGTCAGCAGGTCCGATCCTTCCAGATCGCGATCGCGCGGCTATCAAAGCGCCCGGAACTGGCCAAGGCCCTTATCCACAAGCCCGGGCCACTCTATGATGATCCCTCCCGCCACGATGACCTGGCCGATGTTTATCGTCGCGGCTTGGAAGAGGTCGGGCGTTTGCTGACTGGCGTTCGCGCCGCACCGTCGTAGGAGACCCCATGCGCTCGGGTCTCGTCGATTTCCATTGCCATCTTGATCTCTACCCCGACCACGCGGCCGCGGTGGAACGTTGCGAGCGCGATGGCGTGTTCACCCTCACCGTGACCACCACGCCCAAGGCTTGGCCACGGAACCACGAACTGGCGTCCGCCACCCGTCATGTCCGAGCGGCTCTCGGCCTGCATCCTCAGTTGGTTGCCGAACGCGCTCATGAGATCGCTCTATGGGAGGAGTTGCTGCCGCAGACCCGCTATGTCGGCGAGGTCGGGCTGGACGCCAGCCCACGGTTCTACAAGTCTTTCGAGACGCAGAAGGAGATATTCGCTCGCGTGTTATCGCTTTGCGCGGTCGCGGGAGACAAGATCGTCACAACACATAGCGTCCGAGCGACCAGGGTGGTGCTCGACATGATAGAGCAGCACATGCCGCCCCCGCGCGGGTGCGTAGTGCTTCATTGGTTCACCGGCACCGCAGCAGAGGCAAAAAGGGCGGTTGATCTTGGCTGCTACTTTTCAGTGAACGCGGACATGCTCAATAATGAAAGGCGTGCAGCAATAACTAAATTGCTCCCGTTGGACCGGGTTCTGACGGAAACAGATGGGCCGTTTACTCAAACTGATGGACGGCCCGCCAGTCCAAGCGATGTCTGGATCACTGTGGAGCGCTTGGCAAGGCTCCACGAACTACCGCCATCCGAACTCTGTGCCACGATACTGAGAAATCTTAAGAGCGTTCTTTCCAGGTAGAGAGAAATTACATTTTAGCTGTTACTTGTGAATAGTAATACCACTTGGGGGTTGTGCCTTATAGTTGGCCTGAACGAATTACTAGCGCCGCGTCAGGGGATTCCGTGTTTAGCCCGAGCCGCCTCCACAGCAGCCATGATCTGTTCCGTGACACCGGGATCGTCCGACTTACCCTTTGGCACCTGCACGTTGGCGAGGAACCAGTGTGCGATCTCAGCGCCTTCCGCTGCCCAGCGGGGGTCCTCACTCTCCAAAGGATCGAGAATGCGGCGTATGATGACCGGATTGCGTGACGAACTGCCGGACCGGAGCGGTTTGTGTTGATAGTCATCCGGCGCGAACGCCATGTTGAGATTTAACGCCGCAGCGCGCTTCGGCGATGCCTCCCGAGCGCCGATCAGGTCGTCCAGCGGCATGAAAAGACGTCCGTAGTGTTCTGGCTGCCGGGTGAGCAGTTCGCGATTCGTAAACGTCGGCGCTTCCGGCTCTCGGCTCGGCAGCCAACGCTCGTCCAACGTGCAAATGAGACGCCGAATGGCGAACACCATCGCGTCTAGCATATGCAGATCCTGGCTGCGGGTGACGTAGCCATAGATCAGGTAGCGGTTGTCAGCATTCCCGTTGCGAAGCAGGTGTTCCATAAACTGCTCGGGCGTTCGGTCCGACCAGTGATAGATGTCGAGATCGGTTGGTTTGGCGAGATTGTCTGGCAGCAACGCGCCGGCCAGAGCTTTTACATCCGTGTAGAGCCGAACGATGTCGTGGCTGTATGCCTTCTGATCGGTGGCGCTTCGTCTGGACGATCCACCATTGAGGAGAAGCACGGCCTTGAGATATTTCTCAAGCGCATGAACTGAGAGCCATAAGAAGTCTGTGTTGAGCTGATTGATCGCACACCAGCGCGCGGTGACGTAGTTTTCGTCGGCCGTGCGGACAAAAAGTTCGAGGACCAGATTATGTTTCGATGCTGATACGCTCAAGCCGATGTCCTTACAGACCGAGCGCGTATTTGGCCGCACCCATATTGGGCGCATAGCCGAGGTTGATCGTGCCAAATTCCGCCGCGATGTCGGGCTTCAAAACTTTGCTTTCGGTCAAATACTCATTGGTATTCGACGACAGAAAGACGATCGGCGTCGTCACCCCAGCGCCCCGCAAAGCTGATACGGCCTCAAGATAAGTTTCATAGACCAGGCAATCTTTGGAGGACTCCTTGCCGCGTCTCGCTGGAGCGATGCCAGCGTTGACCCGAGCAAATGCTTTGGCGGGGACAACTGGGCTGGGCGTGACATTGCCAAGCTTGGCGAGCCAACGCCCGACAACCGCCCTTGCACGCCCGACATGATCGTCAAGATGCGTAAGGTTGACGTTGCCTGGAGCGCCGAAGACGGCAGATAGCTTGTTGATGCGCTCGACCTGCTCCCGAACCTTCTTGAGATTGCGCGCAGCCTCATCCTGGACGGGCTGGTCGTGATCGGAAAACTCGATCGCTACCTGTTCCGCCATAAGGCATATGAGGCGACCCGATTCTGCCGCGGCCAAAAGATCGATGGCTGCCTGCCGATCATGCGGTTTTGCCGTCTCGCGCGTCGGATCACGCATGATGTCCAGAATAGAGCATGTATCGATGCACAGCACCGGAACGCCCGCTGATGCAATCGCCTGTGCGTCCATCCGGCTCAGTGCTCTTCGTAGTAGGCAAGAAGAGCAAGCGCGGTTTCAAAATCGCCTGCAAGATTGTGGGCGGAATCCTCGTCCCAACCGTCCACTTCATGCAGCCAGCGCGCTAACCTGTCGGCGCCGGGTTTGTCGCCGCTGCGATGTACGGCGACGAGAAAATCGAACCAGCGGCGTTCATCCGAAGGATGGCTCGCTCCCGTCGACTTGTTGGCCGCCCCGGAGAAGCGTTTGAGCTTCAGCGCAGCGTCCGGAGACAACCAGTCGTCGAGTGTTTGCCGAGGCTCCGTCGTCGAGATCGTGAAACCGAATTGAGCCGTGACCGGTGCGGCGATACGCGCGATAAAATCCGCGAGCACGGCATTGTACTGTGCGAAGGTGAGGCTCCCCGTCTCCAACGGAACGATGTTGGGGACATAATAGCCGTCCTCGGCTCCCCATAGGGTCAGCCCCGCCGCCGGATGGTCTTGGCCGGCATCCCGACGAAAAAGGACGACATCCTCCGAGGTCACGGCGTTGCGCGCCACTTCCGCCGACCTTTCCAGATCTACGCGCCAGGGATCGACTGCCGCCGTGATGAGCGCTTCGCGCAATTCGGGCCGCTTCGCGATGGGGCCGTGAATGGCCATGTCTTGGAAAACTTCTAGCTTGTCTGTCATATCGTTTCTTTCGGAATATCTTTGGCTACTGTCACCCCTTAAGCATCGGCCTGCGGCCAACGCAGTTTTCCGCGGCCGACACGAAGCGCCTCCACCAGTCTTGTGTTGCCGGGCAACCGACCCGAAAACAGGCTGGGCTTGGGATCGACCGCAGCCTTCTTGAAGGCGGCGACACGCTGGTAGTCGGGCGTCGTCAGCCAAGTCCGCCCATCACCCTCATCGGTGACAATCCTATACAGGCCGGCAGGCGGAGCGACGGCGATGTCGAGTAGTCGCTTATAGTGTTCGACCGACCACTTCTGGATGCCTCCGCTAAGGGCCTCGGTTCGGAACCGCGCCCATAGCGCGGCCGTATCGGGCGTTGGCCAATCGCCAGCGTCGGTGTAGGCCGTGATCTCATCAGATTCGAGCCAGGCCCGCATCTCAGCAGGCGTAACGAAGACTGGCTTGGCGTCCTCGACCGCCGCCATGGCGGCGCGCCTCGACGGAAGACCGGCCCGGATCAACATCGACATCATGAATTGCGGAACGCCGGTTTCGACCGCAGCAGCGGCTCCACCCGCCACCGTATCCGGCGACCAGCCGAGGGACATGCGGCGGGTACGGACAGCTTCCAAGGCCCAAACCAAACGATAAGTGAAGGCATCTTCGACCGCCCGCATGTTCTGCGGCCCGATATTGGCCACATCCTCGCCGGACACCCAACTGCGTAGGATTGCCTTCCAATTGGCTGGTAGCGCGTTCGCCTTGTCAGGAATGAAAGGACGCATGAATAGCAGGCGGTCGCCGAGACCACCGAGGCTATCGACAAGTTCGTCGATGTCGCCGCCCAGCGCCGCTTCGTCTGCGCGGTCGAGGAGTTCGGCCAACTCGTCGGCCATGGCGTCGATGGTGAGGCCCGCCTCAAGTCCTACGCCCATGGCGAAATGTCCGCGCCGCGCCTGCGCCGTGGTGGTCTTCCAGATAAGGTCGGCGCGCGCTTCGAATATCTTTATGTGCAGCGGTGCGATGTCCGCGTCCTCGCGGGCAATCTGGCGCGCCCAAAGCGATCCCTTGAGCGCCTCGTCCAGAAGTTTGGGTAGGTCGGCCCGATCAGCGTCCAGTGCCTCGATCAGACCGAACACGGTCGCATCGAGGCGTTCGACGATCTGCGAAAGCGGCTCCTCGTCAATGGTCTCTTCCTCGTCATCGCCGCCGTCTTCATCATCGTCGTCGCCATCGTCGTATTCTGCGCCGGCGGCCAGACGCTCGGCGACCGCGGCTTCCTCCGCCGGCGATCTCCAGGCTTCGCGGGCATTGGCGAGATATTCCCAAGCGTCGTGACGGTCCAGCACACCCTCTCGTGACAAGCGGTCAAGAATCTCGGCGACGATCTGGATGAGGCCGCTCTTCAGCGTGCGGGCCTTTGCGGAGGCGATCAGCTTCTTCCATTCCCTCTTTCGCCAATCAATCTTATCGAACATCACGTGAACGATGAGGCCTTCGACATCGACGAAGGCGCGTCCGGCGCGACCCGCGACGTTCGCAAACTCCTCGCCCTTGATCTTCTCGGACGCCCGATACAGCGCTGGCACCAGCAGGACGGCGGCATTGAGGTTGAGGCCCTGCGATAGCGTCGGCGACGCGACGATGACCTTCAGCACACCCTCGGACAGAAGGGCTTCCAGCTCACGAAGAAACGGACTCGGCAGCCGACCATGATGGACGGCAACGCCCGCCTTCAAGCAAGCGACAGCGGGATGGTCTTCGCCCAACCATTCCTTGCCGACCTCCAGAGCGCGGGCAATTGACGTCTCATCCTCCAGCAACGAATCCAGATAACCGCGCCTGCAGAGGTCCACGACCTGTTTGCCATAACTCTCAACCCAATTCGCCTGGGTGGAGAAGATCAGGGTCCGCTTGCCTTGGCTCGCAAACTCCCATGCTGCGAACAAGGCGAGATGCGAGTTCTTGCGCGGATAAGGCTTCTTCTCCTTTCCGAGCGCGGGCTTCTCCAAGACAAATTTGTCGAGGAACGGGCCATCGTCATCGAGATCCAGCCGGAGCAGCGCATCCTTGCCCCGCCACGTGAGCGCGCCGAACCGTTGCCGCGTCGGCCGCCAATCGGAACGCACCGGCTCGCCCGGTTCATCGGCGCGAATCCATGCGGTGAGATCGTCAAGTTCGTCGCCGCTGGGCAGAATGGCGGAGAGGCACACCATTCGGCGTTCGCCCGCGTCCGCGCGCCGGAGCAGGCGCTGCACGAGCGTCTCGTAACGGATTTCACGCTCGCTCGGGCCGATCATATGGCCTTCGTCGAGGACGATCAGGCCGACATCATCGATCAGCGAGGGGTCGCTTCTCAATGCGAAGTCGAGCTTTTCTGGTGTCGCGATGATGATCTCGCGGGAGCGCAAGGCGTCTTCATCTCCAGCCGAAAGACCGCTGGCGCCATAGAGCGAGGAGACGCTGAAGCCGAGTGGCGCGAAGGTTTTTCTGAAGGAGCGCTCGGTCTGAGCGGACAAAGCGCGCAATGGCGTAACGATCAACACCCGGCGCGCCGACGACAGCGTCATCAGCGCGGCGATCTCGGCCACACGCGTCTTGCCGGCGCTGGTCGGCAAGGCGACGACCAGGTCATCCGTGACGTCCGTAGAGCGCTGCGCCGCCTCGCGCTGCGATGGCCACAACTCCACCTCGGAGGTCTTGCGCGCATAGAGCGACGAGATAAACAGCCGTCGCAGGTCTGGATATTTCTCTTCCGTCCCCTCCGGCGGGTCGGTCGGCAGAGTCTGGTGGAGCGAATGCTGCCAAAGGTCGTCGATCAGATGGCGGCAGAGGTTCGAAATCCACCACAGCGGCACATTCTCCGCGTTGTCAGCCAGACTGACCGCGGTGCTAAGAAGCGCGCGCGCAATCTCGATCGGCTCGGGGTCGCCGGTCTCCAGTGCAAAATCAAAATGGGCCAGCGCCCGGCAAATCGTCGTGTTGAGGATCGTCGATATCGCTTCATCGATATCGGGTTCTTCGCCCGTCAGGGCGGCAGCGATTTGCTCATCGCCATGAGCCTCGTCGGCCAGCCAGTCGCGAACATATCCGCGCAACTGGCCGAGATCGCGCAGGATCAGGTGTTGGATCGCCGTCTCGCCCGGAGATGCATTGAGGTCGCCCGCCTTCTCGTTAAACAGGGAATAGGCGACGGCCGAGAAGCCGGCCAGGTGATAGGCCGCGGCAGCGATTGTGCGGCGAAAACCGCGATCGGGTGATTCCGGATCGCCGTTGCGCACCAACGCCTCAAAAGCATTGGCAGCGCGCTCAAATGCCTTGCCGGTCAAGGGCGAGGCACCGGCCTGAGCCCGCAAGGCCATTGCGCCCCGAAGCAGGGCGAAGCCGTGTTCGGCGAGGTCCGTTTCGATCGTCGCGCCGAGGGGCGGCGCATTCGCCGGCAACACCCCTTCTTCGCGCATCAACGACCAGGCCGCACCGCGATAGAGGAGACGGCCGAGAATGCCGTCAACCGTCGCTGTCGCTAGGAATGCCGTCAGTTCGTCAATCGTCTCCAAGGTCTTCCGCCTCCTGGTACATGGCTGCGATGAAGTCCTGATGATCCTCGACGTGAATGTTCAGGACATAGTGGTCGCGATTGGTCCCCGTGGCATCGAGATCGACTTTTAGCGAAGCGTGCGGGCCGTTGCCCGACACTGTGAAGAGCATATGATCGATACGATCGGCACGAAGGGACTTCAGGCCCACCTCGTCACGCAGGCTGCGCCCCAATGCGTTGTCGTCCGGGTCATTGCTCTCCAACAGGCGGTTGGCGACAAAAAGCAGGGAATCGGGCGTGCAGCGGCCGTTGTCGCGGTCGAGCACTTTGCGGGCGCTCGTGACCGTGGCCTTGCCGAGCACCTTGTTGCTTTTGGCTTCGCCTTTCAGGAGCCATAGCTTTTCGCCAGCCGCATCGTATCCCGCGCCGATAAGATCGTCGCCTCGCATCGCCATGTTGCGACCATCCTTGTAGCGGAGGCGGCGAACGGGAACGCGCAGGCCGATTTCTTCCTCGACCAGTTCGGTCGCGAGAATCTCACCAAGATCGCCGGAGCGTCCCTTGGGTGTCTGGGGCATTGCCGCGCCGAGGATTTTCGCCGCGACCTTGTAACCGAGCCGCTCCACGTCTTCGGCAATGCGTTCCAGTCGGTCGTAATGTGAGCGGATCGTCTCGGCGAGGACATCGCGAATTTCGTCGCGCCCGCCGTCCTTCTCGACATAAGTCCAATAGTGCTTTCGCTTGTCTTTGTTCTTGGTGGCATCGCACCAGCTTTCATACAGGCCCATGCGATCCTCCTTTGGCTGTTTTGTTCGTTGGCGCTTCTCCATCCCAAAGGCTCGACAATGGTGCCGCTGCTAGCCTGTCGCCGAACGGCACGACATCCACGCTATCATAGAGGACTACGCCGAAAGCAAAGCGATCTCCGCACGCTTCGGCCAAAGCGCGCAGCCCCCCGAAATCACCAGCTTTCACCGTAGCGCTGGCCTTCACCTCGATCCCGACAATCATGCCGTCATCGCGCTCCAGCACGATGTCCACCTCGCGCATGTCGCGGTCCCGGAAATGATACGGCGTCAGCCGCAGGTCCGAAGCGCTCATCAGCTTCAGAGTTTCCGAGAACACGAAGGTTTCGAGAAGCGCGCCGAATGGTCCACGATCCGCCCTCACCCTGTCAAAAGTCAGACCGCGCACGGTCGCCAGCAAGCCGGAATCGAGGAAGTGCAGCTTCGGCGTTTTGGCGATACGTTTCAGGGCATTGGTGAACCAAGGCTGCACGGTTGAGACCAGGAACACCTGTTCGAGTAACCCGACATAGCGCTGTCCCGTCTTGTGGGTGACGCCGATGCCGGCAGCAAATTGCGAATAATTGACCAACTGCCCCGAGTGTTCGGCCAGCAGCCGGACGAATTTCGGCAACTCTGTCAGTTTCTCGACGTCGGCGATGTCGCGCAGATCGCGCGTCAGGATCGACGTGAGATAGGATCGCAACCAATCTTGCCGCCGTCGTTCGGTGTCACGGCTGATGACTTCGGGAAAACCACCGAGCAGGACGAGTTGGAGCAGATCGGCCCCGACGATGGCATTCCGCTGACTCTGGAGTTTTCCCGCGAATAACCGTTCCAGAAAATTTGGCGTCCGGCCTTCAACCTCGGCCTTGGCCAGCGGCAGCATCTGAATGGTTTCCATCCGTCCCGCCAGGCTGTCGGCGATGCGCGGCAACGTCAGCACGTTCGCCGAACCCGTCAGCAGGAATCGTCCCGGCCTATAGTCCTCATCGACCGTCTTTTTGATCGCTAACAGCAAGTCGGGCGCGCGTTGGATCTCGTCGATGATGGCTTGATCCAGCCCCCGGATGAAACCGGCCGGATCGGATTGGGCGGCTGCAAGAACCGTTTGATCGTCCAGCGTGATATAGGTTCGGCCAGCCTCGCCCATCTTGCGGACGAGCGTGGTCTTACCGGCCCGGCGCGGTCCTACGATCAGGACCACGGGCGTATCCGAAAGGGCTTCTTCCGCCCGTCGTTCTACAAACCGTCCGTACATGCCAACTCCGAGACTTAGCAGATTGAGACTATCTGCTTCGGCAGATTGGGAGTCAATGACCCGCATATTGGTAATCACAAGACCGCGATTCGGGATGGATGGGGAAAGCCTTCCCCTGCGGTCGAGCCACGGTCTCGACCGACCCCTTCTGCGGGGACACCCCGCAACGCCCCAAGGCGATACGGCGATCAGGATGCACGGTTTTCCGATTTTGGGATTTTGCACATCCTGATCCGGTTTCTCTTCCCGGCTCCCGCTGGCGCTCACGCCGGGCGGTTTGCTTGGGGGCGCTGCCCCCTGGCGCGGTCAAGGGTAAAGCGCCGGCGAACCGGCGCCGGCCGGGGTGGTCTCCCCGACCTTCCGCGCGGATACGATGTTCAGCACAGCCGTGATGACGGATATCCGCTTGTGCAGGCCGGGTGATCCCCCTCCACCCCGGCCGCCCTGGCCCTTGCACCCCCCGGTCTCGCCGACGGGCAGGGTTTCAGCGCGGCGCTTCGCTGCGCGAAACCCAAGCCCATAGGAGAAAGACCATGACGACCATTGCCACGGAAATCACCGCCATCCCCGCCGCCGTGACCGTGACCGGCGCGGAGGTGTTCATCCCGCTCAACAAGCTCAAGAAGCACCCGAACAACGCCCGCAAGACGCCGCACAGCGAGGCGTCCATCGAGGCGAAGGCGGCGAGCATCCACGCCAAGGGCATCCTGCAAAACCTCGTGGTGGAGCCGGAGCTTGACACCGAGGGAGCCGCGACCGGCTTATATCTCGTCAGCATCGGTGAAGGCCGGAGACTGGCGCAGTTGCTGCGCGTGAAGCGCAAGCAGATCAAGAAGACGGAGGCCATCCGCTGCGTCATCGACACCGTCAACGACGCCAGCGAAATCAGTCTGGACGAGAATGTCACCCGCGAAGACCTCTCGCCCGCCGACCAGTTCGAGCGCTTCCGCGAGCTTGCCGAAACGCGCGGTTGGGGCGCGGAGGAAATCGCCGCCCGGTTCGGCGTGACGGCGCATGTCGTGCGCCAGCGTATGCGCCTTGGCGCTGTCAGCCCGAAGCTGATGCAGGTCTATCGTGACGGTGGACTGACGTTGGAGCAGTTGATGGCCTTCGCCATCGTGGACGATCCGGCCCGGCAGGAACAGGTCTATGAGAACCTGTCGTGGAACAAGGACGCTTCGACCATCCGCCGCGACCTGACCCGGATGCACATCGCGGCGACGGATCGGCGGGCGGTCTTCGTCGGCGCGGAAGCCTATACCGAGGCGGGCGGCGTGATCCTGCGCGACCTGTTCACCGAGGATCGCGGCGGCTTCTATGAGGACGCGGCACTTCTGGACCGGCTTGTCATCGAGAAGCTGGACGGGATCGCGGAGAGTGTGAAGGCCGAAGAAGGCTGGAAATGGGCTGCTGTCCATATCGACTACCCGCACGGCAACGGCCTGCGCCGCACCTATCCGCATCCGGTGGCGCTGGCCGAGGAAGACGAGGCCGCCTATACCGCCGCGCAGGGCGAATATGACGCACTGACCGAGCAGTATGACAGCGCCGAGGAACTGTCCGAGGATGTGGACCAGCGTTTCGGGGAGCTTGAAGCCGAGATCGAGCGCATCGACGCCTTGCGGCACGCCTATGATGCCAACGAGATCGCCCGTGGCGGGGTGTTCGTCATCCTCTCCCACGATGGGGAAGTCCGCATCGAACGCGGCTTCATCAGGGCCGAGGATGAGCAGCCGGAACCCGAAGGCGATGTGGACGGCGAAGGCGGCGGCATGATCGACGGCGTTCGCGTCAACGGCGACGGCGAGATCATCGAAGACGGCGACCGGGACGAGGACGGCAATGCCGCTTCCGCGCTCGAGACGGAGGACGATGACGCCGGGGATGCGGGCAAGCCGCTGTCGGACCTTCTCATCCGCGACCTGACTTCGCACCGGACGCTGGGCCTTCGCCTTGCGCTGGGCGAGCAACCGGACATGGCGTTGATCGCCGTCACCCATGCGCTGGCGGCGCAGACCTTCTATCGCGGGGTGGACGCCGCTTGCCTCGAAATCCGACCGACCAGCAGCTTCCTTGCTTCTCACGCGGACGGCATCGAGGACACGGCGGCGGGCAAGGCGCTGGCGGATCGTCACGCCGGATGGGCGGCGGACATGCCGCGCGACGTGGCCGACCTGTGGAGCTTCATCGCCAGTCTGGACCATGCCAGCGTCATGGCGCTGTTCGCCCATTGCGCCTCGCTCACCGTCAATGCGGTGAAGCAGCCTTGCGAGCGCAAGCCCCACGCCCATGCGACGGCGGACAGGCTGGCAACGGCGGTAGCGCTCGACATGACGGCGCACTGGACGCCCACGGTGCGGACCTATCTCGGTCGCGTCACCAAGGCGCATATCCTCGCCGCCGTGCGCGAGGCCGTCAGCGACGCGGCGGCGGAGCGGATCGCGGGCTTGAAGAAGACGGAGATGGCGGAGGCTGCCGAGCAGCTTCTGGCCGGAACCGGCTGGCTTCCTGCCGCCCTGCGAACGGCGCGGCCTGCATGGCTGGACGAGCCGCAGCAGGACGGTGACGCCTTCCAGATCGCCGCCGAGTGAGGACCGGGCCGGGATCGCACCAGCGGTCCCGGCCTTCCATCCCGCCAAAATTCCGGTCGCGCGGTGTTCACCGCGCGACCGGCTGACCTCGACTGTCCGATGACCGAACCCGTCATCGGCGCTATGGAGACCCGTCATGATCGCCGTGATGTTGATGGGCGTGGCCTTGATCGCGGGACTGTTCGTCCTGGCCTATACGCTCGCCGTCTATGCGCTGCCCTTCATGCTCGCCATTGAAGCGGCGCGTTTCGCCTACGCCACCGGCTCCGGCCTGATCGGCGCGGGCCTTGTCGGTCTCGTCGCCGGGGCCGCAGCCTACGGCCTGCTGGTGTTCGCCTTCGCCTCGCTGCGCTCGCCGGTCCTGCGCCTGATCGTGGCGCTGGTCTTCGCCGCGCCCGCCGCCGTTGCGGGCTACGCCCTTGTCCACGGCGTTACGCGCGAGGCCGTGCCGTCCGAGGTGTGGCGGCCGATATTCTGCATCATCGGCGGTGGGGTCGTCGGCGTGTCGGCGTTGGTGCGGTTGATAGCAACAGCATCGCCAATTCATAACGGAGACTGAAACGTCCGGTGATTTGTGTTACGGTTGTTTGAAAAGATCACCGAATGAAAGCTGTTTCCTCGTGTTAAAGAGATTGTCAGACCTCAATCTGCCTGATCCATATTTCTCAGGAACTGCCGGGTTTATCGGCTCCACACTTGAAGAATTGCACTCGGATATGTGCGCATTCGAGCTTTCTGTCGCGCTTCCAGAGTCGGTCCGACGATCTCACGACGCCATTCGACACGCCTACATCTACGCCTATTTTTCGTATGATCTTCTGACTGTGGCCGCGAGCCAGACATTCCCCTGCCTTGAACTCACTCTGCGCGAGCGGATCGGCTACCAGTTCGCCAACCGTGTGGACAAAAAGGGAAGGCCACGCCCGGCCATGCTCGACGAGTTACTGAAATCCGCCAAGGAGCAGAATCTGATTTCTTCGGAAATCGAATATCTAAGCAAGATGCGCAATATGTTTGCTCACGGAAGCGATACCGTACTGAACCCTCCCATGTTTTTGACCACCTTTGAAATCGTCACCGACATCATCCGGGAACTCTACCCCAGCGAACAGGTGTAATTGCCGTTCCCTTGATAGGTCAGGTTTGGCGTTGCCCTGCGGGCCGCGCTTTCGGCTGCGCCGGAACCACGCCAAGGGCGCGTTTCCGCCATTCGGCTTCAATCGCTAACGCGAAGAGCGGCAGTGGATGGCCGTTCCGATGATGAGGCCCCGCTCGGGCGAGCCGGGCTTCTAGAGATATCCGGTCACAATAGCAGCGGCGGGACCATGAGGGCGGGTCTCCGTTCTCGGCATCGACACCCTCGGCCGGGTAGCGCGTTGGGAAGCTCAAATCGCCAGTTGGCGAGAACGGTCACGTTGCTCAGCGGGCGATCGTCTCCAGCTTGCCAATGCCGACGCTTCGAAGAGGATGAAGATCGGGAAGCAACCACGTCTGCTCGTAGACCATGGAGTGGCCTTGCCGTCGAAGGTCAGGGGCAGGTTGACCCGACCGACAGTTGTCCACCGTTCTCATGTCTGGCGCGGAGGCCGACCGCCACCAATATCATGTCCCTCTGATTCCCTGTCAGCCACACCCACGGCGTCCTCGAATGGATTGGGTCTGACCGAAGACCGGCTGCGCCTCGCTCGGCTTCCCGCAACGCCGTCGCCAGCTTTTTTCCGCCGCCTGCGGCTTTGCATCGCGAAGCAAAAAAGCCGTCGCCGGCCGCCTTTCACTTCGTTCCAGCCCTACGGGTGCGGGGCCGATCGTCCCCGGTCGCACGACCACCATCGAGGCCGCGATAGGCGCGGCCGGATGCGAAAAGGAACATGACAATGGCGACCATCGGCACCTTCACCAAGAACGAAAACGGCGCGGGCTTCACCGGCGCGGTCAAGACCCTGACCCTCAACGTCAAGGCCAAGTTCGTCCCCACCGAGGGCGAAAGCGAGCGCGGCCCTGACTTCCGCATCTTCGCAGGGGCCACCGAGTTCGGCGCGGCCTGGAAGAAGACCGCCCGCGAGACGCAGCGCGACTACCTCTCCGTCAAGCTGGACGATCCAAGCTTCCCCGCGCCGATCTACGCCAGCCTGGTCGAGGGCGATGACGGCGAAGCTCACAACCTCATCTGGTCCCGCCGCAGCGGCGACTGAGGCCGGACAACTCCCGAAGCCCCGCTCACCCGAGCGGGGCTTCGTCATGGCCATGGCCCCGCCACCGCCTCAGTAGGCAAAGAATGGATCGTTCTTTTGATGGGCGCGGCAGGTTTCGAACTTCGTAGACTTGGTCCAGCGAGCGTCACGCACCTTCGTTGTGTCGGAGCGGACGAAGACATCGGCCATCTGCGTGATCACGCGCTTTTCGAGGACGATCTTGCGGCCTAGATTCTTCTCCGCTGCGGCTTTTGCACGTTCGAATGCAGCCTTTGCGGCTTTCTTATTAGCAAACTCACCCCAGATCGTCGTGTTGGTAAGGCGCGCCAGCTCCTTGCCCGAATCATACACATAGATGAGGCCTTCGACTTCCGCACATTCGACAAACTCTTTGTACTGAGAAGGTGCGCCGACCTTGAAATCATAGGTCACGAGATAGTCTGCCAAAGTATTTCCTCCAATTTCGTTGCCATCGATGTGGGCATTCGCGTGTCCCAATCCAAGCCACCGCTTGTCAGGGAATACGGCGATCAGGATGTGCGCTTGTCAGACTTTGCGACTTTGCCCATCCCGATCAGATCCCGATACCCGGCGCCCGCTAGCGCCCATGCCGGGCGGGTCTCGCTAGGGGCGCTGCCCCCGCGCGGCGCAAGGGACCGCTGACGCTCGTCCGGGCCGGTGTCCCCGGCCTTCCTCCACGTCGTTCCTCCGTTCCGTGCAGGCCGGGTGATCCCCCTCCGGCCCGGCCGCCCTTGCACCTTGCTACCCCGGTCTCGGCGACGGCCAGGGTTGCAGCGCAGCGCTGCGCTCCAACCCAGACCCACGGAGACAGATCATGTATCACCAACTCGCCACCCGGTTCGGCCGCAACAGTCACCAGATCAGCGGACGCGAAGCCCTCGACAACGAAGCCCTCTACCGCCACGTCCCGTCCGTCTTCGCCCGCGAGGCGCATGACAGCCGGTCGGACCGCTATGTCTACGTCCCCACCATCGAGATCGTGGAAGGGCTGCGCCGGGAAGGATGGTTTCCGTTCTTCGCCGTGCAGTCCGTGCCGCGCGACGGCAGCCGCCAGGGCCATGCCAAGCATATGCTGCGCCTGCGCCGGGATGACGGCATCGGCAAGCCCGAGGCGGCGGAAGTCATCATCGTAAACAGTCATGACGGAACGTCGGCCTATCAGATGTTCGCCGGGATGCTGCGGTTCGTATGCACCAACAGCATGATCGCGGGCGAGCGGTTCGAAGAAGTCCGCGTTCCCCACAAAGGCGGCATTCAGGATCAGATCATCGAGGGCGTCTACACGGTCGCCGAAGACTTCCCCCGCCTGATCGACGCCACCGAAACGATGAAGGACACGCGCCTGTCGCAGGACGAGCAGCGCGTGCTGGCGGAGGCGAGCCTTGTCGCCCGCTATGGCGAGGACGAAAGCCCCGTCCGCCCGGATCAGATCATCGCGCCGCGCCGCCGCGAGGATGTCGGGCAAAGCCTGTGGAGCACGTTCAACGTCATTCAGGAGAACATGATACGCGGCGGGCTGGACGGTCGCCGCACCAATGCCGAAGGCCGTATCCGTCGCAGCCAGACCCGCGCGATCAACGGCATCGACCAGAATGTCGGACTGAACCGCGCGCTGTGGACGCTGGCGGAAGGAATGCAGCGCCTGAAGCGCGGATGATCGTAAAGCCGTGCAGCCGGATTTGCGGTTGCACGGCTTTGCGTCTTTCCGGTTCAGCACATCTCAGATTTTCCGCCGATCCGTGGAGCCGGATCGGCGGATACGGCCATGTCGATGCCACGGCCGCCGCTCGCCGGGCTGCGCCCGGCTCGCCAGATCGACTTTGCTATGTTAAGTAATCATTAGCCAATATTAATCGTATTGCGCGATCTACATATCCGATAACGCTGACTTCAAAGCATATCGCAAGTTGTGAACACTTCGTCTTTCCAGCGCTGATCCCATGCTGGAAGAAAAGAGGTGACGCCATGCCGAGTTCCGATTGGCGCGCGCCGGCCGCCTATGGACATGCCCAGAGCATTCCCGCCGCCGGCTTCGCTTGGGAATATCTCCGTCGCGACGACGAGTATCGCCGCGACTTCCATCGCCTGAAGCGGAAACCCCGCCACGACACCGGCGCGCAGACCGCCTTCACGAACCGATGGGGGTTGCGATTTCGCGGCGGACCCGGACCAGCCCGCCGATCGCGCATCGCTCTTCTGGACACCCGCGCTTCAGCCTGACGCCTTCGAGCTCCGCCCATCGGGCGATCCGCCCGGTGATTTCGCGATGCCCGTCGTGCTGCCGGGGCTTCCCGGTCTGGCTGCACAAGCGGCCATCGACAGAGCATGGCACGGTCTCTGGCGCGAATCTGGCGGGGAGCACCGCTTCTGGCTCGCGAACGCTCCGCCCGAATGTCCGACAGGCTTCATCGTCATCCTGCCGCTCGATACCTTGTTCGAGTTGCGCGCCGAGGCCGCATTGCGCTTCTGGCTGGCCTTGGCTGGACGACCGCCCGGCGATCGGCGGCACGACCTTCCGTCGCAGACCCGCGACCGGCACATCCTGATCCTGCGCGCGCTCGACGCAAAACTGGCCGGGGCCAGCTATCGCGTCATCGCCGAAGCGCTGCTCGGCTTTCGCGGCCGGTCGAAGAATGATTGGGAGGTCAGCCCGCTCAAAAACAAGGTACGCCGTCTCGTCGCCGATGGCCTGTTCTATATGCGCGGCGGCTATCGCCAGCTTCTGCATTATCCGGTTCGGGTGCGGCGGCGCCGATGACCACTCAGCACCCCCATGTGTCGCTATACTCAAAATGCGACCTTGCATAAAAACAGGCGTCCAAAGGCCGTTACCATCGCTCAGCGGGGCATCTCGCTGAAAGGGCAAACGTCGTCCTCGAACGGAACGTGTCTTCGACGAAACTGCATACCCTCCACAATCTCCGGAGTGCTGATCCTGTCCATGCGAAAGTGGCGGAAATCCTCACGGGCGTCATCCCAGGCCACCAGATACCAGAGGGGCGGCAGGATCAGCATGGCCTGTGGTTCGACCTTGCGGACGGTCTCCGCCCCTTTGGCGTCCCGGTAGTGGAACCGGAGATATAGCCGCTGGAGAAATGCCGTCTCGAAGGCTGGCAGCAAAGCCTGATCGATCGAGCCCACGTCCGAGATGTCCTGCCTGGGCGACAACTGTCCGACATACAGGCAGTCAAGAAGCCGGCGCAGGTCTCGCACCTTGTCCGCCGACAGCGCCTTTTCGATCTTGGAAAGGCCGGCATCGGCGAGATCGGCGAAGGGAAGAGACCGGGCCGCGCGCATTGCCGCAACGCTGATGAGGAGCGCGAACACCTCCGTCACGGAAAGACGAGAGGTCGTTTGTGCCGATTCCGGATCGAGTTGAATTCCGCCGCCCCGACCCGACTCCGAATGGATGACGAAGCCCTGGTCACGCAGCGCTACGATGTCGCGCAGCACGGTTCGCCTGGAGACACCGATTTCCTCTGCCAGATCGTTGACAGTGGAAGTTCCGTTGCGCCGGAGCGTGCGCACGATGGCGTCGTGTCTGAGCCGGATGTTCATTTGCCCAGACTAGCATATACGGTGCCAATTTCTGGCACCGTATTGGTCTAGACCGATCACTCCTACTCAACAAGGAGAGTGAATATGCCATCTCAAGACCAACGGTCCGCTGCCACTGCAACGCCCGTTCTCATCAATCCCTCCCACCTGTATGACACCACGCCCAACGGCTACAGCACGGCGGTCATCGCACCTGCCTCCGGTCGGCTGGCTTTCATTTCCGGACAGGGCGGACAGGACCGGACCGGCGCGCTCTCGCCGGATTTCGCGCCGCAGGTGGAACAGGCATACGCAAACCTCGCCGCCGTGATCGATGCGCTCGGCGCTCGCCTGGATCAGGTCATGAAGCTGACAGTCTTCGTGGTCGACCACGATATGTCGAAGTTGGGCGTGCTGACCGAAAACGTGACGCGGATGTTCGGCGCCAAGCTGCCTGCGCAGACGCTGGTCCCGGTGCCGAAGCTCGCCATAGACGCCATGCTTTTCGAGGTTGAGGCCGTGGTTCTGCTGGATTGAGCAACCGACCGCAGCGCCGATAACCGGGGCAGCCATTTAGCCCGACACCCCGCGGTGCATCTTTGATGCCGCGGGGTTGTCCCTGATCCACTGTTCGCGCCAGTACGACGGAGCCAGGTCGTTGTCAGGGGGGTGCCGGAATCGCACCCCCCTTGATTCCGGCACGCTGCAAGCCGCCGATCCTCCGCCACGGTTCGCCATAGCCGCTGTCACCCGCCGACAGCCGCCGAACCCGCCCGGAGGCATTTCCATGATCGACCCGAAGACGGGGCTGCCGCCCCGATTCCTGCGCACGCCCGATGCGGCCCGCTTTCTCGGCATCTCGCTGCGGACGCTGGAGAAGCACCGCACCTACGGCACCGGCCCGACCTATCGCAAGATCGGCGGGCGCGTCGTCTATGCGCTGGACGACCTGCAAGCCTGGACGGCGGTCGCCGCCCGCAAATCCACCACCGACAAGGACGCCGAACGGGTCTTCCCGGCGCGGCCCCTGACCCCCGCCGAGCGGGGCGCACGCTGAATGGACGGCGGTCCCTCCCACGACGCCACACGGCGCGCGCAGCGCCTTGCCGGCAGCGAGCGTGCGCGGCTCGATCCCTTCGTCGTCGCGACGGGCGATGCCAGCCCCCGCGACCAGCGCGACCTGATGGAGCGTCCGTTCTTCTCGCTCGCGAAGGCCAAGCGAGTGACGCCGATCCTCTACGAATCCGGCGGCGTCCGCGTCGAGGTCTTCGCCATGCCCGAGCACGGCATGGCAACCATCTGGGACGCCGACGTGCTGATCTGGGCGGCCTCGCAGATCGTCGAGGCCGAGAACCACGGCCTGAAGACCTCGCGCTTCCTGCGCTTCACGCCCTACCAGCTTCTGATGGCGATCGGCCGGGGCACCGGCGCGCGCGAATATCGGCTGCTCAAGGGCGCATTCGCGCGCCTGCAATCCACCGTCATCGCCACCACCATCCGTCACGGCGAGCGCTGGCGGCGGCATCAGTTCTCCTGGATCAACGAGTGGGAGGAGATGACCACCCATGACGGCCGCGTCGAGGGCATGGAGTTCGTCCTGCCCGACTGGTTCTATCGCGGCGTCATCGACCGCTCGCTGGTCCTGACCATCGACCCCGATTATTTCCGGCTGACAGGCGGCATCGAACGCTGGCTCTACCGCGTCGCCCGCAAGCACGCCGGCCGTCAGGCCCATGGCTGGGTCTTCGAGGTCGCGCATCTCCATGAGAAGTCCGGCAGCCTGGCGCGGCCGTCCGATTTCGCGCTCGACATTCGCCGCATCGTCGCCCGCCAGCCGCTGCCCGGCTACCGCCTCGACATCTGGCGCGAGGGACGGCGCGAACTCCTGCAAATCAGGCCCTCCCGCTTGTCCACAGTGCCTGTGGACGAGGCTGTGGAAACGCTCGTGATTTCGGGCGCAAACGGTATCGGGACTTCGGGCGCAGGACTATCGGGATTTCGGGCGCACGGACCGCAGTTAAACCTTTGGCCCGAAACACGGAATCCGGCTGCTAACTTAGAGTCTAACCAAGAATCTAACTCTTATTCTTTGACGCGCGCGGGCGCGACCCATGGTGCTGGTGCCGCCGGGCGATCGAGGCGCGCGCCATGATCGTCGCCCTGCTCAACCAGAAGGGTGGCGTCGGCAAGACGACGCTGGCCCTGCATCTCGCCGGCGAGTGGGCCAGGACCGGCAGGCGCGTCACGCTGATCGATGCCGACCCGCAAGGCTCGGCGCTGGACTGGTCGCAGCAGCGGGCGCGTGAAGGCTGCCCACGGCTGTTCGGCGTCGTCGGCCTGGCTCGCGACACCCTGCACCGGGAAGCCCCCGAGCTGGCGCGCGATGTCGATCACGTCGTCATCGACGGCCCGCCGCGCGTCGCCGGCCTGATGCGCTCGGCGCTGCTCGCCGCCGACCTGGTGCTGATCCCGGTGCAGCCGTCGCCGTTCGACGGCTGGGCCTCGGCCGAGATGCTGGCGCTCCTCACGGAGGCGCGCATCTACCGGCCAGAGCTTGCCGCCCGCTTCGTGCTCAATCGATGCGGCGCGCGCACCGTCATCGCCCGTGAGACGGCCGAGACGCTGGCCGACCACGATCCGCCCTTGCTCGCCGCCACCATCGGCCAGCGCGTCGTCTTCGCAGATGCCGCGCAATCCGGACGGCTCGCCTCGGAGATCGACGGCGACAGTCCGGCCGCGCGCGAGATCGCCGCGCTCGCCGCCGAGATCGGCAGGTTCGCACCATGAGCGAACGATCCCCGAAACGCGGCTTCGCGGCACGCCCGGCTGATCCCGAGAGCTGGGTCAAGGCGAGCGAACCGCCATCGGCCCGCACGGGCGACGGCGCTGCGTTCACGGCGCGATTGACGATCGACATCACGCCCGAGCTGCGCGGCCGGATCAAGATCGTCGCCTTCCAGCGCGGCGTCACCGTCGCCGACATGCTGCGCGATCTGCTCGCGCGCGAATTCCCCACCAGCCAAGGAGATAAACCATGACCGGCAACGCGGCTCCCCGCGTGCGCGGCGGCCCCGTGCCGTCAGCGCTCCCCTCCGACGACCTGACCCATGTCGAACTCACCCATATCGAGAAGAAGATCGAGCATTGGGTTCGCTTCGGCCGCCTCGCGGAAGAAACTATCATTGACCGCCGTCGCCGCATCTTCGCGTTCCGGCCGGGCGCGATCTTCGCCTTCGTCCGCTGGGCCTCGAACGACTTCGGCACGATCATCTCGCGGATCGACATCGTGCGCACCGTGGAGCCGCACGAACCCTATCAGACGCTGCCCTTCGTGCGGCCCGGCGGCGACATCCTGCTGAAGATCGACGGCTGGCCCAGGGTCGAACAGGTGCTCCGCCACATCGACGCCATCCAGGCGATCGGCATCGATCCGGAGGATGTTTCGCCCGATCATTGGCGGCACGTCCACAACCGGCTGACCGCCGGTCATGAACCGCGCGCCTACACCGCCGACCAGCATCGGGCGTTCCTTCTGCGCCGGAGGGCCGAGCCATGACCCGCTTCGGCTATGTGATGGTGACGTATTTCTCGATCATGGGCGTCGCCATCGCGTCCTTCATCCCGACACCGACCCGGCTGGTGTGGAACGTCTCCGCCAGCGCGCCGATCGGCCTCTACGCGATCGATCAGCCCGGCGACCTGACCGTCACCGATCTGGTCGCGGTCGATCCGCCTGAACCGCTCGCCGACTTCATGGTGGAGCGCGGCTATATCGGCCGCGGCGTGCCGCTCTTGAAGCGCGTCATGGGGCTTCCAAGGCAAGAGGTCTGCCGCATCCGCCGCACCATCACGGTCGATGGCGTCGAACTCGGCGCGGCGCTCGATCGCGACCGCACGGGCCGCGACCTGCCGGTCTGGAACGGCTGCCGCCGCATCGCCGGTGACGAGATCTTCCTGATGAACCCGGCCGTCCGCGACAGCCTGGACGGCCGTTACTTCGGTCCGATCCCGGTCAGCGCGGTCATCGGCCGCGCGACGCCGATCTACACCGACGAAGCCGGCGACGGCCGCTTCGTCTGGCGCGCCGCGACGCGCTGACCGCCACGATTCCGGCGGGCATGACGCGCGCCGGCGTTCACCACCCCCCAGCATAGAGGAGTTTCCCATGCCGCAGATCGGCCAGTTTACCCGTGAGACGACAGGCTTCGTCGGGCGCGTCCACACGTTCACCCTCTACCGCGAACTCACCATCGTGCCGGCCGAGCCGTCCGATGCCGAGAACGCGCCGGACTATCGCATCCATCACGGCGCCGACGATGGGCCGGAGATCGGTGCGGGCTGGAAACGCACCGGCGAGCGCGCCGGCGAATACATCTCGCTGCTGATCGACGATCCCGCCTTGCCGCAGCCGATCCGCGCCAACTTGTTCCGCGACGACGACGGGGGAGCCGCCTGGTCGCTGCACTGGACGCGCCCGGTCAAGCGTGGCGAGAAGGACTGAGGTCATGCGATCAATCATCAGGATCGCGTGCGGGATAGTGCGAATAAGCCCCATCCCTTTGTTCGCGAACAGGCCGTCTCATCCCTTCGTCCCGCTCGACGATCCGTTGGCCGGCGCGCGCAGCGAAGGTCAAGGGCGATCGAAGATCGGCGCTTTGCGCGAACCCTTGACCGCAGCGAGCACACTGGCAGGCTGGCGTCGTTGCGGAGACAGGATGCCCGTCCGATCTGCGGTTCTTTTCCTTTCGATCGTGCTCGCCGTCGCAATACCGCTGCCCTGTCAGGCGCAGCCCGAGCCGGTTCAGCGTCCATCCCAGACCGATCCTTACGCCGGGCATATCGCCGAGGCGGCGCAGCGGTTCGGCATTCCGGCGGCGTGGATCAGGGCGGTGATGCGCGTCGAAAGCGCCAACGAGGTGCGCGCGATTTCGTCCAAGGGCGCGATGGGTCTGATGCAAATCATGCCGGCGACCTGGGCCGATTTGCGCGCTCGGCATCGGCTCGGCGGCGATCCCTACGATCCGCGCGACAACATTCTGGCGGGCGCAGCGTATCTGCGCGAGCTGCATGACCGCTACGGATCGCCGGGGTTTCTGGCGGCCTACAATGCCGGTCCCGGTCGCTACGAAGAGCATCTCGCGGGCCGTCCGTTGCCAGCGGAAACGCGCGTCTATGTCGCCACGCTCGCACCGCTGATCGGCGGCAGCGGGATCAGCGGGCCGGTCGACGTCGCCGTGGCCGATCCGCTGTCATGGACGCGCGCGCCGCTGTTCGTCGCGCAGGCCGAGCGCACATCGTCCGCCGATGCTGTGCAGTCTAATGACATTCCGACTGCAACGCCCATGCCCGATGTTCCGGCGATCGCGCCGCAGTCGGGTGGCCTGTTCGTCGCCCGAGCGGAAACGGGAGGGCCGCGATGAGCATGGCGCGAGGGTATGGCTGGCGGTCCTTTCCAGTGTGCAGAGGTTTTGGAGGGGATCGGGCGGAATCAGGGTCAGGAGGGGCGGAAGGGGCAGAGAGGCGGGAGGGCAAGATTAAAGCGGACGGCACCCCATGGGTCCGATCCGGGGGGCAAGCCCTTGTCTGCACACTGTTTGGGACGGCACTGCCGTCAGGGCGGCATAGTGCCGCCGGTTGCCGCAAACCCAGAATCCGCCGCGTTTTCGGCGGCACTCTGGCCCGAAATCGGCGCTTTCGGGCGGATTGCCGCCGATGAGCGCCGACGACGACAATCGCTTCCGCCCGAGGCCCGGCCGCATCCGCTCCGATGCGTCGAAAGCGGGCCAGGCCAGGAGCTTTCTCACCAAGGTCAGGAAGATCGCCCGCCAGCATGGCGCGGCGTCCGGGCGGGTTTCGCGTGACAGCGCCGGAGCATCCGGCAAGCCGGGTCGAAACGGCGCGGTCGCCTCCGGTCGGGGCGTCAAGCGCGGGCGCGGCGCGGCCTTCGTCCGCTCGCGCAACCTGTCGAACGGCTGGAGCCATCGTCAGCCCGGCAGCCGCCGCGTCATCGTCAAATTGCGCTCGGTCCGCGCCGCCGGCAAGAGCGGCAAGGCCGCCGCGCATCTGCGCTACATCCAGCGCGATGGCACCTCTCGCGACGGCGAGCGCGGTCGGCTCTATTCGGCGACCGAAGACCGTGCCGACGGCGACGCCTTCCTCGATCGCGGCAAGGATGATCGTCACCAGTTCCGCTTCATCGTCTCGCCGGAAGACGGGGCCGACATCGAAGACCTGACCGGCCATACCCGAGACCTGATGCGCCAACTCGAAGCCGATCTCGGCACCAAGCTCGATTGGGTGGCGGTCAACCACTTCAACACCGGCCACCCCCATGTCCATGTCGTCGTCAATGGCCGCGACGATCTCGGCCAGGATCTGGTCATCAATGGCGATTATCTCGCCAACGGCGTCCGTGAACGCGCGAGCGAACTGGCGACGCTGGAACTCGGTCCCGTCACCGAGATCGAGCAGCGCCGCAAGCTGACGGCCGAGATCGATCAGGACCGCTTCACCCGCATCGACCGCGCGATGCTGAACGAGGCCGAGGGCGGTGCGCTCGACCTGCGCCACGCGCCCGACGATCTGCGCGGCCAGGAGGATCGGACGCTCCGCATCCGCCGTCTCGGCAAGCTGGAGAAGATGGGCCTGGCCACCGAGCACTCGTCCGGCGTCTGGGAACTGAGCGACCGGCTCGAGCCGACGCTGCGAGAGATGGGCGAGCGCGGCGACATCGTGCGGACCATGCAGAAGGCGATGCGCGCCGAGGGTCATGACCGCGACCCGATGAGCTTCCAGATTCACGAGACAGCGCCCGCGACTCCGATCGTCGGTCGCGTGGTGGACAAGCATCTCACCGACGAACTGGGCGAAAACCTGACGCTGGTGATCGACGGCATCGACGGCCGCACCCATCACGTCTCCGGCGTCGATCAGGCGAAGGTCGCGGACGCCCGCATCGGCAGCGTCATTGAGATCGGCGCGACCGACGCCGGGCCGCGCCCGGCCGACCGCGCCATCGCCGGCATGGCCGAGGATGGCATCTACCGACCGAGCCGCCATCTGGAGCAGGCCCGCTTCGACGGCCGTGTGCCCGGCGGCGACTATGAGGGGTTCGTCGATGCCCATGTGCGCCGTCTGGAGGCGCTGCGCCGAAACGGGATCGTCGAGCGGATCGACGCCGACCAGTGGCGCATCCCGCAGGACTTCGAGGCCCGCGCCGCCGCGCACGATGCGGGCCAGGGACGGCAGCTTAACATCCGCGTCCTCTCGACCTTCGATCTGGAAAAGCAAATCACGGCGGACGGCGCGACCTGGCTGGATCGCCGGCTGGTCGGGCGCGGCCCGTCAGACATCGCGTCGGCGGGGTTCGGACAGGAGGTCAGCCAAGCGATGGACCGCCGCCGCGAGCATCTGATCGAACAGGGCCACGCCACCCGTCAGCAGAACGGCCGCGTCCTCTATCGACGCGATCTTCTATCGACGCTGGAGGCGCGCGAGGTGGCGCGGGCCGGGGCGGAGTTGGCGGCCACCAAGCCGATACCGTTCCGCGCCGCCGGAGACGGCGAAACCGTCAGCGGCACCTTCACCGGGACGGTCCAACTCACCAGTGGCAAGTTCGCCATCGTCGAGAAGAGCCACGAGTTCACGCTGGTCCCGTGGCGGCCGGTCGTCGACCGGCAGCTCGGCAAGGAGGTGACGGGGATCGTCCAGGGCGGATCGGTGTCGTGGCAGATGGGACGGCAGCGGGGATTGGGGCTTTGAGGATTGTCGTCGATGCGACTTCAGCATGCGTTGACGGGCACGGTATGGGCGGGCCAGGCCCACTGTCCGATCTCTTTCACGAGTTGGGGGACCGCTGCCTTCTAACGTCTCAAGCTATCGCCGTCGTGATGTCGTCGCCGCTGTTGGCGGCACGCGCAGAAAACGCCTTCTTCAAAGCCTTGATCACAGTACGGATCAGCGCTGCTCCCTTCATATCAGTGTGAACCACCAGCCAGACATCCCGCACCAATGGTGGAGTGCCCTGCGGCACACGAACAAGCGAGGTTTCTGCGGCTACTAGGAAGTCGGGCAACAGGGCGATTCCGGCCCCGGCAAGCACGGCGGCATGTTGAATTTCGGATGTGCTGGTCTCGAAAGCAAAGCGCCTTCCAGCCGCGAACTCTTCGAGCGTGCATTGTTGGACAGACCTGTTCATCGGTGCGTCGTAGCCGATGAAGCACCAGTCGGCCTCCGGCGTTTCCGCGAGATAGGCTGCACCCGCGTAGGGATGGAACACAATCTCACCCAGCTTCATCACCGTGAGATCGCCATCTTCTGGTCGGCTCAACCTGACCGCAATGTCTGCCTCCCGCCGCTCCAGGGCCACGCTACGGACTTCGCCGACAAGACGGATCGTCAGTCCCGGATTGCCCTTCTGCAATTCGACAAGCGGTGCCGTCAGCATGGCGGCGGCAAGCGCCGGCGGCGCGCTTATCGTTACTTTCCCCGTCAGTTCAGAGCGTGCGCCATCCGCTACGCGCTCAATGGCCTGGGCATCCAGTTCGATGCGTTCCGTGATCGCCGCGATACGGTCGCCGTCCGCCGTCAACGTCACACGTCGACCGCGGCGATCAACAAGCTTCAGCCCGAGCGCCGCTTCCAATGCCGCGATACGTCGCGCGATGGTCGCATGTTCGACGCCGAGTTGACGAGCGGCGCCCGAGAGGCTGCCGGTGGCGGCCAGCGCCGCGAAATGACGAAGGTTTTCCCAATCCATGGATTGTCAATTTTCTCACATATGATGGGATATTATAGGGAATTTTCTAACAGATATCCATGTGCGAAAATTGCTCAAATTCCGCGTGGAGCAGCGAAATGGACGTGATGGTAAGAATGGTCGGCGCTGGTAGTGCTGAGATGCTTGAAGTTTCCGAGTGTCCGCTGCGAGAACCCGGACCAGGCGTCGTCCGCATCCGGCACGAGGCGGTGGGCGTCAATTTCATCGACATCTATCACCGCACAGGCCTCTATCCCCTACCGTTGCCCGCTGTGCTGGGAGTCGAGGGCGCAGGCCTCGTCGAGGCTGCTGGCGAAGGCGTAACGGATTTTACCGTTGGTGAGCGTGTTGCTTATGCTGGGGCTCCGGTCGGTGCCTACGCGACGACACGGCTCATTCCGGCTGCGCGCCTTATCCGGTTGCCTGATAGCATTTCGTCACGGATTGCCGCCGCGTCAATGCTGAAAGGGCTGACGGCGCATATGCTCCTGACCCGGACCTACAAGGTCGAGGCGGGCAACACGCTTCTTGTTCATGCCGCTGCGGGTGGTCTCGGCGCGCTGCTGGTGCGCTGGGCGAAGCATCTCGGAGCAGTGGTGATCGGCACGGCCGGATCGGAACAAAAGGCAGAGGCCGCCCGAGCGTATGGCGCAGACCATGTGATCGTCGGGCGCGATTCCGATGTCGTCGCTGAAGTCCACGCGCTGACAAGCGGCCAAGGTGTTGATTTCTCGATCGACGGCATCGGCGGCGACATGTTGCTAAAGACCTTGGCTTGCACCCGCCGTTTTGGAACGGTCGCCAGCATCGGTCAGGCGGCCGGGCCGATCCCTCCCATTGCGCTGGATGCTATCGGCCCCCTCCGCTCACTGTCGCTGTCTCGTCCTAGCGTGATGGCCTATGCGGCGGACACGGACCTTTATCCGATCGCGGCCAAAGCACTGCTCAGCGCAATGCGGGCAGGTATCGTTGCCGAGATCGGGGGCGAATACCCTCTGACTGACGCGGCGATGGCGCAAGCTGATCTGGAGGCGGGGCGCACAACCGGCAGTCTGTTGCTTATTCCATAAACAGAAAGCGGGTCTGGACGCTGTCAGTCGAACTGACGGGCGTCAATTGCTTCGAGCAACTGGGTGACGATGAGACGTATAGCGAACAGGACACGCGATGATGAGAATGCTCCGAGCCATCGTGCGGGGAGAATACCACTTGTTGCCCTGAAGCAAGCTGTTGCCGTTGCCGAGTATCTCAACTTCCGCCATGCCGCCAATAGGCTCGGTGTAAGCCAATCGAGCGTTAGCACGCGGATCAAAGCGCTTGAGGACGACCTTGGCATCCTCCTGTTCGAGCGGAGGCATCGCGGTGTCCGGCTGACCGAGGCGGGGCGCATCTTCGTCGCGGAAATCGCAGCGGGTATCGAGCATCTCGATCACGCGATCATGACGGCTGGCGCCATCTCGTCCGGCACGGTGGGCCGTTTGAACATCGGCCTGCATTCCTCCATCACGGCCAAGTTCCTCGCCGATCTGCGGCGCAAGTATCGCGAGAAGTACCCGGACATCGAACTTGTGATCACCGAGGGGCGGTCGGCCGACACGATCCGACAGGTCCGGGAAGGCGCGCTCGACATCGCCTTTGTCATGGGGGCCGCCGATGCACCCGACTGCCATTCCCGTCTGGTCTGGAGCGAGCCTTTTGTGATAGCGTTGCCGACGCATAATCCATCGGCGACGGCTGAGAGCTTAAGTTGGCTCGACCTGGCCTCAGAGACGTTCTTTGTCCGGCAGGGCGGCGCAGGCCCGCAAATGCTGAGCCATATCACCCGCCGGATCGCCGAGCGGGACCGGACGCCCAGCATCCGGCGCTGCGATGTCGGCCGCGACACGCTGATGCACATGGTTGCCGATGGCGAAGGGATTACGCTCACAACGGAAGCGGCAACGCATGTGCCGTTTCCCGGCGTCGCGTTCCGTATGATCGCTGATGAGACGGAGCAGGCACGGTTCAGTGCGGTGTGGTCGCCGCATAACCGCAGCCAAGCGCTGAAGAACCTGCTCGACCTCGCGGCCGAGATGAGCCGATCAGCCTGATTTCGTCACAAGATCGGCCGGTTCGACACCCAGCGCATCTGCGATCTGACCCAGAACGGTGACGCTGGCCGACACGTCAGCACGCTCGATCGCCCCGATATAGCGCGCGCTCAGGCCTGCGCTGTCCGCCAACTCCTCCTGCGTCAGTTGCTTGTCGTGACGTATCCGACGCAGATTGATCGCCATGACCTCCTTGAGATCCATGACGAGAGCGGAGCCTGAATAGGAATGATCGTTCCAGGAACGATAGTTCCGATTCGTCTCGCCATGTGATATTCATCGGATCGCTTCGACTATTGGCGGCGGCACGATGCTTGGCGCAACTGTATCGTCAGACATCAACCGTTTCACATGAGAAGCAAAAGTGAGGTAGTCATCAGTCCGAGCCGCGGTGCCGGAAGGAGGCCGCAGATGCGCGTCAAACCCGAACTCGATCCTGATGTCGATGACGCGGCTCCCATAGAGCCGGATATAACCCTCTATGACGAGGCGCATTTCGTCACCTATCTGCGCCTGCTGGACGCCGAGAGCGACGGCGCTGATTGGACCGAGGTAGCGAGGATCGTGCTGCATCGCGATCCGGTCATGGATTTGAATCTGACAAAGGCGTGTTGGGAAAGCCATCTCGCCCGCGCGCAGTGGATGACGAAGATCGGCTACCGGCGCATTCTGGAACAGGCCGTTGAGGAAGCCCGCAACACGCGGCACTGACCCGTCCGATTTCTACGCCATGGTATCCGGCAACACGCCCGCTGTTCTTTTCTGTTGCCTCTCGCGAAACCGCCTATTCTCTGATCGGCTCCGTCTCTTTTGCCGATTGGAGCCTGTATGTCGGGAAGCCGTGTCCTCTGGGGCCAGATCACCATCGTCGTCGCCATCGTGCTGGCTGCGATCTGGGGCGCGACCGAGTGGACGGCGTGGCGGCTCGGGTTTCAGGCACAGTTAGGCGCACCGTGGTTCGAGCTGGGCGGCTGGCCGGTCTACTATCCGCCGCTGTTCTTCTGGTGGTGGTATTCCTACGACGCTTATGCGCCCGCGATCTTCGTCGAGGGCGCGATCATCGCCGCATCCGGCGGGTTCCTCTCCATCATTGTCGCCATCACCCTGTCGATCATCCGGGCGCGTGAGGCCAAGAACGTCGCCACCTACGGCTCGGCGCGCTGGGCTTCTCCCGAGGAGGTGAAGGCAGCCGGGCTGCTTGGCCCGGACGGCGTGGTGCTCGGCAAGTTGGAGCGCGACTATCTGCGCCATGACGGCCCCGAGCATGTGCTGTGCTTCGCGCCGACGCGCTCCGGCAAAGGCGTCGGTCTCGTCGTACCGACGCTGCTGACCTGGCCGGGCAGCGTCATCGTCCATGACATCAAGGGCGAGAACTGGGGCCTGACGGCGGGCTTCCGCGCGCGCCATGGCCGCGTCCTGCTGTTCGATCCGACCGATGCGAAGTCCTCGGCCTACAATCCGCTGCTGGAGGTCCGCCGCGGCGATTGGGAGGTGCGCGACGTCCAGAACATCGCCGACATCCTGGTCGATCCCGAAGGCGCGCTCGACAAGCGCAACCACTGGGAAAAGACCAGCCATTCGCTGCTGGTCGGGGTGATCCTGCACGTTCTCTATGCAGAAGCCGACAAGACGCTGGCCGGGGTCGCAAACTTCCTCTCCGATCCGAAGCGTCCCATGGAGGCGACGCTGCGCGCCATGATGTCCACGCCGCATCTGGGCGAAGCGGGCGTTCATCCCGTCATCGCCTCGTCAGCGCGCGAACTGCTCAACAAATCCGACAACGAGCGCTCGGGCGTGCTCTCCACCACCATGTCCTTCCTCGGCCTGTACCGCGATCCCGTGGTGGCGAAGGTGACGGCGCGCTGCGATTGGCGCATCGCCGATCTCGTCGCAGGCAAGCGGCCGGTCAGCCTCTACCTCGTCGTTCCGCCCTCCGACATCGCCCGTACCAAGCCGCTGATCCGTCTGATCCTCAATCAGGTCGGGCGACGACTGACCGAGGAACTGAACGCCGCCAACCGGCATCGGCTGCTGTTGATGCTCGACGAGTTTCCGGCGCTGGGTCGGCTCGACTTCTTCGAGTCCGCACTGGCCTTCATGGCCGGTTACGGCATCAAGAGTTTCCTGATCGCGCAGAGCCTCAACCAGATCGAGAAGGCGTATGGCGCGAACAATTCGGTGCTCGACAACTGCCATGTCCGTGTCGCCTTCGCCACCAATGACGAGCGCACTGCCAAGCGGGTGTCGGACTCCCTCGGCACCGCGACGGAGATGCGCGATTCCACCAACTATGCCGGCCATCGGCTGTCGCCCTGGCTCGGCCATCTCATGGTGTCGCGGCAGGAGACGGCCCGGCCGCTGCTCACCCCCGGCGAGGTGATGCAGCTTCCGCCGACCGACGAACTATTGCTGGTCGCGGGCGTGCCGCCGATCCGGGCGAAGAAGGCGCGCTACTACGAGGATGCCCGCTTCAAGGAGCGGTTGCTGCCACCGCCCGACCTGTCCGCTCAGTCCAAGGCGTCGAAAGCGCCATCGGGCGACGACTGGTCGGCGCTGACGATCTCGGCGCCCGTTGCCCCATCAGCGTCGGTGGCTCCGGAAGCCGCCGCGACCGATTCCGCCAACGCCGGCATTCGCCGCGAGCCGGAACTGCCCGAACACGAGGAGATCGTCCCCGACGAACGTCCGGTCGCCGGCGAGTTCGACGTGCTCGACGACGAACCGGACGTGGACGCCGCCAAATCCCGCACCATGCGCCAGCAGGTCACGTCCGTCGCACGGCAGGCGACGATGGACCCGGCCGATGGCATCGAACTGTAAGGGGCCGCCGCCATGCAAACCAAGACCCGCATGAACGTCTATTTCGAACCGGACCTGTTGAAGAAGGTCGAGGCTCTGGCGCTGCGCCGTAACGTGTCGAAGTCCGCCGTGATCGAAGCCGCCGTCGCGTCCTTCCTGTCGGCCGATGCTTCCGAACGGCTTGAGGCCGTCTTCGCCCGCCGCATGGACAAGCTCGGCCGGCAGGTCGATGGCCTGGATGAGGATCTCGCCATTCTCGGCGAGACGCTTTCGCTGTTCATCCGCTTCTGGCTGACCGTAACCCCGCCGCTGCCCGACAGTGCCCAGGCGTCAGCCCGTGCAAAGGGCGCGGAGCGGTTCGACGGCTTCCTGCAATCGCTCGGAAGACGAATCGCGACCGGCGATCGGTTCCTGAAAGACCTGTCACGAGACGTCGACTCACGGCGGAATGTAGCGGATAAGTTAGAATAGCGGACACGCTGGATATTCTACATCCTATATTCAATCCCGCCGATCACCGCCGTTTCTTCGCTATGACCGCCGGCTGTTAGATACTTGTTGAATCAGCCCAACTTCAGGCTCTTTTAATCATCCCCGTTGGGGAAGCGTCTGTGTCGTCCCCGGCGAGATCGGGGATCGAATGGCGGCATCACACCAGAATTCGGAGAGTTTGACGCGGGGCGCGCGGATGCTGCGCACCGCGCTCGGCCCCGCCATCGCAAGATTTCTGGAAGATCAAGCCGTCGTCGAAGTCATGCTGAACCCGGACGGGCGGCTGTGGATCGACCGGCTGTCGGACGGCTTGTCCGACACGGGTGAGCGGCTCGCACCCGCCGATGGCGAGCGGATCGTGCGCCTGGTCGCGCATCATGTCGGCGCGGAAGTTCATGCAGGTAGCCCGCGCGTCTCCGCCGAACTGCCTGAGACGGGCGAACGGTTCGAGGGGCTGTTGCCGCCCGTCGTCGCCGCGCCGGCCTTCGCGATCCGTAAACCCGCCGTCGCCCTGTTCACACTCGACGATTATGTCGCTGCCGAGATCATGTCGGCGGGCCAGGCCGAGGCGTTGCGTTCCGCCGTCGCGTCGCGCGCCAACATCCTGGTCGCCGGCGGCACCTCGACCGGCAAGACCACGCTGACCAACGCGCTGCTGGCCGAGGTCGCCAAGACCACTGATCGCGTCGTCATTATCGAAGATACCCGCGAGCTGCAATGCGCCGCGCCGAACCTCGTCGCCATGCGCACCAAGGATGGCATCGCCTCGCTCTCCGATCTCGTCCGCTCATCGCTCCGCCTTCGCCCCGACCGCATTCCGATCGGCGAGGTGCGCGGTCCCGAGGCGCTCGACCTGTTGAAGGCGTGGGGCACCGGCCATCCCGGCGGCATCGGCACCATTCATGCCGGCAGTGCCATCGGCGCGATCCGCCGCCTCGAACAGCTCATTCAGGAAGCCGTCGTCACCGTGCCGCGCGCGCTGATCGCCGAGACGATCGATCTCGTCGCGGTGCTCGCCGGGCGCGGATCGCAGCGCCGCCTTGTCGAACTCGCCCGTGTCGAAGGTCTCGACGCGCAAGGCGATTACCGCGTCGTGCCGGCCGTCAACGACGGCGGCGACATCCAGCCCGTCCTCAACCTCACAGGAGATATCCGATGATCCGCACGCTTTCGCGCGGCTGCCGCCACATGGCGATGGCTGCGGCCACTGTTTCCCTCAGCCTCATGCTGGCGCCGGCCGCTTACGCCTCCGGCTCGTCCATGCCGTGGGAAGCGCCGCTGCAATCCATCCTCCAGTCGATCGAAGGACCTGTCGCCAAGATCATCGCGGTGATCGTCATCATCTCGACCGGTCTGGCGCTCGCCTTCGGCGACACCTCGGGCGGCTTCCGTCGTTTGATCCAGATCGTTTTCGGCCTGTCGATCGCGTTCGCGGCATCGAGCTTCTTCCTGTCGTTCTTCTCGTTCGGCGGCGGGGCGATGGTCTGATGGCGGGCGTTCCCGACCAGACTGGCGAAGTGCCGGGCTATGCCGTGCCCGTCCACCGGGCGCTGACCGAGCATATCCTGCTCGGCGGCGCACCGCGTGGCCTCGCCATCCTCAACGGCACGCTAGCGGCGGCGCTCGGTCTGGGCCTGCGCCTCTGGCTGGTCGGCCTCGCCATCTGGGCAGTCGGCCATCTCGCGGCGGTCTGGGCGGCGAAGCGCGATCCGATGTTCGTCGATGTGGTGCGCCGCCATCTGCGCATCCCCGGCCATCTCGGCGTTTGAGGAGGCCGATCCCATGATGAACCTCGCCGAATATCGCCGCACCGCCACCCGTCTCGCCGACTTTCTGCCCTGGGTCGCGCTCGTGGGTGAAGGCGTCGTCCTCAACAAGGACGGCAGCTTCCAGCGCACCGCACGGTTTCGCGGTCCCGATCTCGACAGCGCCGTGCCGGCCGAACTGGTCGCCGTCGCCGGCCGATTGAACAACGCCTTCCGCCGATTGGGATCGGGCTGGGCGATCTTCGTGGAAGCCCAGCGCCATGAGGCCGCGTCCTATGCCGCCAGCCGCTTTCCTGACGCAGCCTCGGCGCTGGTCGATGCCGAGCGCAAGGCCGATTTCGAGGAAGCCGGCTCGCACTATGAATCCAGCTATTTCCTGACCTTCACCTATCTGCCGCCGGCCGAGGATGCGGCGCGAGCCGAAACCTGGCTGTACGAGGGCCGCGAGCGATCCGGCGTCGATGGCCGCGAGATGCTCATCGGCTTCGTCGACCGCACCGACCGGGTACTACAACTTGTCGAAGGCTTCATGCCTGAGTGCCTCTGGCTCGACGATGCCGAGACGCTGACCTATCTGCATTCCTGCGTTTCGACCCAGCGCCATCGCGTCCGCGTGCCCGAGACGCCGATGTATCTCGATGCGCTCGTCGCCGACCAGCCGCTGACCGGCGGGCTGGAGCCACGTCTGGGTTCGACGCATCTGCGCGTCCTGACCATCGTCGGCTTCCCGACCGCGACCGCACCCGGCCTGCTCGACGAGCTGAACCGGCTGGCCTTTCCCTATCGCTGGTCCACCCGCGCCATCCTGCTCGACAAGACCGATGCGACGAAGCTGCTGACCAGGATCCGGCGGCAATGGTTCGCCAAGCGGAAGAGCATCGCCGCCATCCTCAAGGAGGTGATGACCAACGAGGCGGCCGCGCTCGTGGACACGGACGCATCGAACAAGGCGGCCGATGCCGACATGGCCCTGCAGGAACTCGGCGCGGACTATGCCGGTCTCGCCTACGTCACCGCGACGGTGACGGTGTGGGACGACGATCCCCGTATCGCCGACGAGAAGCTGCGGCTGACGGAAAAGATCGTACAGGGCCGCGACTTCACCGCGATGGCCGAGACCATCAACGCGGCGGATGCCTGGCTTGGCAGCTTGCCCGGCCACGTCTACGCCAATGTCCGGCAGCCGCCGATTTCGACTTTGAACCTCGCCCACATGATCCCGCTTTCGGCGGTGTGGGCAGGTCCGGAACGGGACGAGCATTTTGCAGCGCCCCCACTGCTCTTCGGTAAGACCGAAGGCTCGACCCCGTTCCGGTTATCCCTTCACGTCGGCGATGTCGGGCATACACTCGTCGTCGGCCCGACCGGCGCCGGTAAGTCCGTCTTGCTGGCGCTCATGGCGCTTCAGTTTCGGCGCTACAGCCAAGCGCAGGTGTTCGCCTTCGATTTCGGCGGCTCGATCCGCGCCGCAGCACTCGCCATGGGCGGCGACTGGCACGATCTCGGCGGTGGATTGAGTGACGGGGCGGAGGAGAGCGTCAGCCTCCAGCCGCTTGCCCGCATCCATGACGTGCCCGAGCGCGCCTGGGCCGCCGACTGGGTCGTGGCGATCCTGACCCGCGAAGGCGTCGCCATCACGCCCGAGGTCAAGGAATATATCTGGACGGCGCTGACCTCGCTCGCCAGCGCGGCGGTCGGCGAACGCACCATCACCGGCCTCGCGGTCCTGCTCCAGTCCAACGACCTGAAGCAAGCGCTCCGGCCTTACTGCGTCGGCGGCGCGCATGGCCGGCTTCTCGACGCCGAGGCCGAATATCTCGGCTCCGCCAGCGTTCAGGCCTTCGAGACCGAGGGGCTGATCGGCACCGAGGCCGCGCCGGCTGTGCTGGCCTATCTGTTCCACCGCATCGGCGACCGGCTCGACGGATCGCCGACGCTCATAATCATCGACGAAGGCTGGCTGGCGCTTGACGACGAGGGGTTCGCCGGCCAGCTCCGCGAATGGCTGAAGACGCTGCGCAAGAAGAATGCCTCCGTCATCTTCGCCACGCAAAGCCTGTCGGACATCGACGGCAGTTCAATCGCGCCCGCCATTATCGAGAGCTGCCAGACCCGGCTTCTGCTCCCCAACGAACGGGCGATCGAGCCGCAGATCACCGCCATCTATCGCCGCTTCGGCCTCAACGACCGCCAGATCGAGATCCTCGCGCGGGCCACGCCCAAGCGCGACTACTACTGCCAGTCGCGGCGCGGCAACCGGCTGTTCGAGCTGGGCCTGTCCGACGTGGCGCTGGCGCTGTGCGCCGCCTCGTCGAAGACCGACCAGACCACCATCGCCCGGGTCGTCGCCGAGCACGGCCGCGACGGCTTCCTCGCCGCCTGGCTGCGCCATCGCGGAGTCGCCTGGGCCGCCGACCTCATCCCCGACCTCACCAACATGGAGACACCATCATAATGTTTCGTCGTTCACGCGCGGCGTTTGTCGCCGCATCCATCCTGTCCGTGCCGCTCGCTTTGTCGCCGATCGTCACCACGCCCGCCGCCGCGCAGTGGGTCGTGTTCGATCCGTCGAACTACGCCCAGAATATCCTGACGGCGGCGCGCACGCTCCAGTCGGTCAACCAGCAGATCACCCAGCTTCAGAACGAAGCGACGATGCTGATCAATCAGGCCCGCAATCTCGCCAGCCTGCCATATTCGTCGCTCCAGCAATTGCAGCAGTCGGTCCAGCGCACCCAGCAGCTTCTCAGCCAGGCGCAGAACATCGCCTTCGACGTCCAGCAGATCGACCGCGCCTTCCAGCAGCAATACGGCAATGTCTCGATGTCGGCCTCCGACCAGCAACTGGTCACGGACGCCCGCTCGCGCTGGCAGAACACCGTCGGCGGCTTGCAGGACGCGATGAAGGTGCAGGCCGGCGTTGTCGGCAATATCGACACCAACCGCGCCCAGATGTCGGCGCTGGTCGGATTGAGCCAGTCCGCCACCGGCGCGCTCCAGGCGACGCAGGCGGGCAACCAGCTCCTCGCGCTCCAGGCCCAGCAGCTCGCCGATCTCACCGCCGTCGTCGCGGCCAACGGCAGGGCGCAGGCCCTGACCGAGGCCGAACGCGCGGCGGCCGCCGAGCAGGGCCGCGAGCAGCGCCGCCGCTTCCTGACGCCGGGCACGGGCTACCAGCCCGGCAACGCGCAAATGTTCAACAACGGCAACAACTGAGCGGGGGATAGCGCCATGGACGGCAAGACCCTCGCGCGCCTCGGCGCGGTCATCTTCGTCGCGATCGCCGTGACCGCCACGGCGATCGAGATGACCCGCCAGGACGAGCCGCCGGCCAACTCGGCTACGCCGATGGTTGCGCCGGCAGCTCCCGATCCGCTCCGCGTGGGACAGCGCCGGTGCCAGCGCCTCGGAGAGGCCGGCGCGCGTGACGCCGAGTGCCTGCGCGTGTGGGCCGAGAGCCGCGACCGCTTCCTCGGTCTCGATCGGAAACAGCCGCCGACGGCCCCGCAGGCCGCGTCGCCCGCAACCCCGAATGACGATCCCATTACCAGACAGACCGCGCCGGTAGAGCCGAGCATGGCCGGGGAGCAATAGGCATGGGCGGCACCGGCGTCATCGACCAGTTCCTGGCCGTCTTCACCCGCTATATCGACTCAGGCTTCGGCCTGTTGTCGGGCGAGGTCGCCTTCATCGCCACGACGCTGATCGTCATCGATGTGACGCTGGCGGCCTTGTTTTGGTCGATGGGCGGCGATGACGACATCCTCGGCCGCCTCATCAAGAAGACGCTGTTCGTCGGCGTCTTCGCCTACATCATCGGCAACTGGAACAATCTCGCCCGCATCGTCTTCGAGAGCTTCGCCGGTCTCGGCCTGAAGGCGTCCGGCACCGGCTTCACGACCGCCGATCTGCTGCGCCCCGGCAAGGTGGCGCAGGTCGGTCTCGACGCAGGGCGACCGCTGCTCGAATCCATCTCCGGCCTGATGGGCTGGATTTCGTTCTTCGAGAACTTCATTCAGATCGCCTGCCTGCTGTTCGCCTGGGCGCTGGTGCTGCTGGCCTTCTTCATCCTCGCCATCCAGCTCTTCGTCACCCTGATCGAGTTCAAGCTGACGACGCTGGCCGGCTTCGTGCTCATTCCCTTCGGCCTGTTCGGCAAATCGGCCTTCATGGCCGAACGGGTGCTGGGCAACGTCATCTCGTCGGGCATCAAGGTGCTGGTGCTCGCCGTCATCATCGGCATCGGGTCGACCCTGTTCAGCCAGTTCACCGCCGGATTCGGCGGCACCGCGCCGACGATCGACGACGCCATGGCAATCGTGCTCGCCGCGCTGTCGCTGCTCGGCCTCGGCATCTTCGGCCCCGGCATCGCCAACGGCCTCGTCTCCGGCGGGCCGCAGCTCGGCGCGGGCGCGGCGATCGGCACGGGTCTCGCCGCTGGCGGCATGGTCGCCGCCGGAGGTGCTGCGATCGGCGCCGTCGCCTCCGGTGGAGCCGCTCTCGCCGGTCGCGCCGCCGCCGCCGCCCGAGGCGGGGCGACCCTCGCAGGCGGCGCGACCGCAGCCTATCGCGCGGGCGGCGCATCGGGCGTCGCCAGCACCGGCGCATCCAACGCCGGGGCCGCCTTCGCCAGCCCGTTCAAGCGCGCCGCAGCGTCCATGAAGGACAGCTTTCAGGCCGGGGAACGGTCCGTCAGCGGCGAGACCGCATCGGCCGCGCCGAACGAGAGCGCCGACGCGCCGTCCGCTTCGTCTTCGTCCGCCAGCGCTGACGGGCCGCCCGCATGGGCCAAGCGCATGAAGCGCAGCCAGCAGGCCTCGCACGGCATCCAGGCCGCCGCCCACGCCGTCAAATCCGGCGACAGCCATGGCGGCGGTTCTTCCGTCAACCTCTCCGAAAGCGACCGCTGATGTTCAAACGACCCGCCACCCATTACGGCAAGACGCCGCAACCCGAGACCCCATACCAACGCGCCGCCCAGGTCTGGGACGACCGCATCGGCTCGGCCCGCGTTCAGGCGAAGAATTGGCGGCTGATGGCCTTCGGCTCGCTGATCCTGTCGGCGGGGCTGTCGGGGGCGCTGGTCTGGCAATCGGCCAACGGCTCGATCGTGCCGTGGGTGGTGCAGGTCGACCGGCTGGGTCAGGCGCAGGCCATCGCCCCGGCCGTCGCCGACTATCGCCCGACCGATCCGCAGATCGCCTGGCACCTCGCGCGGTTCATCGAGCAGGTTCGCAGCATTCCAGCCGATGCGATCATCGTCCGGCAGAACTGGCTGCGCGCTTACGAGTTCACCACCGATCACGGCGCGATGGCGCTCAATGACTATGCCCGCGTCAACGACCCCTTCACCAAGGTCGGCAAGCAACAGATCGCCATCGAGGTGTCGTCCGTCATCCGGGCGTCACCCGACAGCTTCCGCGTCGCCTGGGTCGAGCGCCGCTATCAGGATGGCAGTCTCGCGGAGACCTCGCGTTGGACCGCCATTCTCACCATCGCCGTCGCGCCGCCGCGTGACGCCGAAAAGCTCCGGGCCAACCCGCTCGGAATCTACGTCAACGCCATCAACTGGTCGAAGGAGCTTGGACAATGATCCGGCCGTCTCAACTGACCGCCGGATCTCCGGCGAACTGCCTCGCACGTCCACAGCCGAAAGGCGGGTGCGAGACGACGTCTCTCCGTAAAGCCGGATTCGCGCTTCTACTGATGTCCGCAACGGCGCTCGCCGGTTGCGCCACGGCGCAAAAGCCGCCCGAGATCGCCTATGACGATGCAGCGCCCGCCGTGCAGACGGTCGATCCGCCATCGCCCGTCACCGTCGTCGAACTGCCGCGTCCTCTGCCGTTGCCCGGCCAGATGAAGCCGGTGGAGCGTTCGCGTCAGACACCTGAGCCGACCGACCCCGCCGCCCGCGTCAACCAGGCCAACGCCGCCGCCCGCATCCAGCCGGTGCGAGACGGCTTCATCAACGCCATGCAGGTCTATCCCTATACCGGCGGCGCGCTCTATCAGGTTTACACCGCCGTCGGCCAGATCACCGACATCGCGCTCCAGCCGGGCGAAACGCTCGTCGGTTCCGGCCCGGTCGCCGCTGGCGACACGGTGCGCTGGATCATCGGCGATACGCTCAGCGGTTCCGGCGCGACCCAGCAGGTGCATATCCTGGTCAAGCCGACGCGGCCCGAGCTGATGACCAATCTCGTCATCAACACCAACCTGCGCACCTATCACATGGAACTGCGCTCCACCGAGCGGACCTATATGGCGTCGGTGTCCTGGCAGTATCCGCAGGACCAACTCATCGTCCTGCGCCGGCAGAACGCCCAAGCCGAGGCCGCGCAGCCCATCGCCAGTGGCGTCGATCTGGCCAACGTCAATTTCCGCTACGCGATCGAGGGCGACCGGGCGCCTTGGCGGCCTCTGCGCGCGTTCGACGATGGCCGGCAGGTGTTCATCGAGTTCCCGCGTGGCATCGAGCAAGGGGAAATGCCGCCGCTGTTCGTGGTTGGTCCCGAGGGTAACACCTCCGAACTGGTCAACTACCGGGTGCACGGCCGACACATGATCGTCGACCGCCTGTTCGCCGCCGCCGAACTGCGCTTCGGCACGGGCGACACCCAGCGCCGTGTCCGCATCACGCGCACCGACGGGAGGCCGGCATCGTGAGCGACATCGATCCCGACAAGAGTGCGAAGCCTGAGCCGACGCCGGACGACGATGAAGCTCGCCCACTCACGGGAGAACCCGTCACGCCGATGCGGCTGCGCGCCGAACCGCCCCGCGTGACCCGTCTGTCGCGAAAGGTGCTCGCCGGTCTCGGCCTGGTCGGCAGCCTCAGCATCGGCGGAGCGCTGATCTATGCACTTCAGACCCGCGACGGCGGCAGGCAGGAAGAACTGATCTCGACCGACAACCGCTCGACCCCGGACGGGCTCGCCGGACTGCCGAAGGACTATACCGGCCCGGTCCTCGGGCCGGCGCTGCCCGGCGATCTCGGCCGACCGATCCTCGACGCCCAGAACCGCGGCCAGCCCGTGCCCGCGTCAGGCATGGTCGCGCCGCAACCCGGTGTCAGCGCCGAGGAACAACGCCTGCTTCAGGAGCTGGAGGCGGCCCGCACCGCGCGCCTGTTCGCCTCGACCGAGACCCGCACCGCCACGCCAGTCATAGCGACCGCCAACGCCACCCCGCCGCCGATCCCGGACCTGACCGGCGTTGGTCTCGCGCCGCAACCTGCCACACCGTCGGCGCAGGATCGCCAGCTCGCCTTCCTCAATCAGACGCCCGACAAGCGCACAGTCGCGCCAGATCGGGTCGCTGCGCCAGCCTCACCGAACATCCTGCAAGCCGGCGCGGTCATTCCGGCCGCACTCATCACCGGCATCCGTTCCGATCTGCCCGGCCAGATAACCGCTCAGGTGACCGAGAACGTCTACGACAGCCCGACCGGCCGCATCCTGCTCGTGCCGCAGGGCACGCGGCTGATCG
>QFNE01000020.1 GCA_003240735.1 Paracoccus denitrificans | reverse complement strand
CCGTGGTGGTGATGGCTGTGTTCGTCGTGGTCGTGGTCGTGTCCGTGATCATGGGCATGGTCGTCACCATGATCTTCGTCGTGATCATGATCATGACCCGCTTCTGCGTGGTCATGGCCTTCCTCGGCGTGGTCATGGTCGTGCTCATCGCCATGTTCGGGATAGTTGCGCAGCGTCAGACCTTGGGTGGTCAGAAGCGTCAGTCCCTTGTCACCCACGGTACGGGTCAGCCAAGGCGTCATCTCTGGCCCGATCCAGACGACCAGCCCCGCGTTCGCCAGTGCGCGCGCCTGCGACGGCTTCAGCTGATAGTCATGCGCGTCCCCTCCAGTGGGAAGGATCACGTCGGGCGTGCCCAGATCCCCCATGACCATCTGCACCAGCGACCCGGTGACGGGGATGTCGGTGACGACGCGCGGAACCTCGGCCAAGGCCGGGGTGGACATGAGAAGCATGAAAAGGGTGGGGCGAAGCATGGAGCGGCTTCCTTGTGAGAAGAGTGCGGAAACGCTATGTTACGAAATAACACAACACTGGACGTAATAAAGTAACATGAAACCCGTTGCCAACCCCTTTCATGATCACGACCACAGTGAATGCAGTGGCGGCGGCATGGCCGTGGCCGAACGTCGACTGGCCGAAGCCGGTGCCCGCCTGACCCCCGTGCGCCGCCGCACGTTGGAGATCCTGCTGGAGGCGCACCGTGCCATGGGTGCCTATGACGTGCTGGAACGGTTGTCGGCCGACGGGTTCGGACATCAGCCGCCTGTCGCCTATCGCGCGTTGGAGTTTCTGGTCGAACATGGGCTTGCGCACCGCATCCAGCGGCTGAACGCCTTTACCGCGTGCCTGTCGCCGGACCGTGCGCACGCGCCTGCGTTCCTGATCTGCCGTGCCTGCCAGCGCGTGGCCGAGATGGACGCATCTGACGCCCGTGCTGCCCTGTCTGCCGCCAGCGGCGCGTTTCAGGTTGAGCGCGTCACGGTCGAAGCGTTGGGCCTGTGCCCCGCCTGCGCGGCTGCGGCGGCATGAACGCCTTGACCAAAGCGCCGCTGATCGAGGCGCGCGGCCTGACTGTCACGCGCCCAGGTATGGACGGGGCGGTGATCGAAGACGTGGACCTAATGATTTCGCCGGGTGAGATCGTGACGATCGTCGGCCCGAACGGGTCGGGCAAGTCGACGCTGATCCGGGCGCTGATGGGGCATCTGCCACTGGCCGGGGGACGCGTGGATCGCATCAAGGGACTGCGCATCGGCTATGTCCCGCAGCGCGTCCAGATGGATGCGGCGATGCCGATGACCGTGCGCCGGTTCATGTCGCTGCCCCGCCGCGTCAGCGACGCCGTCGCCGCGGCCGCGTTGGCGCGCACCGGTGTCGATGGATTGCAGGACCGCCAGATCGCGCGACTGTCGGGCGGCCAGTTTCAACGTGTCCTGCTGGCACGCGCCTTGATCGGTGGGCCGCAGATTCTGGTTCTGGACGAGCCGACGCAGGGGTTGGACCAGCCGGGCAGCGTCGCATTCTATGACCTGATCGAAAGCGTCTGTCGCGAAACGCACGCCGCCGTTCTGCTGGTCAGCCACGATCTGCTGGTGGTGATGCGCGCCTCGGACAGGGTCGTGTGCCTGAACGGGCATGTCTGCTGCCAAGGCACGCCCGAAGATGTCAGCATCGCCCCGGCTTATCGTGCGCTGTTCGGCGCTGGCGACAGGACACTGGCCCTTTATCGTCATCACCACGACCATAGCCACGACACTGCGGTCGACGCGGCCGGGCATGACCATTCTCACGACGCCCACGACGGAAAGCACTGCACCCATGCTTGACGATTTTCTGACCCGCGCGGTGATCGCGGGTGCTGGCGTGGCCTTGGCCGCCGGTCCCTTGGGGTGTTTCGTTGTCTGGCGTCGGATGGCCTATTTCGGGGATGCGACCGCGCATGCCGCGATCATGGGGGTCGCACTGGCATTGGCCTTCAGCCTGCCCATCGGGCTGGGCACACTGATCGTGGCGCTGGTCATGGCGGTGCTTGTCGCGCGCCTGACGGGGCGCGGGTTTGCGACCGATACGGCATTGGGTGTCATATCCCATGCGGCTTTGGCGGTCGGGCTTGTGGCCGCCAGTCTGATTCCCGGACAGCGGCTGGACCTGCAGGCGTTTCTGTTCGGCGACATCCTGGCCGTCTCGGCGCCAGAGGTGCTGTGGATCTGGGCCGGTGCACTTGGCGTCGTCGGGCTGTTGGTGTGGCGATGGCAGCGGCTGGTGACGGCCACGGTCAACGAAGAACTGGCCATGTCCGCAGGTATTGATCCCGAGAGAGAGCGCCTGATCTTGGCCATTGCACTGGCGGTGGTGGTGGCGGTCGCGATTCGAATCGTGGGTGCGCTGCTGATTTCGGCGCTGCTGATCATTCCGGCCGCCGCCGCTCGCAGTATTTCGCCCACGCCCGAGCGGATGGCCGCCGTCGCCACGGGGCTGGCCTTGATATCCGTGGCAGGAGGACTCTGGGGTAGCTTCGTCGTCGACACGCCGACCGGCCCATCCATTGTGGTCGCCGCAACCGTCATTTTCGCGGCTTTTTCGGCCATCCCGAAACGGTAGGTGCCGATCTGCCACAGGGCATTGGAAGCTGTGTGAATTGATGGAACCAAGACCCGTATTCCAGCTGTTGGCGAATATGCAACAGTGGCACCAAGCCCGCGGAAGTTTTGATTTATCCGACTTTCCAACTATAGGGCTTTGTGCAAATGTCGCCTCGATGCTGTCGGGAACGGCAGCCTTCAAAAGAAAAGTACGGAGCATGATCATGACCAAATTTGCTACCTTCGCCCTGGCCCTTGGCCTTTCCGCATCCACCGCCCTGGCTGGCGGCTATGTTGCACCCGTCGTCGAGGCCGAGCCGGTCGTCGTCGACACCAAACCGGCTTCGTCGAATGCCGGTCTGGTTGTTCCCGCCCTGCTGCTGCTGGGCGTGATCGCTGCTGTTGCATCGGACGACGATGACGACGACAGCAACTAATCTGTCCTAACGGACCGATGGTTTTGGGGCTGACCGAAAGGTCAGCCCCATTCTTTTTGCGCATGCGCCATTCGGCCGATTTGATCTGCGCGACAATTGCGGTTTATCCACAAAAAAACCCGCCGGAATGGCGGGTTTCTTTTTCTGCAGATGTGTTCGTCTTCAGGGGCGCAACTGGGTGATCGTAATATAGCCCAAACCCGGCCCTGCCCATTGCCGTGAGACCGAGATGTTTCCGCCGCTGACCAGATAGTTGTTTTCAAACTTCGCGCCGCCGCCTTCGCAGGTTTCCAGCGTAACACCGGGCTTGGGTCCAGGGCCCACCGTGCAGGTGAACGTCGGCAGTGGACGTTCCTTGCCGTCACCCGAGTAGTAACGGATGACCTTCTGAGCCTGCCCGCTGCGGCCGGAGCGGATCAGTGCCGCAACCTGCTCGCCTTCGACGACCGAGATGTCGTTCCCCAGACCGCGCGTACCGGTCAGAATGCCGCCGCGCATGATCAAGGCCTGCTTGTTCTTGGTCATGTAGGTGCGCATGCCCCCGTTCTCGCCCATCATGGCGAGCACCTGGGTGGAATTCATGCTTTCCAGACCGGCCATGATCAGCGGGCCCGGATTGACACGCAGCGCCTCGGCCGCCATGGCTTGTGGGGACGGCGGGGCCTCTTTGGGTGCGGCGCGGCGGGTCTGACCGGTCGTGATGACCTGTCCGACGGCCTGCTGGGCAACCCCCATGAAGCCTGCATCTTCGCGGCCGTCGCCATTGTTTCCGCAGGCGCCCAGAATTGCGAGACAGGCGAGAGCGGCGGTGCCGCGAGCCAGTGAACCGATCATCGCCAGAATTTCCCCCAACCATCATACATCTGCGTCGCGTGGCTGTCGCGAATCGTGTCGTAAAGTCGTCCTTTGACTTTCAGGCGCGCCCCGCCATCGCGGTTGAGCGACTGAAGTGTTCCGCCAACCGTGCGCTGCGACGGGGTGCCAACGGCCCATGCCAGCGGCACCTTGAAGGTAATGCCCTTGTCGAACGACCCTTCGCCAAAGTCTTCGGCCTTGATGTCGGTCTTTGTCGCATAGGCGCCAATTTCCCAGCCGTTCGCGAAAGTCCGCGTCAGCGACAGCGTCGCGCCCTTGTCGCCAGCCAGGTACTTGCCGACGTCAAGTTGCGTCATAAAGCCGTTGCCGAATTCGTAATAGGCCGACACATGTCCCGTCGTGACTTCGTAGTCGATGAAATCGAGCGCATCGTCGAAGGCGCGTTTCTTGACGCGGTTCACCTCGGCTCCGATCGCGAGGGGAGAGTTGACCGGCTTCCACAACGCTTCGGTGGAAACGCCGCCATAGTCGCGTTCCAACAGCCCCAGCGTCACGCGGGTGTAAACTGTCGGCGTCGGCTTGGCATACCAGTTCAGCGTCAGGTCAGGGATCGTGGGGCTGGAGTTGCCGGTGCGCATCCGGCTGTCCGAACGGACACGGTAGATGCCGTTGTTCTGTTCGGTCACTTCCTGAACGGATAGCGCCTCATATTCCTCAACGGTATAGTTCCCGGGCGCGGCCTGCTTGGCGTTGCCGAACGCGCGCTGGCGCACCGAGCCTGCGATCAGAAGGCCGGGGATGATTTCGTATTTCGCCGACGCCTCTGCGCCGACTTCGTACCGGAAGGGCTCATCCGGGTCGAAAAGACCTGTGGACGCATAAGGCTTCAGGTTCCACTGAAACCGCGGAAACGCGCCGGGTTCACGAACCAGATCGCCTGGATATGCGGGCGCGTCGCTGAGCGGGGCGACGGCCGCGATGCGGCCGGCCTCGGTGTTCTCCAGCCGCTCGACATCGGACCGGCGGAGCGTCACGGAAGATGTCGGGATCCCGTCTTCGGACGAGGTGATGACCAGCGTTTCGACCGAGGACGGCAGCGCCCGCGTCATCAGACGCGCGGCACGGCCGACAGCCTCGGACTGCTGGATGTAGCGGCCGTTGCGGATGCGAATCTCGGCCCGGTCGCGGGACAGCGACATCGCTTCCAGCTGCTGGCCTTCCTTGCGCAGCGCATCGCTGAGCGCCTTTTGGATCACGGGCTGCGCCGTGGGGTCGGCCGTCCAGGCACCGGACCAACCCTCGGGATCAGCGCTTTGGGCAGGGCGCGGACGAACGGGGGTGGGCGCACTTTCCAGCCCCGACGGATAGGGTGCCTGCCGCGGGTTCAGGGCCAGCGTGAATTGCAGCCCATAGGATTGCGCCCCCAGCGCATAGGCGCCCAGCTGCATGTTGTCGGTCAGCTTATAGGACGCGCCGATATTCAGGCGGGTCTTCAGCTCGTCCTTGTCGCTGAGCCATGCGCTGCGAGCGCAGTTTTCGGTCTGGCCGGTTTCGCATTCATAGTCGTCGCCCGAATATTCGGCCAGCAGGGTCAGCCGGTCATTGGCTTGAAACGCGACCGACGCAAACGGCGCGACCTCGCCCTTGAACCACGTATCCGCGTTCAGCTTGCCGCCTTCGCCCGTGTCGGGGCCGGGTCGGTCGCCGAAGGGCTTGCCGATGCCACCGCTGCTGGCCAGACGGCCCCAGCCGAGACCGACGCTGGCCCGTAGGCGCGGGGTCAGGGTCTTGGTCGCAACGATGTATTCGGCCGAATAGAACCCGGTGCCGATGGCATCCTGAATCCCCACCGCGACGGCAGGTCGCCAACCCTGTTCGTCCAGGAACTGGTAACGCAGGTCGAACGACCGGTCGCGGACATAGCCACGTTTCTGTTCGGTGCTGTCGAACTTGGAATAGCGCAGCGCCACGGACACGCGTGGCACAAGCTGGAACATCACGCCCACCCGCTGCGACATTTCCGAGGCAGAAATCGTCGCCCCCAGCGTCGCATCCGGCATCATTTCCGCGGTCGGCGTATCGATCGCGCCGGGCAGGCCCCAGGTGTTGAAGTGCGTGCCGATCATCGGATCCGCAACGGCGACACCGGCGCTGTTCGCCGCGGTCAGCACAAGGGCCACGGGCAAGGTCGTCGCCAGCAGGCAGCGTGTCATCGGAGAGCGTCGGTTCATTTTCTCGGCAGTCCCTCTGTTCGGACCGGGGTTTGAGCGTGACAGTTCAGATCAACACTCCTGCGGGCGGGGCTGGCGCGGCTGCGCCAGTCGGATGGATCAAGCGGGCGTTCTGGCCGCAGGGGCCGGGGACCCCTTGGCGGCCGGTGCGGCAGAAGCGGTCGGGGCGACAGGTGCGGTGGCACCGGGGGCCGCGCAGCCGTTGAATGTGGTGCCATTGGCCTTGAGGACCGCCGTCATCGGCTGGGCGCCGCAGGTCTGGCCGCGAACGGTCAGGGCAAACGGGCGGTCATTCAGGACGCCGACATATTCAACACCGCTGGCAAAAACGATGCGCCGCACGGTGACCGAGGCAGACTTGGCGCCCGGACGCGTGAACTGCGCCTTGTTACCAGCGACGACGACCTGCCAGCCATCGCCTGCAGCGGTATAGTCGCGCACGTTCAGCGTCGCGGCGTCGGCGGTGGACACGGCACGATGCTCGCCCCCGGCGATTTCCAGTGGCGTGTCACGGGGTGATCCGCCAGTGGGTTCAGGAATGAAGGGCTTGGCCGGCTCTGCCGGGGCTGCGACCAAGGGTTCAACCGGGGCGGGCTTGTCCCAAGGCATTGCGAAATCGCTGGTGCAGGCGGACAGCACAAACGGCAGTGCCACGAGAGCGAGGCGCAGTTTCATCAGATCATTGTCCCGTTTTTCGGTTCGTTACCGCCAGCCCTAGCAAATCAGGGGGTTCAGGGACAAGCGCAGATGACCATCTGCACCCATTTTACGGGGCGCGTGCGCGACGTTCTGCCATGAATGTGACAGTCGACGGGTCTTTGCCTAGCAGTTCGGAACGTTGACCGCCAAACCGCCCAGCGACGTTTCCTTGTACTTGTGGGACATGTCCTGCCCGGTCTGGCGCATCGTTTCGATCGCCGCATCCAGCGGCACGAAATGGACGCCGTCCCCCCGCAGAGCAAGGCTGGCCGCGCTGACCGCCTTGATCGCGCCAAGGCCGTTCCGCTCAATGCATGGCACCTGCACGAGTCCGCGCACCGGGTCGCAGGTCATACCCAGATGATGCTCCAACGCGATTTCAGCCGCGTTTTCAACCTGTTCTGGCGTCCCGCCCATCACGGCCGCCAAGCCCGCCGCGGCCATCGCACTGGCAGAGCCGACTTCGGCCTGACAACCGCATTCCGCGCCCGAAATGCTGGCGTTGTGCTTGATCAGCCCGCCGATGGCGGCCGCCGTCAGCATGAAATCGTCCAGCTGGCGTTCAGAAGCGCCTGGCACATGATCCAGCCAGTACCGGATAACTGCGGGCACCACACCTGCCGCGCCGTTGGTGGGGGCGGTTACCACCTGCCCACCTGCGGCGTTTTCTTCGTTCACGGCCATCGCATAGGTCGACATCCAGTCGTTGATGACGTGGGGTGCGGTCAGGTTCATGCCGCGTTCGCGGATCAGCGCGTCGTGGATGCCCTTGGCGCGGCGACGGATGCTGAGACCACCCGGCAGCGTGCCGTCTGTCTGCAAGCCCCGGTCCATGCAGTCGCGCATGACCTGCCAGACCCGACCGACGCCTTCGCGAATGTCGGTGTCCGACCGGAAAACGCGTTCGTTCTCCCGCTTCATCTGCGCGATTGTCAGGCCTGACGCGCGCGCCATGTCCAGCATTTCAGCCGCCGACGAAAACGGATGCGGCACCTTCGGCGCGTCGTCGGTGCGGTCGTCGTCGCCTTTGCTGGCAAGTTCCGCCTCGGTCAGGACGAACCCGCCCCCGACCGAGTAGAAGGTTTCGGACAGGATCACGTCGCCCTGCGCATCAGTCGCCATCAGGATCATGCCGTTCGCGTGTCCGGCGAGCGTTCGGTCGAAATCGAAGATCAGGTCGGTGGTTGGGTCAAATCGCAGATCGCCCAAGCCTTCGGGATGCAGGAGTTTCGTGGCGGCATTGTCGGCCAGCGTCGCCTCGGCCTTTTCTGGGTCAAGCGTTGCCGGGACAAAGCCCGCAAGACCCAAAATCGTCGCCCGGTCGGTCGCGTGGCCCTTGCCGGTGAAGGCCAGACTGCCATGCAGGCTTGCGCGCACGCCGTGAACCTTGAAGGGCGCCGCCCGGACCATATCCAGAAACCGCGCACCGGCCACCATCGGCCCCATGGTGTGGGACGAAGATGGGCCAACGCCGATCTTGAACAGGTCGAATACCGAAAGAAACATCGCAGACCGCCCTAATTTATCCCAAAGGTGATGCCCCCGATGGCATCGCGCAAGTCACAGCTGCGCGCCTGTTATATACGCGTGTCGCGAAACTACTGCGCCTGGACCAGTTATTTCACTTGCTGCATATTGTCGCAGACTGATTAATTTATGTGCAGAACTGCCAATGTCGATGGGTCGTAGGGTCGAAACGCCCTGTCGACCCGTGCGGACATGACCTCTCTGCGCAAAGAAAGGCCACCATGATCGAACTTGGCGATATCCGCATCACGTTGCCCATCGTTCTGGCCCCCATGGCCGGGATCACGGACTTGCCGTTCCGGCGGGCCGTGGCGCGTCATTTCGGGCCGCAGGGGATCGGGCTGATGGTCAGCGAAATGGTCGCTTCGACCGAGATGGTGACGCCGCGTCCGTCAACTCGCGCTGCCGTCCGCGCCAAGGCGCTGGTGGAAGACGGCGTCCCGGTCAGCGTCCAGATCGCCGGACGCGAGGCTGGGGCAATGGCCGAAACCGCCCGCATCGTGGCCGGAATGGGTGCGGGCATCGTCGACATCAATATGGGCTGCCCCGCCAAGAAGGTGACTGGCGGACTGTCGGGTGCCGCGCTGATGCGCGATCTGGACCATGCCTTGGGCCTGATCGATGCCGTCGTCGCGGCGGTGCCTGATCGGCCCGTGACCCTGAAAATGCGCCTTGGGTGGGATGATGACTGCTTGAATGCGCCTGATCTGGCGCGGCGTGCGCGTGATGCGGGCGTCCGCATGGTGACCGTTCACGGGCGCACACGGGCGCAATTCTATACCGGGCAGGCGGACTGGCACGCTATCCGTCGGGTCCGGGCCGCGGTGCCGGAAATTCCGGTGGTCGCGAATGGCGACGTGGTCGATGCGGCATCCGCACGGGCGGCACTGACGGCCTCTGGCGCGGATGCCGTGATGATCGGGCGCGGCGCGCAAGGGGCGCCGTGGCGCCCGGCGGAAATCGCCCACGCTTTGCACGGATCGCCCGCACCCGGCATTCCGCAGGGCGCGGCGTTGGCTGATGCCGTGGCCCAGCATTATGACGACATGCTGTCCCATTACGGCGCCGAACTTGGCCTGCGCGTCGCGCGCAAGCACTTGGGCTGGTATGCCGAAGCGAATGGCGCGTCTGACGGGCGCAAGGCGTTGATGTCGGCGCCGACGCCCGAGGCGACGTTTGCGGCAATCGCCGCCGTTTTTTCCGGCGCCCCGGGCGCGAAGGCTGCGTGACGATGGGGCAGGGCGAAGTCATTGATCCGAATGCCCCCCGCCCGGACTGGGCGACGTTGCCCCTACCGGCTGCGCTGTTCGATGATCGGGGACACTTCGTCGCGCTGAACGACAGCGCGCAGATTTGGCTGAACCTGTCCACCCGCTCGGTCGCGGGGCTAAGCCCTGACGATCCGAAATTGTCAGGAAAGCTCAGGGTCGATGCTCGGCTGGCCCAGACTTTGGCCTCTGTCGGTGACGACACCACCTCGGTCACGGGACTGCGGTGGGACATCGGCGACCGCACCGGTGGGTTTCAGACCCGGCTGGCGGACGTGCATCTGAGCAAGGTTCAGAACGGAGTACAGGCGATCATCATTCCGCACGGCAATCACGGGACCGCGCAGCGCCGCGCAGCGCGCTCGGCCATCGGTCTGTCGGACATGCTGGCGCATGAAATCAAGAACCCGCTGGCCGGTATCCGCGGTGCGGCCCAGCTTCTCAGCGGCAGCCTGTCGGCGGAAGATCAAGAGCTGGCCGATCTGATTGTCGATGAAAGCCGACGGATCGTGGCCCTGCTGGAACAGGTCGAGCGGTTCGGAGACACAACTGCGCCGACGCTGTCTGCGATCAACCTGCACGATGTTCTGGACCGCGCGCGTCGCAGCATCCAGTTGACCGGGATCGCCGCGCGGATCGTGAACGAATACGACCCGTCGCTGCCGATGGCCAAGGCAGATCCGGACCTGATCATGCAGGCAGTTCTGAACCTTCTGCGCAACGCGGCCGAGGCGTTGGCCCGGGACACCAACCGCGACCCCGATGCCGGGCCGGGCACCATCCGCATCCGCACCCATTACGACGGCAGCGTGCGCGCCCCCGAAGACGGCGCGCCACTGGCCCTGCAGATCGAGATCGAGGATGACGGCCCCGGTATCCCCGACAACATCGCCGACCAGGTGTTCGAGCCGTTCATTTCGGGCCGTGAAAACGGCACCGGGCTGGGCCTTGCGCTGGTCAGCAAGATCGTCGCTGACCACGGCGCGCTGATCCGTCTGGACAGCCGCCCCGGCCGAACCTGTTTCCGCCTTTCACTGCCCCGCGCCTGAGGAGATCCCCATGGATGGCACCGTTCTTGTTGCCGATGACGACCGCAGCATCCGCACCGTCCTGACCCAGGCGCTGACCCGCGCCGGGTGCCGGGTGCACGCGACCGCGAGCCTTGGCCAGCTTCTGCGCTGGGTCGAGGAAGGGCGCGGTGATCTGGTGGTGACCGACGTCATGATGCCCGATGGCAACGGGCTGGACGTGATCCCCCAGATCAGTCGGCTGCGCCCCGATCTGCCGGTGATCGTGATTTCCGCCCAGAACACCATCGTCACGGCGATCCGCGCGACCGAAGTGGCGGCGTTCGACTACCTGCCCAAGCCCTTTGATCTGCCCGAACTGATGTCGCGCATCCGCGAAGGTCTGGCGCGCCGTCCGCGCCGGGGCGGGCAATCTGACAGCGTCGACGGGGCCGAGACAGTTACAGACCCCGCGCTGCCTCTGGTCGGCCACGCGCCCGCAATGCAGGCGCTGTTCCGCACCGTTGCCCGCGTCGTGAATACCGACCTTGCCGTCCTGATTTCGGGCGAGCCGGGGACCGGTCGCACGACTGTCGCCCACGCGCTGCACGAACACGCGCGCGATCGCACCGGGCCGCTGGTGACCGTGACGCCCGCCGAAACGCCCGAAACCCTGTCGGCCGCCATGGCCCGCGCGGCGGACGGGACGCTGGTGATCGAAGATGCCGCGGCGTTCGAGCCCACGCTGCAAGCGCGTCTTATGGCCCAGATCGACACCGCCCGGGCGCCGCGTGCGCCGCGACTGGTCGCAACGATCGGGTCCGATCCCGACGCCGACATGCGCGCAGGTCGCCTGCGGCAGGACCTTTACTATCGGCTGGCCGGCGTCACGTTGACGGTTCCGCCGCTGCGGTCACGTTCGGCCGATGTGCCCGATCTGGCGCGGCACCTGCTGGCACGGGCCGCGTCCCAGGGGTTGCCCCAGCGCGAATTGACCGAGGAAGCCGCCGACCTGCTGCGTGCGCATCCGTTTCCGGGCAACGTTCGGGAACTGGACAACCTGATGCGCCGCGCCGCGCTGACCGCGACAACGTCGCGCATCACCGCCGCCGACCTGCGGCCGTATCTGAGCGATGAACCCGAAGTCCAATCGACCCCGGCGGCCTTTTCAGCCCCGCAGTCCAGCCAGCCCGCGCATTCAACCGGTGCCGCCACGTCACCGGCGCCGGCGTCCGGCTCTGGCAGGCTGTCGCAATCGGTGGCGGCACATCTGCAGCGCTATTTCGACCTGCATGGCGACGATCTGCCGCCCGCCGGCCTTTACGACCGCATCCTGCGCGAGGTCGAGCGCCCGCTGATCGAAATCGCGCTGGATGCCACCGGCGGCAATCAGCTGCGCTGTGCCGAACTGTTGGGCATCAATCGCAATACGCTGCGCAAAAAGGTCAGCGATCTGAATATCGAGGTGACACGCCGCCGCCGTCTGATGTAAAAGGGCCACAGATGGCTCCGGCACAGTCACCGCCGGGCCACAGAACAAGCCGCGACTGACAAGCGGCAGTGGCATAAATGAACGAGGCGGCAGGTGGCAGGCTCACTTGCAAGACATCAGTGGGAAAAGGTGGTGCGCCTGCGCCGCAAGCGACGTGTTCAAAACGTCGCAACGCTGATCCTTGTGCTGCTTGGCCCCGCGCTGACGGTCCTGACATATCTGGCGATGGCGCCGCTTGGCCCGGCGACGGAAAGCAACGCCCTGCGTTTGGTCTTTCTGGCCGATATGATCTATCTGATCCTGCTGACGGCGTTGGTCGGCTCGCGTCTGGCGCGGATGGTCGCGCAGCGGCGCAATGCCACCGCGGGGTCGCGGCTGCACATGCGGCTGGTCGGCGTTTTCGTCGCCATTGCCCTGATCCCCACCGTGCTGGTGGCGGTGTTCGCCGGGCTGATGGTCAATATCGGCCTGCAGAACTGGTTTTCTCATCAGGTGCGCCAGGTCGTCTCGACCTCTCAGGCCGCGGCCGAGGCGTATCAGGAAGAGCACCGCCGAGATCTGACACAGGACGCGACCGCGCTGGCGGGTCTGCTGGATGACGCGGGTCGGGCCGATCCGCTGCTAGATGACGGGTCGTTGCGCCTGATCCTGACCCAGGGCCAAAGCCGCATCCAGCGCGGCCTGCGTGAAGCCTATATCATCGACGCGACCGGCGGCATCCGGGCGCGTGGTGAACGCAGTTACCTCTTCTGGTACGAACGTCCGAGCGAGTTGCAGATTCAGGACGCCCGCGAACAGGGGCTGGTCCTGATCGAGGATTGGCAGAACGACGAGTTCCGCGCGCTGGTGTCCCTGCCGCAACTGCCCGACCGCTATCTGTACGTCACTCGGGACGTCGACGGCGCGCTGTGGGGCCTGCTGGACCAGACGCGCGAAACCTCGGGCCAGTATCAGAACCTGGAACGCAGCCGGACACGCATTCTGTTCGAATTCTCGCTGGTCTATCTTGGGTTTGCACTGTTGCTGGTGGCAGCCGCGATCTGGCTGGGCATGTGGTTTGCCGAACGCCTGTCGCGTCCCATCGGTCGCCTTGCTGCTGCGTCCGAGCGCGTGGGCGAAGGTGATCTGGACGTGCAGGTTCCCGAGCCCGACACGGGCGACGAAATCCAGACTTTGGGCGAAAGCTTCAACCGTATGACCCGGCAGCTTAAGGCGCAGCGGGCTGAGCTTGAGGGAAGCTATCGCGCATCGGATGAACAGCGCGGTCTGTTCGATTCTGTTCTGTCCTCGGTGACGGCTGGGGTCATCGGGTTGGACGCAAACGGGGAAATCGACTTTCTCAACCGGTCCGCCACGCGGATGGTGGGGCTTGATCCGTCGCGCGACATCGACCGCACGCTGGACGACGCGCTGCCTGAATTCGTGCCGCTGTTCGACCGCCTTGCGAACGTGGTCGGCGACAGCGTCCAAGACGAAATCCGGCTCACCCGCGACGGTCGCATCGAAAGCCTGCTGGTCCGGATCGCGGTGCGTCACGGGCCCGATGGGGATGTGCAGGGCTATGTGATCGCGTGTGACGACGTCACGGATCTGGTCAGCGCGCAGCGGATGGCCGCTTGGGGCGACGTCGCCCGCCGCGTCGCACACGAGATCAAGAACCCGCTGACACCCATTCAGTTGTCGGCAGAGCGTATCAAGCGCAAGTTCTCAAAACTGGTGGAAACGCCTGAGGACAAAGAGGCGCTGGCCCAGTACACCGACGTGATCGTTCGCCAAACCAATGACTTGCGGCGCATTGTTGATGAATTTTCACGCTTTGCCCGGATGCCGGAACCCGATCGCAAGGAAACCGATCTGGCGCGCCTTCTGCGCGACAGCGTTCTGATGCAGCGTGACGCAATCGGGGCCGGACTTCATGCCGACATCCCGGATGAACCGGTGATCGTCGATTGTGACCCGGGCATGATGGGGCAGGTCTTCACGAATCTCATCAAGAATGCGGCCGAGGCGGTACGTGACCGCACGCCCGGCGACTGGACCCCGAACGTCACGGTGGACATGACCGCCCAGGCCGATGCCGTGACGATCCGCATCTGCGACAACGGTGTCGGTCTGCCCGAGGATCGGTCGCGTCTGTTCGAACCCTATGTCACGATGAAGCAGGGCGGCACCGGGCTTGGCCTGCCCATCGTCAAGAAGATCGTTGAGGAACATGGCGGCAGCCTGTCCCTTTCCGATGCCGCGCCCGGACCTGACGGGCACCGCGGCGCACTTGCTGAAATCCGGCTTCCCCGTGAACGCCACCCCGTGCGGATGCCCGCACGCAAACAAAAACTGGAAGAGGCGACAGGCACATGAACGACATTCTGATCGTCGATGACGAAAAAGACATCCGTGAGCTGATCTCTGAAATCCTGCGGGATGAGGGGTTTCAGACCCGCATGGCCGCCAACAGCGACGAGGCGGTGGCCGCCCTGAACGCAGATGAACCGGGGCTGATGATCCTCGACATCTGGCTGAAGGACAGCCGGATGGATGGCATCGACATCCTGAAAACCGTCAAGCGCAACAACCCCGACGTACCTGTGATCATCATTTCGGGTCACGGGAATATCGAGATTGCGGTCGCTGCGATCCGTCAGGGCGCCTATGACTTCATCGAAAAGCCCTTCAACATCGACCAGCTGATGGTCGTCATCAATCGCGCGGTGGAAACCAGCCGACTGCGCCGCGAAAACAGCCAGCTTCGCCGCCGCGATTTGTCAGTCACCGACATGCTGGGGCATTCGGCCCCGTTCCGCCGCCTGCGTGACCAGTTGGACAAGGTTGCCAAGTCGAATGGCCGGGTGATGCTGAGCGGGGAACCGGGGGCGGGCAAGGAACTGGCCGCGCGCTATATCCACGCGCAAAGCCCGCGGTCCAACGCGCCGTTCGTCACCGTCCCCTGCGCGACCGTGGAACCTGAGCGTCTGGAAGAGATCCTGTTTGGTCGCGAAAGTCCCGAACGTGGGGTGGAACAGGGTCTGCTGGAACAGGCGCATGGCGGGGTCATCTACTTTGACGAGGTGGCGGACATGCCGATGGGCACACAGCCGAAAATCCTGCGCGTGCTGACAGAACAGCAGTTCCAGCGTGCCGGTGGCACCGACCGCGTGCGCGTCGATCTGCGTGTGGTTTCGTCGACGAACCGCGACCTTGCGGCCGAAATCGCCGCCGGCCGCTTTCGGCAGGAGTTGTTCGACCGCCTGAACGTCGTTCCCGTGGTGATCCCGGGCTTGTCCGAGCGACGCGAGGATATTGGTCTTCTGGCCCAGCATTTCATCGAACAGTTCCACAAGACCCAAGGGTTGCCGCAGCGCGCGCTGCCGGAAGACACCATCGCCGCGCTTCAGTCGATGCGTTGGCCGGGCAACATCCGGCAATTGCGCAACGTGATCGAACGGGTGCTGATCCTTGGCGACACCACCGGTCCGATCCAACCGTCCGAGCTGGAAAACCAGGGCGCCACCCCGGATAACGGAGAGGCGCTGGCCCTTGGCCCCCAGATCACCGCGCTGCCCCTGCGCGAGGCACGCGAGCTGTTCGAGCGGGAATACCTGTTGGCCCAGATCAACCGTTTCGGCGGCAATATCAGCCGCACCGCGCAGTTCGTGGGCATGGAACGCTCGGCGCTGCATCGCAAGCTGAAGTCGCTGGGCGTCGTCGGTGGCGTGCGCGTCGAAGAAGAGCTGATGGGTAAGTGACTGGAAACGGGCGCTGCCAGATCGCCGCGCCCGTTTTCTTCGTCACCTAAATATCCTCGGGGGTCCGGGGGCAGACAGCCCCCGTCTTTGGGCCTAACCCTCGCTCAAGGGGTCCCAGCCACCGGGCCTGCGGACTTCGATATCGTCTTCATCGTCGTCCAGATCGTCCGGGCGGCCATCCAAGGCGTTGAAGGCCGCTTTCTGACGTTCGGTCCAGACGACGTGCATCTGCTGCCCGTCCTCGATCGCCTCTTCGCGCTCAACGACGCCGACCTCATGCAGCCAGGCACGCTTGCGACCATCCGCGAAGGGGACGATGACAACCTCGGTGGTCCTTGGTTCGTCCAGAACGTCGGCAAGGCGCATGTCGATTGCGGCAACCAGATCCTCCAGCCCTTCGCCGGTCAAGGCGCTGACCGCCTGAACGTCGTCGCGGCGCGCATCGGTGCGGCGCAGCGCCGCGCGGGTTTCTGGCGACAAGGAATCGATCTTGTTCCAGACCTCGATCAGGGCCACGTCCTCGTCGACGCCAAGGCCGTCCATGATCTCTCCGACGTCGCCCGCCTGCTCCTCGGTCTCGGGGTGCGAGATGTCGCGGACATGCAGGATCAGATCGGCCTCTAGCACCTCTTCCAAGGTTGCGCGGAAGGCTGCGACCAGCTCGTGCGGCAGGTCGGAAATGAATCCCACCGTGTCCGAAAGGATGATCTTGCGCCCTTTTGCCTCGCCATCGGCGGACGGCAGGTGAATCGCCCGCATGGTCGGATCGAGCGTCGCGAACAGCATGTCCTTGGCCATGACGTCGGCGCCGGTCAGGCGGTTGAACAGCGTCGATTTGCCGGCGTTGGTGTAACCGACCAACGCGACAATGGGGTAGGGCACCTTGGCACGGGCCGCGCGGTGCAGCGTGCGCGTGCGCACGACACGTTCCAACTGACGGCGCAGACGGGTCGTCTGTTCGTCGATGGCGCGGCGGTCAGCCTCGATCTGCGTCTCGCCTGGGCCGCCGACAAAGCCGAGCCCGCCCCGCTGACGCTCAAGGTGGGTCCACGCGCGGACAAGCCGCGTGCGCTGGTAATTCAGTGCCGCGAGTTCGACCTGCAGCACACCTTCACGCGTGCGGGCGCGGTCGGCAAAAATTTCAAGGATCAGCGCGGTCCGATCCAGGATCTTGACGTCCCATTCCTTTTCCAGATTGCGCTGCTGGACAGGGGTGAGGGGGCCGTCGATCAGCACCAGCTCTGCCTCGGCGTCCTTGATCAGGGCGCCCATCTCTTCCAGCTTGCCGGTCGAAAACAGCAGTCCGGGCGTCGGATTGCGCAGCTTGGCCACGGCACTGCCCACCACCTCGATCGCGGGAAGGGCATGGGCCAGCGCGACGGCTTCGTCCAGCGCAAGGTCAGGTGCGCGGCGTTGGCCGCGGCGATCCCCCAGATCGGGATGGATGACGAATGCGCGGGTCGGGCGGCTTTCGGTCGAGTGGGTTTCTGCCACTCAGTCCTCACCTTCATAAAGGCTGATCGGCTGGCCCGGCATGATGGTCGAAATCGCGTGCTTGTAGACCAGCTGCGATTGTCCGTCGCGGCGCAGCAGCACACAGAAGTTGTCGAACCATGTGATCACGCCCTGCAGCTTGACGCCGTTGATCAGGAAGATCGTGACGGGCACCTTGGCCTTGCGGACGTGGTTCAGGAACGCGTCCTGAAGGTTCTGTTTGTCGCCAGCCATATTTGGGCCCTTTTTTTATTATGTAGTCACACGGAATCACATCTAGGCGAGGGGCATGTCCCGCGCAAGAAAGCGGCGACGGCGGCCGCTGACTGGCCGCAAGTGGTGCCGTTCGGCAACGGTCGACCCGCCCACTATCGACGCCAGTTATGCGGGGAAATCAGGGCCAGGATCGCCAGGATTTCGACCCGCCCCGCGATCATTGCCAGCGCAAGAATGAACTTGGTTTCTGCGGCCAGGCCGGCCCAGCCGCTCCACGGCGCGCCGGCGATTCCGGCGCTGCCGTTGAACGCGGGGATAAGCGGGATCGCCTCGCTCAGCGGGCCGGTGTTCGTCAGCGCCGCGACCGACAGGATCGTGGCGGTCTCGATCGGGATCGGGCGCAGCGACACCAACGCGATGAGGATAGCGATGCTGACCGCGAAAAGCATGAAGAAGATGAAAGCCGAATACGCGCCCTGCTTGCGCAGCATCCGCCCCATCGGTCCGCCGCCGCCGACCGATGTGGGCAGGATGATCTTTTCCATCTCTCGCTGACTGTGGCGGGCCAAGGCATAGACGCGCAGCAACTTGACCCCACCCGCGGTGGTGGCGATCCCTCCGCCCATCAGCGCAAGTCCTGCCAGCATCAGCCCCGGCGCTGCAAAGCCGGACCAGCTGCGGGCCTGTTCCCATTCAATCGAGGACCACCCCGTTGTCGTCAGATAGGACAACGCTGTGAATCCAGCGCCCCACGCCACCCCGATAGCCCGTACAATGTTGCCCCAGATCCCCGCCTCGGCCGGCGGTGCGGCGACCGGGCGGATCACCCCGGCCGCGCTGAGAAGCGGGAGCGAAATCAGGACCAGCGTCACGGCAAGGATCAGGCCGGTCGCCACACGCAATTCCGGGTCGCGGCTGAGTTTGCGGGTGATCTCCAGATCGGTGCCGCCGGGCCATCCGCGCCGGGTCAGGGCCATCAGCAGGAAGACGGCGACGAAGACCTCTCCCATGATGCCCTGTTCGGTGCCGACGACGCCGGACGTGGCGGTGACCCCGCTGGTCGAGAGCGTCCCCATCGCCCGCATCAGCGCGGGCAGGGCGGCGCTTTCGGTCAGCATCAGCAACACGCAAAGGGCGGCCGTCAGCGCGGCATAGATCGGTGCGATGAGACGCACCCATTTCCACATCCGTGCCGCCGCATCGGGCACCTGTCGGGGCAGTCCGATGGTGCGCACGCGCGCATTGACGGCACGCGTGATCGGGGCGTGATCCTCGGGTGTGGCGCCGTGGCCCACGATTTCAAATCCGCCCAGCCGCAAAGGTGCCATCAAGGCAATCGCTGCCGACAAGACGAACAGCCCACCCATCCATCCCGCCATTCCGCGCCACAGATGGACGGGTGGTGGCACCCGGTCAGGCGCATAAAGCGTCGCGCCGGTGGTGGTCAGGCAGGACAGCATTTCCCACCATGCATTGAAAAACCCTGTATCCGGAAGTGTCTGCATCACGGGCAGTGCCATCAGAAGCGGCACCACCGCATAGGTCGCAACCACGGTCAGCAGGACGCGGTGGGGGTTGCTGGTCCGCGCGCGGCCCGCCAGGGCAATTCCGATCAGCGATGTAAACAGCAGGCAGCCAATCGCGCTGCGAAAGAAGATGAAACCGACCTCTCGCAGGCCAGTGGACCACGCGTGGATCGCCGGGATGAACATTGCAACCGACACGATCTGGGCAAACTGCAGCAAAAGCGGCTGACAGCGCAGGACATGCAAGGGGGCCGCAGCCGCGTCGCGCAGACGCCGCGACCGGGATCCGAACGAGGCGATGCGGTGGTCCGCCATCAGAAATAGTCGATCGAGACCTGCAGCGCGGCCTCGATTTCGCTTACGTCGTGAGACAGGGCGAAGATCAGGACGACGTCACCCCCGTCGATCCGCACGTCCGGCAACGGTTTGATCAGCTTGTCCCCCTTGAGCACCGCACCAATCAGCGCGCCCCGCGGCAGTTCCAGATCACGGATCAGCCGCCCGGACATGCCCGAGCTGGGCAGGACCTGCGCCTCGATCATCTCGGCCTCGCTGTCGCCCAGCACGTAAAGGTCGCGCACCCGACCGTGACGCATGTGGCGCAGAATTGTGGATACGGTGGCCGCACGGGGGTCGATCACCGTGTCGATGCCCAGGGGCTCGCGCAGCGGAACCAGCGACGGGTCATTGACCAGCGCCATGACCATGCGCGCGCCCAATTGGCGCGCACGGACCGCGCCCAGAAGGTTCGTCTTGTCATCCTCGGTCAGGGTCATGACGGCGTCGGCTTTTGGGACGCCAGCTTCACCCAGCAATTCGGACGACATACCGTCGCCGTGCAGAACGACGGTCCGCTTCAGCTCATCCGCGGCGTGTTCGGCGCGGATCAGGTTCCGCTCGATCAGTCGAGACGTCATGCTGGCGTGGTACTTCTCGATCGCCTGCGCCACGGCAAGGCCAACATTCCCGCCGCCGACGATGACGACACGACGGGGCGAGGCCATTGCCTTGCCGAACCGATCCAGCGTGCGCGGCACATCGCCTTTGGGGCACACTACATAGATCTCGTCCCCGGCCAGCAGGGAATCCCCGGGTTCCGGGGCAAAAAGGCGGCCACCGCGGCGGATGCCGACGACGATGGCGGTGTTGTCGACAAACATGTCGTCCAACTGGCGCAGGGGGGTGTTCAGGATCGGACATTCGTCATCCAGCGCCAGCCCCATCATCCAGACCCGCCCGTCCATGAAGGTCTCCATGTCGAACGCGGACGGCGCGATCAGCCGTTGAAGGGCCGCATGCGCAACTTCCCGTTCGGGAGAGATGATGACGTCGATGGGCAAACGATGCGACCGATACATTTCGGCATAGCGGGGGTCGAGATAGGACGCCGCACGAAGCCGGGCGATCTTGCGGGGCACCTGGAAGATCGAGTTCGCGACCTCACAAGCGACGATGTTCACTTCATCCGAATGGGTCGCAGCGATCAGAAGGTCACAGTCACCGGCCCCTGCGCGCGCCAGCGTGTCCGGGTGGCTTGCGTGTCCTTCGACGCCCTGGACGTCCAGCAGCTCATTCGCCCGGCGCAGGGTGGCTGCGTCGTTGTCGACCAGAATGATGTCGTTGCCTTCGCCCGCAAGATGGCGGGCGATTTGCCAGCCGACCTGTCCTGCGCCGCAGATGATGATTTTCATGACTGCCCTACTGTGCGTGGCCTACGCATACGGAACCGGTCTGAAAGGAGCAACGTCCCGGCAACCGGTTCTCGGGGTGACTGGCGTTTCGGCAACGCCGCCTGGATCACGCGCCCGACGTGTGAGGGATGTTGAAGACCAGCAGGTTGCGTTCATTTTCCCGGAAGTAGCTGAGCGACTGGGTCAGGCCGTTGATCAGCACCCAGCCGAACCCGCCTTCCGGCATTGTATCAAGATCACCGGTCGGCACGGGTGTCGCGCGCCCCGGCGACAGGCACCCCGCAGGCAGCGCGATGCCGTTGTCGCACACCGCGCAGGCCAGGCCACGATGATGGCACGCAACCGACAAATGGATCGATAGCCCACCTGAGGGCAAGGCCGCACCCGCGTCGTCGCCGTGACGCACGATGTTCGTCATCACCTCGGCCAGCACCAGTTCTGCGCGGTCCAGTGCGTCGGCGTGGATGCATCTGTCCAGACGTTCGCGCATGGCGAGCAGCGCCGCGCGGACGGACGCGTCATCGGCCGCCAGCACGCGGTGAAAGATTGCGTAGTCGGGCATCGGTGGCGCGCGGGTCGCGCGGCGTGGAGACATGGGGGCGCCACCTGTCATGGAGCGCCGCCCCGGTTCGGCGTGCCGTCATGGGGTGCGCGTGCCACAATGGTGAACATCATGTCCATTCGGGTAAGCCGGAACACCCGCGCCACGCTGGACGTCAGCCCGCTGAGTTCCAGTGTTCGCCCGGCGGGCAAGGTCTTGCGTACGGCGATCACCGCGCCAAGTCCCGAGCTGTCGATGAAATCCACCGCCGACAGATCCAGTTCGACGATGGGCTGGGCCTGCCCGATCAGTTCGCGCAACCTGTCCTTGAACCGCAACGCAATCACTGAATCGACGCGCTTTTCCCCCACGAGGATCACCGTTCGGCCGTTGTCTTCGCGAGTCGTCAGGTTCATCGGCGCTTTCGCATCATGCAGATTCGATCTTGCCCCTGAATGGCGGATAATCGTTACCTTTCCGTCAACAGCTGCCCGGGGAGGGGCGGCTATATGGAGGAATTCGTATGACCGAGGTTTTTATCCGCGCCGCCGTGCGCACGCCCATGGGCGGCCTGCAGGGCGCGCTTGCGCCGATGTCCGCGCCAGAACTGGGGGCCGTTGCCATCGCCGCGGCCGTTGAACGGTCCGGGATCGCGCCGGACAGCGTCGATCAGGTGCTGATGGGCTGCGTCCTGCCGGCGGGTCAGGGGCAGGCGCCGGCCCGACAGGCGGCGCTGGGGGCCGGTCTGCCGCAGTCGACACCTGCGGTTACGCTGAACAAGATGTGCGGGTCGGGCATGCAGGCCTTGATGATGGCGTCGGACGCCGTGCGTGCCGGAAGCGCGCATACCGTGATCGCGGGCGGGATGGAGAGTATGACCAACGCCCCCTATCTGCTGGCCAAGATGCGGGGCGGCGCGCGTCTGGGTCACGGTCAGGTCATGGACAGCATGTTTCTGGACGGGCTGGAGGACGCCTATGACAAGGGGCGCCTGATGGGCAGTTTTGCGGAAGCTTGCGCGGACGCGTTCCAGTTCACGCGGCAGGCGCAGGATGACTATGCGCTGCGGTCGCTGTCTCGCGCGAATGATGCCATCAACGGCGGCCGCTTTGCCGACGAGGTCGTAGGCGTGCCGGTTCCTGCGCGGTCAGGCCCGGTCGATGTCGCGGTCGATGAACAGCCCGGACAGGCGCGTCCCGAAAAGATCCCCAGCCTGAAACCGGCCTTTCGCAAGGACGGGACGGTGACGGCGGCCAACTCCTCCTCAATTTCGGACGGGGCGGCGGCGTTGGTCGTCACGGACGATGCGACCGGCGCGCTGGCGCGGATCGTCGGGTATGCGACCCACGCGCAGGCGCCGGCGGAGTTCGCGACCGCGCCGGGGCCAGCGGCTGAAAAGCTGCTGACGAAGATCGGCTGGTCCAAGGACGATGTCGACCTGTGGGAGGTGAACGAGGCTTTCGCCGTCGTGCCCATGGCCTTCATCCAGACGCTGGGGCTGGACCCCGACAAGGTCAACGTGAACGGCGGCGCGTGTGCACTGGGGCACCCGATCGGCGCGTCAGGGGCGCGCATCGTCGTCACGCTGCTTCACGCGCTGCGTGCACGCGGGTTGCGGCGTGGCGTGGCCGCGATCTGCATAGGGGGGGGAGAGGGAACGGCAATCGCGGTCGAACTCGTCTGACGGGCGTCTTGCCGCAACACAGTCGTGAATGAACCGCGCTGGCGGGGCCGGGGTTGTCAGATATCCCCTGCTTTCAAAGGACATCTCGTGCGCAAGTTCATCCCAATCCTCGCCACCGCAGCGCTGGCCGCAGCGCCCGCGTTGGCCGATACGACCGTGAAGCCAACCGTCGATCTGAATGTCCGCAGCGGTGCGGGGTCCAATTTCGGTGTCGTCGGCTCCATACCCGCCGGGGCGGATACGACCGCGGCAGGGTGTGCCGCGTCCGGCTGGTGTCAGGTAACCCACGATGGGACCACCGGGTGGGCCTATGGCGAATATCTGCAGGCGACCGTGGACGGAAAGACCGTGACGCTGCTGCCTGATCCCGCCGCTGCCGGCGTCGCGGTGATCGAGGCGGAGGTGCCACCCCCGCCCGCCGAGGCGCCAACGACTGGAACCGCCACGACCGGCACCGCTGCGCCGGGCACGCCGGGATCGGGTGTCGCGACCGCTGGCGCACCCGAGGCGGATGCGCCGGCTGCCACAGGTTCGCTGGTCGTGCGCTCGCCGGACGGCAACATCGTCGCGATCGAGCCGACATCGGCGACACAGACGTATGTTCAGGCCAACACGCAGCCCCCGGTCATCCTGGATGGGGAAGTTGTTGTCGGTGCCGGCGTACCTGATACGGTCACGCTGTACGACATTCCTGACCAGCCCGACCTGAAATACGTGACCATCAACGGTCAGGTGGTCTTGGTGAGTCCCAGCGACCGCCGCATCGTCTATATCTATCGCTGAGCGAGTATCCCGGCCTCAGGCGGGGCCGTCGGGCCCCGCTTTCGTTTGTGCCGACTGAAAGACCGCCCGGGCACAAGCGCGCGCCAGCGTACAGGCGGCGGCGTGGCCCAGAAGAAACGCCGGCGCCTCGGGTCCCCGCGCGGTCGAGAGCGCGAACACCAGATCGCCGTCGAACGGCGTGTGGGACGGCACGACGGCACGGGCAAGGCCGTCATGGGCCGCTGTCGCCATCCGGTGCAGTCCTGCCTTGTCCAGCGGCGCGTCGGTGGCGACGATGGCGATGGTCGTCGCCTCTCCCTGCCGCTTGGTGGCGGGCGGCTCATGGTCCGGGGCAAACGGACCGCCCAGACCCATGCCGCCGAACTCATCCCCGAATTCCCAAGGTGCGGCCCAGAACTGACCGGATGGCGCGCGCAGCGTGCCCATCGCGTTCACCGCGACAAGGGCCGCGACCGTGGCACCGCAGTCCAAGACGACCGACGCAGAGCCCAGCCCGCCCCAGCCGTCGCCGGTCATCGCCCCAGTGCCCGCACCGACACGACCCAGCGCGAAGTCCGCATTTGCTTGGTCGAACGCAGCCCGTCCCAGCGCCGCATAAGGGTTATCGCCCCAACCCTTGTCACCGCCATTCAGCAGATCGAACAGGATCGCGCCCGGCACGATCGGCACGCGAACGTCGCCCACGGCAAAGCCACGCCCTACCGCGCGAAGGCCGGCCGCCACGCCATCGCACGCGGCCAATCCGAAGGCTGATCCCCCCGATAGCACCAGCGCGTCGACCGCCTGAACCATCTTGTCGGGCGCGAGCAGGTCGGTTTCCCGCGTGCCGGGCGCACCGCCCATGACGTTGACTGCCGCGGCGAACGGGGCATCCGCGGTCACCACAGTCGTGCCCGACCGCAGGTGCGCATCCTGCGCGTTCCCGACCCGCAGCCCCGCCACGTCCGTCAGCAAGTTCAGTGGTCCGGGCTTCATGCGATCCTCATCAAGTGGCGCCATCATGCGTGTCAAGCAGCCCCGTTCGCAACCCGTGAAGGTCTGATGGCGTTCCGCCACGCAAGGCGTTGAACCGCCACACGTTCGCACTTAGGTCACGCGTAACGAATTCAATGGGAGATTTGCCATGTCCGCCCCGATTCACGCCATTTTCGGCCGCCCGCTTGACGCCCCCACGCCACAGGGGTTCGAGGAGATCGTCTTCGGCATGGGCTGTTACTGGGGGGTGGAGCGTCTGTTCTGGGAGGAACCCGGCGTCTGGCTGACCGAGGTGGGCTTTGCCGGCGGCACGACCGCGAACCCGACCTATCGTCAGGTCTGCGGCGGCGGAACCGGCCATGCCGAGGTCGTGCGCATTGTCTTTGACCCCAGCCGCGTCAGCCTTGATCACCTGCTGAAGATCTTCTGGGAAAATCACGACCCAACGCAGGGCAACCGTCAGGGGAACGACGTGGGCGATCAGTATCGCTCGGTCATCTTTACGACCACTGACAGCCAGCTGACGGCGGCAGAGGCCAGCAAGGCCGACTACAACAACCGTCTGGCCGTTGCTGGCTATCCCGAGATCACCACCCAGATCCTGCCGTTGACGCAGTTCTGGCGTGCGGTCGAAGAGGATCATCAGCAGTATCTGCACAAGGTTCCCAACGGCTATTGTGGCTTGCGGGGGACTGGGGTGCAGGCATCGGCCAGCGGTATCCTGCAGGAAGCGATCGAAAACCCGGACTATGACGGCAATCCCGAACCCTCACCCAGCTCGGGTGGTGGGTCGGCAGTCGCAAGCCGGACGCTTTGATGTCGACCTGGACGGCGCTGAGCCAGACGAACGGGCGCGCGGCAGCTGACGCCCTTGCCGCCGCATGTGACGATCTTGAACCCGAGCCCGTGGGCAGCGGTGTCTTTGAAATCGAAGACGGATCGGACCGGTGGGAGGTCGGGGTCTACTTCACCGAAAAGCCCGACGACGTCGAACTGGACCTTCTGGCCGCCGTTCATGGCGGCCGGTCGTTCGTTGTGTCCGAGCTGCCCGAGGTGGATTGGGTCGCCCATGTCCGCCGCGAACTGACCCCGGTCGAGGCGGGGCGGTTCTTCGTCTACGGCAGCCACGATGCCGATCAGGTCCCGGACGGGGTCGAGCCTTTGCTGATCGAAGCCGCGATGGCGTTCGGCACCGGTCACCACAATACCACCAAGGGCTGCCTTCTGGCGCTGGACCGGCTGTTGATCGCTGGGGAAACGCCAGAACGGATCGCCGATATCGGGTGCGGTACCGCCGTCCTTGCAATGGCCGCAGCCCGCGTTCTGCCGGGTGTGGTTCTGGCCAGTGACATCGACCCGGTGGCGGTGGAAACGGCAGCTTCGAACGTGACCGCGAACGGGCTGGATGGTCGGGTCGAGTGCGTGATGGCCGAAGGGTTTGGCCACCCGTTCCTGCACGATGCCGCGCCTTATGATCTGGTGTTCGCCAACATCTTGAAACAGCCGCTGATCGATCTGGCCCCAGACATGGCGTCCCATCTTTCGAATGGGGGCCGGGCCATTCTGTCGGGCATCCTGACCGAACAAGCGCCCGAGGTGGTCGCAGCCTATGCCGAAAGCGGCATGGTGCTGGAGCATCGCGACGATCTGGCCGAATGGTCCACTTTGGTGGTGCGCAAGGCCTGATCTGGTGTCAGCTGGGCTGACGCAAGCGGCGGTGGATGTATTCGCGCAATTCCTCGATCTCGGCTGCCGCCTCGGTCAGGCTGTTTTCGGCGTCATCCCGGCGCGCGTCAGCCTCTGACGCGCGCGCGCTCATTTTCTCGGCGCGCACATTGGCCTCGTCGCGCGCTGCTTCGGCATCATGCAACTGCCGTGCCATATGTTCGACCGCGCCGATTTCTGCCTGCGTGACCCGTGTCAGCCGATGCAGGACCCAGTGCGCGAACCACCCCAGCAGGAACGCCGCAAACAGCGTGGCGGCCGTCGCCATGATGAATTGGTTGTGGTCCATGCCAGCCCGCCTGTTCAGTCCTCAGCCGGTGCGAAGGTCGGGTCCGGCTGGGTGGAATCGCTCGGGTCAGCTTCACCCGAGTGTGGGATGCCTGCAACCCCAGCGGCGATGTGGCCGACCGCCGACAGGGGTTGGATAGCATCAGCCAACGGGTCCGGGCCATCGTCCTGCGGCGGCGCCACGCCAGCTTGGGTTTCCCCCACGACTGGTTGCGCCGGGGCAGGGGGTTCATCAAGCGGGGCGTCCGACAGCAGCTTGAACTCGATCCGCCGGTTCGCCTCGCGGCCCGCTTCGGTGTCGTTGTCGGCGATGGGTTCGCTTTCGCCGTACCCGCGCGAGGTCAGGTGCGACACCTTGATCCCTGCACCCTCCATGGCGGCCATGACGGCCTGCGCGCGGGTGCGGGATAGTTCGGCGTTGAAGCCTTCCGAGCCCTGCGAATCCGTATGCCCGCCGATCTCGATCCGGTAATCGGTGCAGTCGGTCATGGCGTCGGACAGCCGCTGCATCGTCTCGGTCGGGTCGCCTGCGATCTTCCCGCCGTTCGGTTCAAACCCGATTTCGGATTCCTGCATCACCCGGTTCAGTCGATCGACGCATTCCTGACCTGAGGGCAGGTTCAACGCCCCATCCAGCCGCCGATCATAACGCAGGGCAATTTCGTATTTAGACCCTGCACCCAGACGATGCGACAGCCGCGCCACGGTATCGTCGGTTGCAGAGGGGTTCCCGCTGATCCCGGTCACCCGAACCATGTCAGGCGTCACGCGAACCGTTCCGCTGTCCAGATCCGTCACGGCATCCAGCGCGGCGATCACGCGGACCGTCCACCCTTCGGGCAGGCCCGTCGTGATCGACAGCTTGTCGTCAGCGACATCGAAGCGCGACTTGGCAAAGCTTTCGACGGCGTCGCGCATCTGGTCGTTCGTGATCGCGCCGCGCATGGTCATGTTGCCCTGATCGACCGTGGCGGTGAACTCTGCCGGGCCTTCGACCGGAACGATCACCGGCTGCTGCAAGTGCGTCGTCAGGCTGAAGATATCCGGCAGCGCAGCTTCCAGACGGGTCGTCACCTTTTGGAATTCATCGGCCGAGACCGTGGAGGGCGCCGTCAGCGAAATCTCAGTCCCAGACATGGTTAGCGTCGCTTGCGACAGATCGCGCACTGCATCGATCCCTGCAGTGGCCGCCCCAGCCCAGTCGGGGGTCGGTGTCCCCAGCCCCAGCGTGCAGTCGACCTGCCCCACGGCACCAGCGGAGCGCGCGGCATCAATGATCCGCGACCGCGCGTCGTCGGTATCGGCTGAACAGCTGTCGAACCGCACGCCCGCATCGTCCTTGACCAGTCGCAGAACGAACGGAGAGATGACCGGCAGCGGTGCGGTGATGTCTGTGGTCAGTTCCACGTCTGCCGGTTTTTCGCGGGTAAGACGCTCGGTCAGGCGCGTCTGATCGGCGGCGCTGTCGGTGGATGCCGTGATGCTGACCTTGCCAGGAGAAATCGAGACCTTGGATCGTGGCGCCTGTGACGCGGCGGTCAGGCCGAACCGGACGGCGGCGTTCCATCCGTCCGGGGTGGGGGCGTCCGTCGCCTCCAGCAGGTCGGAAATCTCGCTTTGCCCGGTGGCCTGTTTCAGATCGTCGATCAGGTCGGCGCGGTCCAGCGACGCCGGCACCAGCCCTGCCAGCGACAGGCCTGTGTCACCGCGAAGCAGCTCGATCCGAAAAGGTGGCGCTGCAACTTCGGTCGAGGCGGCGATCTGCATGTCATCGACAATGCGGGTCGGGCTGACCGCGCCGCCCGCCTGGGCGATGGCACGCATCCGCGTCACCTCGTCCGGGGCGCTGCCGGTCAGAATGACGTTCAGACCGTCTGCCTTGACGTCGACCCAGTCGAACCCGGCACCTGTCAGACTGACCGTCGTGCGTTCGACGGCATCGCTTTCGAACCACGCCGTCGCGCGTTCTGCGCCATACCAAGACCCCGTGGCGGCAAGGCCGAGCAGCACCGTCCCCAACAGAAAACCCCGCACGCGGCGGCGTTTGGGGGCAGGGTGCAGGGTGGGCTCAACCATCGTGCGGGTCTTTCGGCGGTTATCGGAAGCGGCGTTTTATCTCTGCCACCATTCCGCGGCAATGCTGCGCCAGATGCCGTCTTATGCCAATCCCGCGAGGATCAGGAACGCTGCCACCCAGACGCCTGCGTCACGGTTCGATCGGAACAGCCTGACCAGCAGGTCCATGTGCCCGGGGCGGAACTGGCGCAGCTGGTTGGCCAGATGCATTGCAAACCCGATGATGGCCAGGCTGCCCGCAAGGCGGGCCAAAGCCGAATGGGGCGCGGCCGCCGCGAATGCGGCCGCGAGCAGCAGCACCGCACCGATGGCAAACCCAAGCAGCCATTTAGGCGTATCGTCGGCAAAAAGACGCGCGGTCGATTTGACGCCGATCAGGGCATCGTCTTCGGTATCCTGATGGGCGTAGATCGTGTCGTAAAAAAGCGTCCAGCAGATCCCTGCCGCATAGGCCAGCACCGCCGCCGGATGCAGCGTGCCGCTGTGGGCCACGAATGCCAGCAGCACCCCCCAGTTGAACGCCAGCCCCAGAAACACCTGTGGCCACCAGGTAAAACGCTTGGCAAAGGGATAGATGACCACCAGCGCCAGCGACGCCACGCCCATCCAGATGGCCGGCCCGTTCAGCGTCAGCAGGATCACCAGCCCGATCAAAAGCTGCGCGGCGAGCCACAGATACGCCTGCTTGACGCTGACCCGCCCCGACGGCAGCGGACGAGAGCGGGTGCGCGCCACCTGTGCGTCGAAATCTTGGTCGGTGATGTCATTCCATGTGCAGCCCGCCCCCCGCATGACGAAGGCGCCGACAAAGCAGGCCAGGATGATCCACAGATCGCGCCATTGCGGCTGGTCGGCGATCATTGCCAGTCCGACACCCCACCAGCACGGCGCCAGCAGCAGCCATGTGCCTATGGGACGGTCTGCACGGGACAGATACAGATAGGGGCGCCACGCGACCGGGGCATACTGGTCGACCCAATTGCCTGCGGGCGCATCTGAAACCGTTGGCATTCGAGGACGGCTTTGCATAAATTCGGTCCGCAATGGCAAAAATCAGACTTTTTCTAGATCACCCGCTTGGCCAGGGACAAGCAATTCCATTGGACGGCGCGCAGGCTCATTACCTGGGCGGCGTCATGCGTCGCAGCGTGGGCGAAGAAATCGCCGTCTTCAATGGCCGCGATGGGGAATGGACCGCGCGGCTCGACGCGCTGTCAAAGCGGGGCGGCGAAGTTTCCTGCCTTCGCCAGTCGGCACCGCAGCAGAACCCCCCCGATCTGTGGCTGATCTTCGCGCCGATCAAAAAGGCGCGCACCGATTTCATCGTCGAGAAAGCCGCAGAGCTAGGCGCGGCGCGGATCATTCCGGTTCAAACCGATCATACCAATTCAGAACGCATCCGGCAGGACCGGCTTCAGGCGCACGCCGTTGAGGCGGCAGAGCAGTGCGGCGGCACGTTTGTTCCGACGGTTGACGATCTGACCCCGCTGTCACGTCTGCTGGATCACTGGCCCGACGACCGCGCAATCCTGTGGGCTGACGAGGCAATGGTGGGGCCTGCGCAGACGCTGGCGCGACTGAAACCCGGCCCTTGGGCAATTCTTATCGGACCAGAAGGCGGGTGGTCGCAGATCGAACGCGAACGGTTGTCGCGAATCGCGCTGGTGCATCGCATCAGTTTGGGGCCGCGAATCTTGCGCGCTGATACCGCCGCAGTGGCCGCTTTGGCGCTTTGGCAGGCACAGCTGGGGGACTGGATTCCGTCGTCAAAGGACACCTGATGTTGGCTGTGGTAGCTATGCAACAGGACGATCAACGCCTGTTTTTGCGGCAAGGCGCATGTTCCTTGCTTTCGGCTTAGAAGTAATCGCAGAAACTTCGCTTGATACGGCGCTTAATCGAAGGATCGTGCCCTTCTCACGGGCAAGTGTGAATTGCAAAAGATTTGTTAAAACGGGGACTTATGCCATAGCTGCATGGCTGAGATACCGACCTGTTCGTAGTGTTTTCGCGCGGTGACGCTTAGATAAGCGCTATCCAACACACGTGCCTGAAGATCAGGCAAAGATTTAACAGGTGAACTATGTCGGTTATCGATACCTTCCGCGCCCCCGTTGTGGCGTCCCCCGCCGGCTTCTTTTCGAAAGTCGCTTCTGCCCTGACGGCCTGGAACGATGCGCGTGCAACCCGCAATGCGCTGGGCAACCTTTCTGATCGCGAACTGCTGGACATCGGTCTGCATCGTGGTGACATCGAACGCGTCGCGCGCGGTCTGTAAGACACCTCGCGCGAATTGCCAAAAGGCCGGGCTGTGAAGCCCGGCCTTTTTCGTTTCTGCAAGTCATGGTGGGCGGTCAGACCCCGGCTTCGACGATCGCGCGCGCCAGAACGCCCACTGTGTCCCGGTTCAGCCCGGCGATGTTCAGGCGCGAATCCTCGACGATATAGATCGCGTTCTCTTCCTTGATGCGGCGGACCTGTTCGGGGGTCGCACCCAGACGAGAGAACATCCCGCGATGCGTCGCCAGAAAATCAAAGCGATCGCTGCCTGTCAGGTCGCGCAATGCCGCCGCCAGCTGTTCACGCAGGGACAGCATGTTCAGGCGTACCTCCTCCAACTCGGCCTTCCAGTCGGCGGTCAGCTCGGCGTCGTCCAGAATCGTCTGCACGATGCGCGCGCCGTGATCCGGCGGGAACGAGAAGGTGTGCCGGTTCAGGAACGCCAGCGTGCCTTGGGCCAGATCGCGCTGCGCAGGATCTGCGACCTGCACCATGAGCAGGCCCGCGCGTTCGCGGTAGATGCCGAAGTTCTTGGAACATGATGCCGCAATCAGCACGTCGGGCAGGACCTTGGCGATCAGGCGCGTTGCGGCCGCGTCCTCTTCCAGACCATCGCCGAAGCCCTGATAGGCTAGGTCGATCAGAGGCACAGCGCCGGTTTTTTCAAGGATCTGTGCCACTTCCGCCCATTGGTCCAGCGTCAGGTTTGCACCCGTCGGGTTGTGGCAGCAGCCATGCAGCAGGACCAGATCGCCCTTTTTCGCGCGTTCAAGGTCGGCCTTCATTCCTTCGAAGTCGACGCCGCGGGTTTCCGCATCGAAATAACGGTATTCGACGTAAGGCAGGTCCATGAAACGCAGGATCGAGACGTGGTTCGGCCATGTCGGGCTCGAGACGTAGACGGTCACATCGGGGTTGCCGAGGCGGGCCAGTTCCAGCGCCTGACGGATTGCGCCCGTGCCGCCCACGCTGGAAATCGAGGCCGTGCGCGCGGGGTCGAGCGCGTCGGCCAGAACCATCCGCGACAGGGCGGAAAGATACGCAGGCTCGCCCGTCAGGGCCGTGTAGACCTTGGTTGTTTCCTGATCCCATATCCGCTTTTCGGCCTCGCGCACTGCGCGCATGACCGGCGTGTTGCCGGTCGCGTCCTTGTAGACGCCGACGCCAAGGTCGATCTTGCCCTGACGCGGGTCGGCGCGGAATTCGCCCATCAAGGTCAGGATCTTGTCAGGAACTTGCGGTTTCAGGTTCGCAAACATCAGTCTTCGTCTCCGGTGGCAATCGGCAGTTCCGGCAGGCCGCCCCATTCGGTCCAGCTGCCGTCATAAAGGGACCAGTCGTCGCGCCCCATCCGCGCCAGCGCCAGCGCAAGGACGGACGCCGTGATGCCCGACCCGCAGCTGGTGATCGCGTGGCGGGCCGGATCAACGCCCGCCGCGTCGAATGCGGCCCGCAGATCGGGCGCCGGCTTCATCGTGCCGTCTGGGCCGAAAAGCCGGGAAAACGGCACGTTTCGTGCGTTCGGGATGTGACCTGCACGCAGGCCGGGGCGGGGTTCGGGGACATCGCCGCGAAAGCGTTCTGCGCTGCGGGCGTCGATGATCTGATAGTCGTCGTCCTTCGATGCGGCGGCGACTTCGGCGCTGCTTCGGACACGCTGCGGTTGGGGGTGCACAGTCAGCGAACGGCGGGCGGCAGGGACCGGTCCGGCCTGCAGCGGACGCCCTTCGGCCCGCCACTTCGCAAGCCCGCCATCAAGCACCGCGACGCGGTCGATCCCCATCAGCCGGAACGTCCACCAGACCCGCGCGGCGCTGCGCACGTCCGAGTCGTCATAGACGACGACCTGCGTGTCATCGCCCACGCCCAAGGCCCCGACCCGCGCGGCGAAGTCGTCGGGCGAGGGCGCCATATGGGGCAATTTGCTGGTGTTTTCGCTGATTTCGTCGATGTCGAAGAACTGCGCGCGGGGCAGGTGCGCGGCCAGATATTCTTCGTGGCCGCTGCGGCCCGTGGCCGGCATGTGGTACGATCCGTCCAGGATGATCAGGTTTGGATCGTCCAGATGGGCAGCGAGCCAATCGGTGGAAACAAGCGTTTTCGGATCATCGGTCATGGCTGGCGCACCCGTGGTTTCCCGTGGTCGCGTATGCTTAGACCCGTGCCCCGGCGGGCGCAATCAGCCCTGTTTCAGAAGGCGCTGTTTCTGGCGACCCCAGTCGCGCTTGGCCTCGGTCTCGCGCTTGTCGGCGACCTTCTTGCCCTTGGCGACGCCAAGCTTGAGCTTCACGATGCCGCGGTGGTTGAAATACATCACGAGCGGCACGAGGGTCATGCCCTCGCGTCCCGTGGCCTGCCACAGCCGCGACAATTCCTTGCGTGAAACCAACAGCTTGCGGCGGCGGCGTTCTTCGTGGCCGAAGACGCCAGCCTGTTTGTAGGCGGCGATGTAGCCGTTGATCAGCCACAGTTCCCCATCCTCGACCGAGGCATAGCTTTCGGCAATGTTGGATTGCCCGGTGCGAAGGGACTTCACCTCGGACCCGGTCAGGATCACCCCAACCTCAAGGTCGCTTTCGATGAAGTAATCGAAGCGGGCACGCCGATTTTCGGCGATGATGCGATAGTTGGGATCGGACTTTTCGGCCATCGACGTCAGATAGGTGCGACCGCCCGACTTGTCGAGTGCGAACGTTGCACGGCCCGAATGCGCAACACTGAACCCCGCGACCCGGCGACAGGCAAGTAAACGCTGGGGTCCGACGCAAAAGCAAATGCACAGATGATGCACAGGACATGCACCAACCATGCACCAACCGTCTGCCGACATTGCCCGGCCATTGCCCCCACCTGTCCGTCGGGCCATCGTGCCACGCGACCAACACAGGGGACGGATCGATGCGGCATGGTGGGCGGATACTGGCGGATGCGCTGGCGGCGAATGGGGTCAGCCGGGTGTTCTCGGTCCCCGGGGAGAGTTTTCTGGCGGCGCTGGACGGGCTTTACGACACCGGGATCGAGAATATCGTCTGCCGTCAGGAAGGCGGCGCCGCGATGATGGCCGAAGCGCAGGGCAAGCTGACCGGGCGGCCCGGCATCGCGTTCGTGACGCGGGGCCCGGGTGCCACCAACGCCAGCGCCGGCGTCCATGTCGCGCGGCAGGACTCGACGCCGATGATCCTGTTCGTTGGCCAGATCGCGCGCGCCGACCGGGACCGCGAGGCGTTCCAGGAGGTCGATTTCCGCGCCATGTTCGGCCCGCTGGCTAAATGGGTGGCGGAGATCGACCAAACCGACCGCATCGCCGAATACGTCAGCCGCGCGTTCCATCTGGCGATGTCCGGCCGACCCGGCCCGGTCGTGCTGTCGCTGCCCGAAGACATGCTGTCGGACAGTGCGGACGTGCCGGACATTCCCGCCGCGGCCCCGCTGCTGAGCGCAGTTGCGCCGGAAAGCGTCGATGCCATCGCCGACGCGCTGGCCACGGCCGAACGTCCGCTGATCGTGCCCGGCGGCACGATCTGGGACCAGACGGCGGCGGACGATCTGGCGCGGTTCGCGGAACGCTGGCAGGTGCCGGTCGCGGTGCCGTTCCGACGTCAGGGGCATATGGACAACCGTCACCCGAACTATGTCGGCGATCTGGGCGTGGGGATGAACCCCGCGCTGGGTCGCGCGCTGCGCGAGGCGGATGTGATCCTGTCGCTGGGCTCGCGGTTGGGCGACACCCTGACGAACGGGTATCAGCTGATGGACCCTGTACGGCCACATGCGCGGGTCATCCACGTCTATCCCGACCCGGACGAGCTGGGCCATCTGTGGCGGCCCGATCCGGGGTTGGCGGCCTGCCCCAAAGCGGTCGTCGCGGCGCTGGCCGACCGGGCCGCGCCGCGCGGTTGGGCCGACTGGACCGCCCATCTGCGCGCCAGTTACGACGCATGGCGCACGCCGCAGCCGACCCCCGGCACGGTCCGGATGGAGAGGGTGGTGGCGTGGCTGACCGAGAACCTGCCAGATGACGCGATCACCACGAACGGCGCGGGCAATTATGCCGCGTTCCTGCACCGCTATTACCAGTGGAAGCAGGCGGGAACGCAGCTGGCGCCGACATCGGGGTCGATGGGATATGGCCTGCCCGCCGCGATTGCGGCCAAGCTGGCCCATCCGGACCGCACGGTGGTCTGTCTGGCGGGGGATGGCTGTCTGCAGATGACGATCAACGAGCTGTCCACCGCGCGGCAATACGGTGCGGCGGTGATCGTGATCGTCGCCAATAACGGGCGATACGGCACCATCCGCATGCATCAGGAACGCCATTATCCGGGCCGGGTGTCCGGCACCGATCTGGCCAGCCCCGATTTCGCGGCCCTTGCCCGCGCCTATGGCGGTTACGGAGAGGTCGTGACCGACGACGCCGATTTCGGCGCTGCGTTTGAACGGGCGAAGGCCGCGGGTACGCTGGCCGTGCTGGAGCTGCGGATCGATCCCGAGGCGCTGACAACGTCGGCCACGCTGACGCAAGTGCGAAACGGGGGGTGACGGGGCAGGCTTGCCTGAGCGCGGAATTTCGGTTTTGTCTTGCGCCATGAGCACGCCCATTCATCCGACCCCGCGTTTCGCGCCCGTTCCGGGCAGCTTGTCCGATGCCGTCCCGTTCGTCGGGCCTGAAACGCTGGAACGCCAGCGGGGCGCGGTGTTTCGCGCGCGTCTGGGGGCCAACGAAAACGGCTTTGGCCCGTCGCCCCGCGCGGTTCAGGCGATGGCCGAGGCCGCGTCAGAGGTCTGGAAATACGGTGATCCGACCAGCCACGACCTGCGCGCCGATCTGGCCGCGGCGCTGGACGTCACGCCGGGTCATCTGGTCGTCGGCGAAGGCATCGACGGGCTGCTGGGCCTGATCGTGCGGCTGATGGTGGCGCCGGGCGACCGGGTCGTGACGTCGCTGGGCGGCTATCCCACGTTCGATTTCCACGTGAACGGGTTCGGCGGCGTGATGGAGCGGGTGCCCTATCTGGGGGACCGGCAGGACGTTTCGGGCCTGATCCGGCGCGGGCGGGAAACCGGGGCGCGGCTGATCTATGTCTGCAACCCCGACAACCCGATGGGCGGCTGGCTGCCGCCCGAGGAGATCGAGGCCGCGCTGGCCGATCTGGCCGACGGCACGATCCTGATTCTGGATGAGGCGTATGCAGAGTTCGCCCCCGCGCTGCCCCGGATCGACGCGGATGATCCGCGCATCATCCGGATGCGGACGTTTTCCAAGGCCTACGGCATGGCGGGCGCGCGCGTGGGCTATGCCATCGGCGCGCCGGATGTGATCCGCGCCTTTGGCCGCATCCGCAACCATTTCGGCGTCAACCTGATGGGGCAACGCGGTGCGCAGGCGGCGCTGGCCGACCGCGACTGGCTGGCGCAGACGGTCCGGAACGTGATCGCGTCCCGCGCGCGCATCGCCGAGATTGCGGCCCGGAACGGGGTGGTCGCGCTGCCGTCAGCGACGAACTTCGTCGCGGTCGATCTGGGCCGCGACGCGGATCATTCGCGCCGCGTGCTGGCCGAACTGGCCCAAGACGGTGTGTTTGCCCGCATGCCGTGGGTCGCGCCCCACACCCGCTGCATCCGCATCAGCTGTGGCCCGGACGCCGAAATGGATATTCTGGCCGAGGCGTTGCCCGGCGCGCTGGCCCGCGCGGGGGCCGCAGCCGGCGCCTAAATCAGCCCGGCGTGTTCCATCGCCGCGTCGATCTTGGCGCGCGTGGCATCGCCCAAGGGCGTCAGCGGCAGGCGAACGCGTTCGTTGCACATGCCAAGGCGTGACAGCGCGTATTTCGCCCCGGCGACACCCGGTTCCAGGAAGATCGCGATGTGGAGCGGCATCAGGCGGTCCTGATATTCCAGCGCGGTGGCATAATCGCCGCGCAGCGTCGCGTCTTGGAACTCGGCGCAGAGTTTCGGGGCGACGTTCGCGGTGACCGAGATGCAGCCGACGCCGCCCTGGGCGTTAAAGCCCAGCGCGGTTGCGTCCTCGCCCGACAGCTGGACGAAGTCCGTGCCGCAGGTGATGCGCTGGCAGGACACACGCTCCAACCGGCCCGTGGCGTCCTTGACGCCGACGATGCGCGGCAGTTTCGCCAGCGCACCCATGGTTTCGGGCAGCATATCCACGACCGAGCGGCCGGGGATGTTGTAGATGATGATCGGCAGGTCGCTGGCATCGTGCAGCGCGGTGAAATGCGCGATCATGCCGTCCTGCGTGGGTTTGTTGTAATAGGGCGTCACGACCAGCGCCGCGTCCGCGCCTGCACCCTGCGCGTGCTGGATCAGGCCGATGCCTTCGCGCGTGGCGTTCGATCCCGCGCCCGCGATGACCGGCACGCGGCCCGCGACGATGCGGATCACTTCCTCGGTCACCGTACGGTGTTCATCATGGCTGAGCGTCGGGCTTTCGCCCGTGGTGCCGACCGGGACCAGCCCGTGGCTGCCCTGGGCGATGTGCCATTCGACCAGCTTTTCCAGCGCGGGTAAATCAAGCTCTCCGTCCGCGGTGAAAGGGGTGACGAGTGCGGGCAGCGAGCCTCGGAACATCGGGGGTATCCTGTCTTGGTTTCGGCGCGGCATACACCGGCGCGGGCGGATGGGGCAAGGATATCCGAAAACCTGTCGCGGATGTGAGTTGCGCCCGTCCCACGAAGGCCACAGACTGACCCGTGATGGTTCGCCTTAGACGCCTTTTGCCGGGACTGACGCCGACATTGCTGGCCGCTTGGCTGGCCGTTCCCACATATGCCGAGGATGCCGGCGCGCTGGGCCGGGCGCTGGCCGCCGCGTCGCAGCGCGACTGGGCCGGGGCCGACCGCGCGGCGCGGGAATCGGGGCCGATCGCGACCGACCTGATTTTGTGGCAACGGCTGCGCGCGGGGCAGGGTACCTGGCCCGAATACCGCGATTTCGCCGCCCGCAACCCCGACTGGCCGGGGTTGGAGCTGTTCTTCCGCCGTGGCGACGCGCTGGTGACGCCAAACCTGCCCAAGGCCGATATTCTGGCGTGGTTTTCGCGCCACCAGCCGACCTCGATGACGGCTGAGGTCGCATATCTTTCGGCGCTCGACCCTGCCACCGCAGCGACCGAGGCGTTGCGCGTCTGGCGCACCGTCCCGATGACCGCGGCCGAACAGGTGACGTTCCTGACGACGCGCCCCGACATGCTGGCGCGCGCGCCCGAACGCGCCGCCGGGCTTCTTGACCGGGGCGAGTGGACTGCGGCAGAGCTTGCCGTGCCGCTGATCCCCCCCGGACCCGACCGCGCGCTGGCCGAGGCGCGGATTGCCGTGCAGGCGCGGCGCAGCGGGATCGACGCGGCGATCAACGCACTGCCCGCGGCGCAGCGCAACGATCCGGGGCTGGCGATGGACCGGTTCCGCTGGCGGGTGGATGCCAAGCAGCACGACGGCGCTCGGCAGTTGATGCTGGCGCAGTCGACATCCGCCGATGCGCTGCGGGTGCCGGCGACTTGGGCCACGATGCGGGTGGATTACGCCCGCATGGCCTTGCGCGCGGGCAACTGGGCGCAGGCCGAGGCGCTGGCCAAGAACCACTTCCTGCCGCCCGACGACCGCCGTTATGCCGATCTGGAGTGGTTGGCGGGTTACGCCGCCCTGCGCGCAGGCGGGTATGACCGCGCGCTGGACCACTTTGCCCATCTGGAAACCGTGGTGGACGCGCCGATCTCGGCATCGCGGGCGCATTACTGGCAGGGCCGCGCGCTGGAGGATGCGGGCCGCGCGGACGACGCACGCAAACAGTATCGTCAGGCGTCCCTGCACCAGTCGGCCTGGTACGGCCAACTGGCCGCAGAAAAGATCGGCGTGACGATGGACCCGCAACTGGCGACGCTGGACGGGGCCGACAGCCTGCCCGACTGGCGCGGCAGTGACCTGCGTGACCGGCGCATCTGGCAGGCGGCCCTGTGGCTGATCGCGGCGGGTGAGCCTGCGCAGGCGCAGCGGTTCCTGTCCCACATGGCCGAAACCGCATCCGCCGAAGACATCGGGCGGATGTCGCGGCTGATGCTGGAACAGCACCGCCCGTGGGACGCGCTGCGATTGGCGAAGGCCGCCGCCGCCAAGGGTGCGATCTATCCCGCGACGTATTTTCCGCTGACGGGTCTGCACCTATCCGACCTTGGCGTACCGCCCGAGCTGGTGATGTCGATCGCGCGCCGGGAATCCGAATTCAACCACACCGTCAGTTCGCCCGTGGGCGCGCTGGGCCTGATGCAGGTGATGCCCGACACTGCCCGGATGATGGCCCGCCGCATCGGCGAGCCGTTCGAGCCTGCGCGGCTGACGACCGATCCATCCTATAACGCGCGGCTGGGCGCGGCCTATCTGGACGGGCTGCGCACCCGGTTCGGGCCGTCGATCGCGCTGGTTGCGGCGGGATACAACGCGGGGCCGGGACGTTCCGACAGGTGGCTGCGCGATTTCGGTGATCTGCGCGTGGCCGGAAAAAACAGCGTCGATCCCGTGGATTGGGTCGAGATGATCCCCTTTGACGAGACACGGAATTACGTCATGCGGGTGGCGGAATCGCTGCCGGTTTACCGCGCGCGGATCATGGGGCGGCCAGCCCCGTTCGTGCCGACATGGGACCTGCGTGGCGGATCGGCCGGACCGCCGCCGCCGTCGCCCCTGATCCTTGTGGCGTCAAAGACACCCGCACCCAAGCCCGCGCCGTCTGCGCCGGTGCTGCAACCCGCAAGTGCGGGGCCGCAACTGGGTTACGCCGACGCGCCGGTCATGGATACCGCGTTGGCGGTTGCGGACCCGGTTTTGGCCGGGGCGGCGTTGCCCAATGGCGCACCGCCGGGCATCCCGGTGCCGGTCGGGCCCGGGGTGACCGGGGCCGCGCTGGCCGTCCAAGGGGCCGCGACCCGCTGAGGAGGGGTGCTTACTCGGCCCCCTGCAACTGGCGTTCGCGCACCCGCGCCCGCCACCATGAAAAGAGCCCCGCGCCCACGATGATCATTGCGCCCACGACCACGTTCCACGTCACGGTTTCACCGAAGACGAAGAAGCCGATGACGCAGATCCAGACCAGCTGGGTATAGGCAAAGGGCTGAAGCGACGACGCCTCTGCCAGTTCGTAGGCCCGGATCAGCATCCAGTGCCCCAGAACGGCACTGCAGCACAGCGCCGCCATGTAGGGCCAGTCCGACCGGGCCATCGGTTCGATGAAGAACAAACCGACCAGCGTGATCGCCACCGCGCCGGAAATGCCGGTGTAGAAAAAGCTGACCTCGGCCGGATCGTCGCGCGATACGAGCCGGGTCAGAAGGCCGTAGATCGCGAACATGAACGCGCCGATCAGTGGCAGCAGTACCCAAGGGCTGAGCACCTGCGCCCCCGGCCGCAGCACGATCAGGATGCCGACGCCGCCGGCGGCCACAGCCGCCCATCGCCGCCATCCGACCTTTTCGCCAAGGATCGGCCCCGACAGCGCCACGACCATCAGCGGGCTGACAACAAAGATAGCGTGCGTGCCGACAAGCCCCAGATTGACGAAGGCCAGGATCATGATGATCACCTCGGCCACCAGAAGGACGCCGCGCGTGATCTGAAGCCACGGGTGCGCCGACTGGGTGGCGCGCCGCAGGCCGCCGGTGGACCGGGCCGCCAGAAACACGACGAACGCAGCAAAGAACCAGTAGCGGATCATCGTCACGAAGAACGGGGAATAGTTGCTGCCCATGTGACGCGAAATCGCGTCCTGCACCGCGAAAAGCGCGCTGGTCAGGCACATGAGCAGGATCGCCAGACCCGTCCGGTCGCCCCGGCTGTCGCGGGTCTGCGTGGTGGTGACGCCAATGGCGGGGGTCAGGGGCGACGATGACGCCATTGCCGCGGGGTCGGCCAACGCCTCGGGCGGGGCGGATTCGGTCAGCGGGGTGTCAGAAAGGGCCGCGTTCGGGGTGGACGTGTCAGCGGAGGTTGCCCGGGTCGGGTCGGAATCGGGCAGCGTCATTTCGGTTTCCTTTGGCAGCGGGGATCGTGGCCCCCGTCTGCCTTGAAAGGGGCGAAGTCAACCGCCCCCCTCAGAAACGATGCCGTGAGGCGGTCAGTCGCGGCTGCGCACGATCCCGGCGAAGGTGTCGAAAAGCTGGGCGTTGGCCGCGATGACCGAGCCGCTGTCGACAAGGCTTTGACCTTCGCGCAGGGGCTCAACGAAGCCCCCCGCCTCTTTGACCAGCAGAAGGCCGGCCGCGATGTCCCACGAATTGATGCCGCGTTCCCAATAGCCGTCGTAGCGGCCCGCTGCGACATAAGCCAGATCAAGCGCCGCTGCGCCAAAGCGACGCACACCGGCGCAGACCGGCATCAGGCGCGCCAGATCGGCCAGCGTCGCGGGCAGGGTGCCCCGCCCGCCGAAGGGCACGCCCGTGGCGAAGATCGATTCGATCATCTGACGGCGGCCCGACACGCGCAGGCGCTGGTCATTCAGGAACGCGCCGTCGCCTTTTTCGGCGGTGAACATTTCGTCCTTGGCCGGGTCAAAGACCACCGCGGCGACGATTTCGCCCTTGTGTTCCAGCGCGATGGAAATCGCCCAATGCGGTAGGCCGTGCAGAAAGTTGGTCGTCCCGTCCAGCGGGTCGACGATCCAGCGACGGGTCGGATCCTCGCCAGCCTCAGAGCCGGTTTCCTCGCCGACCCAGCCATAGTTGGGACGGGCGCCGCGCAGTTCTTCCTTGATGATCCGCTCGGCCTCGCGGTCGGCGCGGCTGACGAAATCCCCGGCGCCCTTGGCCGACACCTGCAGGTTCTCGACCTCGCGGAAGTCCTTGACCAGGCTGCGCGCCGCCTTGCGGGCGGCCTTGATCATGATGTTGAGATTGGCAGATTGCATCGCGTGTCCTTGGGCTTTGGCGCCGTATCTAAGCCGCCGGACCGGGAAAGGAAAGCACACCGTCACGGGCGGCGCGCGCAAGGGCCAGCATATCCTGCATGAAGGGCAGATCGCGGTCCTCGGCCCGGATCGCGGCGTAAAGACGGCGCGTCACGGCGGGTTCGGCCAAGGGGATGGTGACAATGTCGGTGTTGCCCGCCTCGCGCGCCAGAACCCAGTCGGGCAGCACCGTCACCCCGCGCCCAGAGGCCACCAGAAGAGTGATGACGTCGGTCAACTCGATCTCTCGGGTCGAGAGGGGGCGGATGCCGGCGGGGTCGAGGAAGTGGGAAAACACGTCCAGCCGCTGGCGGTCCATGGGATAGGTGATCAGCGTCTGGTCGGCCAGATCGGCCGGGGTGACGAACGGTCGGCTCGCCAGCGGATGGTCGCGCGCCACCGCCATCAGGGGCTGATAGTCGAAAAGCGGCTCGAACACGACACCGGGGATGTCTTCGGGGTCGGACGAAATGACCATGTCGGCGTCGCCCCGGATCAGCGCGGGCAGGGCGGTGAACGCAAGACCCGCGCGGATGTCGATATCGACCTGCGGCCAGGCGCGGCGGAAATCGTCGAGCGCGGGCAGAAGCCAGCCGAAGCAGGCGTGACACTCCATAGCGATGTGCATCCGACCCGCGCGGCCTGCGCCGATGTCGCGGAACTCGGCCTCCAGCGCCTCGACCTGCGGCAGGACGGATTCAGCAAGGCGCAGCAGCCGCAGCCCGGCGGGCGACAGGCGCATCGGGCGCGCGTGGCGGATGAACAGCGGCGTCTGGGCCTGATCCTCCAACGCGCGGATCTGGTGGGACAGCGCGGATTGTGTGATATTCAGAACCTCTGCCGCACGGGCAAGGCCACCGCGTTCATGGATGGTCTTGATCGTGCGCAGGTGACGCAATTCCAGATGCATACTGAGGCGAATTCATGTTGCTGTTGCTGAATATGAGTTTGTCTCACGCACTCTGGTCTGGCACAAGGCCCGCGAAAGGAACCTCCCGATGACCGACGCCCTCCCGGCACAAGCGCGCCCGAAGATCAGCTTTGAGTTCTTTCCGCCGCGCAATCTGGATCAGTCGTTCCGGCTGTGGGACACGGCGCGCGCGCTGGCGCCGCTGGCCCCGGATTTCGTGTCGGTGACCTATGGCGCGGGCGGGACCACCCGTCAGCTGACGCACGAATCCGTCACGGCGCTGTCCAACCATTACGGCCTGAACGTCGCCGCCCACCTGACCTGCGTGGAAGCGACGCGCGACGAGACGATGAAGATCGTCGACGACTATGCCGCGGCGGGCGTGCGCGAAATCGTGGCGCTGCGTGGTGACGCGCCGCAAGGGGACATGGCGTTTCAGCCCCATCCCGACGGGTTCACCAGCTCGGTCGAGCTGATCGGGGCGCTGGCGAAACGCGGCGATTTCACGATCCGCTGTGGCGCCTATCCCGAGCCGCACCCCGACAGCGCGGACACGGCAGCAGATGTCGCGTGGCTGAAACGCAAGATCGACGCTGGCGCGAGCAGCGCCATCACGCAATTCTTCTTTGACGCGGACACGTTCTTTCGTTTTCGCGACGCATGCGCGGCGGCGGGCATCGATGCCGCCATCATCCCGGGCCTGCTGCCGATCCAAAGCTGGGCCGGGGCCAAACGCTTTGCCGCGCGCTGCGGCACCGCCGTCCCCGACTGGGCCGAGGAGCGTTTCGCCAAAGCAGGGCTGCAGGGTGAACGCGCCTTGGCCCGCGAGATGGCGACCGAACTGGCTCGGAACCTGCTGGCCGGGGGCGTCGATCGGCTGCATTTCTATACGCTGAACCGGCCCGAACTGTGCCAGCAGGTCTGCGCCGATCTGGGTATCATGCCCGAGGCACGCGCGGTCGCGTAAGCGGCGCGCGGCCTGTGGTGCGGCACAATCCCAAGCTTATGCAGACTTCAGCTGAGGCTGCGCGCCGGCGACGGGGGTAAGCGCTGGCTGGCCTGAAATTTGCCCGCTGTGGGTGATCTGGTTGGTCAATCGCCGACGCACTGTTTCCTTGTGCGACTGAACCATTCCGGGGATCAGGAACAAGTCCACCAACAGCCAAATGCCGGCAACCGCCAAAGGCAGCAAGCCAATCCCAGCCACAACAATTGTGAGGACCCCAATGGCGGTCAGGCCAAGAAGCACAATCGCGCTGAGCGGACGGCCAAGGTAAAAGCGGTGTGCCCCTATTCCTCCGGCAAAAAACCAAAGAAGATACGCGATAGGGGCTGACTTGGCTTCGTTCGCCACCCTCTGCTCGACCAAGATCTGTTGTTGAGTGTCCATCATTCCCTCGTTTTTCCGGTCACATACCCTTACCTGCCGGTAGTTAACGGGATGTTAATCAGACATATCGAGGATTAGGACAAATCAAGCTCCAGCGTCAGCCAGGTAGGACGATGGTCGCATTCGGACGTGTTTGCTGCGCGCAGCTTTGCGCGTGAAAAAACGCGGCCCGAAGGCCGCGTTTCCTAATGTAATCGGCGGGTGGTCTTACCGCCCCCGCAGCTGACCGAGCAGGATCGAGGTCGGATAGCCGTCCGCAGGAACGCCGGCGGAGCGTTGAAAGGCCGAGATCGCTTCCATCGTGCCGGAGCCCATCTTGCCGTCGATTTCGTCGCGATAGAAACCGCGCTGCGTCAGCAGGCGCTGGATCTCCATCCGCTCATTCTGGCTCAACGGGCGGTCGGAGCGCGGCCATGCGCCGATGATGCCCTGACGACCAGCGATCGCTTCGCCCAGATACGCCACGCCCAGTGCATAGTTGTCCGAGTTGTTGTAGCGCAGGATCGACCGGAAGTTGTCGAGGATCAGGAACGCCGGGCCGTTTGCGCCCGCCGGACGGATGATCGACCCGGTCCCTTGGGGCAGCGCGCCGCCGCCCTTACGGGTGACACCAGCGGCCGCCCATTGGGCCGAACTGCGGCGGGTCGATTTGCCAACGGCCGAGAAGCCGCCCGGCAGCTGAACCTCGGTCCCCCAAGCCTGACCGCGCTGCCAGCCGTTGCGGGCAAGATATGCGGCAGTCGACGCAAGCGAATCCGTCGGGTCGTCCGACCAGATGTCGCGGCGGCCGTCGCCGGTGAAGTCGACGGCGTATTCCAGAAACGACGTCGGCATGAACTGGGTGTGACCCATCGCGCCGGCCCACGAGCCCAGCAGGTGCGCCGGATCGGTGTCGCCGGCCTGAATGATCTTCAGCGCGGCGATCAGCTGGTTTTCGAACATCTGCGCGCGGCGGCCCTCATACGCGAGCGTTGCCAGCGACGGGATCACCTGCATCCGGCCACGGTTTGAACCGAAGTTCGATTCCATCCCCCAGACGGCCAGCACGATTTCACGCGGCACGCCGTAACGCGCCTCCACCGCGGCGAGGGTGCGGGCGTGCTGGCGGGCCATCTGTCGGCCCTGCGCGACACGCACGTCCGACACGGCGCTGTCCAGATAGAGCCACACCGGGCGCGAGAATTCGGCCTGCTTGCGATCAAGTCGGATCACTTCGGGGTTGAAGCGCGCAATCGCCATCGAGCGGTTGAACGTCGCGGGCGTGATGCCGGCGGCAAGGGCGCGCGGGCGGAAGTTCTGGACCCATGCCTGCAGGCCCGCCTCATCCCCGGGGGATGCGGCCGGGATCGCGGCGGGGGTTGTCGAATTGCCCGATGGTGCGACGCCCACCGGGGCGACGGCACATGACGCCAGCGCGGCCACCATCGCGGTTGTAAGGGCGAACCTTGAAAGGGTCGATGTCATGTCACTGCCTGTCCGTTGCTGCGTTTTTTTGTCGTTGCAAAGCAGACTAGCTTAGACGGGACAGCGGGGAAACCTAATCTTGATCGTTTTTGAAGTCGTTGGCGCGCAGCTCGTCGTCTTCGGGATAGAAGGCGCGCAGTTGCGCCACGATGACAGAGTTTTCGTCCACCGCCCGCGTCATCAGGTCGCGTTCTTCCTGATCAACTTCATCGCCCGACGCGAGACGTTCGTCCAGCGTGCCATAGCTTTGGACTTCAAGCGGGGCGAGATCGGCGGTTTTCAGGATGGCGACGGTTTCGCGCACCGCCTCGTCCGGGGAATCGGCGGGGGTATAACAGATCAGCGCGCCGCCGGTCGCCCGCTTGGGAAGGCCGTCGGTCGCCGTGCGTCCGATTTCGACCAGAAGGGTATAAACCTGTTGTGTCATGTCGGTCCCACTGAATTGCAGCCGAGGCGTGCCCCAAATGCCGGGGCGACGCCCAAGGGGATGGGGGATGGCGGTCATTTTGGCAAGCGGCAAAGAGAGCCGCAATTTAAACGTGGCACCTTTGATCTTTTGTACCGGGCCCGGCGTTGTCACGTCGCCGCCGGAACACCGCGCGCGGCGGACTGGGGACATTCAATGAAATCTGACATGGAAACCCGCAAGGACGACCTGCGGACGGGCGAGCCGTTCTGGCTGGAAACGGGGCGCATCACGCCGCCGCACGCGGTGCTAAGCAGCGGCGCTCAGAACTGGGACGTCATCGTGGTCGGCGCGGGCATCAGCGGCGCCCTGACCGCCGAGGCGCTGACCCGCGCCGGGCATCGCGTCCTGATCGTCGACCGCCGGGCGGCCGTACGCGGATCGACCCCGGCATCGACCGCGATGATCCAGCACGAAATCGACGTGCCGCTGTCACGCCTGATCCGCGACAGTGGCAGGGCGCGGGCCGAAGCGGCGTGGCTACGGTCTGTGCGCGCGGTCGATGATCTGGTCAAGTTGGTGCAGGGGCTCAAGATCGACTGCAACATGGAACGCAGACAGGCGCTGTACCTGGCAGGCGACGACATGGGTGGCAGGGGCCTGAGGGCCGAGGCCGACGCGCGCCACGAGGCCGGAATCAAGGCGGAATTCCTGAATGCTGCGCAGCTGCGCGATCGCTTCGGCATCGACCGGACCGGGGGCATCGTGTCGGACGCGTCGGCCAGCGCCAACCCCGCGCAGATGGCCGCGGGCATTCTGGCGGCCGCGGTCGAGGGCGGGGCGCAACTGGTCGAACACCACGAGATCACCGATATGGCCGAACTGCCCGGTGGCGTCGCGCTTGCAACAGCCGAGGGGCGCGTCCTGACCGCCAACCACGTGGTCTTTTGCACCGGGTATGAGTTCCTGCCAATGCTGAAAAGCCGCAGCCATAACATCACCTCGACCTGGGCGTTGGCATCAGAAACGCGGGTTGCGCGGCCCGACTGGCTGGACGACTTCCTCGTATGGGAAGCATCCGATCCATATCTGTATTTCCGCACCACGCTGAACGGGCGCATCATCGCCGGCGGCGAAGACGAAGACAGTGCCACCCGCAACGAAGACCCCGACCTGCTGCCGATCAAGGCCAAGCGTATCTCCGACAAACTTAGCGAGCTTGTCGGCATCGATATCGGCAGGCCCGCCTATGTCTGGTCCGCCCCATTCGGCGACACGACCGACGGCCTGCCGATCATCGACCGCGTTCCGGGCTTTGACAGCGTTTTCGCGGTCATGGGATTCGGCGGAAACGGGATCACCTTTTCGATGATCGCATCGCAGATCGTGGCCGCGGCGATCGCGGGCAAGCCCGACCCGGATGCGGGCATCTTCGCCTTTCGTTGAGGTCGCTTATTCGTCACGAAAATATCCCGGGGGTCCGGAGGCTGGCCCCCGGTTCGCTGTAGAAAATTCCTCACCGATCTGTCATCTTGACAACATGAAACAAGCTGTGTGAGCATTTGCGCGAAGCATTGGCAAATGCTCAAGGGGAGGATATCTGAATGACCACGATGTTGCGCGGCCTGCTGGGGGCCTGCGCCCTGACGGCGCTCGTTGCGCCGGCTATGGCCGAAACGCTGACCATTGCGACCGTGAACAACGGCGACATGATCCGCATGCAGAAAATGACCAAGCCGTTCACCGACGCGAACCCCGACATCAAGCTGGAGTGGGTGACGCTGGAAGAGAACGTTCTGCGTCAGCGCGTCACGACCGACATCGCCACCAAGGGCGGCCAGTACGACATCGTGACCGTCGGCAACTACGAAGTGCCGATCTGGGCCAAGCAGGGCTGGCTGACCGAGCTGAGCGACATGGGCGCCGACTATGACGCCGACGACATCCTGCCGCCGATCCGCGAAGGTCTGTCGCTGGATGGCAAGCTGTACGCCGCGCCGTTCTACGGCGAATCCGCGATGATCATGTATCGCAAGGACCTGATGGAAAAAGCCGGGCTGACCATGCCCGAGCGTCCGACATGGGACTTCGTCTTCGACGCCGCGCGCAAGATGACCGACAAGCCGAACGAAGTGTACGGCATCTGCCTGCGCGGCAAGGCCGGTTGGGGCGAGAACATGGCGTTCATCACCTCGATGGCGGCCAGCTATGGCGCGCCGTGGTTCGACATGGACTGGAAGCCGCAGTTCGGCAGCGAACAGTGGAAGAAAGCCCTGACCGACTACGTCACCATCATGAACGAAGCGGGCCCGCCCGGCGCGTCGTCGAACGGCTTCAACGAAAACCTGGCGCTGTTCCAGACCGGCAAGTGCGGCATGTGGATCGACGCCACCGTTGCTGCAAGCTTCGTGTCGAACCCCAATGACTCCACCGTCGCCGACAAGGTCGGCTATGCGCTGGCGCCGATGGGTGAAAAGCCCGCGATGTGGCTTTGGGCGTGGACCCTGGCCGTTCCGTCGTCCTCTGACTCGCCGGAAGCCGCCAAGAAGTTCGTCGCGTGGGCAACCTCCAAGGCCTACACCGAAGAAGTCGCCGCCGCGGAAGGCTGGGCGAACGTGCCTCCGGGAACGCGCACCTCGCTTTACGAAAACGAGGAATACCAGAAGGCTGCGCCCTTCGCCAAGCCGACGCTGGACAGCATCATGTCGGCCGACCTGAAGAACCCGACCACCGTGCCCGTGCCCTATATCGGAACGCAGTGGGTCGGTATCCCCGAGTTCCAGGCACTGGGCACCGCTGTGGGTCAGCAGTTCTCGGCCGCGCTGGCAGGTCAGGCGAATGTCGAACGGGCCCTGCAAATGGCTCAGCAGATCAGCGAGCGCGAGATGGCCAAGGCTGGCTATCCCAAGTAAGCTTGGCTTGGGGTCATCACTGACCTTCACGACCTGATGGGGGGCGGCGCGCCGCCCCCCAGTCTTTCGGATCGCCACCCGACCGACCGGGCGACGTTCCAGAATTCACTGCCTGCGTAGGGAGGCGCGCCGATGGCGACCCGACATCAGAAATCCCTTGCGCGGTTCATGGTCGCGCCCTCGGTGATCCTGCTTCTGGGCTGGATGCTCGTGCCGCTGGGCATGACGCTGTGGTTCAGCTTTCAGAATTACAACCTGCTGTCCCCGGGGATGGAGCAGTTCATCGGCTGGACAAACTACAAATACTTCCTGTCGGACCCGGCCTTCTGGACCGCGATGGTCAACACGCTGCTGCTGGTCGGTGGTGTTCTGGTGATCACGGTCGGCGGGGGCATCCTGTTGGCGATGCTGCTGGATCAGCCGATCTTCGGACAGGGCATCGTGCGCATCCTTGTCATCGCGCCCTTCTTCATCATGCCGACCGTGTCGGCGCTGGTGTGGAAGAACATGTTCATGAATCCGGTCAACGGATTGTTCGCGCATCTGTCCCGCACCCTTGGCCTGCAGCCGGTCGACTTTCTAGCGAATTACCCGCTGGCCTCGATCATCGGCATCGTGGCATGGCAATGGCTGCCGTTCGCCACGCTGATCCTTCTGACGTCGCTGCAGTCGCTTGACAGCGAGCAAATGGAAGCGGCGGAGATGGACGGGGCGAGCGCGTGGGCCAAGTTCACCCACCTAATCCTGCCGCACATGTCGCGCGCGATCACCGTCGTCATCCTGATCGAGACGATCTTCCTCCTGTCGATCTTCGCCGAGATCCTTGTCACCACGAATGGCGGGCCGGGCTATGCATCGACCAACCTGACCTACCTCGTCTATTCGCAGGCCTTGCTGCAGTATGACGTGGGCGGCGCTTCTGCCGGCGGCATCATCGCCGTTATCCTGGCCAACATCGTTGCGATCTTCCTGATGCGGATGATCGGCAAGACGCTGGAGTGATCTGATGGCCCGCAATGTCACCAACACCCGCCGCTGGACCTTCACGATTCTGGCGTGGCTTGTCGCACTGGCGATCTTCTTTCCGATCCTGTGGACGGTCCTGACCAGCTTCAAGACCGAAGCGGACGCCATCGCCAGCCCACCGAAGTTCCTGTTCTTCAACTGGACTCTGGAAAACTATGCCGAGGTTCAGTCACGCTCGCCGTATTTCCGGCACTTCATGAACTCGGTCATCATCTCGGTCGGCTCGACCCTTCTGGGGTTGATCATCGCCATCCCGGCCGCGTGGTCGATGGCGTTCCAGCCGGCCAAGCGGACCAAGGACCTGCTGATGTGGATGCTGTCCACCAAGATGATGCCGGCCGCGGGCGTGCTGATCCCGATGTACGTGATGTTCAACTATTTCGGGCTGCTGGACACCCGGACGGGCATCACCATCGTCCTGATGCTGATCAACCTGCCGATCATCACGTGGATGCTGTACACCTATTTCCGCGAGATCCCGGGCGAGATCCTTGAGGCCGCGCGGATGGACGGTGCCAGCCTTGGCAAGGAAATCCTGTATGTGCTGACGCCGATGGCCGTGCCGGGGATCGCCTCGACGTTGCTCCTGAACGTCATTCTGGCCTGGAACGAGGCGTTCTGGACGCTGAACCTGACCAGCACGCAGGCAGCCCCCCTGACGACTTTCATTGCCAGCTATTCGTCGCCCGAAGGGCTTTTCTACGCAAAACTGTCGGCGGCCAGCACCATGGCCATCGCACCGATCCTGATCCTGGGTTGGTTCAGTCAAAAACAACTCGTGCGCGGCCTGACCTTCGGCGCGGTGAAGTGAGGTAACACGATGGGAAGCATTACCCTTAAGCAGGTCCGCAAATCGTTCGGCGATGTCGAGGTCATTCCCGGCGTCGATCTGGAAATCAACGAGGGCGAGTTCGTCGTCTTCGTCGGCCCGTCGGGCTGCGGCAAGTCCACCCTGCTGCGCCTGATCGCAGGGCTGGAGGACGTGACCGACGGTCAGATCCTGATCAACGGCGAAGACGTGACCCATGCGGCCCCCGCGCGGCGCAAGCTGGCGATGGTGTTCCAAAGCTATGCGCTTTATCCGCACATGTCGGTGCGCAAGAACATCGCCTTCCCGCTGAAGATGGCCGGCATGCCCGCTGCCCAGCAGGAAGAGCGAGTGCGCCATGCCGCCGGCATCCTGAACCTGACCGACTATCTGGACCGCCGTCCGGGACAGTTGTCGGGTGGTCAGCGTCAGCGTGTGGCCATCGGTCGTGCCATTGTCCGCGAACCCTCGGCGTTCCTGTTTGACGAACCGCTGTCGAACCTTGACGCGGCGCTGCGCGTGAACATGCGGGTCGAGATCAGCGAACTGCACAAGAAGCTCGCCACGACCATGGTCTATGTCACCCACGACCAGGTCGAGGCGATGACGATGGCCGACAAGATCGTCGTGCTTCGTGCGGGTCGGGTGGAACAGGTGGGCTCTCCGCTGGAACTGTACCGCAACCCGGCGAACCTGTTCGTTGCGGGCTTTATCGGCAGCCCGAACATGAACTTCATCAAGGGTGCGCCTGCCGCGCAATTGGGCGCCGAGACCATCGGTGTGCGCCCCGAGCATTTCCACATGTCCACGACCGAAGGTCTGCTGGCCGGCACCGTTGGCGTGGCGGAGCATCTGGGGTCGGACACGTTCCTGCACATCAATCTGGATGACGGCACACCCATCGTCGCCCGGGCCGAGGGCGAGTTCCCTGTCGATCACGGTGACCGCATCTGGATGACCCCGCAGGAAGGCCGCGTCTATCGCTTCAACGCCGAAGGGCTTGCAATATGAGACTTCAGGGTAAAACCGCCATCATCACCGGGGCGGCACGGGGCATCGGACGCAGCTTCGCCGAAGCCTATATCCGCGAAGGCGCGACGGTCGCCATCGCCGACATCAACGCCGACGCGGTCAAGGCGACGGCAGCCGAAATCGGCGCGCATCCCATCGTCATGGACGTGACCGATCAGGCCAGCATCGACGCCGGCGTGGCCGAGGCGGTGCGCCTGATGGGCGGGATCGACATCCTGATCAACAATGCCGCGCTGTTCGATCTGGCACCGATCGTGGGGATCACGCGCAAAAGCTATGACACCCTGTTTGCCATCAACGTCGGCGGCACGCTGTTCGTGATGCAGGCCGTGGCAAAGCACATGATCGACACTGGCCGCAAGGGCAAGATCATCAACATGGCGTCCCAGGCCGGTCGCCGTGGAGAGGCGCTGGTCGGCATCTACTG
>QFNE01000068.1 GCA_003240735.1 Paracoccus denitrificans | reverse complement strand
TTCCACACGGTGATCAACGCCGAGAACTATCACGCGCTGGAGATGCTGACCTACACCCACCGGCACTCGATTGACGCCATCTACATCGACCCGCCGTACAACACCGGGGCGAAGGACTGGAAGTACAACAACAACTACGTCGAGGGGGACGACGACTACCGGCACTCGAAGTGGCTCGCCTTCATGGAGCGACGGCTGGAGATCGCCAAGGAACTACTGAACCCCGAGGACAGCGTGCTCATCGTCACGATTGACGAGAAGGAGTACCTGCGGCTGGGGCTGCTCCTGGAGCAGACCTTTCCCGACGCGAGGATCACGATGATCACGTCTTCGATCACACCCGGGGGGTCCACACGTAGCGGGACCTTCAACCGCGCTTCGGAGTACATCTACTTCGTCCAGGTGGGTACGTCCGCGCCTATGCCACTCCCCTTGTCGGCGGAATGGAATCCCGTTGGCACCAAGAACAAGCAGGACCTGTACTGGGCACGACTGATCCGCTCGGGCACTCAGCCCTTCAGGACGACCCACCCGAACCTCTTCTACCCCATCTACGTGTGTCAAACCGAGGGTGGAGAGGGAACGTTCCACTCGATCGGTGATCCTTTCTATGGAGACGGCTGGGAAAACGCCTCAGCACCACAGGGGACAACGGCGATATGGCCCATTCGTGCAGACGGCAGAGAAGGTCGGTGGCAGATTTCGCCGAACGCGTTGAGGGAAGCGATGTCGGGTGGGTTCGTCAAGTTGGGTCCCTGGAAGCAAAAGCAGACGACTGTCTACTACTTGAAGCAGGGCGAACGGGCAAAGGTCGCCAACGGCACCTTCAGCATCGTCGGTCATCGCCCAGATGGGTCGGTAATCACGGACGGGAGTGCCTACCAAGCGAGATTTGTCCCAACGGATATTTGGCGGATCACCGCGCATGATGCTGGCAACAGCGGAAGCCGTCTTGTCGAGAAGTTCGTTCCCGCTCGGAAGTTTCCGTTTCCGAAGTCGCTGTATGCGGTCGAAGATGCCCTCCGCTTCTTCGTAAAGGGCAAGCCTCACGCGACTGTCCTCGACTTCTTCTCCGGCTCGGGCACGACTGCACACGCCATCATGCGCCTCAACAAGCAGGACAGCGGCAAGCGCCAGTGCATCAGCGTCACCAACAATGAGGTCAGCGCCGAGGAGCAGCGCGGCCTGCGCAAGCAGGGGTTGCGTCCGGGCGACCCCGACTGGGAAGCGCTCGGCATCTGCGACTACATCACCAAGCCCCGAGTAACTGCCGCCATCACGGGCGAGACACCACAGGGCGATCCGATCAAGGGTGACTATCGGTTCACGGACGAGTTCCCGATGGCCGAGGGGTTCGAGGAGAACGCCGCGTTCTTCACGCTCACCTACGAGGACCCGCTGTCGATCCGGCATCACCGGGCGTTCGAGCGGGTTGCTCCGATGCTGTGGCTGCGGGCCGGATCGCGAGGTCGAGTCATTGACGACCTGGGTGAGGACGGCTGGGACGTGGCCGAGGCGTACGGGGTGCTGGAGAACATCGACCAGATGGGCGACTTTGTGGCGCGGGTGGCGGAGGTCGAGACGGTCGAAACCGTGTTCGTGGTGACGGATTCGGATGCCGCCTTCCAGATGACCTGCCGGGACCTTCCCGCGCGAGTGACCGCCGTGCGGCTGTATGAGTCCTACCTGCACAACTTCATGATCAACCGGAGGGCAGGCGCATGAGGTACACGCTGAAGGACTACCAGGCTGAAGCGGTGCACGAGGCCCTGCGCCGGTTGGAGCAGGCACGTGACACCTTCCAGCGATACGGCTCCCTGTCGCAGTTCTCCCTCGCGGCGACGACGGGTGCGGGCAAGACCGTGATGGCGGCGGCGATCATCGAGGCGCTGTTCTTCGGCTCGGACGAGTTCGACTTTCCAGCAGACCCCGGCGCAACGGTGCTGTGGTTCTCCGACGACCCGTCCCTCAACGAGCAGTCGCGGGCACGGATTCAGGCGGCGGCAAGCGAGTTGGACTCACGGCTGCGGGTCATCGAGAACACGTTCTCGGAGA
>QFNE01000067.1 GCA_003240735.1 Paracoccus denitrificans | reverse complement strand
GAGCAGAGGTATCGCGCCGCGGTGACGGACCTGATCGAGGACAAGGGGCTCATCGCCGAATCGATCAGGACGATCGACGCGGCGCTGGACGCCGGCGAGAAGGTTATCGGTCCTCCGCCGAACCTTCGATTCCGGTGACGGAGATTTATTGAACGAAATCAATGATCAGTCCGGGGCGTAAAAATCGAAGGTTTCAAGGACCATGTTAGGCGTCTATGTTTTCACACAAGGCTTTTGACCGATTCGAATCGGGGTTCGCCGCCGCATAGGCGGCTTAGAAGGGACTGATCGGCCGCACGGACGAGGACGATCAGTTCGCCGCCGCATAGGCGGCTTAGAAGTGGTTTTGCAGCGCAGCGTCGTGCTTTGCTGAGTTCGCCGCCGCATAGGCGGCTTAGAAGTGGTTTTGCAGCGCAGCGTCGTGCTTTGCTGAGTTCGCCGCCGCATAGGCGGCTTAGAAGGGTCTCATTGTTGACGTGCGCGATGCTGATCGGTTCGCCGCCGCATAGGCGGCTTAGAAGTTTCTTAATACCGGATTCGCGGGGCGCGATCTGTTCGCCGCCGCATAGGCGGCTTAGAAGGAGGAGGACATGTGGCGGCCCGGCGGCCCGGAGTTCGCCGCCGCATAGGCGGCTTAGAAGGAAAACCTGCTTCTCGAATTTCTTGATAACCGGTTCGCCGCCGCATAGGCGGCTTAGAAGCCCCGATCATCGCCCCAGGCGTCAGGGGCGCTGTTCGCCGCCGCATGGGCGGCTTAGAAGGGGAGGATGACGGCGCGGGGTATATCCACATTGTTCGCCGCCGCATGGGCGGCTTAGAAGCTGGGCAGCCGGTCGGTGCGCGTCGTCATGCTGTTCGCCGCCGCATGGGCGGCTTAGAAGAATTGCACACGATTGTCCGAAACAGGATACCTGTTCGCCGCCGCATGGGCGGCTTAGAAGGCCCCGGAAACGCTTCTTGTCGCGCTGGTTGTGTTCGCCGCCGCATGGGCGGCTTAGAAGTGCCGGGTAAAACCGGACGCTAGGCGGAGGTGGTTCGCCGCCGCATGGGCGGCTTAGAAGGAAGGGTCTCCTCCGCGAACCGCGAAAGAGGGGTTCGCCGCCGCATGGGCGGCTTAGAAGGAAGAGGCCGTGGCCGCCGTCGAGTCGCTCGTGTTCGCCGCCGCATGGGCGGCTTAGAAGCAGCCGGACAGGTCCTTTTCGACGAGATCGGCGTTCGCCGCCACATGGGCGGCTTAGAAGCTGTCGCCGGGTTCGAGCTCTTGGCCATGCTCGTTCGCCGCCGCATGGGCGGCTTAGAAGCAATTCCCGGCCGGGTCCGACGTCGTCGCCGTGTTCGCCGCCGCATGGGCGGCTTAGAAGTTGTGCTGCTCGGTTCTGCGGTGCTTCCCGCCGTTCGCCGCCGCATGGGCGGCTTAGAAGTGATCCGCAGCGGCGCAACGATGAACGAGGTTGTTCGCCGCCGCATGGGCGGCTTAGAAGCGAAGGGTCTCGATCTCCGGCGTCTCCTTCGGGTTCGCCGCCGCATGGGCGGCTTAGAAGGCGCTGGTCAACCTGCCGTCGCGGGTGTCCGCGTTCGCCGCCGCATGGGCGGCTTAGAAGTCGCGACGGCTATCGCTATCGCGCGCAGCGAGGTTCGCCGCCGCATGGGCGGCTTAGAAGGAGGAGCGCGGTCGGCTCGACGCTGAGCAGCACGTTCGCCGCCGCATGGGCGGCTTAGAAGACCGGCCGGAGTAGCCCCCGGCAAGGCGCGCTGTTCGCCGCCGCATGGGCGGCTTAGAAGGACGGGTTGACGGGCTCGCCCACGAGGGCTCCGTTCGCCGCCGCATGGGCGGCTTAGAAGACCAGTCCCCGCCGTGGTCGCGGTGGACGATCGTTCGCCGCCGCATGGGCGGCTTAGAAGGTGGGGTGGGATGATCTCGACGTGATCGTCACGTTCGCCGCCGCATGGGCGGCTTAGAAGGCCCCTGCTTCTGACCGGGAACCCGGGTATCGATGCTCCGCCGCGCAGGCGGCCTGATGCGGTCTGAAGGCTGATCTTGGCGAGCCGGCTTCTCTTCTGCGTGGTGA
>QFNE01000019.1 GCA_003240735.1 Paracoccus denitrificans | reverse complement strand
GCCCAAGGGCGGGTTGTGGCGGCGCTGAACACCGGCGTCGCGGCGGTTCAGTCCGAACCGGGCGATCTTGTCGAGATGTATCTTGCCGCACTTCGCAAGGTGCAGGAGGGACTGCGGCGCGTCCTTAGGTAAGGACGCGCCGCGATCGGTTTCGTCAGACCCGCTGGCGGAACACCTGCGATTGGGCCAGCGCGATTGCACCCAGAAGGCCAACCACCGCAAAGACATAGAAGCCCCACGGATGCCCGATCCCGGCTGACACGAGCCAACCACCAAGCAACGGACCCGCAATTGCGCCCAGACGGCCCACACCTGCGGCGACACCCAATGCCGTCGCGCGCACCCCGGGGGGGTAGTTCGACGCCACATAGGCATAGACCAGAACCTGCGCCGAAAAGACAAAGCAGCCGGTCAGGAACACCATCGGATAAAGAACGACCGACGGCATCTTGATCGACAAAATGGCCAGAAGGACGGCACCTGCCGTAAACCAGCCTACGGCCGCGGGCTTCAGCCCCACGCGGTCTCCGACCTGCCCCGCGACCAACAGCCCGGCAATCGCACCTGCGTTCAGCAGCAGCAGCAACCACAGACCACCGGTCAGACCATAACCTGCGGCCACCATCAGCTTGGGCAGCCACGTGTTCAACGCATAGACCAGCAGCAGCCCCATGAACGATGTCACGCAGATCGCCACCGAATTGCGCAGGAACTGGCCGCGAAACAACGCGCCCAGCGATGCCCTCTCCTCCTGAACCGGGGGGGCGTCGGGCAGAATCAGACCGTATTCTGCGGCGATCTTTTCGGCCTCGGCGCGGCGACCGCTAGCGATCAGGAAGGCGGGGGATTCGGGTAGATAGCGCATCATGATCGGCGCGAGGATGAACCCCGGGACTGCGCCCGTGATGAACATCGCATGCCAGTTGAAATGCGGCAGAATGATCAGACCCAACAGCGCCGTGGCGACAGCGCCAACGTGATAGCCTGTCATCACGGTCGTCGACGCCTTGCCCGCACGTCCGTTCGAAAACTCGGTCACCATCGCGATCGCGGTCGGCAGACAGCCACCCAGACCGAACCCGGCCAGAAAGCGGAAGACGCCCAGCTGCACATGGTTCTGGGCAAATGCGCACGCGAGCGTCATCAGCGAGAACGCGAAGACCGCCCAGATCATGATCTTGCGCCGACCCAGCCAGTCGGTCGCAAGCCCGATGGACAGTGCGCCCAGCGTCATGCCGATGAGGCTGATCGTCGAAACGAACGTGGCCTGGGGCGCCGTCATCCACGGGTTATCGCCGCCAGTCAGCGTCGGGATCAACGCCCCAAGGACGACCAGATCGAACCCGTCCAGCACCACCGCGATCCAGCAAAGGATCAGAACGGTGCGGGCAGCGGCGGGCCTGCTTAGTGTTTGTGTCACGGAACTCTCCTTCCCTGCATCGGGAACAGGTCGAGCCTCCACTCGACACGTGCGGCGCACGGCGCCTTTCCCTTAATCGTGCAGATACTCCGCCGTTGACCGCCCGCAAAATGGATTCTGAACCGCCGGCATGATAAATCACCAGCCGCCCATAACCTGACAGATATGGGCGCGGTTTTACTGAATGCGACCGCTGCGCAGGTCACCGATTGCGCGCGCGACGGTGTCCTGCCGCTGCTTGCGCGAAGGGTGAGAGCCGAGGATCTTGTTGCCCGGATCCGGCACACGTTCAAAGAAGCGCGCTCCGTTTATGGGGTCATAGCCCGCGTTGGCAGTGATGATCGCGCCCAGATAGTCAGCCTGCAGTTCCCAGTCCTTGGAGTAATACTGCGCCCCGAACTGCGCCCCGAACCGTTGTGCCGCGCGGATCGAGGCCGGGTCGCCGCCGCTCGCCGCCGCAAGACCAGTCAGGATCGCTGCACCCGCCTGCGCCGCCGACGTCTTTTGCGAGATGTGGTTCAGGATATGGTGCGACGCCTCGTGCCCGACGACGAACGCCAATTCATCCGCGTTCCGTGCCGCGGCCAGCAACGACAGCGTGAACCCGATGATCGGACGGCCGTTGTTGTCCAGCGTCTGGAACGCGTTCGGCTCTTGCCCGGGGCGATCATCCACGACGAACTGAAAGTCGCAGTTGATCGGGCCCTGCCGGCGCTGCAGACATTCACGCTCGACCGCAGGCTCCATTGCGGTGATCACGGTGATGAAATTGCGAGCCGCACCCTGGGCGGTGTTAGGTACATTCTCCGCCCGTTTGGGCGTGGTGATGACCGCGACCGGGTCGGCGGCCTGCCCGGTTTTGCCGGTCGGGTTGGCCGGATCCGCACAGGCGGCGACCAACGCCACCAGCCCAAGCCCCGCCACGATGCGCGCGGCCCGTCGGAAAATACCCTGCTGCAAGACAACCCGTTGCATGATAACCCCTTGTCGTCGCAACCGCTTTGGCGCGACGTTATAGAACCGCTACGACATGCGCTATGCTCGCCGCTTGCCCCTATGAAAGGTTCACGCGATTGTTTCGCGCGTGCAACTCATCCGGCCAACCTTCGGGGAATTTCGATGTTTACAGTCGAACATGAATTTGACGCCTCTGTCATCACACTGATCGACGAGGGGGGTGGAACCGGGAGTCAACTGAGTCCCGATATCATCATCACGACCTTCGACGACCGCGTGGTGGTCGAGCAGGAAGATGACGATGGTGAGACGATGCTGGTCGTGTTTTCGCTGCGCCAGCTTGACGAACTGCGCGCGGCACTGAACCTGCCGGAAGGCAGCTATCGACTGGATCGCTAGGGGCCGCGTGCCCATCTGTGTCGCACCACGACCGCGACCAAACAAGGACGAACGACTTTGCCCCAGAATGCAGCCGCCACCGATTTCCTGCGCACGCGCAGATCGCATCCCCCGAAGACGCTGACAGGCCCGGCCCCGGACCGGGCAGAGCTGATGGACATGCTGACCCTTGCCGCCCGCGTCCCCGATCACGGCAAGATCGAACCGTGGCGCTTTGTCGTTCTGGAACGCGCGACGCTTAATCGACTGGCCCCCATCTTGGCGCAGTTCGTGCTGACGAACGGCGGGATGCAGGCTGATGCCGACAAGGCGGCAAGCGCCTTTGCCTCACCTGTCATTGTGGGGGTCGTGTCTGCCCCTATCGAACACAAGGTGCCCGCCTGGGAGCAGAACCTCTCTGCCGGTGCCGTATGCCTTTCGCTGGTCAATGCGGCCCTGGCGGCCGGTTACGGTGCAAGCTGGCTGAGCGGGCCTGCCACCAAGGGCGCCTTCGCACAGCAGCATCTTGGGCTGGCAGAGAATGAAAAGCTCGTCGGGCTGATCCATATCGGAACGCCGGGCGCGACGCCCGTGCCGGATCGTCCCCGGCCCGACATCTCGACAAAGACGACATTCCTGCCGTGATCCAGGCATTGCGCGCCCTCGGCCTCGCGTTGGCCGACCTTCCCCGACCGCGCATCTTCGGCGTGGTCCTGACGGGTATCGCCTTGACCATCGGTCTGTTTCTGGCCCTTCAAGCGTTGGTCTTCTGGCTGCTGTGGCGCTTTGGCCCTGATCATCTGACGTTGCCATGGGTGGGCGACGTGCCTTTCGGCCACGCGCTATCCTGGGGGTCACTGGCGCTGTTTCCGGTCATGGGCGTTTTCCTGATGGCGCCGGTCGCGGCATTCTTCGCGGGTCTGTTTACCGAGCGTGTCGCCCAGACGGTGGAGGATATTCATTATCCCGGTCGTCCGGGCCGAAGCCTTGATCTTTGGGATTCGCTGATGGACGCGCTGGCGGTGACTGCGGCGGTCGTCGTGACGGCCATCGCGCTGCTGATCCTGACGCCAATCCTTGGTCCGGTCGCGCCGATCCTGTTCTACGCGGCGAACGGCTGGCTTCTGGGACGAGAGTTCTTTTCACTGGCCGCGCGCCGCCATGTCAGCGTCCGGGCGACATCAGAACTGCGGCGGGACAATCCGGTCGCGATCATCACCACCGGGGTGTTGATCGCACTTTTGCTGACCGTCCCGGTCCTGAATATCGTGATCCCCGTCTTTGCGGCGGCGGCGTTCACTCACCTGTTCCACCAGCTTAACGGTCGAAGCGTCCGAAGTTCATGATGTCATCCCGGGTGATGATCCCCGAAAAGATGAACCACACCAGACCTAGAAAAAGCACGGTCGTAATGGCCGTGCACCACAGCGCCTTGCGTTTCAGCTGTGGTTCATGCGGTGCGCCTGCGTGCGTGCCGGGCACGATTTCGCCCGCATCCGCCTGACTTTGCTGCCCAATCGGCAGCAGAACAAACATCACCAGAAACCAGAGCGACACATAAAGAACGATTCCGCCGGTCAGGGACATCGGATTTCCTTTGGTTTCCGTGTTGGCACCCTAAAGCTTCAGCCGCGGGCTTGAAAGACCGCGTTAACCATCGCTTAGCGAAGCTACCGCTAGGTTCACCCAAACAGGTGATTCCCAGATGCGGGGTGGAACAGATGCCGGACGATTTCGCAAACGCAGCCACGCCGCTTTGGCATGCCCAGCTGCCCGGCCGCCCGTTGGCCGGTCTGACCGTGCTGGTGGTCGAGGATTCGCGCTTTGCGTCAGAGGCGGTGCGGCTCTTGTGCCTTCGGTCCGGGGCGCGCATCCGTCGCGCCGAAAACCTGCAATCGGCCCACAGGCACCTGCGCACCTATCGCCCCGCGGTGGTGATTGTAGATGTCGGACTGCCTGACGGAAGTGGGACGACATTGATCCGCGCGGTGGCAGACCTGCGTCCCAGCGTGCCGGTCATTCTGGGCATGTCGGGGGATGACGGAAATCGCGACAGCGCAATCGCCGCAGGGGCGCACGGCTTTCTGGCGAAACCCATCGAAAGTCTGGCGGTGTTCCAGCAGACGATCCTCGCCGCGCTTCCCCCGGCTGCCCGCAAAAAGGGACTGCGCCTGCTGCCCGACGACCGTATCGTGCCGGACGACGCATCGCTTCGCGATGATCTGACGCTGGTCGCCCAGACACTGGCCGCCGCGGACACGGCAGGTGGCATCGACTATATCGTCAACTTCCTTGCCGGTGTCGCCCGGTCCTCGCATGACACCCCGTTGGCGGATGCGGCTGATGCGCTGGCCCGCGATCATTCCGAAGGCCGCGCCTTGGCGGCGGGGTTGGCGCGCCTGAGCGGGATGGTTCAGGACCGTCTTGGAAAGGTCAGCGCGGGCTGATCTGGGCGCGAATATCGGACAGGGACGCGATCTGGCGTCCGTCGGTGTCGAAGTTCGCGGGGCTCAGCCACGTTTCGTAGGCCGCCGAAAGCGCGGGCCACTCGTCGTCGGTGATGGACCACCAAGCCGTGTCCCGGCTGCGTCCCTTGATGACCATATGCTGCCGGAAGGTCCCCTCGAAGGTAAACCCGTATCTCTCTGCTGCCCGCATCGACGGGGCGTTCAGCGCATTGCATTTCCATTCGACGCGCCGATACCCGGCATCAAACGCCCACGCGATCAGCAGCATCACCGCCTCGGACGCGGCCGGAGTGCGCTGAAGTGTCGGCGAAAAAAGGATGTGGCCGATCTCGATCACCGCGTTGGCGGGATCGATTCGAAGATAGGAAAGATACCCGACCGCGGGTGCATTCGCCCCCTGATCAGCCAGTGTCACCGCATAGAAGAACGGATCTTCCGACTTGGCGCCAAACGCCAACCAGTCGCGCATGCCGTCCGCGTCCGCGAAAGGCCCGTTGGTCATGTAATCCCAGACCTCGTCCCGCCCTTGGACCGCCGCAAAGATCGCCGGCGCGTCATCCGCAGACAGCCGACGCAGGGTGACATATCGCCCTGCCATGCCGTCCGGTCCCGGGCGTGGTGGCGCTTTGAAATCTGGCAGTTCGGGACCAAGCGGGCGCGACATAGGGTGCTCCATTACCGGCGATCATTCACAAGCATGGTCTGCGGCGGCCCGTGTCGCAAGCGCAGCCGTCAAACAAACGACTACGGTCGCCGAGAGATGTCCAAACCTAGCCGCAAATCCACCCTCTCGGCCCTTGGGCCCGTGAAGGTGGCTTATCCGATGCCCGCCCGCTGAGGTCGGTTCACTCTTTCGGCAGGACCCGCAGGTTCAGTTCGCGAAGCTGCTGGTTCGTCGGCTCGGACGGTGCGCCCATCATCAGGTCTTCGGCACGCTGGTTCATCGGGAACATGATGACTTCACGGATGTTGCTTTCATCCGCCAGCAGCATCACGATTCGGTCGATCCCGGCGGCGCATCCGCCGTGCGGCGGCGCGCCATATCGGAAGGCCTTGACCATGCCGCCAAACCGCTTTTCGACCTCATCGTGGCCATAGCCGGCGATTTCGAATGCCTTGAACATGATCTCGGGCGTGTGGTTGCGGATACCGCCCGAAATCAGCTCGTAACCGTTGCAGGCCAGGTCATACTGATAGGCCAGCACCTTCAGCGGGTCGCCGTTCAGCGCCTCAAGGCCACCTTGCGGCATCGAGAACGGGTTGTGCGAAAAGTCGATCTTTCCGTCGTCGGTCTTTTCGTACATCGGGAAATCGACGATCCAGGCGAACTTGAACTGGTTTTCGTCGGTCAGGCCCAGCTCTCGACCGATTTCGTTGCGCGCGCGGCCCGCAATCGCCTCGAACGTCTCGGGCTTGCCGCCAAGGAAGAACGCGGCATCGCCCTCAGCCAGGTTCAGCTGAGCGCGGATCGCCTCGGTCTTTTCCGGACCCAGAGCTTTGGCGATCGGTCCGGCCGCCTCGGTCGCGCCGTCCTCGGCCGTGCGCCAGATGATATAGCCCATGCCCGGCAGACCCTGGGACTGCGCAAAGGCGTTCATGCGGTCGGCGAACTTGCGACCGCCCCCCGTCGGCGCAGGGATGGCACGCACCTCGGTGCCCTCCTGCTCCAGCAGCTTGGCGAAGATGCCGAAGCCGGAACCGCGGAAATGTTCGCTGACGTCCTGCATCTCGATCGGGTTGCGCAGGTCAGGCTTGTCGCTGCCGTATTTCTTCAGCGCCTCGGCATAGGGGATCAGCGGCCAGTCGCTGTCGACCCGGCGTCCACCGCCGAACTTTTCGAACAGACCCTGAATGACGGGCTGGACGGCATTGAACACGTCCTTCTGCTCGACAAAGCTCATTTCCATGTCGAGCTGATAGAAGTCCGTGGGCGAGCGGTCGGCGCGCGGGTCTTCATCGCGGAAACACGGCGCGATCTGGAAATAGCGGTCAAAACCCGCGACCATGATCAACTGCTTGAACTGCTGGGGCGCCTGCGGCAGCGCATAGAACTTGCCCGGGTGCAGTCGCGACGGAATCAGAAAGTCCCGCGCCCCTTCGGGCGAGGATGCCGTGATGATCGGGGTCTGGAACTCGGTAAAGCCTTCGGCCCACATCGCGTCCCGCAGCCATTTCACGACCCGCGAACGCAGCATGATGTTGTTGTGCAGACTGTCACGCCGCAGGTCGAGGAAACGATACGCCAGACGCGTTTCTTCGGGGTAATCCTGATCGCCGAAAACCGGCAGCGGCAATTCGTCTGCCGGACCAAGGATTTCGACGTCGGTTGCATAAACCTCGATCTCGCCGGTGGGCAGTTTGGGGTTGATCAGGCTGGCGTCGCGCAGCTTGACGCGACCATCGATGCGGATGACGGTTTCGGCGCGCAGCTTTTCCAGCGTGGCAAACGCCGGGCTGTCGCTGTCGGCAATCACCTGCGTGATGCCGTAATGGTCACGCAAGTCGATGAACAGGACGCCGCCGTGGTCGCGCACCCGGTGGACCCAGCCGGACAGGCGCACATTCTCGCCCGCCTGCGATGCATTCAACTGGCCGCAAGTGTGGCTGCGATAGGCGTTCATGGCGGGGCGTCCTTTTGTTCGTTCGGCCCTGCTTGAATTGATTTCGTGGCGTGAAGTCAAGCCAGCCTAGAACGGCCGAACGACGTTCCCCGACCAGAAATACCACCCCATCCCCACGCTGAAGAGCATGTTGCCCGCCACCGCGTGCAGCATCCAGACCATGGGAAAGCCGTATTTCTGATAGGCGCGCGCAAAGATCAGTCCGCCAACGAAGGTCAGCACCAGGACGACAACGCTCCAGTACATCAGATGGGCGAACGAAAAGATTGCGGCATTCAAAAGCACCGCATGGCGCGGATCAGGCAGCAGCGTGCGATAGCGGTGAAAGAACAGCGTGCGGAAGATCAACTCTTGCGGCAGGGCCGACAGCAGCGGGTAAAGCAGCCATAGGACCGCCAGAAAGCGCAGGCGTGCAGGGGTTGGGGCGTGAAAGCCCTGCCCGCTTAGCACAGCCATGATCGCCGCACCCACGACGCCCACCAGCAAGCCAAACAGCGCGACCATGCCCCAGCGGACCTTGCCCCAGCCGTGGCTGATGCCGCGCCAGTTGTATCCCGTCAGTGCCAACACGATCAGACCGCAGATCGTGAACGCAAACAGCGCGGGAAACAGCATCCCGCGCGGCAGAAACAGCGCGATGGCCAGCGGAATGCCCAGGTAAAGTAGCGCGAATTCCGCCGTCAGCCACCCCTTCCGGGATGGCGTCGGTGCGCGGTCGGTCGGGCCTAGCGGACGCTGCGACGATTGACCCATTGCCGCCACTGAAGTGAGTTGCCCGCGAATGCGTTCAGATCGACGTTCCCGACAAATCCGGGCGCGGTGCCGGTTCCGGTATACTGCCAGAACGTCCACCGCTGCCCCGGATAGATATTGCGCGGGTGATCCGCGACCGAACGCAGCCAGAATTCCGCGTTCAGACGGCCGATATTGGTTTCGCGGTAAAAGTCCACGGTCGTGTAAACGACCGGACGCTGTCCGTAATATCGGTGGATGGTGTCCAGAAACACGTTCGCTTCGGCCACAATCTGCTGGGGCGACGGCTTGACCCGGCAGGTCCGCGACGTGTGGACCCATTCCATGTCAAGGACGGGGGGCAGCATACCGGGTTCGCGCGGCACGTTGGCGATGTACCACGCCGCCTGCTCCGCCCCGCTGCGGCAATGATACCAGAAGTGATAGGCGCTGCGCGGAATCCCGGCCGCACGGGTCCCTTCCCAATAGGTCCGGAACGCCGGGTCGCTGTGGTCCGCGCCCTCGGTCGCCTTGATGAATGCAAAGTTGATCCCGGCGGCGCGCGCGGCGTTCCAGTTCACGTTGCCCTGATATCGCGACACGTCAACGCCGTGGATCTGATGGTTGTAAGGGTGCCCACCGGTCCACGTATGGGGCCGGCTGTCGCCAAGCAGTGGCACCGCGCCGCCGACAAAGCTGCCCTGAATCGACTGTCCCGACCCGATTGAGGAGTTGGTCACCACGCTGCGGGACGGCCCCGCACATGCGGCCAACGCCGCCAGCGACGCGACCGCCGCAATTTTTGTCCACAGTCTCATCTGCCCGCCTCGTTGATCCGCTTAAGCGATTATTGGTTGATGCCTCTCACGTATCTCACAGGATTGGCATCAGGTATTGAGGCCGAGCCATCACGAACGCGTCAAAACGCATGTGATGGGCGTTTTTCGGCAGACGCAGACGGTCAGGCGTCAGGCAGCATCTTTCCGGGGTTCATGATCCCGTTGGGATCCAGCGCGGCCTTGATCTGGCCCATGACGTTCCACGCCTCGCCATGCTGCGCGCCCATCAGGCCGCGTTTCCCAACGCCGATCCCATGTTCGCCGCTGATCGTGCCGCCGACAGTCAGCGCACGCTCTGCCATGCGCCGCGCGACCATCTTGGCGGTCGCCAGTTCCTCGTCGCTATTGGGGTCGATCAGCATCAGCGTGTGGAAGTTGCCGTCGCCGACATGTCCGACGATGTTGCCCTGAATTCCGTTCGCCTTCATGTCCTCGGCCGCGGCATGGACTGCCCCCGGCAGTTCGGACATCGGCACACAGATGTCCGTTGCAATCCCGGTCGATCCGGGGCGCAGTTGCAGCGTCGACCAGTAAGCGGCGTGCCGCGCCTCCCACAGCTTCTTGCGCTCTTCGGGCGAGGACGCCCACTGGAACCCCTGCCCGCCTGATTCGGCGGCAATCTCTCCGAACGCCTCGGCATCGGTCTTGACCGACACGGGCGAGCCGTTGAATTCGACCAGCAGATGCGGCTGCTCGGGATAGGTCGTGCCCGATGCCAGGTTGATCGCGCGCATGGCGACGGCGTCCATGAATTCGATGCGCGCCATGGGGATGCCGACCTGCATCGTCATCGCGACACAGGCGACGGCATCGTCCAGTGTATCGAACGCACAGACCGCGGCGGCCACATCTTCGGGCTGGCCATGCAGGCGCACGGTCAGTTCGGTGATGATGCCCAATGTTCCCTCGGACCCGACGATCAGCCCGGTCAGATCGTATCCCGCGCTGCTTTTGGATGCGCGCGTGCCGGTGCGGATGATCCGCCCGTCAGCAAGAACGACCTCCAGCGCCAGAATGTTGTCGCGCATCGTGCCGTATTTGACGGTCGCGGTGCCACTGGCGCGGGTCGATGCCATGCCGCCAAGGCTCGCGTTCGCGCCTGGATCGACCGGAAAGAACAGACCGGTGGCGCGAAGTTCGGTATTCAGCGCCTCACGGGTGACCCCGGGTTGGACGACGGCCAGCATATCCTCGGGACGGACATCCAGAACCTTGTCCATCCGCATCATGTCCAGCGTCAGGCCGCCCTTGATCGCCAGAGCGTGCCCCTCCAGCGACGTGCCGGTTCCCCAGCCTATTACCGGCATATGATATTCGTTGCAGACCTTCAGCACTCGAGAGACTTCGTCGGTGTTGACGGGCCAGCCGACGGCATCCGGCGGCGGGGAGCGGTGAAACGTCTCAGACCCGGCATGCAGGTCGCGGTCGGCCTGTGTGACAGACAGTCGGTCGCCCAGGATGCCGCGAAGAGCAGCAAGGGCGGGTTCGGATATTGCGGACATCGTGGTCTCCTTCAATCGGCAGCAAGCGGGGCGGTGGCGGCATCGAGCCATTCCGCGACCTCGGGCGGGACCAGCGGCGACAACGCCGCGCGGACGCGCGCGTGATAGGCATCAAGCCACAAAGTTTCATCGCGGCTCAGCATACCGGGTTCGATCAGGCGTCGATCCAGGGGGACCAGCGTCAGCGTTTCAAAGCCCAGCATCTCGCGCCCGGGATCGGGGCTTTCTGCCGGCTCTACCACGATCAGGTTTTCCAGACGAATTCCGAACGCGCCTTCGCGGTAATAGCCCGGCTCATTCGACAGGATCATCCCCGGTTCCAGCGGAATCTCCGAACGTCGAGCGATGCGGACCGGCCCTTCGTGAACCGACAACGCGGCGCCGACGCCATGGCCGGTGCCGTGGTCAAAGTCCATGCCGGCCGACCAAAGCGCCGCGCGCGCGACCGCATCGATATCCCGCCCGGCAACGCCTTTGGGGAACCGCAGACGCGACAGGTTGATCAACCCCTGCAGCACACGGGTATAGGCGTCGCGCGCATCTTCATCGACACGGCCCACCGGCATCGTTCGGGTGATATCGGTCGTGCCGTCGTGATACTGACCGCCCGAATCGAGCAGCAACAGTTCGCCATCGTTGGCAACGCGGTTGGTCTTGTCGGACACATGGTAATGCATGATCGCGCCGTTGGGCCCCACCCCCGCGATCGTGTCAAAGCTGATGTCGCTTGCCCCCGCCTCGACCCGGTAACCTTCCAGCGCGGTCACCACGTCGATCTCGGAAAAGCTGCCGGGAGCCTGCTGATCGACCCAGTGCAGTGCACGCACGACGGCCACGGCGTCGCGCAGATGGGCGTCGCGCATCCCCTGCAGTTCTGCCGGGTTCTTGCGCGCCTTGGGCAGCAGGACGGGATCAGGCCCACCGACAACCTCGGTGCCTGCGTCCTCGATCAGGCGGAAAACGGCCTCGGGCGCGGTCTGGGGGTCCAGACGAACCGGCCCGGTTAGCGCCTGCAGCGCCACAGGCAGGCTGGCGGCAGGCAGGATAGTGACGTGATTGCCCAGCGCGGCCCGCACATCGTCACCGATCTTGGCCGGGTCCACGAACAGCGTCACCTGCCCCGAGCTTTCAAGGATCGCGAACCCCTGCATGATTGGGTTCCGCTCCACATCTCCGCCGCGCAGGTTCAGAAGCCACGCAATGGAATCGGGCAGCGTGAAGATGGTCGCCGCTTGGCCGGCAGCCTGCAGCACCCCGGCGATCTGGTCGCGCTTGTCATCGGCGGTTTGCCCCGCGACGTCATCCGGGTGGACGCGGGCGGGGGCCACGGGCGCAGCCGGACGGTCGGTCCACAGTGCATCGATAGGATTGTCGACGGCGATCAACCCAATTTCCGAGCCCGCGAGTGCCCTCTCGAGCCCGGCGATTTCGTCGCGCGTGTGCAACCACGAATCAAACGCCACCTTGCCGCCGTCCGGCAACGCCTGACGCAGCCAGTCCGCCGCGCGCGTTTCCGGCCACGGCACCGGCGTGAAGATCGCCGGATCGGTTTCGGCCCGCACCTGCAGGCGATAGCGACCGTCGATAAACACGCCCGCCTGATTTTGCGTGACGATGGCAAACCCCGCGCTGCCCGAAAAACCGGTCAGCCAGCGCAACCGTGCATCCGCCTCCGTCACGTATTCCCCCTGATGCGCGTCCGCGCGGGGGACCATGACGGCGTCCCAGCCGTTGGCCGACATCACCTGTCGCAATGCGGCGATCCGAGGTGCGGCTTGGGCTGGGTCGGATGCGGCGGTGAAGCTTTGCAAAGGCATGGGTCGTCCTTGGTTTCAGGTCAGTTCTGCGCCACCGCGCGAACCGGGCGCGCAGTGGTGGTTTGTCTGGCGGCGGTCGTTGTAACAGGCGTTGCGTTCGTCGCATTGTCAGGCAGCACCGGCGAGGGCACCAGCAGCGGGGCCAGCGTCGGCGCCCAACCCTGTGGTGACCGTCCCATCTGCACGCCCGCATTATACAGCGTGCGCATGTATTGCTGATCGAACGCCCGCGCTTCGGTCAGCAGCAGCGACGACGGCACGGCCGTCACGTTGAAGGCAAACCCGTCGCGCGCGGCCAACCGCTGCATATCCTCGACGTTGGACAGTGCCTGCCCCTTGATCAGCGTCGACAGGCTGCGACTGGCGATGGAAACCAACCCCTGCTTCGTCGCCTGCGGCTCTGGCGCCATCTTAGAGTTGCGCACGACCCACATCCGGCGCTGCGTCTTTGACGCGGGCAGCTTGAACGCGCTGGGATAGGCAAAGACCCCTCGGGTGACGCCGCCGTCCACGTGCAGTTCCTGATACCGCCGACCGTCCGCGGTCACATCGATTGCAACTGGGGGGAAGGCCCCCGGGATTGACGCGGACGCCAGCAGGATCTTGTGGATCAATTCAACCCGGTCGGGCTGGTTCGATGCGGCGATGCGACCGATGTCCCAGACCACCTGCTGCTGTGCGTCAAGGTCGGACGTCCCGATCAGAAGCATCCGCCCCTTGCGCCGCTCCGCCGCGATTTCGTTCACCATCTGGGGCGTGACGACCGCCTCGATCTGTCGTTTCAACGGCGTGCTGTCGCCGACCGCCGACGCGCCCGACAGAACCTTCAGCGGGCGCAGCAGCAGGATGTCGCTCGACGTCGTTTCGGTATAGAATGACCGCAAGGCCGCGTCATAGCGCGGACCCAGAAAAGCCATCGGTGCAATCAGCGCCCCGGTCGATACCCCGGTGACATAATCGAACTGCGGCCGGTCCCCGCGTTGAGTCCAGCCGTTCAGAACGCCGGCCCCGAACGCACCTGCATCGCCACCGCCGGACAGCGCCAGCAGATCAAATGTGCGGCCACTGGTCATACGGGTGATGACGGCGCGGTCCAGATCATCCGGCGCACCTTCGCGGACGCCCCGACCATCGTCGAAGGCTCGGATTTTGTGATACCCGGCGGGCGACGCGGCATCGATCACCTGCGGAGGCACCGCAGGCTCGGTCCGGATCGGCACAAAGCCACACCCTGCCAACGCCAGGCTGACAGCCAAGGCCGTCGCAACGGTGCCCATCCTACGGTTCGACATCAACGGCATCCGCATTCCAAGTCCCCTCAAGATCACGCGTCCGGGTATTCGCCGCGTGGATGATACCCGATGCAACAAGGACGCGGCGTGACAACTGGCCGCGGTCGAAAATTCTTTCGCAGGGGGCGACAGTTAGCGTCGCCCGCCCCCCATCGTACGCGCCCGCTTGCGTGGGTCCGCCTCGAACAGGGCGGCCAGTTGTTCGGTCATCGCACCTGCCAGTTGTTCGGCGTCAGTGATCGTGACGGCGCGTTCGTAATACCGCGTGACGTCGTGTCCGATGCCGATGGCCAGCAGTTCGACCTGACGACGCTTTTCGATCATCTCGATCACATCGCGCAGGTGCTTCTCCAGATAGTTCGCGGGGTTCACCGACAACGTCGAATCGTCGACGGGGGCGCCGTCCGAAATCACCATCAGGATCTTGCGTGCCTCTGACCGACGCATCATCCGGCGATACGCCCATTCCAGCGCCTCTCCGTCGATGTTTTCCTTCAGCAGACCTTCCTTCATCATCAGGCCAAGATTCGGCCTGACCCGCCGCCAGGGCGCGTCGGCGGGCTTGTAGATGATGTGGCGCAGGTCGTTCAACCGCCCCGGATTTGCGGGCCGCCCGTTCTGCAGCCACTGTTCGCGGCTTTGACCGCCCTTCCACGCGCGGGTGGTGAAGCCAAGGATCTCGACCTTGACCTGACTACGCTCCAGCGTGCGGGCCAGAACATCGGCGCAGATCGCCGCGATCGAGATCGGTCGCCCCCGCATCGAGCCGGAGTTGTCCAGCAGCAAGGTCACGACCGTGTCCCTGAATTCGGTATCCTTTTCGACCTTGAAGGACAGCGGCATCGTCGGGTTGGCCACGACACGGGCAAGCCGTCCGGCATCCAGAACGCCTTCTTCCTTGTCGAATTCCCAGCTGCGGTTCTGCTGGGCCTGCAGGCGACGCTGCAACTTGTTCGCCAGCCGGCTGACAGCCCCGCGCAGGGGCTCTAGCTGCTTGTCCAGATATGCGCGCAGGCGCTCCAGCTCGGCGGGGTCGGCCAGATCCTCGGCCGCGATCTCTTCGTCGAACGCCTGAGTATAGACCTTGTAGTCCGCCGAGGCATCGCTGACCGGCGGTGGCAACTCGGGTGGCATGTCGCTGTCAGGCTGCTCGGCATCCTCGACCAGCTCATCGTCGGCCTGATCGTCCAGCGACACCTGCGCCTGACGTTCGTCCTGCGTGCGTTCCTGACTGCGTTCGGGCGAAGCGTCAGCCTCGTCGCTGTCGTCCTGTTCGCGGGCCTGGTTATCGCCGGCTTCGCTGTCCTGCTCGGCGTTTTCGTCGGCCTCGTCTTCCTGCGGTTCGTCCGGGTCGTCGCCAAGTTGGTCGCCGTAACCAAGGTCGGTGATGATCTGCCGCGCCAGACGCGCAAACGCCGCCTGATCACCAAGCGAAGCGTTGACGCCGTCCAACGCATTGGCCGCCTGACCTTCCACGAACGGTCGCCACAGGTCCGCAACATGTTGCGCGGCGGCGGGCAGAGCGCGACCGGTCGCCGCCTGCCGCACGATATATCCGGCGGCAACCGCCAGCGGCGCATCGGCGGGCGCCTTGATCTGGGCGTACCCCTTGCGATCCGCCTCGGCCCCGATCTTGGCGTCGATGTTGGACAGCGCACCCGGCATGTCGCGCGCACCCAGCGCCTCGACCCGCGCGGTTTCCATCGCCTCGTACAGCTCTCGGGCCATCGGGCCTGCGGGGGCGTAGCGTGCGTGCGTGGCGGCGTCGTGGTGGCGCACGCGCATGGCGAGCGCGTCGGCGGTGCCGCGCGCCTGCACGACCTCGTCCCGCGTCATCCGGCGGCTGATCTGTGGCAGGCGCATGGTGTCGCCCGCGACCCCGGACGGGTCAGCGGTAAAGGTGACGTTCAACTCTGCCTCATTGGCCAAGGCACGTGTCGCCTCGGTCAGGGCGCGCTTGAACGGATCTGCGGGGTTGTCGGACTTCTTCATCGGCGGCCTCCGGTGCTGCTTTTCGCGCAACCGCCGTTGGAAGTCGAGAGGGTGCGGCCCTTGCGGGACCGTCGCTGCCGTGATGGATTGCGCGTCGTGCAAAGCGGGGCAAAACGATGCTGAACGGGATAACGAACGCCGCCGTCATCGGCGCCGGCACAATCGGGCAAAGCTGGGTGGCCGCGTTTCTGGCCGCCGGGCTGAATGTCACCGCGTCCGACCCCGACCCCCACGCCGAAAAGCGGCTTAGTGACGGCGTCGCGACGGTCTGGCCGGACCTCGTGACACTGGGGCTGACGACGGACAGCATCGAACAGGGACTCGCGCGTCTGCGCTTTCATACCGACCCCGCTGCCGCGGTGAAAGGCGCGCAGGTCGTGCAGGAATGCGCCCCCGAGGAGCTGTCTGTCAAACAAGCGCTGCTGGCCGCGATCGAGCCTGCACTGGCGTCTGACGCGCTGATCCTGTCTTCAACCTCGGGCATCCGGCCCAGCGACATGCAGGCGGAGATGGCCCATCCTGAACGTTTGGCCGTCGGCCACCCGTGCAACCCCCCGCATCTTGTCCCGCTGGTCGAGGTCGTCGGCGGCGCTGCCACGCCTGACGACATCATCACACGCGCCATGGCATTCTATGAAGGCATCGGAAAACAGCCGATCCGCCTGAACAAGGAAATGCCGGGCCATGTCGTGAACCGTCTGCAATCCGCCCTGTGGCGCGAGGCTGTCAATCTGGCGAACGAAGGCGTCGCATCCGTGGCCGACATCGACCGCGCCGTGACCCAGGCGCTTGGCGTGCGTTGGTGCTTCATGGGGCCGAACATGGTGTTTCATCTGGCCGGTGGTGCGGACGGGATGGCAGGGTTCATCGACCGGCTGGGACCGGCATTTGAAACATGGTGGGACGATCTGGGGACGCCGCGCCTTGATGCAGCCACGGCCCGCACGCTGATCGACGGTATGGCCGTGGCGGCCGAAGGGCGCAGCCCGGCCGAGTTGGCCAAGGCGCGTGACGCCGCGTTGATGCGTGTTCTGGCCCTGAACCGTCAGATGTAGCGGTCAGGCGACTTCGGATCGGGCGTCGTACGCCTCTCGCGCCCGGTCGATGGCGTCACAGTTCGCAAACGTCCAATCAGCCAGCTTTGAGATCGGGCAGGACAGATCGCGCCCCAGTTCTGTCAGCGTATAGCTGACCTGCGGCGGCGTGGTCGGGGTGACGGTGCGGGTCACGAATCCGTCGCGTTCCAGATTGCGCAACGTGACCGTCAGCATCTTCTGAGAGATGCTGCCCAACTCTCGCTTCAGTTCTGAAAATCGGCGCGGCCCCTCGCCAAGCGCCCGCACGGTCAGCAGCGTCCATTTATCCCCGATCCGGGACAGCATCTGGCTGATGCGCTGGCAGTTCTGGGTGTCCTTGACGTCACGCGGTATCATTCTGGTGCCTACTTGCCGGTCTGGAACCCGGTCGCTAGCGATTGGTTACGGATAGATACCAACATACGGAGAGTAACCAGAAATGTCCAAGCCCCGGATTGCCGTCATCATAGGTTCGACCCGCAAGACGCGTTTTGCCGACAAGCCCGCCAACTGGCTGATGGAAAAGATCAAGGACAACGCCGATCTGGATTTCGATTTGGTCGACCTGCGCGACTTCCATCTTCCGTTCTTCGATGAGGTCGCGTCGAATGCCTACGTGCCGTCGCAGGACGCCAACGCGGTCGCATGGCAGAAGAAAATCGGTGAGTATGACGGCTACATCTTCGTCATCTCGGAATACAACCACTCGATCACCGGCGCGCTGAAGAACGCGCTGGATCAGGCGTATGTGGAGTGGACCCACAAGCCGATGGGTGCGCTGGCCTATGGCAGCATGGGCGGTGCGCGTGCGCTGGAACATCTGCGCGCCATCGCGGTCGAGCTTCAGATGGTGCCGGTTCGCACCGCCGTCCATATCGGTGGCGGTGACTTCTTCAAGGTCTCGCCCCTCGGCGCGGATGAGCCGATCAGCGCGATCGAGGCCAATCTGGATGCGTCTCTCAAAGGGCTGCTGGCCGATATGACGTGGTGGACAAATGCCACCGTCGCCGCGCGTCAGAAGTGACGTGATGCCCTGCCGTCCCGGTGGGCTGGCAGGGTATCTGCATTACGAAATCTGCGTTACGCGCACCGACTGAGTCTGCATGTCGGCCGCACCTGTGGTGGTCATGAAGGCCACGTCCAGCGCGTCCCGGCCCACGGCGATCAAGGCAAAGTTTGCAGGTGTCGACATGCCGGTCGCGTCGACCGAGTGCCATTCGCCAGCCAGATAAACCTCGGCCACGGCATGAAAATCCGGCGGCTCGACCGCCGGGGCAAAGCCGCTGGCGATGCGTGCGGGGATGGATCCTGCGCGGCACATGGCAATCATCAGATGGGCGTAGTCGCGGCAGACGCCCCGGCGTTCCAAAAACGTGTCGGTCGCCGTGGTCTCTGACGTGCTCGTCCCGCTGACATAGGAAAGGTGCTGACTGATCCAGTCACGGATCGCCACCACCTTGGCCCCGCCCGCCAGTTCACCAAAGGTCTCGCCGACGAACGGAACAAAGCGCTCCGCCTCGCAGTACATCGACGGCAGAAGATAGCGCAGGGCATCGCCCGGCAGCAGGTCATAATCGACCGCGGCCAGCGTCGTGAGGACGATATCCGGCCGTGTCACCTCGACAACCGCGCGATAGGCGCAATGGATGCCGTTGGCGGTGCGGATGACGATCTTTTCGCCGATCCCCTCTTCGCCCGGGACGCGCCCGAAATGTTCCAGCTGCCCGAGGTCGATGCTTGCATCGATGATGGTCTGACCCTCGGCCCCTGCCGCCTCGACCGACAGGATCGCGGGGCCGGGTTGTTGCAGGGTATAATCGAGATCGACTTCGATCTGCAGCTTGGTTGCCATCGCTCAGCCCGCCTTTGCCGCTGCGCTCTCGGGCAGCTCTTCGTCGAACAGACGCTGATAGAACTCGGCGACGGTCTGCCGCTCCAGCTCATCGCATTTGTTCAGGAAGGTCAGGCGGAAGGCATAGCCGACATTGTCGAAGATGCGGCTGTTCTGCGCCCATGAAATGACCGTCCGGGGCGACATGACCGTGGACAGATCGCCCTGCATGAACGCGGTCCGGGTCAGATCGGCCAGCGTGACCATCTGCGCCACGATCTTGCGGCCCTTTTCAGTGTTCATCTGCGGCACCTTCGCCAACACGATGGCCGCTTCGGCATCGTGGCTGAGGTAGTTCAGCGTCGCGACCAGCGACCAGCGGTCCATCTGGCCCTGGTTGATCTGCTGCGTGCCGTGATAAAGCCCGGTGGTGTCGCCCAGACCCACGGTGTTGGCCGTCGCGAACAGCCGGAAATAGGGGTTCGGGGCGATCACCTCGTTCTGGTCCAGTAGGGTCAGCTTGCCCTCGGCTTCCAGCACGCGCTGGATCACGAACATGACGTCCGCGCGGCCGGCATCGTATTCGTCGAATACGATCGCAGCGGGATGACGCAGCGCCCAGGGCAGGATGCCTTCGTGGAACTCGGTGACCTGTTTGCCGTCGACCAGCTTGATGGCGTCCTTGCCGATCAGGTCGATCCGGCTGACGTGGCTGTCAAGGTTCACGCGCACGCAAGGCCAGTTCAGCCGCGCGGCCACCTGTTCGATATGGGTCGATTTACCGGTGCCGTGATAACCTTGGATCATCACCCGGCGGTTATAGGCAAACCCGGCCAGAATCGCCAAAGTCGTGTCGGGGTCGAACTTGTAGGTCGGGTCCAGATCCGGCACGCGGTCGGTTCGTTCGGCAAAGCCCTTGACCTTCATGTCGCTGTCGATGCCAAAGACATCGGCGATGTCGATATCTTCGGTCGGTTTCGCGTTCATATCCAGATCGGCCATGACCCTGCCCCTATCAGCTTGCATACGTTGGCGGTGATGGAGCATTCACGCATCACACGCAAGGCCCGCACCCCGCCCAAAGGCCGGTTTTGGCGCCTTCACCGCTTTACCCGCAACTTGGTGAAACGTTGACGGGTGCGACAATCTGCGCTAAACGCGCGATGCCCGCATCCGGCGGGCAGCCGAGGGGCGCCTGGATTTGTTTCGCGTCCCAGTATCTGCCGTCAGCATGAGTATCTCTGCGGCAAGTCGGACGTGACGCACATCCCGGAAGAAAGACCTCGATGACCAAATTCTCTGACCTCAAACTCGACCCCAAGGTGCTGTCTGCTGTGGCAGAGGCCGGCTATGAACAGCCGACACCGATTCAGGCCGGGGCGATCCCGCCCGCACTGGAAGGCCGTGACGTTCTGGGTATTGCCCAAACGGGGACCGGAAAGACCGCTAGCTTCACGCTGCCGATGATCACCCTACTTGGCCGTGGGCGCGCACGGGCGCGTATGCCGCGTTCGCTGGTTCTGTGCCCGACGCGCGAACTGGCGGCGCAGGTCGCCGAAAACTTCGACACCTATGCCAAGAACACCCGCCTGACCAAGGCGCTGCTGATCGGCGGCGTCAGCTTCGGCGAACAGGACAAGCTGATCGACCGCGGCGTCGACGTGCTGATTGCGACGCCGGGCCGGCTGCTGGACCATTTCGAACGTGGCAAGCTGCTGCTGTCAGGCGTCCAGATCATGGTCGTCGACGAAGCGGACCGGATGCTGGACATGGGGTTCATCCCCGACATCGAACGCATCTTCCAGCTGACGCCGTTCACCCGTCAGACGCTGTTCTTCAGCGCGACCATGGCGCCAGAGATCGAGCGGATCACCGACACGTTCCTGCATTCGCCCGAACGGATCGAAGTTGCGCGTCAGGCCACGACCAGCGAAACCATCGAACAGCGTCTGATCGAAATCACGCCCACGCGCAAAGACCAGGCCGCCAAGCAGAAGCGCGAGCTGATGCGCGCTGTGATCGACGCTGAAGGCGACAAGCTGAAGAACGCGATTATCTTCTGCAACCGCAAGACCGACGTCGATATCGTTGCCAAGTCGTTGAAGGCGCACGGTTATGACGCGGCGCCGATCCACGGTGACCTTGATCAGCGTCAGCGGATGGCCACGCTTGACGGGTTCCGCGACGGCAAGCTGCGCTTTCTGGTGGCATCCGATGTGGCCGCGCGCGGACTGGATATTCCCGCCGTCAGCCACGTGATCAACTTTGACCTGCCCAGCCACGCGGAAGACTATGTCCACCGCATCGGCCGCACGGGTCGCGCCGGTCGGCTTGGAACGGCGATCTCGCTGTCCACGCCAGCCGATGAAAAGAACCTCGCCGGCATCGAAAACTTGGTGAAGGCGACGCTGCCGCGCGTCGACGCACCCGAAGGATTCAGCCTGTCCGCCGCCGCCCAACAGCCGCCGAAAGAACGGTCGGAGCGTGAGGGTCGCGAAGGCCGGGGCCGTTCGCGCGGTCGAAACCGGGGACGCGAAGATCGTGCCGAGCGTCGGGACGAGCCCAAAGCGGCCACGCCCGCAGTGGCAGCAGAGCCCAAGCACGACGACAAAGCCGCGGTTGCGCCGGTCAAGGCCGAGCAACCCGCACGCGAACGCGACGACCGCAAGCGTGACGATCACCGCGAAGAGCGTCGCGATAACGCGCGCGATGACCGTCGCGACAGCCATCGTGAAGGCAACCGCGACACCAACCGTGACGAACGCCGCGACCGTGATGACCGTCACCACCGCCGTGACCGCGGCCCGTCCCTGATGGGCATGGGGGATCACGTCCCCGATTTCATGCGCGTCAGCTTCCGCACCGACACGCTGGCGTCGCGCCGCAAGGCGGACGACGCAGCCGCGCCCAAATTGACTGCGACCCCGGTCGCGGATACCACAGTAGCGGAAAAAGCACCCGCCTCTGCCGCTGAGGCTACGTCCGACCGTCCTGCTCGCAAACGCTCTCGCCGAAAGCCCGCCGCCGACAGTGCGGTGGTGGACGCTGCGCCGGTCGATGTCGTGGCCGATGCGCCGGTGATCGAACCAGTCGTCACCCTGACGCATCCGACGCCGGAGGCATCCGCCGAGACATCTGCCGAGCCGGAGAAGAAGCCGCGCAAGGCTCGTGCGCCGCGCAAGCCCAAGGCCGAAGCGGTCGCCGACGCCCCGGCTGATGCAGTGACCGAGGACGCACCTAAGCCGCGTCGCACCCGCCGCAAGAAGACGGATGCCGAAGCCGAGCCTGCATCTACGGACGCCGCGGCAGAGCCGGTCGAAAAGCCCAAGCGCCGCCGTCGCAAGGCCGATGCTGCCCCCGAGTCTTCGGCCGACACAGCCCCCGCGGCCGCCACCCCGGCGACCGCAGACGCCGGTGATGCCAGCGCCTGACACGACGTTGCAAGCCAGATCCCAACGCCCCCGCGTCAATCCGTGGCGGCGTTGGGGCGGGTTTGCAGCGGACGTCATGACGGGCATCGTCGCGGCCCTGGGTCAAGCCCCGCTTGACCTTTGGCCGCTGACGGTCATCGCCATGGCGGTTCTGGTCTGGCGTCTGTCGATCCTGCCCATCGGCGCCACGCGGATCGCGTTCTGGCGTCTCTTGGCAGCAGGGACCGGCTATTTCGCGATCGGCATGCTGTGGATCGTCGATCCATTCTATGTCGAACCTGACCTTTATGCATGGATGGCGCCGTTCGCGCTGATCCTGACGGCGCTTGGCGGTGGGTTGTTCTGGGCGATCCCCGGTTGGATCGGCTGGCGCATCGCAGCACCCACGCGGACGAACCGTGCGGTCGCGGTTGGCGCCGCGCTCGTGCTGTCGGACTGGCTGCGCGGCTGGATTTTCACGGGCCTGCCCTGGGCGCTGCTCGGCCATGTCTGGATCCCAACACCCGCAGGTCAGATCGCCGCATGGGGCGGCTCGATCCTTCTCAGCGCGCTGACGATGGCTGCGGCGGTTGTGCCGACCGTCGAATGGCGTGGCACCGCGCGCAGCGCACTGCGAGGGGTCATTCTGTCGATCCTCCTGATTGCCGCCGCGTGGTTTGCGGGTCTTGCACGTCTTGCCCAACCCGAACCGCCTGCCACGGGGATCACCCTGCGGCTGGTTCAGCCCGATGCCAAACAGGCGCTGAAATGGGACCCGGACTGGGTCTGGGTCTTCTACGAACGGCTGCTGGACCTGTCGCACGCGCCGCCGAAAGGTCCGGCACCGGATGCCGTGATCTGGCCGGAAACCTCGGTCCCGTTCCTGCTGGATCAAGCAGCCGACGCCCTGCCCCAGATTGCCGCGTCGGCCAACGGCTCCCCTGTCCTGATGGGCATCCAAAGGTCTGAGAATGGCGTCTATTTCAACAGCCTCATCGAGGTTGACCGCGATGGACGCGTTGGCCTTACCTATGACAAGTTCCACCTTGTGCCCTTCGGCGAATACGTCCCATGGGGCGATTATCTGTCGCGCTGGAACATCGGCGCGTTCGCCGCGCAGCAGGGTTTCGGCTATGCCAAGGGCACCGGTCCCCGGATGCTCAGCGTGCCGGGTCTGCCCGACTTCCAGCCCCTGATCTGCTACGAGGCCGTGTTCTCCCGGCATCTGCGCGCCACCGGCCAGCGCCCCGCCTGGATCCTGCAGATTACCAACGACGCGTGGTTCGGGAACTGGTCCGGCCCCTATCAGCATCTGGCGCAGGTCCGGCTGCGCGCCATCGAATCCGGTCTGCCGTTGATGCGGTCCGCCAATACCGGCGTCACGGCAGCCATCGATGCGCGCGGCCGTGTTTTGGGCTCGCTGCCGCTGAACACGCAAGGCGCACTTGATGCGGCGCTGCCCGGTGCCTTGCCCCCGACGCTTTGGTGGCGCTTTGGCGACTGGCCGGCCGTGATGCTGTCGGCGCTCGCGCTGGTGGCAACGGTCAGGCGGCGGCGAAAAACGTAAGCCGCATTGACGCTTTCGTCCGCGTGGCATAGGTGGCACGGCAGACCGCTACAACGGCTTCCTGGCGTGGCGGTGACCTTTCAATGGAGCATTCAATGGCCCGGCAAGATTTCGTATTCACCTCAGAGTCCGTCTCTGAAGGGCATCCAGACAAGCTTTGCGACCAGATCTCGGACGCGATTCTTGACGCGCTGTTGGCTGAAGAGCCGCAGGCCCGCGTCGCGTGCGAGGCGTTTGCGACCTCTGGCATGGTCGTGATCGGGGGGGAGCTTGGGCTGAACGACAAGGCGCGCCTGACGACCTACATGGGCCGCATCGGCGAAATCGCTCGTGGCGTCATCCGCGACATCGGGTACGAGCAGGAGAAGTTCCACTGGAACACCTGCCACGTGATGAACTTCCTGCACCAGCAATCGGCCCATATTGCGCAGGGCGTCGACAAGGACGGTGCGGGTGATCAGGGGATCATGTTCGGCTATGCCGTCGATGAAACGCCCGAACTGATGCCCGCCCCTATCCAGTATGCCCACGCGATCCTGCGCAAATTGGCCGATGCCCGGAAATCGGGTACCGAGCCGACGTTGGGACCGGACGCAAAATCGCAGCTTTCCGTGCGCTATGAAAACGGCAAGCCTGTCGGCGTGACGCAGATCGTCGTCAGCCATCAGCACAAGGACGTCAACCAGACGTCGGACGATATCCGCGCCATCGTCGAGCCCTACGTCCGAGACGTGCTGCCCAGCGGTTGGATCACCGAAGACACGGCCTGGCACATCAACCCGACCGGGACATTCGTAATCGGTGGACCCGATGGGGATGCCGGTCTGACCGGGCGCAAGATCATCGTTGATACCTATGGCGGCGCAGCCCCTCATGGCGGCGGCGCGTTCAGCGGCAAGGACCCGACGAAGGTGGACCGTTCGGCGGCCTACGCCGCGCGCTATCTGGCAAAGAACGTCGTGGCGTCCGGCCTTGCGAAACGTTGTGTGATCCAACTGTCCTATGCCATCGGCGTGGCGGAGCCGCTGTCGATCTATGCCGACACGTTCGGCACCAGTGAAATTCCCGAGGCGGAAATCGAACGCGCACTGCGGCAGGTCATGGACCTGACCCCTCTGGGCATCCGCAATCATCTGGACCTGTGCAAACCGATCTACCGTCGCACCGCCGCCTACGGCCATTTCGGGCGCCCGCCCGAACTCGATGGCGGGTTCAGCTGGGAACGGACCGACCTGATAGAGGCGATCAAGAAAGCCGTCTGATCTGTTGTTCTGAAATGAAAAAATGCCCCGCGTCATGCGGGGCTTTTTTTTTCACTCGTCTTTGAAGCTGCGGCTTTCCTTGATCTGGTCCCATGCCCAGACGACCTGCTGCAAGCGATCCTCGTCTGACCGGTCGCCGCCGTTCATGTCAGGGTGAAGATCCTTCACCAACGATTTGTATTGCCTACGGATTTCAACCTTGGTCCAGGTGTCCTTGGCCTCAAGGATGTCAAGCGCACGACGTTCTGTCGCGGGCAGACGGCGGCTGGTGCGGGCGCGGGATTCGGGCGCCGTGCCGTTAGCGCCCAGAATCTCCAGCGGGTCGGCCACGCCGTGACGCGCCCAGGCCTGTTCCTGCGTCGCACGTCCGAACGGCTTGGTCGGCCGTTCCCACACCGTGGCGTTATCCAGAAAGTGCTGGAACTCTTCTTCTGACTGGCCTTGGAAGTAATTCCAGTCGTGGTTGTATTCGCGCACATGCTCTTTGCAGAACCAGAAATAGTCATCCAGATTTCGCGGTGATTTCGGTGCGCGGTACTGGCCCGGCTGATCGCAGCCGGCCTTGTCGCACACGCGGGTCGAGGTATCGAACGCCCCCGACATCCCGCGACGCCCCTTGGACCGGCGCTTCTTGTCAGATGCGGCAGAAATGTCGAAACCGAACGGGTCGTCCTTGGTCATGCTTGGCCTGCTTTGCGTTTCGGGACCGGGAGTGTAGTCAGTCTTAAAGCCATTGGGTAGAGGGGCGACTGAATGACGCGAAGGATCGCCGATGAGATGCGTGACAAGCTGGCTGCGTTGTCGCCGTCGCGACTGCTTATCATCGACGAAAGCGACCAGCACGCCGGTCACGCCGGCTGGCGAGACGGCGGCGAATCGCATTTTCGCATCCGCATGACCTCGCCAGCGTTCAACGGCCTGAACCGCCTTGCGCGCGAACGGCTGATCCACCGCACGCTGGGCGACATCATGCTGCGCATCCACGCGCTGTCGCTGGAACTGACGGCGGAATGATGATCACCGCCGCCCTGTCAGCGCTGACTACATCCGTCGACATCTATTGCGAACGGACGTCGCCTGCCTTCTGGGCCGAGCCTGTGAACGCGGTCACGAACCTGTCCTTCGTCGCGGCCTCGATCTGGGGCGCGCGCACTGCCCGTGCAAGGGGTGAGCGTTCATCTGCAGTCTGGTTGCTGATCGTGATGGCGGCTGTCATCGGCGTCGGATCGTTCCTGTTCCATACCTTCGCGCAGGTCTGGTCCAGTTTCGCCGACACGATCCCCATCTGGTTCTTCGTCGCGCTGGCCTGCGCCATCTGCACCGTCCGCCTGGGCGGCGTTCGGCCCGGTCGCGTTGCCATCGGTGCGCTGGTCCTGATCGCCATTGCCGCTGTCCTGATCGCATCGGGTGACGGCAGCGGCGGGCGCAGTTCCGGTCCGCCCCGGCTCAACGGCTCGCTGCAATACGCTCCGGCCGTGGTCGCGCTGGCAATCTTTACACTGATCGCATTCGTCAGGGGTCATCCGCTGCGGCTGTGGGTCGCAGGCGCGCTGGTCGTCTTTCTGATCTCACTGACCGCGCGGACGTTTGACCACGCCATCTGCGCCGCATTCCCGTTGGGTCTGCACTGGATCTGGCACCTGATGAACGGGCTGCTGCTGGGCATCGTTCTTCAGATCGTGATCCGCGCCGGAACCCCCAGCCAAACTCTTGTGGGTCACCCCCCTCGGCCCTAGAAGGCCTGTGACCCCGCCCTCAAAGGAAGGCCAAACCATGACTGTTGATGCGAAACTTCAGTTTGACGACCGCATGTTGTCCCTTGGACTCGCGCGCGTCAGCGAAGCGGCGGCCCATGCCTCGGCCGAACTGATCGGGCGCGGCGATGAAAAGGCTGCCGATCAGGCTGCCGTCAACGCGATGCGCGAACAGCTGAACCTGCTCGACATCAAGGGTGTCGTCGTCATCGGCGAAGGCGAACGCGACGAAGCCCCGATGCTTTACATCGGCGAAGAGGTCGGCACCGGCAACGGCCCCGAGGTCGACATCGCACTGGATCCGCTGGAAGGCACGACGCTGACCGCCAAGGACATGCCGAACGCCCTGACCGTCATTGCCATGGCGCCCCGTGGCACACTGCTGCACGCACCGGACGTCTACATGGACAAGCTGGCCATCGGGCCGGGTTACGAAAAGGACCTCGTCAATTTGGACATGACGCCCGCCGAACGGGTGCGCACGCTGGCCACCGCCCGCGGGGTTGAGCCGCGCGACATCACCGTCTGCATTCTGGAACGCCCCCGCCACGAAGACATGATTTCGGAAGTACGCTCGACCGGCGCCGCGATCCGCCTGATCACCGATGGTGACGTGGCGGGCATCATCCACGTCGCCGAACCCGATCTGACCGGGATCGACATGTATATGGGGTCTGGCGGGGCGCCCGAAGGCGTGCTGGCCGCGTCGGCGCTGAAGTGCATGGGTGGCCAGATGTGGGGCCGCCTGCTGTTTCGCAACGACGATGAACGCGCCCGTGCCGCCAAGGCCGGCATCACCGATCTGAACCGCATCTATTCGCGTGACGATCTGGTCACCGCGGATGTGATCTTCTCGGCGACCGGCGTCACCAACGGCTCGATCGTGCAAGGTCTGCACCGCTCGCCCGATGCCATCGAGACGGAAACCATCCTGATGCGGTCCAAGACCGGCTCGGTGCGTCGGATGTTCTACCGCAACCCGATCAAGCGTTAAGCCTTCACCTTTTCGCGCCGCTCTTGCCCTGACCGGCGAACGGCGCGAAAAGACGACATGCCTGCTTTTCTTGATGTCGAACAGTCCCTGACCGGGCGCCGCTGGGTCGGCCCCGACCCTGCGTCCGAACGTCTGGCCGAGGCGATTGCCCGCGACGCCGATCTGCCTTTGGCTGTGGCCCGCATCCTGTCGGCGCGCGGGGTCACCGCGGCGGACGCACAGGCGCATCTGGAACCCAAGCTGCGCGATCTGATGCCCGACCCGCTGCGCTTGCGCGACATGGGGATCGCAGCGGCGCGCCTTGTCGCGGCCGTTCGTGCGGGTCAGCGAATCGCGATCTTCGCCGACTATGACGTCGATGGGGGGGCTTCTGCGGCGCTTGTCCTTGACTGGCTGCGGGCGCAGGGGCGGGACGCGACCGTCTATGTCCCTGATCGCATCGACGAAGGCTATGGGCCAAACGCGCCTGCAATCGCTATGCTGGCCGATGGGCATGACCTGATTGTCTGCGTGGACTGCGGAACGCTGTCCCACGATGCGCTGGCGGCCGCGCAGGGCCACGCCGACGTGATCGTGCTGGACCACCACCAGGGGGCCGAGACGCTGCCCCCCGTGCTGGCGGTCGTGAACCCCAACCGCATGGACGAAGACGGCACCCTTGGCCATCTGTGCGCCGCGGGCGTGGTTTTTCTGACGCTCGTCCATTCCAACCGGCTGCTGCGCGACGCAGGGCTGCCCCAACCTGACCTGATCGGGATGCTGGACCTCGTGGCGCTGGCGACGGTGGCTGACGTGGCGCCGCTGATCGGCGTCAATCGCGCGTTCGTCCGGCAGGGGCTGGTTGTCATGGCGCGCAGGCGGCGCGTCGGTCTGGCGGCGCTGGCGGATGTCGCGCGCATGGACAGCACGCCGTCCGCCTTCCATCTGGGCTTTCTGATCGGCCCGCGGATCAACGCGGGCGGGCGCGTGGGCCGTGCCGATCTGGGTGCGCTGTGCCTGTCTTGCACTGATCCCCATCAGGCCGCCCGCCTTGCCACTGAACTGGATCAGTTGAACCGCGATCGTCGCACCATCGAGGGCGGCCTGCGCGAGGAAGCCCTGGCCCAGATCGAGGCGAGGGGTCCCGGTCATCTCGCATGGGCTGCTGGCCCCGGATGGCACCCCGGCGTCGTCGGAATCGTTGCCGCGCGTGTCAAGGAAGCGGCCCGCCAGCCTGCCGTGGTGATCGGCGTCAACGACGGCGTCGGCAAAGGCTCCGCACGCTCGGTCATCGGGGTTGACATCGGCCGCGCGATCCAGCGATTGGCGGCTGAGGGGCTGATCCAGAAAGGCGGCGGTCACGCGATGGCCGCAGGCCTGACGGTGGCCGAAGACGCCATCCCAGCCGCCATGGCCCGCCTTGACGCGATCATCGCCCAGCAGCTGGCCGGAGGCGCGTCCCAGTCTGACGCACTGCGTGTGTCCGGCCTGATGGAAACCACTGCAGCCACGGTCGATCTGTTTGACCTGATGGATCGGGCCGGGCCTTTCGGTGCCGCCGCCCCTGCCCCCAGATTCGCGTTTGCCGATCAGATCATCGACAGCGTATCGACCATGGGCGACGGTCATTTGCGGTTGCGGTTCCGCGCCGCCGGCGGCCCCGCGTTGGAGGCGGTTGCGTGGGGCGCGATGGCGTCCCCGCTGGGTCCTGCGCTGATCGGGGCCAAGGGCCGGCGATTCCATCTGGCCGGCAAGCTGGAGCTGTCGAACTGGGGTGGCCGCCAGCGCATCCGCCTGCGTCTGGACGACGCGGCAGCTGCCTGAACGCCGCAAAACAAAGGCACATCAGGGTGTCGCGATTATTTCGCTAACCGACTGATTTTTCCACTTGCGGCCCCCGCCACCCTCGCCTAAACACCGCTCCACGCCACGCAGCTACACGCTGCAAGGCGCGAAAGTGGCCCGTTCGTCTATCGGTTAGGACGTCAGGTTTTCAACCTGAAAAGAGGGGTTCGACTCCCCTACGGGCTGCCACTTCTTCCCGATTATTACGTTGTTTTAGCGACTTGATGTCATCTATGGCTAACCTTCGGGTGGGTTAGCCGTCGGCGCTCGTACGCACATCAGCACCACGGATGGCCGATGTGCTGTGGCCCAAAGAAAAAGGCGGCAGGTTCCCCCGCCGCCCTTTTGCATTCTGTGCAGGAACGTTCAGTCCTTGCCCAGATAGATGTCCACCAGCTTGCCCAGCATCGCCAGCGCGTCTTCGCGCGACCGCTGAAAACTGTTGCGTCCGATGATGCTGCCGTTGCCGCCGCCGTCGCGGATCGCGCGGGCGTCATCGTAAACGGCGTCAGCGCCCTTCGCGGCACCACCCGAAAAGACGACGATCCGGCGACCGTTGAAGGACGCCTGCATGCAGTGTTCGACGCGCTTGGCCTGGGTCGAGACGTCGATCTTCTGATCCTCGTAGACCTTCTTCGCGTCCTTGTTTTCCAGATGGTCGGTCGACAGCTTGATCTTGATGATATGGGCACCCAGCAGCGCCGCGATCTGGGCTGCATAGGCTGCAATGTCGATCGCCGTTTCGCCGTCCTTGGTGATCGATTCACCGCGCGGATAGGACCAGATCACCGTCGGGATGCCGACAGAAGCCGCCTCGGCCCGCATTTCCGAGATTTCCTCGAACATGTCCAAGGCCATGTCCGACCCCGGATAGATGGTAAAGCCGATCGCGCCCGCACCAATCCGCAGCGCGTCCTGAACCGTTGCGGTGACGGCCTGATTCTTGCCGGCGGTGTCCGACATCAGGCTGTTGGCGCTGTTGCATTTCAGGATCGTCGGGATCTGGCCTGCGAACGTGTCTGCGCCCGCCTCCAGCATCCCCAGGGGCGCGGCATAGGCGTTCAGGCCCGCGTCGATCGCCAGCTGATAATGGTAATGCGGATCGTAAGCCGCCGGGTTCTTGGCGAAGGACCGCGCCGGGCCGTGTTCGAAGCCCTGATCGACCGGCAGAATGATCATCTTGCCGGTGCCAGCCAGCTTGCCGGTCATCAACATGCGGGCCAGATTGCCCTTCACGCCGGGGTTTTCGCCCTCGTAATTGGCAAGGATCTTGCGGACGGTGTCGGTCATTTGCATGAAAAGCGGCCCCTTGGCTGGTCAGGTGATGGCACCCCTCTAACAGACCACCGACAAAGCGAAAGGTCGGTTGCGCTAACACGTTGGACAGGGGTTCGAGCGGGGCTGACCACGGGCGGGAACGCGCGCGGATGCTGCGCGTTTGACGTAATCCACCTTTGCGCAGGAGCATCGCGCCATGTCCAACGTCGAACCGACCCCGGGCCGCGCCGTTCGCTGGCACAAGCCCGCGATCATCGCCATCGTCTTCGCTTTGCTGGTCGCCGTAATCGCAGCCGTCATCTTCGTCCCAATGGGCCGCGACTTGCCCGGCAACGAAACGTCCGAGCCTGATCCGGCGGCGACCACGACGCCGGCCGTCACCCCGCCAGCGAACTGACGGCGCAAGTGCCTGCTGTTAGTGGCGGGCGTCGTAAAGCGCCGTGACGCCCGGAAGTTCCTTGCCTTCCATCCATTCCAGAAACGCCCCGCCGGCGGTCGAAATGAACGTGAAGTCGTCTGCGACGCCAGCCTTGTTAAGTGCGGCAACGGTATCGCCCCCCCCCGCAACCGAGACGATCTTGCCGTCCCGCGTCAACTCGGCGGCCTTGCGGGCGCAGGCATTCGTCGCGGCATCGAACGGCGCAATCTCGAACGCACCCAGCGGGCCGTTCCAGATCAGGGTCTTGCAGCCCTCAAACAGCGCGTTGATATGCTCGACCGCCTGCGGACCTGCGTCCAGGATCATCGCATCGGCTGGACAAGCGTTCGCGGCCACGACCTCGCTGGGGGCGTTCGCCTTGAATTCACGCGCCACCACGACATCGACCGGCAGGTGGATGGTGCAGCCGGTGGCTTCGGCCTTTTCCATGATCTCGCGTGCGGTATCCGCCATGTCGCGTTCGGCCAGCGACTTGCCGACCTCGATCCCTTGCGCCACCAGGAACGTGTTGGCCATGCCGCCGCCGATGACCAGATGATCGACCTTCTCGATCAGGTTGGCCAGCAGTTCCAGCTTGGTTGACACCTTCGCCCCACCGACGACCGCGACCAGCGGACGCTCAGGGTTGCCAAGCGCGCCTTCCAGCGCCGTCAGTTCAGCCTCCATCAGCTTGCCTGCGGCTGACGGCAGCAGCCGGGCCAACCCTTCGGTCGATGCATGGGCGCGGTGCGCGGCCGAAAACGCGTCGTTGACATAGGCCTGACCCAGCGCCGCCAGCGACGCAGCAAAGGTCGGGTCGTCTTCTTCCTCGCCGGGATAGAAACGGGTGTTTTCCAGCAGCAGGACGTCACCGGGTTCCAAAGCGGCCACGGCGCGCTTGGCGACGCCGCCCACGGCTTCCTCGGCAAAGGCGACCTTCTGGCCCAGCGCCTGTTCCAGCGCGGGGACCAGTTGCTTCAGGCTCATCGATTCGACACGCTGCCCCTTTGGGCGGTCGAAATGGGCCAGAAGAACCGGAATGCCGCCCTTTTCCTGAATGGCCTTGACCGTCGGCACGATGCGTTCGATCCGGGTGGCGTCGGTGACCTGGCCGTTTTCAACCGGCACGTTGATGTCGACACGGGTCAGCACGACCTTGCCGTCCAGATCCAGATCCTCGATCGTGTTCCACTCTGGCATCGTCACACTCCCTCTCGAAACCTTCGGCATGCTTGTGGGCGAGGATCATATTTTCGTCAACCTCGACCCTGCGGCGGCACACAGTCACGACACGGCGCGTTGCCCTGACGCCTGCGGATGCGTATCCAAGGGCACGCAACGATAAAGGAGGCCCCGATGGCCGACATCAAGGACCCCGAAAATACCATCATCATCGAGCTGAAAGACGGCCCCGTGGTGATCGAGCTTCTGCCCGACGTCGCCCCCAAGCACGTGGAACGGATGAAGGAACTGGCCCGCGCCGGCGCCTATGACGGCGTCGCATTCCACCGCGTCATCGACGGCTTCATGGCCCAGACCGGCGACGTTCAGCACGGCAAGGAAGGCGGCGACGCCCGCCGCGCCGGAACCGGCGGTTCGGACAAGCCCGACCTTCCGGCCGAGTTTTCCAAGCTGCCCCATTCGCGCGGCACGCTGGGCGCTGCCCGTTCGCAGAACCCCAACAGCGCCAACAGCCAGTTCTTCATCAACTTCGGCGACAACGACTTCCTGAACGGCCAATACACCGTTTACGGCCGTGTCATCGAAGGGATGGAAAACGTCGACAAGATCGTCCGTGGTGAACCGCCAGCGACGCCCGACCGCATGATTTCGGTCAAGGTTGCCGCTGATGCGTAAGGTTCTGGTGGCAGCGGCGCTGATGGCCGCAACGACGGCGGGCGCGGCGTTTGCGCAAGGCGCAACCGACGGTCCGGGCCCGAACCTCGTCATCGACGTGGCAGATGCCACTGGCGCATCCAAAGGCCAGATCGTTCTGGACCTTTATCCCGACAAAGCCCCCAAGCATGTCGAGCGTCTGGTGACGCTGGCCAAGGAAGGCGCGTATGACGGCGTGGTGTTCCATCGCGTCATCGACGGCTTCATGGCCCAGACAGGTGACGTTGAACACGGCAAGCAAGGTGGCGACACCTCGATGGCCGGCATGGGTGGGTCGCAACTGCCCGACCTGAAGGCCGAGTTCACCGATACGCCGTTCACCACCGGGACAGTCGGCATGGCCCGCAGCCAAAGCCCTGACAGCGCCAACAGCCAGTTCTTCATCGATCTGGCCCCGGCCGAGTTCCTGAACGGCCAGTACACGGTCGTCGGTCAGCTGATCAAAGGCGAAGATGTCCTGCAGTCCATCAAGAAGGGCGCGCAGGCCGCCAATGGCGCAGTCGACAAGCCCGACTACATGTCCAAGGTGACGGTCGTCGAATAAGACGCCCCGCCATGATCGTCGGCGGGGTCAGTTCCCCGCCGGCGTCAACCACGTGATCCCTGACGCCCCCGCACGTGCCAGCGCCGGATCCAGCGACATTCCCAGATATTCGCCCCGCCGCCACAGTTCGGCCAGATCGTCATAATGACGCGACAGCGGATGCCCCGACTGTCCGGTCGAGATGACGAACACCGAACTGTCCGGGTCGGCCAGATCATAGACGCCGCGATAGCCCGCGCCTGTGACCGCCCGCCATGGGTTTGAACCCTGCCCGGCCGACTGGCTTCGCGCCAGCGTGTCGGGCCCGCCCGATACCGGCTGGACCAGACTGACGATCCAGCGGATCACGCGCATGCGCCCCAGTCCCGGATGTTCATGCCGCGCCTCGTGCAGATCGCCCCAGCGCCAACTGCCGACATCCCCGCCAAAGCGTTGCGTCAGATCAAGGATCGCCGCATCCAGCGACTGCCGCGCGATGGTCTCACACGTCTCGACCGGCGCCGACTGGACCACGTCGCACCACTTTCCGGCGCCGCCGACGTTGCGGAACACGCGCTCGATGAAGTCGGGCCGCAGAACGGTCAGTTGGTCGGTCAGCGGCCCCAGCTCGTCCTGCACCAGCCGCGCCTGCAGCTGGGCCATCCACGCGGAATAGATCAACGGCTCGGGCAGATGCTCGCTCATGTTGCCGTCCCATTCGGCCAGCAGTCGTAGCGCGTCCTGCCGCTGGCGTTCGGGCGTCCCTTGGGCCGCGGGCTCACCCGTGAACCACAGGTCTGCGCCCACCAGCGGCAGCAAGGCGCGCGCGGTCGGGCTGACGGTATCTCGCTGGGTGTCGATGAAACTGTCACGGGAATGAACCTCGCGCGCCGTCAGCAGGCGGTTCAGCCGGTCCAGACGCAGACGCGGGTCGCGGTCGTATCCCAACGCCATCCCGGGACTTTCGGCCCCCGTCGCCGTTACCAGACCGTCCTGCGGGGCAAAGCGGCGGCTTGCGGCATCATGGGGCAGCATCCCCGTCCACGCGCCCTGCGGCACCCAGCCGGGTGTCGGCATCCGGCCAGCCGTCGGATTGTCAGCAGCGCGTAGCGGCACGGCGCCCGCCAGCCACTGACCCACGCCCTGCCGGTCGGCCAGCGTCAGCGTCACCGTGGGGGCGGTCATCGCCTCCATCGCGCGCTCGCCGCCCGCGACGTCCCCGGCGTGCATCAGCCCGACCAGCGCCGACATGCTGCGGTCGTCCGTGGCAAGCCCCGTCCAGCGCAGCGCGGCAACGTGGCCCGCAGGCGTCACGCCCGCCATGCCGAAATGCGTCCCCGGGATCACCGGGCCGTTCGCCGTGTCGCGCAGCGTGATCTGCTGGTCCGTGCCCTCATGGACGCGAATGACCTCGGTCCGGACCGCAAACGGTGTCCAGCCGCCGACGCCGCGGTAATTGTCGGGCGCACCGGGTTGGACCTCTTCCATCGCGATGTCCTGATCGTCGACCTGCGACGGCGTGATCCCCCAGGCAAGCCTGGGGTTCCGCCCGGTCAGCACAACTGGCATGCCCGGAATGGTCCCTCCGATGACACCGCCCGACGACAGCTCGATCCGCGCGAGATACCACAGCGACGGCGCGGTCAACGGGTTTTGCTGGTCATTGGCTAACAAGGGCGCACCCGCCGCCGTCCGCTTGGCGTCAGCCGCAAACCCGTTCGCCGAAGCACCCGCTCCCGGCGCGATGAAACCTGCCAGCGCGTCGAACGGACCCGGCGCAGAGGCCGTCTGGTTGCCCGTGGGCATCGCCTCACCCGGAAACAGGCTAGCATAGGTCGGCAACAACGGCTCATCGACGCCCGCGACGATATCCTGCCCGCGGTCCGGCGCGGCAATGGACAGCCGCGCGCGCAGCACTTCTGCCGCGATCTGGCAGCTGTTCCCGGCCGCCAGCAGCTTCAGGATGGCCAGCGAATCCGCCGGCTGCCAGTAACTGATATTGTCGGGATACAGGAAGAATTCTGGCGCGCCACGACCGCGCGCGCCGGCGTTCACCTCGGTGATCCACGCATTCACCCCGGCGGCATAGGCGTCCAGCGCCTCCAGCGTCTGGGCGTCCTGCGATGCAAGCGACGCCTGCGCGTTCCGCCACAGGCCCAGACGCCGCGCCATGTCGTCCAGCGGAAAGGCTCGCGCGCCATAGACTTCGGACAAGCGCCCCTGTGCGGCGCGGCGCAGGATCGTCATCTGGAACAGCCGGTCCTGCGCATGCGCCAGCCCCAGGGCAAAGAACGCATCGCGGTCGGACTTGGCAAAGATATGCGGCACCCCTTCGGTCGTCCGCACGATCTCGACCGGCTGCCCCAGCCCCGCGACGACATGGCTGGCGCCGTAATCGGGCAGTGAACGGACGGCAAAGTACCAGATCAGACCGACGACCAGCACACCCGCCAGAATCAGACCCACGGTCAGCCGCACAAGCCAGCGGAAAAGCGTGAGCATCGGGGCCGTCCTTCGGGAATTGTCGGTGGGCGCGCGGTTGACCCGCGACCGGGGATGGGGTGTGGTGGTCGGTGCATAAGACACAGCGGGCCGCAGATCAACGCCGCCTGATCGCAAAGGGGACGGCTATGGCACGCGTTGCATTTCTGGGACTGGGCGTCATGGGCTATCCGATGGCGGGCCATCTGGCCGCCGCGGGCCATGAGGTCACCGTCTATAACCGCAGCCCGGCCAAGGCCGCCGCGTGGACTGCGCAACACGGGGGCACCGCAGCCCCAACGCCGCGCGCCGCCGCCGAAGGCGCCCAATTCGTCATGGCCTGCGTCGGCAACGACAACGACCTGCGCGAAGTCGTGGCCGGCCCCCAGGGCGCGCTGGCCGGCATGACGCCCGGCGCGATCTTCGTCGATCACACAACCGTATCCGCCGCCGTCACGCGTGAACTTGCGGGCGTCGCGCTATCCGCCGGCGTCGGCTTCGTCGACGCCCCCGTTTCCGGCGGGCAGGCCGGCGCTGAAAACGGACAACTGTCCGTCATGTGCGGCGGCACGCCCGAAGATTTCGCCAAGGCCGAACCGATCATCGCGGCCTATGCCAAGATCTGTCGCCTGATGGGACCGTCCGGCGCGGGCCAGCTGACCAAGATGTGCAACCAGATCGCCATTGCGGGCGTCGTCCAGGGCCTCGCCGAATCGCTGAACTTCGCCGAACGCGCCGGGCTTTCCATCCCCGAGGTCGTCGAGGTCATCAGCCAGGGCGCCGCCGGCAGCTGGCAGATGCAGAACCGCCACCAGACCATGGCCGACAACGCCTTCGACTTCGGCTTTGCCGTCGACTGGATGCGCAAGGATTTGAACATCTGCCTTACCACCGCCGAGGAAACCGGCGCGCCGCTGCCTGTCACCGCGCTGGTCGATCAGTTCTACAAGGACGTCCAGAACATGGGCGGCGGGCGCTGGGACACCTCCAGCCTCATCGCGAGGTTGCGCCGATGAACCGCCACACCATCCACCACCACGTCACCCCCAATCCCACTGCCGAGTGGTTCGAGGAGACCTTCGATCAGAACGGCTGGCGGGGCGCGTGGCGCAACGGCATCTACGGCTGGCACCATTATCACACCACCACGCATGAGGTTCTGGGCTGCTATGCCGGCTCGGCGCGGGTGCAGCTCGGCGGCCCGGATGGCGAAATCGTCGATCTTGAGGCGGGTGATGTCGTCATCATCCCCGCAGGCGTGGCCCACCGCAATCTGGGCAGCACCGGCGATTTCACGGTCGTCGGCGCCTATCCCGACGGCGTCAGCCCCGATCTGCAACGAGGGCCGGGCGACCCGTCGCTTGATCTGCCCGCACCCTTGGCCGACCCTGTCCTTGGCCCCGGTCGCGGGATCAGCGCCTGAACGCCCGATCTCTGTCACGCAAATATCCCCGCCGGAGGCTCCGGCCCATCGGCCGGGACAGGTGTTGACCCTTCCCCTCAAGGCCCGGAACCCTTAGGTTCCTTGCCGTCAACCAAGGGGCCTGCATGTCATTCTTCACCAAGCTGCGCGATCGCCTGACCAAGTCGTCCTCCAAGATCGGGGCCGGTCTGGACGATCTCGTCAAGGACGGCGCCCCGGAACCGTACTCCGCCAATCCCGACACCCAGCCCCACGCGCCCCATTCCGCACCCGAACCGCGTCCCCAGCCGCCGCAGCCTGCGCCAGTCCCTGTGCCGACCCCCGCCCCCGAACCGCGCCCCCAGCCGCCGCAGCCCTCGCCCGCGACAACCGTTTCGGCGCCGGTTCAGCCCCAGGCAGCGCCCCAGCCAGCCGCCCGCCCGGCGTTCATGGACCGCATCCTCGGCCGCGATGCGACCCCGGCCGAACCGCGCCGCGAACTTGACGACGCGATGCTGGAAGAGCTTGAGGAAACGCTGATCGCCGCGGATATGGGCGTGGACACCGCCTTGCGCGTCACCGCCAACATCGCCGAAGGCCGCCTCGGCCGCCGCATCAGCGCCACAGAACTGCGTCAGGCCCTGGCGACCGAGGTGACGCGCATCATGGAACCGGTCGCCCGCCCCCTGCCGCTTTATCCCAAAAAGCCGCAGGTCGTGCTGGTCGTGGGTGTGAACGGCTCGGGCAAGACGACAACCATCGGCAAGCTCGCCAGCCAGTTCCGCGCAGCAGGCAAGAACGTCGTCATTGCGGCGGGCGACACCTTTCGCGCGGCGGCGGTCGAACAGCTTCAGGTCTGGGGCCAGCGCGCGGGCGTGCCCGTCATGACCGCCCCCGAAGGCAGCGATCCCGCCAGCCTTGCCTACGACGCGATGACCCGGGCCGAGGCCGACCGCGCCGACCTGCTGATGATCGACACCGCCGGACGCCTGCAGAACCGCGCCGACCTAATGGAGGAGTTGGCCAAGATCGTCCGCGTCATCCGCAAGAAAGACCCCAGCGCGCCGCACAACACCCTGCTGGTTCTCGACGCCACCACAGGACAGAACGCGATCAGTCAGGTCGAAACCTTTCAGAAGCTGGCAGACGTCACAGGTCTGGTGATGACCAAGCTTGACGGCACCGCGCGCGGCGGCGTTCTGGTGGCGCTGGCCGACAAGTTCCGCCTGCCGATCCACGCAATCGGCGTGGGCGAACAGATCGACGATCTGGACGCGTTCGACGCATCAGAATTCGCGACCGCGCTGGTCGGGCTGTAGCATTCAGCCAAAAGAAAAGGCGGCCCGAACGGCCGCCTTTCTGTTCTTCCGAACCCGTCGCGATCAATCTTCGATCGGCGAGCCGTCTTTTTCTTCGAACAGCTGGTTGGCGTTGTCGGCATCTGCGGACAGCCAGACCTTGTTCTCATAGATGTCGGCAATGTTGGCCAACGGGATATAGTGGTGGTGCGGCAGCTCGACGCCATGCTCGGGGTCCTTGCGCTTCACCTTCACACGGTCGCCATCCATGTGGTCGACGATCCCCAGATGCACGCCATCTGCGCCGACGATTTCCATGTTGGGCTGAATCTGAGTAGCTTCGACCATCTTGGGCCTCCTGTTAATCTCTGGCATTTCAACGCATAAGGATCAAATTCGATCCATCGTCACGGGGCTTTTTTCGGCTCTGTTTCGCCCGAAATCGCGCCCGCTGGCATCGGTGGTTGCTCCAGCGGATCAGAAAGTTCGGCGACCTTGTCTTTCTTGCTGTAGATGCAGATGCGCCGATCGACCTGATTGTTATCGGCGGGCGTCGCCACCATCGCCACGCCATAGCTCTCGGTGCCGAACGGGCTGACCTCGATGGTCACCTCTTTCCCTTCGGCAGACTGCTCGGCCAAAGCGCGGCATTTCGCTTCGACGTCAGTGCGCATTTCCTCCCATGCCGCTTCGCTGGATGCGATCGCAGGCAAGGCAAGACTGCCGACAAACGTCGCAATCAGAACGGTCGTGGCGGGTTTGATATGACGGGTCATGTGACCTCCGGTCCGGTTGATTTGCATGCCCCCAACGCGGCTCGAAAGATCAGGTTCACCGTCTGTGGGTCACGTCTCCGCGTCAGGCGGGGTTACGCCCAACCGGCCCAGCAGCGCACGCAGGTCTTCCCGCGCCACCGCCGCGCGGCCCACAAAAAGCGCCGCCTGACTGGGCAGGATCAGCGCATCGGGCAGCACCTTCAGGTGGTTCGCCGTCAGCGTCGCGCCTGAACTGGTGATGTCGGCAATCGCTTCGGCTGTCAGGTTGGCGACGGTGCCTTCGGTGGCACCCTGACTGTCCACCAGCTGATAATCCGCGACCTCATGGGCGGACAGGAACGCCCTGACCAGCCGGTGATACTTGGTCGCAATCCGCAGCCGGAAGCCGTGGGTCGCGCGAAAGTCCCGTGCGATGACCGCCAGATCGTCCAGATTTTCGCAGTCCACCCATACATCGGGCACGGCCAGCACCAGATCGGCGTGTCCGAACCCCATTTCGGCAACGCACGCCACGTCCGAACGCCACCCGGCCAGCTTTTCGCGCACCATGTCGATGCCCGTGACGCCCAGATGGATACGCCCCGCCGCCAGTTCGCGTGGAATTTCGGACGCCGACAGCAGGGCGAGTTGGACCCCCTCGACCCCATCGACGCGCCCGGCATACTGCCGTTCGGACTCGGCCCGCGTCAGGCGGATGCCCCGCGCCTCGAACCAGGCGAATGTCTGCTCCATCAACCGACCCTTGGACGGCACGCCCAGCTTCAGCATCAGACCATCTCCGCCAGCAGGCCGGGACGGATGATGCCGCCCACCGCCGGGATCGCGCGCCCCTGCCCCAGCATCGCCGTCAGCGCGTCATAGCGCCCGCCCGACGCAACCGCTGGCCAGTCGTCCCGGCCGGGCGCGTAAAAGCTGAAGGTCATGCCGTCGTAATACTCCATCGTATGCCGGCCGTGGCTTGCGTCGAACCGGACGCCTTCCGGGTCGACCCCCGCATCCGCGATCGCGTCCAGCCGCGCCGCCAAGGCACTGACCGCATCTGTAATCGACGGGATATCCACCGCCATCTGCTGCAACGTCGCAACGGCGGCAGGCAGAGGCCCCGCCACGCCGAACAGCGCGGTCAGCCTGTCGCGCCATTCAGTCGGCAATGGCGGTTCTTCGGCGTCCGCCTGCATCCGCGCGATGCGGGCCGCCATCTCGTCCCGGCCCCGCAGTCCCGACCACGGGCTTTCCGGTGGCCCGAACTGACGCGGGGTTGCGGGTTCTGAGAACCGATCCAGCAGCCGCTGAAACCGACCCGGCCGCCAGACGTGGTGGGCCAGCGCCGCCCGGCGCGCATCGGACACCGGCAACCCCTGCACGGCGTCCAGCAGCAGACGCATGTCGCCCATGACCGGGTTCAGGCCGAAAGGCTGCAGCACCCGGTGAAACAGCACGAACAGTTCAGCATCCGCGCCGGGTTCACGAGAGAACAGCTCGAACCCCGCCTGAAAATATTCATTGTCGCGCGGCTTGTCGGGGCGCGTGTCGCCCTGATCCTGCTTGCGAAACACCTCACCCAGATAGCAGTAGCGTGCCGGGTCCGCCCCGCCCGCCATGTGCATCTGAACGACCGGCACGGTGAAATCCGGGCGCAGCACCACCTCTCCTCGCACCGGGTCGGTCGTGACATAGGCGCGGGCGCGAATGTCCTCACCATACAGGTCCAGCAGCGTGTCGGCGCCCAGCAGAATGTCCGGCGCCACCTCGACCGCGCCCGCCGCGCGGAACGCATCCAGCAGCCCGCGCCCCAGCGTGGCCTTGGCGGTCTTGGGGATCATCGCGCCAGAATGTCTTTGACGGCGGCGACCAGATCGGCGCGCGCCACCTCGACCTGCGCGGGTTGCGCCTTCCATTCCTCGACCGAGGCGTCGGCCGCGATCTTTGCGCCCAGAACCAGATCCTTGACCTGAACGACGCCCTTTTCGAACTCATCCCCGCCCGCGATGATCGCGACTGGAGCCGAACGTTTGTCGGCATATTTCAACTGGTTGCCAAAGTTCTTGGGGTTGCCCAGATACACCTCGGCCCGGATCCCCGCGTCCCGCAACTCGGCCGCCATCGCCTGATAATCGGCCATCCGCGCCCGGTCCATCACCGTCACCACCACCGGACCTGCCGCGTCAGCCCCGGCCTGCCCCTTGGCATGCAGCGCGGCCAGCAGACGGTCCACACCGATGCTGACCCCGGTCGCAGGAACCTTCTGGCCGGTGAACCGCTCCACCAGATCGTCATAGCGACCGCCGCCCGCGACGCTGCCGAACTGGCGCTTGCGGCCCTTGTCGTCCAGAATTTCGAACGTCAGCTCGGCCTCGAACACCGGTCCGGTGTAATACCCAAGGCCGCGCACGATGGACGGATCGATCACGACCCGGTCGGCACCCAGCCCCATCGCATCCAGATACTCAGCGATCTGGCGCAACTCGGCGACGCCTTCGGCACCCACATCGGACCCGGCAACCGCCGTTTCCAGATTGGCCAACGTCGCCCCGTTGTCCGCCCCCTTCGAGGTCAGGAACGCAATCACAGGATCCGCCTGTTCGGGCGTGAACCCCAGACCGTCGATGAACGCACCGGACGCGTCCTTGCGACCCGTAGTCAGCAGCTCACGCACGCCGTCCTCTCCGACCTTGTCGAACTTGTCGACCGTGCGCAGCACATCGGCGGCCTGCGCGGGGTCGGTCACATCCATTCGCTCCAATACGCCGTTCAGAACCTTGCGGTTGTTGACGCGCACCAGATAATCTCCGCGCGGAATGCCCGCATGTTCCAGCGCCGCCGCCAACATCGCGATGATTTCGGCGTCCGCCGCCGGGGAGGCGCTGCCAACCGTATCGGCATCGCATTGATAGAACTGCCGGAACCGCCCCGGCCCCGGCTTTTCGTTGCGCCACACCGGCCCCATCGCGTAACGCCGGTACGGCGCGGGCAGATCGTTGCGATACTGCGCCGCTACCCGCGCCAACGGCGCCGTCAGGTCGTATCGCAACGCCATCCAGTCGCCCGATCCACCGCCCGGGACGTCCTCTTCCTGCCACGCGAACACACCCGCATTCGGGCGGTCCACATCCGGCAGGAACTTGCCCAGCGCCTCGACCGTCTCGACCCCGCTGGTCTCCAGCGCGTCAAAGCCGTAAAGGTCATAGACTTCGGCGATGCGGTCCAGCATGGCCTTGCGCTCGGTCACCTCGGCGCCGAAATAGTCGCGGAAGCCCTTCGGCGTTTCGGCACGCGGACGGCGGGTTTTCGTGCTGGACATCGGACATCCTCAACTGCGCTGGCGCGCGTGGCTTAGCGGAAGGGATCGGAATGAACAAGTTGCCCGACGGATCTGCGGAACCGGAAATCCCCAGCGACGACCCGCGCTGGCTGGGGCTGGAAGAACGCATCAGCCACCTGATGCGGATGCTCGACGACCTGTCCGACGTGGTCGCGCGGCAGGACGCCGAAATCGACCGCCTGACCCGCCATGTCGGCCTGTTGATGCAACGCGAGGCCGAGCAAGAGACTGCGGTCGCCATCCCCCTGGCCGATCAACGCCCGCCCCACTGGTAAGGCCGCGGCCCGCCCTACTCGGCCTTGCAGCGGCCGTCCGCCACCATCTTGGCCATGGTCCGGCGGGCATAGCCGTCCATCCACTTCAGGCCGCGTTCCTGTCCCAGCTCGGCGATCTTGGCGCGGCCCTGCCGCTCCATCACGCGCCGCTCTGATGCGCTCAGCATGTCATACCGACACACCTCCAGCCGCTTGGCCTTCCGCTTCCCGGTCGCCTTGGACTTACCACTGCTGCGATTGTGCAGCTGATTGAAGTTGTGGGTGTTCGCCCAGCCGGGGGTATAGTTGAAATCCTGACCCACCGCGGGCGTGCACATCAAACCGATCACGACCATCACCATCAGCTTACGCATGTGCGCCTCCCCCGATCTCACCCATCACTTCAACCGACACATTCCGTCCCGCGCCATTGCGGCCCTGACCCCCTGCTTGAAGCCGATGACCCATTTGCCACCCCGGTCCGGCCCCAGCTCGGCAATCTTGGCGCGGCTTTGTTGTTCGATCCGGCGCTGATCCGACTTGCTCAGCATCTCCAGCTGGCAAACCTGCTGCCGCTTGCCCTGCCGTGTGCCCGTCTGCTTGCCGGTCGCCTTGGACTTACCGCTGCTGCGATTGTGCAGCTGATTGAAGTTGTGGGTGTTCGCCCAGCCGGGGGTATAGTTGAAATCCTGACCCACCGCGGGCGTACACAGCAGACCGATCACGACCGTCATCGCCAGTTTGCGCATATGTCCTCACAGGCTGATCCGCAGTCAAAACAAGTTTATTGAACCCTGCATCGGCCAACCTGTAAACCCTGCCGTAAAGCGCAGGGTCAAAAGGTCCTCACTCAGCGCCCAGCGGCTGCCATGGCCGCAGCAGGTATCCGTCGGGATCACGCACCACCATCTGCCGCTGTGCGACCGCCTGTTCGCCCACGCCATAAACCTTGTCCTCCAGCGGAATGACGACCCGATCCGGCGCGACGCGGGCGGCAATCGCATCGACATCCGGCACTCGGATCTCAAGGTTCATGCCGACGCCCAGCGGGTGCCGGGCAATCAGCGCCTCATCGAAAGTCCGGCCCTTGCCGATCTGGTCAATCATCAGTCGCGCATCGTCCAGAACCAGCATCGCGAACCCCTCATCGGGGCGGCCATACTCGACCGCGAACCCGATCACGTTGCGATAAAAGTCCAAGCTGGCGATCCAGTCACGAACCGACAGTTCCGGCACAAGTGCCATCAGCGCTTGGCCGGACCCAGACGGTGGGCCGGACGATCCGCATCCTGCGGACGCATGGCCGCGCTGAAGATACCCATCCGCGTTTTCGGGCGCGGGGCATCCGTATGATCCGGTGCGGGCTTCGCACCACCCGGCGGCGTCACCGGCGTGGGTGATGTCGGCTCCTCGACGATGCCCATATCGGACAGATCATCCTCGGGTTCGGGCTCTTGCACGGGCGCGCCGCCATCCGGCCAATCGGCGGGTGGCTCCTGCGTAGGCTCTGGCGGCTGCGTTGTTGCGGCAGCCGTCGCCGACGCCGACGCATGGCTGACCGCAGGCCGGGCCGCGGGCTGCACCGCAGCCTGCTGCTGCGTCTGGGCCGCTACCTGCGGCTGCTTATAAACCTCTTCGGTCTCTAACTCGCGCCGGAACACCAGCACATTGTGGTAAACCGTCTGGCGGCTGGTCAGCCCGCTGCGCTCCTCGCAGGGCAGGACTTCGGCCCGGACATATTCCCAACCGTCCGCCGCCATCCGGTTCATCTCGGACGCGAGCGTCCATGAAAACCGTTCCACACCCGTCCGCGCCCCGCGCACCTTCTCGGCGCGACCCGGGGCCGGGATTACCGCATATTCATAACTGCTCATGCCTGCCGCCTTTCTTTTGCGGTGGAGGTTAGGCGACTTCGACGGCTGGTTAAAGCACTCCGCCGGACCACATCCCCGACCCACACTCACGTCGCCGTGAAAGCGTCAGACGGCGCGAAAGGTTCCCATCCGGGAGAAGCAGCCCTGCCGCCCCTCTTCGTCACTGAAATATCCCCGCCGGAGGCTCCGGCGCCCGCCGTCCCGACCAAACGCCCGGTCGGTGCATGCCCAGTGCATGATTGGTGCATGGTCTGTGCGTTGCAGAACCCAGCCGCTGCTGGGCTTTGCGCCGTCCTTACCGATCGGTGTTGCGAAATCGGCCCCTGCTCCGCACGGGCCGTTGCGTCAGCCGCCCAGTTTCTTCGCGACCAGTTCGTTCACGGCTGCCGGATTGGCCTTGCCACCCGTCGCCTTCAGAACCTGACCCACGAACCAGCCTGCCAGCTTCGGGTTGGCCTTCGCCTTCTCGACCTGCTCGGGATTGGCGGCGATGATCTCGTCCACGGCCGCCTCGATGGCGCCCAGATCGGTGACCTGTTTCATGCCACGCATCTCGACGATCTCGGCCGGCTCACCGCCCTCGGTCCAGACGATCTCGAACAGGTCCTTGGCGATCTTGCCCGAGATATCGCCTTTGCCGATCAGGTCGATGATCCCGCCCAGTTGGGCCGCGCTGACGGGTGATGTCTCGACCGTCAGGCCTTCCTTGTTCAGGCGCCCGAACAACTCGTTGATGACCCAGTTCGCGGCCTGTTTCCCGTCGCGCCCTTGCGCCACGATCTCAAAGAAATCCGCGTTCTCGACCTCGGCGGTCAGCACGCTTGCGTCATATTCCGACAAACCCAACGCACTGACAAAACGCGCTTTTTTCTCATCCGGCAGTTCCGGCAGGCGGTCCTTGATCGCGTCCACCCAATCCGCCTCGATCTCCAGCGGCAGCAGGTCGGGGTCCGGGAAATAGCGGTAATCATGCGCTTCTTCCTTGGACCGCATCGACCGCGTCACGTCCCGGTCCGGGTCGTAGAGCCGCGTTTCCTGATCGATCATGCCGCCGTCTTCCAGGATCGAGATCTGGCGCCGCGCCTCATGCTCGATCGCCGCCTGAATGAACCGCAACGAGTTCATGTTCTTGATCTCGCACCGCGTGCCCAAATGCGAAAAATCCTGCGTTTCCTGGTATTTTTCGTAATCCCCCGGACGGCAGACGCTGACGTTCACGTCCGCGCGCAGGTTCCCGTTCTGCATGTTGCCGTCGCACGTCCCAAGGTAGCGCATGATCTGGCGCAGCTTGGCGACATAGGCGGCGGCCTCTTCCGGTCCGCGGATATCGGGTCGGCTGACGATCTCCATCAGCGCGACGCCGGTGCGGTTGAAATCAACGAACGACATCGTCGGGTCCATGTCGTGGATCGACTTGCCCGCGTCCTGTTCCAGATGGATCCGCTCGATCCGCACGCGCCGTGCCACGCCCGGTCCCATGTCCACGATCACCTCACCCTCGCCGACGATCGGGTGGTAAAGCTGGCTGATCTGATAACCCTGCGGAAGATCAGGATAAAAATAGTTCTTGCGGTCGAACGCGCTGGTCAGGTTGATCGCAGCCTTCAGGCCCAGACCGGTCCGCACCGCCTGCTCGACACAGAATTCGTTGATGACCGGAAGCATCCCCGGCATCGCCGCATCGACGAAGGCCACGTTGTTGTTCGGCTCTGCCCCGAACGTGGTCGAGGCGCCCGAAAACAACTTGGATTTCGACGCCACCTGCGCGTGCACCTCCAGCCCGATCACGAGCTCCCAGTCGCCGGTCGCGCCCTGAATGACGCGGGGCTTCGGCGGGGTGAAATCAAGATGATCAAGCATGTTCGTGATCCTGTATCTGGAACGCTGATCGTTCTAAGTCCAAGGGGATGGCGGGGCAAGGGCGCGACATTGCTGCAACTCTCGACACGGTCGCGGATATGTTTGTTCCGGTGAAGAATTCCGGGTGATACGCGGCGCGACGACACGCAATTCATGAAGGACGGCAACATGGCACGGATGCAGGTAATCGGCGCGGCGCTGGCTTTGGCCACCCTTGCTGCGTGCGGGGGCGAGGCTGTCCGATCTGCCGTGACGGCGCCGACGATGATTCCCGACGCCAAGCCGGGCCTTGGCGGGCGGGTGCTCGCCGCACTTCCCGGCGGCCGGAAAACCGCGCCCGCCATGGAATGGACCAGCCAGGACGGCAGCGACGAATGGACCCGGGCGACCCTCGCCGCGCTTGAATCCGAAGGGGTGACGCTTCTGTCGACGATCCCATCGGACGTGATCCAGTATTGTCCGTCCTACGCCAAGCAGAACCGCGAAAACCGCGCGAACTTCTGGGCAGGCTTTCTGTCCTCGGTCGCCAAGCAGCAAAGCGGCCTGAACCCCGCCGCCAAAGGCGGACAGGACAGCATGGGCCTCATGCTGATCACCCCTGCGGCGGCGGTCGTGCATGGCTGCGGCGGATCAATGCTCGACGGATCGTCGAACATGGCGTGCGCCGTGCGCATCCTGGCGAAAAGCGTTGTGGCCGACGGCGCGATCCACGGTGGAGACGACCAGCAGGCAGAACCGAAACGCGGTTGGCGCGGTGTGGCACGCGACTGGATGCCGCTGCGGTCCAAGGCGAAGCGCGCGGAAATCGCGAACTTCACCAAGAAGCAAAGCTACTGCCAGTAACGAAAACGCCGCCCGCAAGGGGCGGCGTCCGACTTAGTTGCCGTTCAGCATGGGCAGCGAATACTGCCGCCCGCCCTTGGCATAGTTGATGCGCCCCTTGCCGATCGAAGTGATCGCACCCCCATCGATCCGGTCACCCAGACGCACGGTCACCACCTTGCCGTTGCGCAGCCGGATCAGACCTCGGCTGGCGCGACCCGCACCGATGACGCCGATCACCTGCGTCGCATTGGTGTCGATGCCGCCGACGGTCGCATTCTTGGCCACCACGCCGCTGGTCTGACCGCGCGCGGACGTTGTGCGCACGTCCGGCTCATCATCAACTTCCGGCGGGCGATAGACCTCGTTCCGGGCCTTGGCCGCCGCTTCTTCGGCCGCTGCTTGGGCACGCGCGCGCGCCTCTGCGGCGGCGCGCTCCTGCGCCTCGCGCTGAAGGTCGGCGGCAGCCTTGGCTTCGCTCGCGGCGCCGATGCCATCGGACGATGGCTCGGCCACAGGCGCGGCCGGAGCTGCGGCCGTCGCAGCCGGCGCGGCGGGTACCGCTGGTGTGGTCGGGATGGGCGACGGAATCTGCGTGGTCGGTCGAGAGGCCGCTGCAAGTGCAATCTTCTGTGCATCGTCGTCGATCGCTGGCGCGGATGCCTTGCCGGACCGTTGCGGACGCGCCACCGGAATATCCGACGACCGCAGCGATGTCAGCGCCACGGCACCCGGGCTTGCCGACGATTCCTTGACCGCATCGGCAATTGCGGATTCGACCGCGCTGGCATGGGCAGGTCGCTGGCTCGGCGCGGTCGACGCCGACCGAGAGGCCGCCTTGGCGGTCGCAGCTGGGGTGCTTGCGGTTTGCGACGCGCCCTTGCCGGTGGGCCGGTTCTTCGGCCGATCGCCCGCGGGTGCGGCCGAGGCCGTTGCGCTTGCCTTTGGTTTCACGACGGCCTTCGCGGTCGATTTCTTCGCCGGCTGATCCGCGGACTTCACTGCTGCCTCGATCGCCGCGGAATCGATCGCGTCGGTCGCGGTCTTTTTGCCTGCGGGTCGCTTGGACGGCCTGGCGTCGGCGAACCGAGGTGCCATCGGGTCACGCGCCGGCAGGAACGCCATCTGCACAAAACCCGACTGCGCCCGGTAATCGCTGATCACCGACTGAGAGATCAGTCCGCCTTCACTCAGCTGGGCCACCTGGATGCGAGACATAACCGAAAGCGACGCCCCCTCGACCGGCTTGCGTGTCGGCCGCGCTCGCGGCGTTGAGGTCGCGGCGGGGGCCGTCGTGGCGGCCGGCGCGCTCGACCGGGTTTCCGCGCTGCGCCCCTCTGCCGGTCGGCGATTCGGGCGTGTGCCCTGCCGGGAAACCGCCGTCGCGTTTGCCCGCGGGGCCGCTTCGGCCGGGGCCGATGCAGGTTGGGCGGGCGCACTGCGGCGCAGGGCCGGACGTTGTGACCGCTGGACAGCACTGCCCGATGTCGGCGCAGCCTGACGGACCGCCTGATTGATCGCGGCTGCTTGGCTGGCTGGCGGTGGGCTGGACGACTGGGTCGAGGCTGGCGGCGCGCTTCGCGCCTGTTGTGCTGGGCGCGCCGGGGGAGCACTGACACCACCGGCATTGCCACTCGTTTGGGGCGGGGTGGCCGTTGCGGTTGCCGTGGGCGCAGCAGGTTGGGACACGACCGCACGGGCCGCACCCGAGACGCCCTGAACCAGCGCACGCGCGACGTCAGCCGATATCTGCGCCGGCGCGGCCGGGGCCGTTGTCGCGGGCTCGACAGCATTCGGCGTGCCCGTGTCTGCGCCGGCTGCCGTGACAACAGGAGCGGACGGATCCACCGGGGAAGGTGCCGCGGCATTCGGGACCACCGTGGCGGCGTCCGAAGGTGCCTCTGTGGTCGGTGCTTGCGCCACCTCAACCGGCGCGGGATCGGCTTGAACAGTGGTGACGGCGGGTGCGGATGGCGCAGCATCGCCTGCCGACGCCGTGACTGGCGCAACATCATCGGGGGTGTCGGCGATCTGTGGCTCAGGCGCGACAGGCGTATCAGCGATGACCGAGGTTTGGCGCGCCGGACCCAATCCCCAGATCAGGGCCAGGGCCACGACCAACGCACCCAACATCGCCACAAGAGCACCGATTCCGCCACGTTCGCCCACCCGACGATCGTCGGCAGGCATCGGGTCAGGACGAATGGCACGCGCCTGTGCTGCACGCTCCAGTACCGCTCGGGCGCGGTCGGGCAACACGGGGGCTTTAGGCTCAGCGGTGACTTCGCCTGCGGGGATAGGTACCTCGGCTTCGGTCTTTGCGGGGGCTTCGGCCACAGGTTCTTCGGGCTTGGCGTCAACGCGCCCCGGGGCCGCATCACCCGCCAGCGCGATCACGGGACTGATGACGCCGGTGACGGCGGGCGTGGCAGCTGACGGTTCGGCGGTCTTCGCTGCATCGGTCGTTGTTTCGGCAGGGGTCTGAGCGTCAGCCGCGGGCGTCTCGGCGGGCGATTGATCACTGGACACAGCCTCAACCGGCGCTGTCAGGACCGGCTCTTGCGGTGCCTCTTTGCCAGCGGCCTCGGCGCTATCAGCGGGCTTTGCGTCCGTTTGGACATCTTCGGCCAGAACGGACATGTCTTTAGCCGTATCAACGCTGACGTCGGCGGCCTCGGCTGGTGCAGCGGTCTCGGCCACTTCTGCCTTGTTTGCAGTATGGGTATCCTCCGAAGCGGCCGCTTCCTTGTCTTCGGCAATGCTCTCGCCGGGGTCGGCGGCTTCATCTTCGGCGGCGGTTGCCACCACGCTCGCCAAGCCGTCCTCCGCGACGGCTTCAGGCGCATCGGTCCGAAACTCCGGCGTGCCGGGAAACTGGCCGTTTGCGGGATCGGCGATGAAGCTCGACGGCGAAAAACCGTGGCGGCGGGCGAACTCTTCGGCCTCGCTCAGCGTCTGGCGCGCGACTGCGGCGACGCGGACGCCGGTGGCCAGCTTTTGCCAGTCCCATGCCAGATCATCGACCGCATAGGGCGTCAGCCCATTCAACGCCTGACCGACGCGCTGGCTGTCGCCACTGTCAACGTCGACTGTCGTATAAAGGATCTGCTCCTCGGGGATGACCAGCGCGACGGGTGCATCGTCGCCCTGCGCGGCGCGCGCGATGTCGCGAAGCCGCTTGATCTCTGTGCGAAAGTCGCTGGCGTCGAAGCGGGCCTGACCGCGTTCGTGCCATGCCCCGGCGGCTGCGTTGCCGGTGTCGTTTGCCTGTGCGCCCGTGGCGTCCCGGTCCAGAAGATGCACGGCATCCGGACTGAAGGACAGGGCAAACTTGGTCGCTGCTTGCTTGGTCATGGCCGGTGCTTTTCGATTGTGGCCGCCCGTCATTTGAACGCGGTACGGTCCGTTTCTGCTCTGCGTCAAGTGCTAGCAAAGAATGCATCATTTGAAAAGATAAACACCATATCGTGAGTCCACCAAGTCGCATTTTCCTGCGTTTATCCGGCTGCGATGATGGAGCGACCGCGTCGAGCGGCCAAACCAGCGTCGAAACAGTTAACGGAGGACTTCATGCCCAACCTGCCTTTCACATCGCCGACCGCACGCGCGGCGCTTCGCGCCTTAGGTGCGCTGCCGTTTGCCATGCCCCTGACGTTGGCGGCCGCCGGCATCGCTGCGGCGCAGACGCCGCCTCCGCCGCCTCCGCCCGGTGGGCATGCGTGTATGCCTGCGACGGTCTCAGTGAACGGCGAAGGTCAAAGCTTCATTGCCCCTGACATGGCATCGATCACCGTCGGGGTGACGACACAGAATCCGACGGCGGCCGAAGCGATGACAGCGAATTCGACCACCCAGACCGCCGTGATCGAGGCGCTGACCGGTCAGGGGATCGAACGCCGGGACATCCAGACCTCCAGCCTCAGCCTGTCGCCGGTGCAGGACTACCCGGATGGGCAAGCGCCGGTGCTGCGTGGGTATCGGGCCGAGAATGTCGTCACCGTGAAGATCCGCGATCTGGACAAGCTAGGCGCGACGCTTGACGCGCTCGTCGGTGCTGGCGCGAACGAGATCCGCAACATCGACTTCATCCGCGAAGACATGCGCGATGCACAGGATGAGGCACGAAAGCTCGCCGTCGAGGATGCACGTCATCGGGCCGAGACCATCGCCGCCGCTGCCGGACAAGAGCTTGGTCCGCTGATCGAAATCGGCGACAGCGTGAACAGCGGGCCCCGTCCGCCGCAGCCGATGATGGCGCGCGCCGCGATGGCATCAGATTCAGTCCCAGTCGAGGCGGGCGAGCTGTCGGTGAACCAGCAGATCAGCGCAGTCTGGGCGCTAACTGGTGGCGCCTGTGTTCCGGGCGGCCCTCGTAGTGACGGACCAAAGCCGCCGCCTCCGCCGCCGCCCGCCGATGGTGCTGCGCCACCTGCCCCCGCACCGGTGGACGCAGGTCCCGGCATGGGTGCCGGGGCACCGCCCGAGGCCCCGCCTGCGCCCACCAACTAGATCGTGCAGATCACCCCTCTGGCCGCCCGATACAGGGCGGCCAGTTTTCTATCCTGTGGCTGGCGCGCTTGAAGACCGGGGCGCAAGACGTACATGTTGCAGCAAGCAACTTCCAAGGAATCCCCATGAACCTTCACCACCCCGCCGCGCCTTCATCTCCTGTCCGTGATGCTGAAAATGCCCATGCAGGCGTCGATCTGGGCAAGCTGCCGGTCTGGGACCTGACCGATCTTTATCCTGCCCCCGACGCGCCGGAACTGACCGCCGATCTGGAAAAGCTGAAGACGGCTGCGGAAAGCTTTGCCGCAGACTATGAAGGCAAGCTGGCAGACCTGACCCCGGCCCAGATGCTTAAGGCGATCGAGCGGTATCAGGAGATCGATATCCTTGGCGGTCGCATCATGTCATTCGTCGGCCTGCGCTATTACCAGAACACGACGGATGCCGGGCGCGCCAAGGCGCTGGGTGACCTGCAGGCGCAGATCACCGACATGACGACGCCGCTTGTGTTCTTCAGCCTAGAATTCAACCGAATCCCGGATGAGGTTTACGAGCAGGTGTTCTCGGCCGCCGATGGTCCGGCGCGCTACAAGCCCGTGTTTGACCGCATGCGCGCGATGCGCCCGCACCAGCTGTCGGATGAGCTGGAGAAGTTTCTGCACGACAATTCGGTGGTCGGGGCGGCAGCCTGGAACCGTCTGTTCGATGAAACGACAGCAGCGCTGACCTTCGACGTCAACGGCGAAACGCTGGGACTGGAAGCCACCCTGAACCTGCTGACCGACCACGACCGCGCACGCCGCAAAGCGGGCGCCAAGGCGCTGGCGGCGGTTTTCGGCGACAACGTCAAACTTTTCGCGCGCATCCACAACACGCTCGCCAAGGAAAAGGCGATCGAGGACAAGTGGCGCAAGATGCCCACGCCCCAGCACGGTCGGCACCTGTCGAACGATGTAGAACCTGAGGTGGTCGAGGCGCTGCACAAGGCCGTCGTCGCGGCCTACCCGCGCCTGTCCCATCGGTATTATCGCCTCAAGGCGAAATGGATGGGTCTGGACAAGCTTCAGGTCTGGGACCGGAACGCACCGCTGCCGACCGAAACGCCCCGATTGGTCAATTGGGATGAGGCGAAGGCGACGGTCCTGGACGCCTATGCCGGGTTCGACCCGCAGCTTGCCGAACTGGCCGAGCCGTTCTTTGACAAAGGCTGGATCGACGCCGCCGTCACGCCCGGCAAAGCGCCCGGTGCCTTTGCCCACCCGACCGTGTCGACGGTTCACCCCTATGTTCTGCTGAACTATCTGGGCAAGCCCCGTGACGTGATGACGCTGGCCCACGAACTTGGCCACGGAGTCCACCAGCGGCTGGCCGCGAAACAGGGCGAACTGCTGTCATCGACCCCCCTAACGCTGGCCGAAACCGCGTCGGTCTTTGGCGAAATGCTGACGTTCCGAGCGCTTCTGGCCAAGACCACCGATCCGGTAGAGCGCAAGGCACTGCTGGCTGGCAAGGTCGAGGACATGATCAACACGGTCGTGCGCCAGATCGCGTTTTATGACTTCGAGGTGCGCCTGCACGCCGCGCGCGCCAACGGAGAACTGACGCCGGATGACATCAACGACATCTGGATGACGGTTCAGCACGAAAGTCTGGGCGATGCGTTCGAATACATGCCGGGGTATGAAACGTTCTGGGCCTACATCCCCCACTTCGTTCATTCGCCGTTCTACGTCTATGCCTACGCCTTTGGCGACGGCCTAGTGAACGCGCTTTACGCGGCTTACGAGGATGCGCCCGAAGGGTTCCCGACCAAGTATTTCGATCTGCTGAAGGCCGGTGGGTCGCAGCATCACTCGACGCTGCTGCAACCGTTCGGTCTGAACGCGGCCGACCCCGCATTCTGGGACAAGGGCCTGTCGATGATCGAGGGCTTCATCGACGAACTCGAGGCGCTGGAGGCGTGATCGCCTTCACCCGGCCCCCGGGCGGCACGGCCACTGCGGCGATAACGCTTGCGCCCTGCCCGCCCGCGCGGCTGGACCGGCTGGCGCATCTGCGCCAGCTTCCGGGCCAGTACGCCGCCGATGGGGCCGAGATGATCCGCGACGACGCGGCGGGCATCTCGTTCCACGAGATCCGGCGCGGGGACGAG
>QFNE01000035.1 GCA_003240735.1 Paracoccus denitrificans | reverse complement strand
ACTGGGCGGACTGCTGACCACGTGGGTCACGTTCCTGCCCTGCTTTCTGTGGATCTTCCTGGGCGCGCCCTTCATCGAACGCCTGCGCGACAACCACGCGCTGACGGCGGCGCTAACCGCGGTGACAGCGGCGGTGGTGGGGGTGATCCTGAACTTGGCGCTGTGGTTCGGGCTACACGTGCTGTTCGGCCAGCTGCGCCCGGTGACCGGGTTGGGGCTGAACTTGGACCTGCCGGTCTGGGCGACCTTGGACGTCGCCGCATTGGCACTGGCCATTGTTGCCATCGTGGCCGTATTCCGGCTGAAACTCGGCGCAGTCCCGGTGCTGGCAATCTGCGCTTTCACCGGGCTCGCGCTGCGGCTGGCAGGGATATCCTGACCCCCTCGTGGAACTGCCTAAGCCGCCCGCCGTCGACGTTCCCGCTGAAGCTTACGCCGACATAAGTCCACAGCCCGAGGCTGCACCAATGTCCGCCACGCAAGGATAACAATCGGTCTTCGCTTCGTGCCGAATGGCTGCCTCGTCCGCATTGCTGCCGCCCGGTCCAAGATAATGCTGTATAGGAGGTCGAATGACCGGTTAGGTGACGCTGGAACGCCGCGCGGCGCCGCCCACAAGCGGCAGGTTTGGGCCGGGTACGTCATGCACCCCGAACATGACCCACGAATTCGCAAACCCCGCTCTTCTGCCCACTGCCGCCGCTCAATGATGCCACTGTTTGCGTCCGCTTTGGCAGCTTTCTGCGGTTGCTATTGCTTCGGCAAAGTCCGATGTCGCCCGTCCGCCGCGGTCGTCCGATCTGCAACATGACCGCCTTGCCAGCGCTCACGGCAGCACTTTGATGCCACTGTTTTGAAACCCTGCCACCAACTCGCGCAGCGCCGCGGGCTCGATCACGTCGACCGCATCACCCCACTTGTAGAGGTGCCAGGCCATCTCGACGAGGCCGCTGGCCTCAAAGGTGACGATCAGCCCGCCATCCTCCTGCTCGACCATCTCCTGTTTTGGGTGAAACTCGTACTCGCGCGCAGTCGCTGCGGCAGCCGGGCTGAACCGCCACACGACGCGAGTGAACTCTGCGGCCGAATGGAACGAACCAAACGACTGCGCCGCATAGGCCTCGAGGTCGAAGTCCTTGTCCTTCTTGAACCAGATCATCGTGATTTCGACCTTCGCGATCCGGTCTAGGCGAAACCGGCGCAAGCCCTCACCCTTGGTGGGATCGCGCGCGATTAGATAGTGACGTGTCCCAAGGAGCAGCCCATAGGGCTCAACAACGCGCTTTTTCGGCTCAGCATCCTGCGCGCCCCGATACGACATGATCAGCTGAAACTGCCCCTTCAGCGCAGCGGTGAGGATGCTCATATGGTCAGGACATGTCTTGACCCGGGGGCCAGGGCGACAGGCATAGCCCTTTACCTCCAGCATCGCCTCTGCATTCGCCTCGGTCCGCCGGGCCTCGGTTGTGGGCAACTTCGCCACCAGCCTGTCGCGCACAGCCTCCAGGGAAGCCGTCTCTGCATGTGCCCCCTCCCGCTGCGCGCGACGGATCGCCATTTCAATGGCCGTCAGTTCATGGTCATAGACGCCCTGCATACCGAGCTTGTTGGTTTCGCGCAGCGTCCACCAGCGGCGACGCTCGCTGTCGGTTTTGTGGGACAGGCTCGGGTAAACTTCCTTCAGGGCAAAGAGCATGCGCTGGGCTGTGCGCTCGTTCACGCTGAACTCCGTTGAAATGTCTTTGACCGTGACCCCCTGATGACGCGACGCGGCGATGTGCGCGAGCTTCAGCAAGTCCTGCGCCTTCTGGAATGACATGGCGTTCCCCCTTTATCCCCGACAGCTTATGACGGAATCCCTGACGTATATTCTACCTGAGGGCGATTCGCCTTAAGGTTGTTCATTGATTGGAGAATTTGGCAGGTGCCCCTATGGCGCCCCGGTCAAAGCATGCCTTCATCAATCTCATGCCCAGCCGACTCCCCCCTCGCATCACCGCGCCGCGCGGCGCGCCACCTGCTGCAGGTGGCAAGCCCGCATGCCCTCAGAACGAGAATTGGAGTCAGAATGGCACTTCCACCCAGAGCATTTTTCAACCTGCATGAAACCGCGTCACGTTGGGGGTGCATGATCGCCGACATTGCAGGCTGGGCCACCGAGGGCAAACTGGACATCGTGACCGGCATTCCCCTGGCGATTTGCGGGACCGACAAGGTGTCGGGCAAGATCACCGTATCGCCCATGGACATGCTGCCCCTTTTCCGTCGCGGCGGGACCGGGCCAACCGTCATGAAGCTGCTGCGGATCAAGCCCGAGCGAGGGGACGATTGGGTATATGTGACCGAGCCTGCCGACGGCGTCGAGGTGTCGATCGCGGATCTGATGGTCACGGGCCAGGATGTGCAGCGCTTCGAGGATGACTACGATCTGCTGCGCCGTATCGGCGGCGGGACAGGGTCACTGTCGCCTTATGATTGGGAGGGCATGTATGTGACCATGATCCAGCGCATCCACGAACACGGCCTGCCCGCCACACAGGCAGAACTAATTGGCGAGTTGCAGGAGTGGTTCGCCAATGTGGCCGAGAACGGCGAGGTTCCGGACGAAAGCACGATCCGCCGCAGGTTACGCCCCTTCTGGCGCGCGCTGCGCGGGAACAGCTGAACGACTGGGGCGCTTCAGGCGCGCTTGGCATCCGCATCATGAACGATCTTCGGGCGTGGCCGGAACATTCCGGCCACAGCATCCACCCCGGCGCGCAGGGGCGAGTCCATCAGATGCGCATAGCGCAGCGTCGTCTGCATCTGGCTATGGCCCAGAAGCTTGCCGATCATCTCAAGCGAAGCCCCACCACTGACCAGCAGCGATGCGAAGGTGTGGCGCAGATCGTGAATGCGCACATCTGGCAGGTTCGCCTCGCGTTGCACCATCATCCAGAACCGGCGGATTTCCTTGACGGGCTGGCCCGGTACATCGCCGGGGAAAAGCCACGGATTGCCTCTGGGCACCACAAGCGCGCGCTGGCGCACGATGGCGGCAACATCGGCTGAGATAGGGACCCGGTGGACTTTGCGCTGCTTGGTCGTGGCTGCCGGTTTCGACCAGACGCCCAGTTCCAGATTGAACTGCTCGAACTGCGCCTGACGTACCTCGCCCACGCGCGCACCCGTCAACATGCAAATCCGGATGATGCCCGCCGCGCGCTGATCCTCGGCCGCGTCCAGCACTTCGGCCAGCTTCGCGATTTCTTCATGGGACAGGAAGCGCTCGCGTGCGGTCTCGACCCGCTTCTTGAAGCCTGCCGCCGGATTGTCCGTGCGCCAGCCCCATGTGATGGCAAGACTGAACATCTTGCGCAGAACCTCGCCCACGCGGTTGGCGCGGACAGGCGTGGGCTTCTTGCCTTGCAGCTTGCGTGCGCGGTTGTTGGGCTTTTGCTTTGATGGGCGCGCCCTGCCCTCGGCAATGTAGTTGAGCAGTTTGGCAACGTCATGCGGGGTGATGTCCGCCACCAGTTTATTGGCCCACAGCGGCGCAACCAGCTTGGTCAGAACTGAGCGCTGATCAGAGGCATTCAGAGGCGCCAGATGCGGCACATGCTCGACCAGATAGCGATCGATCATGTCTTTGAACCGTGGGGCTTCGCGCAAATCGCCACGCTCGCCCAATGGATCGCAGCCCTCATCGATGACGCGGCGCAACTCGCGGGCGCGCTCCCTGACCGCCGTCACGCTCCATTCGGGCCAGCGGCCAATCGCCATGCGGCGCTGGCGCCCTGCGAACCGGTAATCCAGCACGAAGGATCGCGCGCCAGATCGCAAGACACGGATCGACAACCCCCGGATCTCGGTGTCGAAGACCTGATAGTCCCGATCCTCTTCCGGGACCAGTTCGCGCACTGTTTTATCGTTCAATCGCAATCGCTTGACCATGCTCGCACCTCCTTCTGCGCCTGACACAGGCGTAGATGCGCAGGCTTATCAAGCGAAGCATGCGGCCCCCTCCGGCACATAGGCGGTGACCGGCGATGATGCGTCGCAGGGCTGCCGGTCATTGAATTCATGGAGAAAATCGAAGCGCGCCTGGATCAAAGCCCGGCCATGAGCGGCAGAATCAGGGCGTGGGATGGCCGCCTGTGCGCCGCCCGATGCTTTCCATTCGTTCGGTGGGCCGCGAAACCAGCCCGGATTTTGTAAATTCCGTTTTAAATCAATGACCGGCAAGGCTCCCGAACCCTTGCCGGTTGGTCCAATACGTGTGGATGTCCGCCAAACCCCGCGAAACACAGGCAAACCCCTGTAAATCGGCCATGCAACAGGGACCGAGGCCCCGCGTGGTGTCATCTGTCGCCGTGATTCGACATTGCATCTGATAGGCGTCACGGGGCGCACTCCCCGGAAAACCCTGCAATATCAGTGACCGGCAACGCTCGACCGCATCACTGCCGGTCGCTGCCTTCCCGCCACCCCTCCTGCTCTGCGCTTCTGAGGTCCTGAACTCCGTCCAAGCCGGGCGACGACCAGGAGAGACCAGATGACAGAAACAGCAACGCAACCGAGACAAGGCAAACCACGCCTTATGAGCGGCTGGATCAGCCGCCTCGATCTCGCCCTTGAACTTGAGGTCACCGTCGAGACCCTGCATCGCTGGGAGAAACTGCGCTTCGGGCCGCCCTGCGTGCGCGCCGGCCGCAAGATCTACTACCGGCGCGATGCAGTGCAGGACTGGCTGATGCTGCAAGAATTGCCTGTTGCCCCCAAGCGCGCGGGGGCCCGGCGATGAGCCTCCCCCTGCCCTTTCGCAAGCGCGGCCAACGCGATCAGGTGCGCCAGGACTGGATCGACGAGCGGCGGCGCGAGGCGCGAATCGTCGTGGCCGACGTCGTCAACCATTCCGACCACCTGCTGCGGCTGGCCTGCAATGTGCTGGTCCAGCATGGCGAGACGCCCTCGGAGCGCGAAGACGCGCGGATACTGCTGGTCGTCCTGGATGCCAAATCACCCGGTCGCATCGACCGCCACCAGCCTGATCCGGAGCGGCTGCGATGAAACGGCGCGGAACACCTGAGGCGGATCTGCAGCGAAGCGTGGTCACCGCGCTGAAGTTCGCGCTGCCAAAAACCGCCATTATCCATCACTGCGCCAATGAGGTGACCGAGCCGGGCCCGCGCGGTGCCAAGCGCCAGGCGATCCTTGTGGGCATGGGCGTCCATCCGGGCTTTGCCGATCTCATGGTTCTGTGTGACAGCCGCGTGCTGTTTCTGGAGCTGAAGTCGCTCAAGGGGCGGCTGAGCCCAAATCAGGAGGCGTTTCGCGATGCTGTCCTCGCGCAGGGCTTTGGCTGGGCGCTGGTCCGATCTGTCGATGACGCGCTGGGCGCGCTGGCCGACAACGGCTTCACCAGCCGCGCGCAGTTGCTAGTGCGGAGGGCCGCGCCATGAGCCACAAAGCCACCGTCTGGGCCATCCAGCAACGCGGGCTGAAACCTGCCACCAAGATCGTGCTGTGGTTTCTCTGCGACCGGCACAACCCCGATTTCGGCTGTTTCCCGACGCAGGAACGGCTGGCCGAGGATGCAGAAATGTCCGTGTCTGCGCTGAACGACCACCTCGCGCGGCTCGAGGCGCTGCGCCTGATCCACCGCGTCCGCACCCATGATCCGCGCACCCACAAGCGCCAGGCGACACGCTACATATTAGCGTTCGAGGATGGCTTTCCACAAGAGCCAAGTCCGGAAACCGGAGATGGGATTTCGGGAACGGAGGAAGAACAGGGCGACACCCCATCTCCGGAAACTGGACATGGAGCCATCTCCGGATTTTCGCCAAACCCATCTCCGGATTTTGCCCAAAGCCATCTCCGGAATCCGGAGACTAACCTTGTAAGAGAACCCCTAAGTAAACCTGTAAAGGAGGAGGAGGACGCGCGGGCGCGCGAGGCCGAATTTGATCGGTTCTTCTCAGAGCTGCTGGCGGCGCTGGGCTTCGCCGCCAACGCCACCCTGCCCGCCTGGTGGCAAGGCTGGCCCGCCCGCACCCATGTGCGCCGTTGGATCGAGAGCCTCGGGCTGTCGCAGGCGCGGATCATCGAGGTCGCCCTCGAGACCCGCGCTGATCATCCGAACCCACCCGATGGGCCGAAAGCCCTCGACCGGTTCATGGAACGCGCCGCCCAGCGCGATGCGCAGGCGGCGATATTGGCTGCGAAGGGCACAAAGGCCAAGCGACGGCGCAAGGCGGATGCGGCGCCCCCGCCCAGCGAAGATGCGCTGGCAGCCTTCTATGCGGCCAAGGTCAACTCCGACGAATACCTGCCCAAGGGCATGATCAGCCCCACGATGTGCGGGCTCATGCTGGCACGCGGGCTGGTGACGCGCGAGCGCCTGAACCTGCGCGTGGTGGCGTGAATGGCATGGTGTTACGTCCCCGGCACGGATTGTCCCTCTGCGCAGGCGGCGGAGGGCTGGATATGGGCCTCATGCTGGCCGAGCCCGGATATCACACGCGCTGCTTCGTCGAGTGGGAGGACTGGCCAAGGGCGGTCCTCATCGCGGCTCAACGCGCCGGGTATTTCGCCCTGGCCCCTATCTGGACGGATCTACGGACCTTCGATGCCCAGCCCTTTCGCGGCGCCTTCGATGCCGTCCTCGCAGGCTACCCCTGCCAACCCTTCAGCGCCGCCGGAAAACGCGGTGGCGCCGATGATCCCCGCCACCTCTGGCCCGATGTCGCCCGCGTCATCGGGGAATGCCGCCCCCAATGGGTCTTCCTCGAAAACGTCGCGGGGCACGTCACCCTCGGCCTTGAAACTGTCCTGCGAGAGCTTTGGGGACTGGGCTACACGCCTGCGGCGGGTCTGTTCTCGGCGGCAGAAGTCGGCGCGCCGCACCAGCGGCTGCGCATCTTCATCCTGGCCCACACCGATGAGCCTGCACCCCGGCACCAACCGCTACAACCCGGCAGGCAACAGCGACTTCACCCGCAAAGCGGAAGCGCTGGCGCTGGGCATCACCAACTGGTCGACGCCCAAGGCGACGGATGGCGCGAAGGGTGGGCCGGGCCAGAGCTACGGCTCGGGCGGGATGCCGCCCCTGCCAGCGCAAGCGGCGCAGTGGCCGACACCGGCTGCCCAGAACTGGAAGGGCAGTTCGGAGGCCAGCGTCACACGGGCCGATGGCAAATCCCGGATGGACATCCTGCATTACCGGGCGGAACAGGGCTTCACCCACCCGGCCCCGACGATCACGATGCATGGCGCACGGTCCTCGCCGCACGCCCCGATCTCGCGCCCGCTCTGGGCTTCGATGATTGCCTCGCATGGGCACGCCGCCTCGCGGCGCATCCTGAAGGGCCGATCACGGCGGCGGCTGAACCCTCTCTTCGTCGGATGGCTGATGGGCTGGCCCATCGGTCACGCGCTTTGCGCCTGCTCGGCAACGGAGTTCATCCTCTGGCAGCAGCACATGCGTGGCGCGCTCTCGCAGCTGCCCATGGCCTCGGGCCCGTGGATCTGGCGGCCAACGGACGAGGCCCAGCTACCCGCGCAAATGACGATGTTTGAGGGGTGGCCTGAATGACGATTCAAGGAAAGATCGGCCCGCCCGGCGGCCAAAAAACCAAACGCGCGCTGGGCGTGCAGGCAGCGCTGGAATGGGCCTTTGGCGTGGAAAAGGCCCAGCTGGAACTGCCCCTACCGAAGGGCGTGGCCGAGGAAGGCTTCGGCTTTGGGCTCGAATATGTCCTGCTGCAACGCGCCATACTTGGCTGCAAGATCGACGGCGGCCAACACAAGATGGGTGGATATGTGCACGCGGACGCCGAGGTCATCGCCGCCACCGTCGCCGGGATGCCCGACACCTTGGGCGGTAAGCGCATGGCGATCCGGGTCGCGGAACTGGCCCGCGCCGGGCTGACCCCGGACTGGATGCCAGGGGCGGTGCCCCGCTGCGTGCCGGTAGACATCAAACGCAACCGGCACGGCGACCGCGCGGTCAGCATCGTCGTCGGCACCGTCCGCACGCTCATCAACGGCAAATGGCGCATCGTCGAGGTCCGCGCCTGCCCCGTCACCTTCACCCCGACCCTTCAGCAAATCGAATCCGCCCGCCAAGCCTATGACGATTGGTCGGCCGCGCTGGACTGGGTGCGGGATGGGCTGATCGCGGGTGGGATGCTGCGCGAGGTCGAGGTGACGGCGGTAATGCCCTCATCAAAACCATGGACGGGCAGAAAACCCCGCCCGCCTAAATGACATACACTCAATCCTAAGCGAACTTGATGTGTAGTTCATCCTCGAGGCCCAATTCGGCCAAGATGAATTTTATCCGCTCGAACTTGCTCGTGGAATCGATATTGGCCTCCACATAATACCCCTCTCCTACCTGGACCGACTGGCGCAAGCTTGCAGGGTCAGAGGTCAGTTGGATGCGGTCACCAAGTTTGGTGCCATGGAAGGCGTCGGGTTGCTCCAACAGCAGCTGTTGAATCACTTCGACGTAAAGTCGGCTCACCTGTGTCACCCAAAGGCGATTGCCGAGGAACACTGCATATTCGAGTTTCTTGAACTTGGGTTCCTCCGCCTCAAAGATGTTGACCTCTTCCAAATCGGGACCAGCCAACACATCTACGCTGGGTGCGGGCCAGACTTCGAGGAAGCGCTGGGCGATACGTTCCGCCCGCGCTTCAACCTGCGCCACGTTCCAATGATCGAGCTTCTGCAGATCGCGGTTGAGCCAGAGCCGGCTGAAGCGGTAGCCCTGTTCGCCACCGTCATGGTTCATGTCGCGCTTCTCGGCGAAGGTCTTGTTGCCAAGGCGACCATTGTTGCCCGAAAGGGTCAGGTTCCCAATCGTGTTGAGATGCTGCTCCCCCATAGCGGCAAAATCGTCTTCATCGACTGTGTTACGCCATTCTGGGTCCGGCTTCTGCGGGAAGATATGCTCGATGGTGATGCCCGGCACTGTGACATCCACGATTTCGCGATTGTTGTGGTTCTCGAGGCGGTCGAAGAAATAGGTGCGCGTACGCCCCTTCATGCTGTACATGTCTTTCTCTTTCAGGACAGCCAGTACCTCTGGATCGCGCGGGTAGCGTTGCGAGCCGCCACGCTGCATAAGCGCGCGTTGGACCGATGTCAGATAATCCTCAAGCTCCACGCGGTCGTAGAGCCCCATGAAGATCTTGTTCAGCGCATTGGTCGGAAGGCCCAAGATGGCGCGCCGCCAGACATAACTTTGCACCAGCTGCAGCACCGCTGCAAATTCGTCAGGCGAGATCACGCCTGCCTGAAAATCCCGGTAGACCGGCATCAAGAAGGGGTAGGACACATTGATCTCGAGCGTGCGAATATAGCCCAGCTCGCGCGAGATCACTGCGTCGGTTTCCATGTCCGGGTTCAACAGGCGCGCATAGACATTCGACAGATCGCGGATCTCATTCAGTGCCTCCATCAGCTCCGGCGAGCTGGGAACAGGGAACCGCTCCTTGAACTTGGCGTAAACAGCGCCCTTGTTGGGAATATCCTTTTGCTTGAGCGTTAGGTAATCCCTGATGAAATCCGACAAACGGCTTTCATTGACCTCAAGATTGCGGGCATTGCGCTCGATCGGTTCCCAGAACTTGCGGAACACCTGCTCCTGTTCCCTGCGCGGCAACCCCATAAGGATGTAGTTGCGGATCAGGTCCGCCTGCGACAGTTCCAGCCCCGTCGAGTTCAGGCTTTCGAAAATGCGCTGCGGATTATCCTTCTGCCGGTCGAGCGCAATGTTGACAAATATCAACTTGGACACGCCCTTCAAAACCGTCGCCACATTCGACGCATCGATCCTGCTTTGGAAAAAGCGGAAATTCTCGATCAGGCGCGAATACCCGCTGACCTTGACTGCCTCCTGCGGATCCATCATCTGCGCCAGTGCCGCCTTGTTATTGTCGGTTGGTTTCAGCTTCAGCTTCTCGGCATCTTCTGCAAACTCGTTGATCAGATAGGTCTTATAGATACGCTGGGCTTCACGATCTTCGCCAGCAGCAAGGAAGTGCCGGTAGATCGCGATATAGATCAGGGTCAGTGTGGTCAGGCGCTGTTGGCCATCGATGATCGTGAATTCTTGCAGGGCAGCGACAGCATGCACGTCATCATGGACGTAAACGATACTGCCGATGAAATGGCCCGATTGAGTCTCGTCCGCGCCGACGGCAAGAATATCCTTGAAGAGCTGCGCACATTGCGTCTTTGCCCAGTCGTAATTGCGCTGGTAGACCGGAATGGCGAACGCAGTCTCGTTGCTGCCGAGGAAACGATCAACCTTGGTCTCTGCTGCCTTCATCAAATGTCCCCGATTTTACAGTTTGATAAGTGCCTACCCGCTGAACGGTACAGAGTCACGTGCGAGCGCCATCGGCTCGCCGTGGATCTGGGCGGCAACATGGCATTCCTTATGTATGGGCCATGAGGTCGTCGACCTTTGTAGCCTTGATATATCTTGCTGGGTTGGGACCGTCACCGATGGCAACAAAATGCTCTTTCCCGCAGGCAATCTTGCCCGCTTCCACGTCGCGGAGGTCGTCCGCGAACAGGCTACCTTTTGTCTCGACAACAAAATACAGCCGTTCCTCGCCTGCGGCTTCCACCAGTACAGCC
>QFNE01000018.1 GCA_003240735.1 Paracoccus denitrificans | reverse complement strand
GGACGAGCGCTTCCAGTCCGCGCTTGACGCCTTCTGGGTTCAGCTTACCGGTTGTGGCCAGACCCTGGCCGAGACCGGCCATGACCTTCTCGTTATAGAAATACGCAGGGCTTCGCGCGGCGCCGTCAAAGACCACCAGCCGGATCGAGTTCGATCCGACGTCCACGACCCCCACGCGCGACAATTCGCGTGCTGAGCGCAGTTCCTTGCCGAAGGGTGCAAGTTGTTTGCCAGAGGCGGTGGTGATGGCGTTCATGCGAGGCATCCGTTTATCCCCCTGCGGTAAACTGCGATTCGACAGTTCGGTTCAATCTGCCGAATGGGTCAATGCCAGCACGTCCCCTGCCCCTGCAGTGCCACGGCCCGAAAGTGACGGGTTCTCCATGAAGAACCGATGGCAACTGAACAGGTCGTCCCGACCCGCCGGCAGATGGCGAACATACCGGCCATCGGGCTGCAAAAGCCAGCTTTGGGCCTCGTCTGCCATGTTCGCGGCCATGATCTGACTTGTGATCTGCGCCTTTACGGTATCGTTCAGACATTCCACCAGCGTCTCGACCCGTCTGGTCAGGTTTCGGCCCATCCAGTCTGCAGAGCTGATGAACACCCGCGCCTTGCGCGATGGGAGGGCCTGACCGTTCCCAAAGCAGACGATCCGGGAATGTTCCAGAAAACGTCCCACGATCGATTTGACCCGAATGTTTTCGGACAGCCCCGCGATCCCGGGCCGCAGCCCACAGATGCCCCGCACCACCAGACTGATCTGAACGCCCGCATCCGATGCTGCATAAAGCGCCTCGATCACGTCGCGGTCGATCAGGCTGTTGACCTTGCCCCAGATCGAGCCGGGACGACCTTGCCGGGACAGCTCGGCCTCGTTCGCGATCAAGTCCAGCAGGGTGGATTTCAGGTCGATCGGGCTGATCGCCAGATTCTCCAGCCCGTCCGGCTGAACATAGCCTGACAGATAGTTGAACACCTTGGTGGCATCGCGCCCAAGCGGCTGATCACACGTGAACAGCGACAGGTCGGTATAGATACGGGCCGTGATCGGGTGATAGTTCCCTGTGCCGAAGTGGGTATAGGTGACCAGCTTGTCGCCTTCGCGGCGCACGACGCTGGAAATCTTGGCGTGCGTCTTCAGCTGGGTGAACCCATAGACGACATGCGCGCCGGCGCGCTCCAGACGACGGGACTGGCGGATGTTCGCAGCCTCATCGAAACGCGCCTTCAGTTCGACCAGCGCAGTGACGGATTTGCCGGCCTCGGCCGCTTCACACAGCGCCTCGACGATCGGGCTGTCGCGACTGGTGCGATAAAGAGTCTGCTTGATTGCCAGAACGTCCGGGTCGCGTGCTGCCTGCTGCAGAAAGCGGACCACCATGTCGAACGTCTCGTATGGATGATGCAGCAGCATGTCCTTTTGCCGGATGGCCGCAAACATGTCGCCTTCATGATCCTGCACCCGTTCGGGGACGCGCGGGGTGAAGGTCGGCCATTGCAGGTCGCGGCGGCTGTCCAGAACCAGTTCGCGGACATCGGCCATGCCCAAAAGCCCGTCGACTTCGACAACCTCATCGGCGCTGACGTCAAGTTCGTCCATGATTGTCCGGCGCAGACCGTCCGGGGCACCCGCAGTCAGCTTCAGGCGGATCACCTGCCCCCGACGACGGCGCTTCAGCGCGGTCTCAAACTCGCGTACTAGATCCTCGGCCTCTTCCTCGACCTCCAGGTCGCTGTCCCGCAGAACGCGGAAGGCGCAGTTGCCGATGTCGCGATAGCCGGGGAACAGCCGCGACAGGTGCATCAGCAGCAGGTCTTCCAGTTTCAGAAACCGCGTCCCTCCCGGCAGGGCGATAAAGCGCGGCAGCTGTGCAGGAATGGGCAGCAATGCCTTGATCTGGCGCCCGTCGGATTGGCGCGACAGCTGGACCGCCAGTGTAAACCCGGCATTCGGAATGAACGGGAACGGGTGGGCCGGATCAATGGCCAAAGGCGACAGGACAGGAAAGACCTGATCCTGAAAGTACTGCTCCAGATACTCGGTCTCGGCCCGGGTCAGCGTCGACCGTGACAGGATCACGATCCCTTCGGCCTCGAGCTCTTTGCGCAGGACGTTCCAGACCGACTGCTGCGCGCCCATCAGTTGGCGGGCGTCTGCGTTCACCAGTGAAAGCTGTTCGGACGGTGTCAGGCCGTCATCGCTGGGCGTGGTGTTCCCTTCGCGGACCAGCTCCCGCAGACCGGCCACGCGCACCGTGAAGAACTCATCAAGGTTGGTGGCCGAAATCGACAGAAACCGCACCCGCTCCAGCAGCGGGACACGCGCGTTGCGTGCCTCGTCCAGAACGCGCCAGTTGAAGCTTAGCCAGCTGAGCTCTCGGTTGAAGAAGCGCGCCGGACCGACGGGAGGGCCGTCGGCAAGCTCAACCGGTTTGGGCAGGGGCGAGGTCAGAAAGTTGGCAATGGTCATGGTCGTCAGACATCTTGGATGATCGGCACGGCGATCATGGGATGGCGCCGCGATGGTGTCCAGCGCACCAGGGCGTCATAAATCAGTCATATCTTCCAGCGCGACCAAGCTGTTCAGGGCAAGCGTCCGGGTCACCGCGCGCCCCTGCGCCAGCGCATTCCTGTCGATCCGGGCAACCAGCCGCCGTGCCTGTCCCAGGTCGCGGTCCATGCGACGCAAAAGCGCATCGACCACGTCCGGGCCGGGATCAAGCTGACGATCGTTGAACAGCTTGACCAGCACGGCGGCCAGCAGCGCATCGTCGGGCGGGTCAAGCCGCACCAGCGGCATGGCCTGCATGCGGGAATTCAGATCAGGCAGCGTCAGTCCCCAATCCCGGGGCGGCGTGCGGGCTGTCAGCAACAACAGCGTATTGCGCGCGGCAGCCAGGTTCCACAGGTGGAACAGAGCCGCCTCGGCCCCTGCGGCCCCGCCGGTTCGGTGCGCATCCTCGATCACCACGGCACCGTCCTGTGCCGCCAGTGTATCTACGCCATCGACCCTAAGCGCGGCCGCGCGCATCGTCACCGCGCCCTGCTCAGCCGCCCAGAACGCGGCGAGATGAGATTTTCCGGCCCCTTCCGGCCCCACCAGCAACATCCGTCCCTGCGGCCACTCGGCAGGGTGATCCAGCACCGCCAACGCGGCCTGATTGGATTCCGCTGGCAGAAAATCCGCCCGAGACAACGCGGGCGCCAGTGACAGATCTAAAGCAAGCTGACGCACGACACGGCCCCGGGGCTAGTCTTTCTTGATCTTGTCGGCCGGGTCGGTCCCGTCGACCGTCTTGCCGCCCCATGTTCGGACCTCGGCATCAGCACCCGCGTGCATCGCCGCGCCGTGGGCGCCCGCGGGTGGAACGTCGACCGTTGCTGTGGCCACAACCGCCTTGTCTTTCTGGGCTGCTGCCTTTGCGGCATCCAGCGCCTCTTCGCGCGCCTCTTCCAGCTTGACCTCGGCCACGGCACGGTCGCGGGCGGCGATAGCGCTGGCCCGGGTGCGGGCCACGGTCCCGCGGGGAACCAGCTCGATCAACGTTGGCTGCGACGGCTCTGGTGGAACCTCCTTGCCGGTGTAAAGAGCGCTTTCCTTATACCTCCCGACAAAGAACCGTGCGAGCACGCCCAGGATTGCGCCCAATGGCACGGCGACAACCAGTCCGACGAACCCGAACAGCGTACCGAAGACGGCCAGCGCAATCATCAGCCAGACAGGATGCAATCCGACGTGACCGCCGATGATCTTGGGTTGCAGAACGTTGCCCTCAATCAGCTGGCCAATCACGAAGATTGCGGCAACAGCGACGATCCAGACCGGCTCATTCCAGAAGGTGAAGGCGGCTACCCCCATGGAAATTACGCCCCCGGTGAAAACACCGACATAGGGGATGATCGACAAGACAGCGGCGACGATGCCAATCACCAGGCCGAATGGCAGGCCAACGGAGACCAGACCTACGGAGTAGAAGGTAGCAAGGATCAGCGTGACGAGTCCCTGACCGCGCAGAAACCCGGACAGGCTTTCGTTGATCTGTCTGCCGATTTCGCAGATCGTATCGCGGTGCTCTCGGGGCAACAGGTCGACGACGCGCTCGACCATGTGGTCCCAGTCAAGCAACAGATAGAACGCGACGACCGGTACGATCAGCAACAGCAGCAAAACGCCGATGATATTGCCCAAAGAGCTGAGAACGGTCGGCAGAATCTTTCCCACCTGCTCCGACACGCGTCCGGCGAGATCCTGCAGCTGCTGCGGGATCTGCCCGTCTGCGGGGAACAGTTGGGGGAAGCGCTGGCTCAACCACTGCTGAACTGTATGGAACGCGTCGGGGGCCACGTCGATGAGCTGCAGCACCTGACGCACCAGCATCGGCACGATCAGCAGCATCACCCCGACGAACAAAACCAGTGTGACGACCGTAATCAGCGCCACCGACATCGTTCGACTGAGCCCAAGACGTTCCAGACGGTCCGCGATCGGGTCCATGACATAGGCCACGCCTGCGCCGATCAGAAACGGCGTCAGCACGTTCCCAAGGCGCCAAAGCGCAAGGGCGAGCACAATAGCGGCAACGCCCCACCACATGGCCTCGCGATTCGTGGACAACCGCATTGCAGCATTCTCCTGAAAGACAGGGCGGGACATTGCGATGCAACGCCGCGTCGTGCAAGCGCCGGTGGGCGTGTTTTCGACCTGTGTGATTTCCCGGCCCTGCGGCAAAGCCGTTGCCGCGGAGCCGCCGATCCGCTAACCCGGCGCAGCAATTGCTGAGGTCTGCCATGCGTCTTTCGCGCTATTTCCTGCCCGTCCTGAAAGAAACCCCGTCCGAGGCGCAGATCGTCAGCCACCGGCTGATGCTGCGTGCGGGCATGATCAAGCAACAGGCCGCCGGCATCTATTCGTGGCTGCCGCTGGGCTTCAAGGTGCTGAAGCGGGTCGAGCAGATCGTGCACGAAGAACAGCAGCGCGCGGGCCATATCCCCATGCTGATGCCGACCCTGCAATCGGCGGACCTGTGGCGCGAAAGCGGCCGCTATGACGCCTATGGCGACGAAATGCTGCGCATCACCGACCGCCAGAAACGCGACCTGCTGTACGGTCCCACGAACGAAGAGATGATCACCGACATCTTCCGCAGCTACGTCAACAGCTACAAAAGCCTGCCGCTGACGCTGTATCACATCCAGTGGAAGTTCCGGGACGAGATCCGCCCCCGCTTTGGCGTGATGCGCGGTCGCGAGTTCCTGATGAAGGACGGCTATAACTTCGACCTGACGCAGGAAGACGCGCTGCATGCCTATAACCGGCATCTGGTGACCTATCTGCGTACTTATGAACGGATGGGTCTGCAGGCGATTCCGATGCGCGCCGACAGCGGCCCGATCGGCGGCGAGAACACGCACGAATTCCTTGTGCTGGCAGAAACCGGTGAATCCGAGGTCTTCTATGACAGCGAGATCACCGACCTGACCTTTGGCGACCGCGAGATCGATTTTGACAGCGTCGAGGCGTGCGAGGCTGTGCTGAAGGAATTCACCAGCCGTTACGCCCGCACGGACGAGACACACGACGAAGCCGTCTTTGCCGAAATCCCGGAGGAGCGTCGCCGGACTGCGCGTGGGATCGAAGTCGGCCAGATCTTCTACTTCGGGACCAAGTATTCGGATGCGATGGGTGCGACGGTCGTCGGCCCCGACGGTCAGCGCGTGCCGGTCCACATGGGCAGCCATGGCATCGGCGTCAGCCGCCTTTTGGGCGCGATCATCGAGGCCAATCACGACGACAAGGGCATCATCTGGCCCGAAGGGGTAACGCCCTTCCACGTCGGTCTGGTGAACCTTAAACAAGGTGACCCGTCAACCGACAGCGCCTGCGCCGCGATCGAGGGCGAATTGCAGGCCAAGGGTCTGGACGTTCTCTATGATGACCGCGACGAACGGGCCGGTGCGAAATTCGCGACGATGGACCTGATCGGCCTGCCGTGGCGCATCACCGTGGGCCCGCGCGGTCTGGCCAACAACGTGGTCGAACTGACGAACCGTCGCACCGGCGAGTCGACCGAGATGTCGCCCACCGATGCCGTTGCGCGCCTGACAGAGATCTACGCGCCGGTCTTTGCCGCCGCGTATCACCCGCACTGATGAACATCCTGCGGCTGATCTTCTGCTTTGCGATTGCGGCGGCCTTGTCGCAGTTTCCGGCATTTTCCGACCAGTACGTTCAACGTCTGGGCGGACAGGTCGACGCGTTGCAGAAGATCGCCACAGAGTTCGACGCCAGCGCCCAGCGTGCTGGCCTGAGCCGCGATCAGGCGCTGGCGGATCTGTCCGGCAGCGCGTTTCGGGATGCCCATTCGCAAGACATGTCTCGTGTCTTCGTTCGGCTGCACCGGGCAGCCAAGGATCTGACATTGCTGCGTGCGGCGTCGCCTTTGGAACGGATCGCCCTGCCCCATCGACTGCGCGATACCGAAACCCTGCAAGCGACCTGGGGCGACTTTCGCCCCGCCATCCCCGTGACCGCTGCGGGACTTTGGGCCGGGGGGATCGGCTTCCTGATCGGCTGGGTTATGACCTGGCTGCTGGGACTGGCGTTTCGTCGCAACGAACGGCTGGGATGGCGCTAGGGCAACACCTGCTGGTGTCGTCTCATGCAGTCTGTGTGCGCCAGCTTGACGGCGTTTCTGCGCGGCGCGAACCTTTCAGGCGACACCCTTGCAGAACGGGACGGCCATCATGATCGACCTTTCGACGGCCCCTTGGGGCGTATTGCTGCTGCGGCTTGTGCTGGCCGGACTGTTCTTCGCCCATGCCGGGTTGAAGCTGTTCGTGTTCAAGCCCGCTGGCACGGCGAAGTACTTTGAATCGCTCGGACTTCCGGGCTGGTTTGCCTATGTCACGATCTGCGCGGAAATCGGTGGAGCGCTGGCACTGCTGTTCGGGATCTGGCCACGCGTGATCGCGCTGCTGCTGATCCCGCTGTTGGCGGGCACGATCGTCAAGGTCCACGGCCCGGCAGGCTTCTGGTTCAACAACAAAGGCGGCGGGTGGGAATATCCGGCCTTCTGGATCGTTGGGCTGCTGACGCTTGCCCTGCTGGGTGACGGCCCCTGGACGTTGATCGCGAGCCCGTTCTAACGGATCGATCTAGACCAGCTCGCCTTCCAGCGAGTTGGCCGCGCTCGATTTTATCCGGACGCGGTGCAGTTCACCAACAAGATGATCCGGCGCATTGACGAACACCGAATGCAGATAGTCGGACTTGCCGATGATCTGGCCCGCCTGACGCCCTGTCTTTTCGAACAGCACGCCAACCTCGCGGCCAACCATGCTTTCCTGTGCGGCCTTTTGCTGGCGGGTCAACAGCGCCTGCAACTCCTGCAGCCGAGCGTCTGACACCGCCTCAGGGACCAATGGCCGTTCGAACGCGGGCGTGCCGGGACGAGGCGAGTACTTGAAGCTGAACGCCGTGCAGAACCCGACCTGTTCGACCAGGCGCAGTGTGGCGTCATGATCCGCGTCGGTTTCCCCCGGAAAGCCCACGATGAAATCGCTGGTCAGCATGATATCGGGTCGGGCATCGCGAATGCGGTCGATCAGCCGCAGATACTGGTCCGCCGTGTGCTTGCGGTTCATCGCCTTCAGGACTTTGTCGGACCCGGACTGCACCGGCAGATGAAGATACGGCATCAGCTGCGGCACGTCCCGATGGGCCGAGATCAGATCGTCGGCCATATCATTGGGATGGCTGGTGGTATAGCGGATACGCGCCAAACCTTCGACTTCGGCCAGTTGACGGATCAGATCACCAAAACCGGTCGCGCCGTCACCGTGCCAGCCGTTCACGTTCTGACCCAGAAGCGTCAGTTCCCGCACGCCGCGCGCGACCAGATCGCGCGCCTCTGCCAGAATGCGGGCCGTGGGTCGGCTGACCTCTGCCCCGCGGGTGTAGGGGACGACGCAGAAGGCGCAGAATTTGTCGCAGCCTTCCTGAACCGTCAGGAACGCGGCCGGCGCGCGACGCGTGGCGCGGTTGACGGGCAGATGGTCGAATTTGTCTTCCGCCGGGAACTCGGTGTCGACGGCCGGCCCCTCGCCGCGCGCCATGGCGGGCAGGCGGTGGTATGCCTGCGGACCGACGACCAGATCGACGACCGGCATGCGGCGGATGATCTCATCCCCCTCGGCCTGCGCGACGCAGCCTGCGACGCCGATTTTCAGATCGGGGCGCTCGACCTTCAGCGGCTTCAGGCGGCCAAGGTCGGAATACAGCTTTTCCGCCGCCTTTTCGCGGATGTGGCAAGTATTCAGCAGCACCATGTCGGCGTCTTCGGGACGGTCCGTTTCGACATAACCTTCCGCGCCCATAGCCTCGGCCATGCGCTGGCTGTCATACACGTTCATCTGACAGCCATAGGTCTTGATATACAGCCGCTTCAGCGTCTGGTCTTTCATCGCGTGGTTCCCGAAGTGTGCGGCGCGTGTTAGCAAAAACAGCGACCGATGGAAAGGAAATAGGCTATGGGCACGGCGCTGGAAACGTTGCGCAACATCGGACCGTCGACGGCCAATGCGTTGCGGAATGCCGGGATTCTGGATGCCGAGACGTTTCTGGCCCTTGGCGCGGATGAGGCGGCCCGAAAGCTGATGGGTGCCGGGGATCGACCACATTTCATCGTCTATTATGTGCTGCACATGACCGTCCAGATGCGGCCGTGGAATGACTGCAAGGGCGCGGAAAAGGCCGCACTGCGCGCGCGATACGACGCCCTTGTGGCGGCCCCATCGACTGACGGCATGCCGCGCGCGCTTGAGGATGAGCTGGATCGTCTGGGCCTGCGTCGGCCGATCTGACGACGGGCACCGCGAACGCGCTGCGGTTTGCCCGAACATCGGTCAGATCGTCCGGCTAGCTGGCGTTGAACCCTGTCCCGCCGACAGATAGCCTTTCCCAAATCGATCAAGCTGAGGACCATCATGGACGATAAAAGCTGGGCCGCGCGCGCCGAAGAATATTCGATGTATGGCTTTACCGACCTGCCGAGCGTTGAGCGGCGGGGAACGATCGTCGTGACCCACGGCGAAGGCCCCTATGTCTTTGACACCGAAGGGCGCAAGTGGCTGGATGCGAATTCCGGTCTTTGGAACATGGTCGCGGGCTTCGACCATAAGGGCCTGGCCGAGGCCGCCAAGGCGCAGTACGACCGCTTTCCCGGGTACCACGCCTTCTTCGGGCGGATGTCCGATCAGACCGTGATGCTTTCCGAAAAGCTGATCGAGGTATCGCCGTTTCCGCGGGGTAAGGTGTTCTATACGAACTCCGGCTCCGAGGCGAATGACACCATGGTCAAGATGCTGTGGTTCCTGCATCGCGCCGAAGGAAAGCCCGAAAAGCGCAAGATACTGACCCGTTGGAACGCCTATCACGGGGTAACGGCGGTCAGCGCGTCGATGACCGGCAAGCCGTACAATGAGGTTTTCGGCCTGCCGCTGCCGGGCTTCATCCACCTGACCTGCCCGCATTACTGGCGCTATGCCAACGAAGGCGAGTCCGAGGCAGAGTTCGTCGCACGCCTGGCGCAGGAACTGGAGGACGTGATCGCGCGCGAAGGTGTCGATACCATCGCCGGCTTCTTTGCCGAACCGGTACAAGGCGCGGGCGGCGTCATCCCCCCGGCCAAGGGATATTTCCAGGCGATCCAGCCGATCCTGAAAAAACATGGCATTCCGTTCATCTCGGACGAGGTGATCACCGGGTTCGGTCGGACCGGGAATACCTGGGGCTGCGAAACGTATGGCTTTGTGCCGGATGCGATCATTTCGTCCAAAAACCTGACGGCAGGGCTGTTCCCGATGGGCGCGGTGATCCTTGGACCGGAACTGTCGGACCGGCTGGACGCAGCCATCGAGCCGATCGAAGAGTTCCCGCACGGCTTCACCGCATCGGGTCACCCGGTCGGCTGCGCGATTGCGCTGAAGGCCATTGACGTGGTGATGAACGAAGGGCTTGCGCAGAACGTCGTCGAAAAGGCGCCCCGGTTGGAAGCCGGACTGCGCCAGATCATGCAGAAGCATGAAAACATCGGTGAACTCCGCGGCGTCGGTTACATGTGGGCGCTGGAAGCCGTCCGCAACGCCGAGACGAAAGAGCCTTTCCCCGGCGATCTGTCTGTCAGTGAACGCATCGCGAACACCTGTACCGACTTGGGCCTGATCTGTCGCCCGCTGGGCCAGTCCATCGTCCTGTGTCCCCCCTTCATCCTGACCGATGAGCAGATGGACGAGATGCTTGAAAAGCTGGATGCCGCGCTGACCAAGGTCTTCGCTGAGCTGGCGTGAATTGACCTCGCCACCCTGACGTAAATCTCACCCGCCGGGTTTTTCGGCGGGTGATTTTCGTTCGCCCACGCTGTCACGATTTGCGACGCGCTCGGGCTGGACACGACCTTCAAACTTCTTTGCACGATATGGCCGCGCCTTGGCCGTCCACCCACGATCACCGGTCAGTTGATCTGTCGTCGTGGTGATGAGGCGACCGTCGTTCAGATCACCCCGCACGGACCCCGTCCGCCCGAGACTTGCCTTATCGAACATTTGGCAGTTGCGCTTGGCGGCAGGGATATCCACCGCAACAGAAGTGACAATGATCGCCCCCTTTTTGCAGGCATCCGCTGCGCGTGTCGCCGCACCTTTTCCCGTCACATGCACTACCGGCGTGCCTGCAATCATCGTCTGCCGCTGGTTTGACGGGCCCGTCCACCCTGCCCTGTCCGCCGCCATCTCTGGCGTGGAGGTGTCGCCATCATCCTTCAGCCAGGATCCCGTGGTGAATGCCTGACCGGGCTTTGACAGGCTTCGCCCCGCCGCAGTCATCACGCCGACCGCAGTGCCCTCACCGTTGATCAGCAACGCTGGACGCGTATCCGACACCCATAAACCGAACGATGCGATGATGAGCGCACCGCCGGTAACCACAGATGCTACACGCAGCCCCCGGTGCGGCCAGATCAGGATCACGACGATTGCGCCGCAGATGAACAACGGCAGCACCGCCGGCGGCGGCGCCGGAACAGCCATCACCGCGCCACCCAAACCGGCCACGAACTCGGCCACGGCCAGCATCCATGCCGTGCCGATCCCCATCACCCACAGCGCCGGTCCGGCGAGCCCAACGGGGGCAAGGACCGCCGCGATGACCCCCGCTGGCATCACGATTCCCCCCATTACGGGGACCGCCGCCATGTTTGCCAAAACTCCATACTGCGACATGCGCCCGAAATGCGCCGCGGCGATCGGGCCGGTCGCGAGCGACGCGATCAGCGACGACAGAAACAACATGGCAATCGCCCGCAAAATGCCGTTCCAGCCCCGTGTCCAGCGCGCCCACGGGCCAGCGAGAATGACCAAAGCAACGGTTGCAGCAAAGCTCATCTGAAAGCCGGGGGTCACCAAAGCCTCTGGCGTGAGGGCGAGGATCATCAGCGCCGCCAGTGCAACCGTGCGCAGCGAAATCGCGCGTCGGTCAAGAAGCATCGCAACCAACATGACCGCCACCGTCACATAGGCCCGCTGCGTCGGAACATCGGCCCCGGACAGCCACAGATAGACGGTCGCGGCCATCAATGCGCCGAACGCCGCAACCTTCCGCGCGTCGATTGCCAGCAGTCCTGGAAACGCGACCTGTGCCATCAGGACTCCGTACCGCAGTGCGGCAACGACGAAGCCCGCGAGCATCGCCATGTGCAGGCCTGAAATCGAAACGATGTGATAGAGGTTGGAATCGCGCATCATCTGATTCGTCGCCTCGGATATATGAGACCGATCGCCGGTCATCAGCGCGGCCGCCACTGCCCCGGACTGCCCGCCGATCCGTTCCGCCATCCCTGCCGCCAGCTGCGTGCGCAGCTTTTCCGCAGCGAGCGCCATGCCGGGCCGTGCAGCTGCAATGACCAGCACGGGATTTCGGCTGTAGCCGACGCCGCCCAGCCCCTGAAACCACGCTGCGCGACGAAAGTCGTAACCGCCGGGCTCGGCCGGCTCGGGCGGTGGTCCAAGATATCCTGTCGTCATGACCCGCTGTCCGGCCGAGGGCGGCGCCGTCCCATCCATCAGCGAAAGGCGGACCAACCGTGGCGTTGTCTTGGGATCGCGCCCCGGCAGGACCACCTGATCGAGCGTGATCCGCAGTCGATCGCTGGCTGACCTGTCGATGTTCGTGACCCGCCCTTCGATCGCACCGTAGTATCTGCTGAAGATCACCGGCGCATCGACGTGCATCGCCCTGACCTCCGTCAGGGTCACGCCGGCCAGCACCAATGCCACCGCAAAGCACGCAGAACGCATGGGACCTGCCAAATGCGCGGTGATACGATCGTGCCCGACCAACCGTGGCAGGATCAAAGCGCCAGAGAGGCTGAAGGCCAGCCCCAGCACGATGCAACCAATCAGTCCCGGTGACAGGTCGCGCTGCGCAGCAAACCACACCGCGATGCCGATCCCGACCAGCATAGGCGCCCACAAGACGCCGCCGGCACGGGCCACGGCCCCCGGTCGTTCGTCCCGCATCCCGTCTGCTTGCCAGCGCACCTGTTTGCCGCCATCTTCCGTATCCTGAACGCAGGTGGTACCCCCGCCGACATTACCAACCGGTTAACGCAGATGCCGTAACCGCGAACTGAAAGCCTTCCGATGACAGATTCTGCCCAGCCGATCGTGACCCGCTTTGCGCCTTCGCCGACCGGTTACCTGCATATCGGCGGCGCGCGGACGGCGCTGTTCAACTGGCTTTATGCGCGCGGCCGGGGCGGAAAATTCCTGCTGCGGATCGAGGATACTGACCGAGCGCGATCGACGCCCGAGGCGACGGATGCCATTCTGCAAGGGCTGACATGGCTTGGGCTGGACTGGGATGGCGAACCGGTCAGTCAGTTCACCCGCGCCGACCGCCATGCCGAGGTTGCCAACGAAATGATGGCGGCCGGCCACGCCTATCGCTGTTACGCCACACCGGCCGAGATCGAGGCGTGGCGCGCCGATCATCCGAACCAGCCGTTCCTCAGCCCGTGGCGCGATGCCGATCCGTCGACGGCCCCGGACGCGCCGTTCGCGATCCGCCTTCGTGCCCCGCGTGAGGGGGAGACGGTGATCGACGATGCGGTCCAGGGCCGTGTCGTCATTCGCAACGACCAGCTGGACGACATGGTGCTGGTACGTTCCGACGGAACGCCCACCTACATGCACGCGGTCGTCGTCGACGACCACGATATGGGTGTCACACACATCATCCGTGGCGACGACCATCTGACCAACGCGGCGCGTCAGGCGCAGATCTATAACGCGATGGGTTGGACCATCCCGGTGTTTGCGCACATCTCACTGATCCACGGCACCGACGGCAAAAAGCTCAGCAAGCGTCACGGCGCGGTCGGCCTGCACGAATACGCCACCATGGGCTATCCGCCCGAAGCGATGCGCAACTACCTTGCCCGGCTGGGGTGGAGCCATGGCGACGATGAGCTGTTCGATGATGCCCAGGCGCTGGAATGGTTCGATCTGCCGGGCATCGGCAAAGCGCCGGCGCGTCTTGACATGAAGAAGCTTGAGCACGTCTCGGCCTACCATATCCGCAAGATGCCGGATGAAGCGCTCTTTCTTGACCTTGCGCAGTTTCTGTCCGACACCGGCCAGCCAGCTCTGACGCCCCTGCAAACACAGCGCATGCTGGCATCGCTTCCTGCCCTGCGCGAGAAGGCCAAGACACTGCCGCAGCTGCTGGAGCAGGCGCAGTTCGCCCTTGTCGATCATCCTGTCCAGCCTGATGAAAAGGCCGCCAAATCGCTTGACGTGACATCACGCGAACTGCTCGCAGAATTGACCGCTGCACTGCAGCATGTTACATGGCTGCGCGAGGATCTGGAGGCCGCAGCCCATCAGGTCGCGGAGCGGAATGGGCTGGGTCTGGGCAAGATCGCAGCGCCTGTGCGCGCCGCGCTTGCCGGCCGCACCGCGACCCCGAGCGTGTTTGACATGATGCTGGCACTTGGCCGCGATGAATCGCTGGCCCGGTTGTCAGACGCCGCCTGAGTTGCGGCGACCCACCCGGCCCCTTGGGGCCAAAAACGGCGAAAAGGAAACCTAGGTCATGGCCGATTCCAAGAACGCCACGCTTTCAATCAACGGCAAGTCGATCGATCTGCCGATCCTGACCCCCACGGTCGGGCCCGATTGCGTGGATATTCGTAAGCTTTACGCACAGTCCGACGCCTTCACGTTTGACCCTGGGTTCACCTCGACCGCCGCGTGCGAAAGCGAGATCACCTATATCGACGGCGACAAGGGTGAGCTGTGGTATCGCGGCTATCCGATCGAGCAACTGGCCGAGAACAGCTGCTACCTGGAAGTCTGCTACGTCCTTTTGAACGGTGAGCTGCCAAGCAAGGCGCAGCTCGAAGAGTTCAGCAATCTGGTGACCCGTCACACGATGGTGCACCAGCAGATGCATAACTTCTTCTCGGGCTTCCGCCGGGATGCGCATCCGATGGCGACCATGGTTGCCGTGGTCGGTGCGATGTCGGCGTTCTACCACGATTCGACCGATATCAACGATCCCAAGCAGCGCGAGATCGCATCCATCCGCCTGATCGCCAAGCTGCCGACGATTGCCGCGATGGCGTATAAATATTCGATCGGCCAGCCGTTCGTTTATCCGAAGAACGACCTGAGCTATGCGGCCAACTTCCTGAACATGTGTTTTGCCGTTCCGGCCGAAGACTATGTCGTTGATCCTGCGCTGGCCAAGGCGATGGACCTGATCTTCACGCTGCACGCCGACCACGAACAGAATGCCTCGACCTCGACCGTGCGTCTGGCCGGTTCTTCGGGCGCAAACCCGTTCGCGTGCATCGCGGCGGGCATCGCCTGCCTTTGGGGGCCTGCGCATGGCGGCGCGAACCAAGCCGCGCTGGAGATGCTGGAAGAGATCGGCACCGTCGACCGCATTCCGGAATACATCGCGCGCGCCAAGGACAAGGAAGACCCCTTCCGTCTGATGGGATTTGGGCACCGCGTCTATAAGAACTTTGACCCGCGCGCGAAGGTTATGAAACAGGCCGCCGACGATGTTCTGGAACTGCTGGGGATCGAGAACAACGAGACCCTGAAGGTCGCCAAGGAACTGGAACGCATCGCGCTGGAAGACGAATACTTCGTCAGCAAGAAGCTTTATCCGAACGTCGACTTCTATTCCGGCATCATCCTGTCGGCGATGGGCTTCCCCACGTCGATGTTCACGCCGATCTTTGCGCTGTCGCGCACTGTCGGCTGGATTTCCCAGTGGAAAGAGATGCTGGGCGACCCGCAAAGCAAGATCGGCCGTCCGCGCCAGTTGTATATCGGGTCGGACCGTCGCGACTATGTCCCGATGTCGGATCGCTGATCCGGCCTGCACGCCAAGACCGCCCCGGCCGCATCCGCGCGCCGGGGCTTTTTCATGGCAGCGATTGGGCTTGCGCCGTCCGCATACCGGTGGCAGGTGGCAGAAATGGAACAGAAAATCGCTTTGGTGACCGGCGCGTCGCGAGGACTTGGGGCCGCGCTGGCCGAGGATTTGGCGCGGCGGAATTACCATGTTGTCGCGGTGGCGCGGACCGTCGGCGCGCTTGAAGAGCTTGACGACCGCATCCGCGCCGTCGGCGGTACAGCGACCTTGGCCCCGATGAGCGTGGCCGAACCCCCCGCGATGATCCAGTTGGCGCAATCCATCGGCGCGCGCTGGGGCGGGATCGACGTTTGGGCGCACACCGCGATCCACGCCGCGCCGCTTTCACCGGTCCCACATACCGACCCCAAGGACATGGAACGATCGATCGCGACGAACGTATCAGCCACCCACGGGCTGATCGCCCTGTTGGCGCCGCTGGTGGTCGCGCGCGACGGCACCGCGATCTTCTTCGATGATCCGCAGGCCGGACAGAAGTTCTTTGGTGCGTACGGCGCCACCAAGGGTGCGCAGACCGCATTGGCGCGCAGTTGGGCGGCCGAGTCTGAGACCATTGGGCCCCGCGTTATTGTCGCGACCCCTGCCCCGATGCCAACGGCCGTCCGCGCCCGTTTTTACCCGGGCGAGGTGCGTGATGCGCTAACCGCGCCCAAAGTAGAGGCGCGGCGCATTCTTGACGAGGTCTTGGCCGGTTAAAGCCTGTAGATCTGGCCGAACTTGTCTTCCAGATAGTCCAGCAGCGGTTCGGGTGAAATTGGCGCGCCTGTCGCCTGTTCGATCAAGTCGCGCGGCCGGTAAAGCGCGCCGTGGCGTTGCAGCTTTTCACGTAGCCACTCAACTGCGGGTGCCGCGTCCCCGTCCGCCAGATCGTCGTCCAGCTCTGGCAGATCGGCCCGCATCGCGGCATTCAAGCCGCCTGCATAGACGTTCCCCAGCGCGTAAGTGGGGAAGTAGCCGAACAGACCAACGGACCAATGCACGTCTTGCAGAACACCGTTCGACGGTCGATCCACCGCCACACCGAAATCTTTCAGGAAACGGGCGTTCCACGCGGCCTCCAGATCCTCTACCGCCAGCTTGCCGGCGATCAGGTCACGCTCCAGATCGAAGCGCATCATGATGTGCAGGTTGTACTGAACTTCATCGGACTCGGTGCGGATGAACCCCGGCGTTACGCGGTTCACAGTGGCATAGAACGCATCGGGGTCGGTCACGCTCAGGCCGCCGAACGCCTGGGACATGCGCTGATGCAACCAGCCGGTAAAGGCGCGACTGCGGCCCAGCTGGTTTTCATAGATGCGGGACTGGCTTTCGTGAACGCCCATCGAGACCCCACGCCCCAGTGGCGTAAAGGCATAGTCAGGGTCGATCCCCAACTCATAGCTGGAATGCCCGACCTCGTGGATCGTTGAATACAGGCAGTTCAGCGGATCGGTTTCGACCACGCGCGTCGTGATCCGGCTATCCTGCCAGCGGCCGGAACTGAACGGATGCACCGCCTGATCCATACGCCCGCGCGTCCAGTCGTACCCGAACGCCCCGGCACTGGCGCGGGCAAGGCGCAGCTGCGTCTCAGACGGGAACGTGCCTTGCAAGGCCGCAGGTTGGTTCGACGCGCCCAGCACCTCGTCCCGCAGTGCGACCAGACGCGGACGCATCTGCCCGAACAGCGTCGCAATTTCTGCAGCGCTTGTGTGGGGCTCATAATCCTCAAGCAGCGCGTCATAGGGGTCGCCGTTGCCGAAGCCTGCGGCGACCAGCGCCGCCCCCTCTTCACGGCGCAGGGCGAGAACGTTTTCCAGCGTTGGCAGGAAGTCCTCCGGGGCGTCCTTGCTGCGTGCCTCGGCCCAGATGCCCTGGGCCAGCGAAGTGACCCGGGCCAGTTCTTCGGCCAGACGGGCCGGAACAGCGGTCGCACGGGCGTGTTCGCGGCCGATCAGTTCGATGATGCGGGCGTCCTCGGCATCCTCGGGCTCGGCCAGATCCAGCCATTCACCGATGCGGGGGTCGGTGCGACGTTCGTGCAGGACCCCCTCCATCGCGGCCATTTCTTCGGCCCGCTGCTCCTGCGCGCCGCGCGGCATTACGGTTTCCTGGTCCCAGCCCAGTCGTTCAGCCACCGAAGACAGCGCCTCGGTCTGGCGCTGAAAGGCCAACAGGTCGTCAAATGCTGTCATCGGATCGTCCCCCGCACAGAGGTTTCATAAGGATAGCGCGCATTGTACCGCGCCCGCAGGATCATGACGAACAGGAACACGGCCCCCAGCTGGTGGGCCAGCGCTTCGGGCAGGGGCGAGCCGTGGAGCACGTTGACGATCCCCATCACGACCTGAAATGCGACCGCGCACAGCATCACGACATACGCGTTGCGTGTCACCGGGTGCGGCGACCGGCGTGATCTGATGAAGACGACGACCGCAAAGATCGCGACCAGATAGCCGACCATCCGGTGAATGAACTGCACCGTCGCCGCATTTTCAAAGAAGTTGCGCCATCCCAATGCAGGATCCCAGATTTCTGACGGGATCCACTCACCACCCATGGTGGGCCAACCGGTGTACTGACGGCCTGCATCGATCCCGGCGACCAGCGCGCCCAGCAGAATCTGCAACGCGGTCAGGTGCATCAGGCCGGTCGTCATGGAGAACAGCTTCGGCTCACCGGCGCGTCTGGCGCGCAGCGTCTCTGCCTCGGTCCGCCCAAGCTGCAAGTATGTCCACGCGATCAGTCCAAGGATCCCGAATGCCAGTCCCAGATGAACCGCCAGCCGGTACGAGGCGACCGAGGTCATGCCTTCGACCAGTCCCGAACTGACCATCCACCAGCCGACAACGCCCTGTAGCCCCCCAAGCGCGCCGATCGTCACCAGACGTCCCGTCCAGCCATTCGGGATGCGCTTGGTGGCAAGGAAGAAGAAGAAGCCTGCGGCCCAGACCAGCCCGACGATGCGTCCCAGCAGCCGGTGGGACCACTCCCACCAGTAGATCTGCTTGAACCCGGCAAGATCCATGTGCGCGTTCATCTCGGTGAACTGCGGGATCGTCTGATACTTGGCAAACTCCGCCTCCCACGCGGCCTGACCCTGCGGGGGCAGCGTGCCGGTAACGGGCTTCCATTCGGTGATCGACAGCCCCGAATCCGTCAGGCGCGTGGCCCCGCCAAGCGCGATCATCGCGGTCACGAGGATGAACAGCACCGCCAGCCAGATGCGGATCGCGCGGCGTGCGCCTTTGGGCGCGGCGGCGTCGATCAGGCTGCCTTGGCGAATGCTGGGGGCGGGTGTCGTATCCGACACCTCTTGAAAGATCGGGCGCTTGGCCATGACGTGTCCCTTGCAGATGCGGGCGCGACATTGGCCCCCGCGCCCGGAAAGGTCAATCTTGGGTGCTGTCGTCGCCCGCTGTCTTGGTGTTCTGAGGCCATGTCAGTTGCCGCAGCATGCCGTGGAAAATCTGCACATCCGCCCGTGTCAGCGGCAAGCGCGACCAAAGGTTGCGCAGCGTCAGCCGCATCGGCGCGGCTTTTTCAGGCGGATAGAAGTATCGCGCCGCGCCAAGTTTTTCTTCGAAATGATCGCCCAGCCGCTCAATCTCGACCAAGGTCGCGGGCACCTCGCCCGGCGGGCGCTTCAACGCTGGTGCGGGTTGCGCCGGCAGGCTGTCGCGGCCCCATTCGTATCCCATCAGCAGGACCGCCTGCGCGAGGTTCAGCGACGGGAAGTCAGGGTTGACCGGCACGGTGACGATTGCGCTGGCACGCGCGATGTCGTCGTTCTCCAACCCCGCCCGTTCCGGGCCGAAGATCAGCGCCACCCCGCGCCCGTTGGCCATCATGCCGCGTGCCTCTGCCATGGCGGTGGCGGGTGTGTGGACAGGCTTGGTCAGCTCGCGCCCCCGCGCCGTCGTGGCATAGGCGCGGTCGATCCCTTCCAGCGCATCGGCAAGCGTCGGATAGACGCGCGCCCGGTCCAGAACCTGACCCGCCGCACCGGATGCCATCGCGACGGCTTTGGGGTTCGGCCAGCCATCGCGCGGCGCAACCAGACGCATGTCGGTCAGACCGAAGTTCAGCATCGCACGCGCAGCCGCGCCGATATTTTCGCCCATCTGCGGGCGCACGAGGATGACGGCCGGGCCGTTGCTTAACAGATCAGACATGGGGCGCGCATAACGCTGGGAACAGGCATAGGCAAGTTCGCCGATCCCGCATCTTTCATGCAGAGGGCGCGTGCGCTATGCCCGGCAAACCACCTCGTCCAAAGGAAGACCGCCGATGCCGCAAGATGCCGCCGAAAAGGATGCCCCGCAGCTTTACCTGATCGCGCCAGCCTTGCTGCCCGCGTCAGACCTTTCGGCAACGCTTCTGGCCATCCTAGATGCGGCCCCTGTTGCATGCCTGCGCCTGCCGGGCGTAGGGGACGAGGCGACTTTGGGCCGCATGGCCGACATCGCACGTGATGTGGCGCATGCGCGCGATGTGGCCGTGGTCATCGACGATCATGTGCAGTTGGCGCTGCGCCACGGTCTTGACGGGGTTCACCTGACAACGGGCGCACGCAATGTCCGTGCTGCGCGCAAGGAACTGGGCGCGGATGCCATCGTCGGGGCCTATTGCGGTGCGTCGCGCCATGACGGCATGAACGCGGGAGAGGCTGGCGCGGATTACGTCAGTTTCGGGCCATGCGGTCCGTCGGCACTGGGACAGGGCGAACCGGTTGATCCGGCGCTGTTTCAGTGGTGGAGCGAGATGATCGAGGTGCCGGTCGTCGCCGAAGGCGCACTGGACCGCATCTTGGTCGAAACGCTTTGGCCCATTGCCGATTTCATCGCGTTAGGTCCCGAAATCTGGTCGGCCGAGGATCAGGCCCCGCAGGTCATCGAAAAGCTGCGTTCGATCTGGCCGGACTGACGACCCAGACCCCTTGCCCAAGGGCCAATCGCGGCCTAAAGCCTGCGCATGACCCAGCATCAGCGCCTTCTTATCATCGATTTCGGCTCTCAGGTGACGCAGCTGATCGCGCGCCGCCTGCGTGAGCTGAACATCTTCTGTGAAATTCTGCCCTATCAGGCCGTTACGGACGAAGTTCTGGCGGATCGCGCACCTTTGGCCGTGATCCTGTCAGGCAGCCCGGACAGCGTCACACGCGAAGGCAGCCCCCGCGCACCGCAGTCCCTGTTCACGATGGGCATCCCGGTCTTTGGCATCTGCTATGGTCAGCAGGTGATGATGGCGCAGCTGGGTGGCAAGGTCGAAGCGGGCCACCACGCGGAATATGGCCGCGCGTTCGTTACCCCTGCCCCGGGTCACGCAGGTGACGGCATTTTCGCGGGTCTGTTTGCGGATGGTCGCGAAGAGGTCTGGATGAGCCATGGTGACCGAGTCACGGAAATGGCGCCCGGGTTCACCGTGATCGGCACGTCCCCCAATGCGCCGATGGCGATGATCGCCGACGAATCGCGCCGCTTTTACGCCGTGCAGTTCCACCCCGAAGTCCACCACACCCCGCATGGTCGCATCATGCTGGAAAACTTTGTCCGCATGGCCGGGTTCACCGGCGACTGGACGATGGCCGGATACCGCGACGAGGCCGTCCGCCGGATCCGCGAACAGGTCGGACACGGACGCGTGATCTGTGCGCTGTCGGGCGGTGTCGACAGTTCGGTCGCTGCGGCGCTCATCCACGAGGCCGTCGGCGACCAGCTGACCTGCGTCTTTGTCGATCACGGCCTGATGCGTCAGGGTGAGGCCGAAGAGGTCGTCACGATGTTCCGCGACCACATGAACCTGCACCTGATCCACGCCGAGGAATCCGACCGCTTCCTTGGCGCGTTGGAGGGCGTCAGCGACCCGGAAATCAAGCGCAAGACCATCGGCCGCCTGTTCATCGATGTGTTCGAGGATGTCGCGCGCGACATCGGCGGTGTCGAGTTTCTGGCCCAAGGCACGCTGTACCCGGACGTGATCGAAAGCGTCAGCTTCTCGGGCGGTCCGTCGGTCACGATCAAGTCGCACCACAATGTCGGCGGTCTGCCCGAAAAGATGGGCATGAAGCTGGTTGAGCCGCTGCGAGAGCTGTTCAAGGACGAAGTCCGCGCCCTGGGCCGCGAGCTTGGCCTGCCGGAGAAGTTCATCGGCCGCCACCCCTTCCCCGGCCCCGGTCTGGCGATCCGATGCCCGGGGGAAATCACCCGCGACAAGCTGGACATCCTGCGCAAGGCCGACGCGGTCTATATCGACCAGATCCGCAAGCACGGGCTCTATGACGATATCTGGCAGGCGTTCGTGGCGATCCTGCCCGTGCGAACCGTGGGCGTCATGGGTGACGGGCGGACGTATGATTATGCCTGCGCGCTGCGGGCCGTGACGTCGGTCGACGGGATGACGGCAGACTATTACCCCTTTACGCACGAGTTCCTTGGCGAAACCGCCACGCGCATCATCAATGAGGTCAAGGGGATCAACCGCGTCACCTATGACATCACGTCCAAGCCACCCGGTACGATCGAGTGGGAATGAGCGACTGTGGATGTAGCCACCACCACAACGGCACAGGCGATTGTCGCACTGCGCTGGTGACGGTCCAAGGTCGGCTCATCTGCGCCGACCTGGATCAGCTGGTGACCATGATGGCGCATATCGATCGCCACGCCGAACTGACGCGGGCTGAACCCGGTTGCGTCTGGTTCACCGTGGCGCAGACGGATGACCCGTTGATCTGGGATGTCAGTGAAGGGTTTCGCGATGCGCAGTCCTTGCGCGATCATCAGTCCCGACTGGCCGACAGCGACTGGGGCCGCGCAACGACCGAAATCCAGCGCGACTACAAGGTGACCGGCATTAACGACTAGGCCGCGGGCCTAGTCTTCCGTTTCAATCGATTGTTCTTTTGCGGGCAGTCGCAGACGAATGCGCTTGATCCGCCGCGAATCCGCGTCGACGACCTCGAACTCGGCACCGGATGCGTGGTGGACCACCTCACCCTTTGCAGGAACGTGACCGGCCAGCATGAAGACGAGACCGCCAAGCGTGTCGAGTTCCTCCTCGTACTCCTCGTTGGCCAAGTCCAGGCCCGTGGCCGCCGCAACCTCGTCCAACGGGGCACGGGCGACGACGAGCCACTGGCCGGGCGCTTCTTCGACCCAAAGGCCATCTTCGCTTTCGTCGTGCTCATCATCGATCGCGCCGATCACCTGCTCGATCAGGTCCTCGATCGTCACCAGACCGTCAACGCCGCCATATTCATCGATGACCATCGCCATATGGATGCGCTTTTGCTGCATCTGCTGCAGAAGCGCACCGACAGACATCGACCCCGGCACATATAGCAGCGGGCGCAGCAGCGGCCGCAGTGCAAAGCGGGTTGCCGGCACCTTGGCCCCGAACCCGAACTTCAGCGCAAGGTCCTTCAGGTGAACCAGACCCAGCGGCTGATCCAGATTGCCGCGATAGACCGGAACCCGGGAATAGCCGTGTTCGCGAAACACTTCGACCAGTTCCGGCAGCGTCACAGTTACGGGCACAGCGATGATATCGGTCTTGGTGATTGCCACATCATCGACCGACTTGCGCCGCAGATTGATCAGACCGGGGGCGTAATTCGGGCTTGCAGCCTCCATCATCGAAGCAGGCTCGTCCGCGTCGGCCTGAATGGTCGCCGCGCCGATCTTGCCCAGCAGGCGGCTGATCAGCCGTCGAGAAGGCGGCAGATCGCGGCCATCGCCCCCGATACCGTCAGACCAGTCCGCCGAAGCAGTCTCGGGCGGGTTGGAGGGCGGGGTGTGGCTGCCGCTCATTTCAGGTGGCCTTTCAGGCATAGGGATCGGGAATGCCCAAACCGGACAGCACCGAACGCTCGGCACTCTCCATGGTTTCGGCGTCGGGGTCATTCAGATGGTCATAGCCTGCAAGGTGGAGGATCGCATGAACCAGAAGATGCGTGACGTGGTCGCCAAGCGATTTCCCCTGATCCAGCGCCTCACGCACGCAGGTGTCATAGCTGATGGCGATATCGCCCAGCTCGTCCGTGTCAGGCAGAATCGGACGCGCGCCGGGGGTCCGGAGGCGGTGTTCGACGCTGGGCCAGCTAAGAACGTTGGTCGGCTTGGCCTTGGCGCGAAAGTCGTCGTTCAGTTCGGTGATGCGCGCATCGTCGCACCCCATGACGACGATCTCTGCCCCCTCCATGTCCAGATAGGCCAGCGTCGCAGCCGCCGCCCGTTCCGCCAGCGTAGGCAGGCCGGCATCAAGCCACCTGTCGTCCTCGATCACGACATCGACGTCCGAATCGCCGTGCGGTGCGGTCGGGTCGGCCATGTCAGCCGTTCCCCGGCACGCGGCGGCGCGGTGGATAGGTCCCATGGTCCCCCGGTTGATCGCCGCGTTCCAGCGCGGCCAGATCTTCGGCATCGTAGGCCTGAATGATCCGCGCAACCAGTGGGTGCCGGACCACGTCCTGCGACGTGAAGTAGCTGAAGCTGATTCCCTTGACGCCGGCCAAGATGCGTTCCGCATCGACCAGCCCGGACGGCATCCCGCGGGGAAGGTCGATCTGCGTCCGGTCGCCGGTGATGACCATGCGCGATCCTTCGCCCAGACGGGTCAGGAACATCTTCATCTGCATGGTCGTGGCGTTCTGCGCCTCGTCCAGAACCACGAACGCATTCGACAGCGTGCGGCCCCGCATGAAGGCCAAGGGCGCAATCTCGATCCGCTTGTCTTCCATCAGCTTCTGCAGCTGTTTGGCCGGCAGAAAATCGTTCAGCGCATCGTAGAGCGGCTGCATGTAGGGATCGACTTTTTCCTTCATGTCGCCGGGCAGAAAGCCCAAACGTTCACCCGCCTCGACCGCGGGGCGCGACAGGATGATCTTGTCGACATGCCCCCCGATCAGCAGCGTGACGCCTGCCGCGACCGCAAGATAGGTCTTGCCCGTCCCGGCAGGACCGATGCCGAAGGCAAGTTCATTGGCAAACAGATTGCGGACATAGTCCTTCTGCGCCTCGGTCCGCGGCTCGACGTTTTTCTTGCGGGTGCGGAGCTCGACGTTGCCGGCCTGAAACATTTCCAGCTGCTCGGCGGGGCTGGGCCCGGTCGCCTCTGATTCGACACCCATGCGCAGGGCAGTGTCGATGTCGGCCAGCTCGACGGGCCGGTTCGATTCCAGTCGCGCGTAAAGACCGCGTAGAACCTGCGCCGCTTCGGACTGCGCCTCGGCCGGGCCGACGACGGCCAGCAGGTTGCCGCGCCGCAGAATGTGGACGCCAAGCTGCTCTTCGATGCGGGCAAGGTTACGGTCGTGCGGGCCGCACAGCTCGATCAGCAGGCGGTTGTCGGGAAATTCCAACAGTGTCTCAGCAGGTGACATCGCATTCGGGGCGTTGGTCGGGGGCGTCGGGGTCAGACCCAAAAGAACCTCATGTCGGGGCAGAATTGCCTGAGCCATCGTCGCAAGCCTGCGCCCCCCGCGCAAGAGGAAGCGGCCAGCAGGCGGCGCAAAGTTATGTGTTGGCCTTCCTCAGACCCATTCGCGGGGATAGCGCCCGCCAAGAGAGGTGAGGATTTCATAGCCGATTGTCCCCGCGGCATTCGCCAGATCATCGACCCCCTGGCGCTCGTTCAGGATGAACAGGCGATCGGGAACCGTGACCAGATCGGTCACATCTACTGTGATCAGGTCCATCGAGACGCGACCGACGACCGGGCAAGGTGTATCGGCGGCCCACAACGTCACACCCTTGCCTGCCAAGGCGCGCGGCAGACCGTCGGCGTAACCTGCAGATACGGTCGCGATCCGCGACGGCCGCTCTGCGACCCAGGCGTAGCCGTATCCGACCGCCTCCCCGACTGCGACTGTGCGTGTCTGGACGACGTCGAGCGATAGCGAAACGACAGGGTCGGCGTCCGCAAAAAGCTGACCGCCGTAAAGGCCGACACCGGGCCGGGTCAGGTCAAAATGGTAATCCTTTCCCAGCAGAATCCCCCCGGTCGCCGACAGAGATTTCGGCGCGTCCACGCCTTCGACCATCTCCCGGAATTGCCGCAGTTGGGCGGCATTCGCCGCGTGACCGGGTTCATCTGCGCAGGCAAGATGCGACATCACCAGCGCCGGTCCAACACCGGCGGATGTCGGCGCGGCCAGAACCTCTGCCCGGATGGCGGCCCATTCTGCAGGCTCCAGGCCCAACCGATTCATGCCCGTGTCGAATTGGACAGCAAAGGGCTGCTGGGGTGCGGTCGCACGCAAACGAAAGAACTGCTCGACGCTGTTCAGCACGGGGATCAGTCCCGTGACGTCCTGACCTGCCATGGCCCCAGACAGCACGAAAATGCGGGCATCGGACGGGAGTGTCGGTCGCAATTGCCGCCCTTCGGACGCAAGCGCGACGAAGAAATCCCGTGCACCGGCGGCATAAAGTGCTGGGGCCACCTGCAACGCACCAAGCCCGTAGGCATCGGCCTTGACGACCGCGGCCGTGCGCGCCGTCGGTGCCAGCGCGGCCAGCGCCTTCCAGTTGGCGACAATCGCGCCCGTGTCGATCCGAAGTGTCATCTGCGCCCCCAAGGCTTGCGCAATCTGCTGCCCCTCGCATGGCCCTGCCCCACGCGCTCGTCAAGTCCGCGTGCGCAGGCAGGCTTCGCCTTGATTGCCTTTGAACCCGCGGAAAAGCCTCTGTATCATCCCGACCAAGGGCCGCGAACCTTGCCCTGATGACCGCCGCCAGATGATCTGACATGCCCACGCCACAGTTTCCCTTGGCGACCCTGCGTCCCACCGCCCTGCTGATTGCGTCGGCGACTGCGTTCCCGGCACTCGCCGGACCAGAATTGATCGCCGTGCCGTCCGGAGCGCAGATCTGGTTGCAGGAAAAGATCGAGGACAGCGTGCCCGGATCTGGTGTGGTCGACCGCTATCGGTTTGTCATGCCAAAGCTGGCCGACGTCGTCCCGATGATCGACGCTGACCCCCATGAAGATGTCTATGACCAGCCTATGGATGAGCTGTCCGACGAGGACATCGCGGCCCTGAACGACGGCAGCATCCAGGGCGTTCCTGTCGACAGCCTGCCCGCAGACACGGGCGAGATCACAGACGACGACCTGTCGATCGAGATTGCGCCGGTCGACCCCGGCGCGCCGCCATCGGGTCCGGCCCTGATCCCCGATGACCAGATCGACACCAGCCCTGTCCCGATCACCCCCGGGGCCGAGGCAGCTGCTGATGCGCAGGTCGCGATGCCCGCGGCCCCGGACGCGCTGATGCAAGACCCGCTGCACAACGACATCGTTTGGCTGTGCGAGAATTACGTGCTGCCTCAGGTGCTGAAACAGTCGGTTCGTCCGGCGCAGGTCATTCTGTCCGTCGCGTCGGCTGAAAGCCCGTTCGGGACGTTCGATCCCAAGATCGTTCAACTTTTCGAAGGTTTCGCGATCCCCAAGGATAAGGACACCTGCTTGTGGGAGCCGTGGTAGCGGAACCCTTTCCATTCCATGCTGGCGGGCTTCATGGGTGATGCAACATCGCCACAACCGCGCGCTTAAGGCATCCCACCCAGGCTTGCCCGCCTGTGACGCCCCCCGTCCCGGGGCTAAGGTTCCGGCGCTGTCGCCAAATTACGGCGCCGGCTAAATCGAGCAGCGCGGCCATTTCGGACCCGCTTCATTACAGGAGAAAGTCATGTCGAAGAAAATCGCCTTCGCACTGGTTCTGGTCGGCCTGGTCGCCGCATGTCAGCAGCAACAGCCCCAGCCGGTCGTCACCGCACCGGTCGTGGCCCCCGAGCCCGTCTTCCAAGGCAAATACGGCGCGAACTAACCGCGCAGCGCGCGGGGCGACATGGTTCGATCCGCGCGCATCAACGACACTTACCAACTCGTACGACGCATGGCAGGACCGAAATGCTGAAACATCGTGGCTTTCCGGGCCGCCTTCCGTCCAGCAACCACCAGTTCACGATCCGCCGTGCCAACAAGAAGAAAGGCGCGACCAAGTTGGTTGCGCGTGAGCGTTATCGCGACCGCGCCGCAGACGACCGTCGCGCCGACGCGGCATTTCTGTCTGCCTTGATAAAGCACTTCGCGGATGAACCGTTCGAGCGCGGCAATCTGGACGCGGGGCGCCTGTCCTGGCTTCTGAATCGAGAGGTCGTCGCCGTTGGCAAGCTGGATCCCGAAAGCTATGAGCAGCTGCTGCGGGTCGACCTGAAAAAGGCCGAAGCATCGTTCCCAGAACTTTTCAAGTCGGATGATCCCCCTGATTTTGGGTGGGATGACGACGACTGGGACGATGAGGACGACGACTAAGTTCAACGATCCCAGTTGGATGCGCGCAATCTTGCCGCTGGTGCGTTTTCACATCCATTTCAGTTTTATCGGACGCGTTCCTGTGCGATCTTGCCCCGGTCGTTAACAATAACGCCCCATAGGGGCATACAGGACAGGCATTATCATGCAAAAGATTTCTCTCCGCCTGGTGGCGGTTCTCTCGGTTGTGGGTGCACTTTCCGCGTGTGCGCAGGGCACCACGCCGACCCTGACGGCTGATGGCCAACGCGCGCTGATCGGCGCAGGCGCAGGTGCCGTCGCCGCAAAGGCATTCGACGGTAGCGTCGGCAAAGGTGCATTGGCCGGTGCGGCCCTTGGCGCGCTTTGCGACGACGTCTCGCTTTGCCCGCAATACTGATGCGATCACGCCGCTGAGCGTCCGAGGCAGGTAGGTGGTAACACTGTTGCCACCTGCTGAAACCGGAATGCACATATGCGCGTTCGGCGGCAGCATTCAGTTTAGAAAACGAAGGATATTCCCATGCAGACGACCGCTCGTCTTGGACTCGTCGCCACATTCGTTGCCGCGCTCGCGGCCTGTGCACCGACGACTGACGCTGATCGCGCGCTGATCGGCGCAGGTATCGGTGCAACTGCCGCCCATATCGACGGCAAAAGCGTGCTCGGTGGTGCCGCCGCGGGTGCCGCAGGTGGCGCGCTGTGCGACGACGTCGGCATCTGCCAAGGTCGTGGCCCGTACTACCGTGGCGCAGACGGACGTCTGCGCTAAGTCACCTCCGACCGATGAAAAGAAAGCCGCCGCTGGATCACCCCTACCGGCGGCTTTTGCATGTCAGCCTCCGCCCATCCGGCGGACCTCGTCCCGGCGGATCGGCGTCTTGTCGATAGCGCGTGCGATTTCCCGGTTCGACCACGGCAGCGGTTTGCGGTCGATCACCGAGCCGTCCTTGTCAATCAACACGAGGGAAAAGCCCGAGGGTCGAAAACGGTTGCGCCACTCGGTCGCCTGATCGGGGTTGCTATCGACGATGACGACGACGTCGCGCGCCAATAGCGCTGCTGCGTCGCGCTGCAGGCTGGCGATCTGCGTGACGAACGTTTCATCGGCAGGATTGTTTGCAAAAACGACGATTGGCCGCGCCTCTCGCAACAATTCGGACGGGCTGGTTTCAGACGCTTCCAGCATTGTGACCGAACCGGCCGACGGCCGAACTGCCGTGGGTGCAGAGGCAGTGGGCGCGTCACGGGGGATCTGCACCGGTGGCGGGATCGGAGAGCCGCGCTGATCGCCCATTGCGCCAACCAGCATGATCGCGGCGAATGCCAGTATCCGTCGTGCCACCTGATCCCCCTGCCCGTTATGTCCGGTTCCAGATATAACCATCATCCGCCCCGGCGAAAGGCCAGGGCGGACAAGGCGGTCACCATGACGCAGATGTCACGCGCGCAGATAGCCTTGGGACGCCGTGATCAGATCACGAGAGTAAGGCTGAACCGCCCCGCTTGTCCGCAGCTGGTCGACACCCATGATCTCGACGATCTCGCCCCCGCGCATCACGGCAAGCCGGTCGCACATATGGCTGACAACGGCCAGATCGTGGCTGACCATGACATAGGTCAGACCGCGCTCCTGCCGCAGGTCGGTCAACAGATTCAGGATCTCGGCCTGTACGCTGACATCCAGTGCGCTGGTCGGTTCGTCCAGCAGCAGAAGCCGCGGCTCGGCCGCGAGGGCGCGCGCCACAGCGACACGCTGACGCTGGCCACCGGACAACTGGTGGGGATAGCGAAAGCGAAAGCTGCCGCCCAGGCCCACGTCGTCCAGTAGCTTCCCGATCCGCTTGTCGACATCCTGAAAGCCCTGAAGGTGCAGGGTCTCCGACAGGACGCGGTCGACGGAATGACGCGGGTGCAGACTGGCGTAGGGGTCCTGGAAGACCATCTGCACCAGCTTGTGAAACTTCCGGTCGCGGTGGCTGCCGGTGACGACGTCGCCCGCGACCGCAATTCGCCCGGACCAGGTTTCCGCCAGTCCTGTGATCGCCCGCAGGATCGTCGATTTGCCCGAGCCGCTTTCACCGACCAGCCCAAAGCTTTCACCCTCGGCGACTGAAAAGCTCGCCCCTCTGACGGCGTCTACACGGTCGGGGGCATGGCCGAACCACACGTTCAGGTCCTTGACCTCCAGCATCGGCGTCGCCATCAGATGCCCCCCGGTTGGTTCGTCATGATTTCATCCGTGCGCCAGTTCTCTTGCCGTTCCAGAACCGCAAGACGTTCGACCGGATGATCCAGACGGGGCAGGCTGTTCAGCAACCCGCGCGTGTAGGGATGCTTGGCCGAGTGCAAGTTGCGCGCGGCCAGTTCCTCGACCACGCGGCCGGCATACATGATGAGAACCCTGTCACAGAACTGCGCCACAAGGTTCAGGTCGTGACTGACGAAGATCAGCCCCATACCGCGATCACGCACCAGCCGGTCCATGATGTTGAGAACTTCGGTCCTGACGGACACGTCCAGCGCGCTTGTCGGCTCATCCGCGATCAAGATCTCGGGGTTGGGGGCCAGCATCATGGCGATCATGATGCGCTGCCCCATCCCGCCCGACACCTCGTGCGGATAGGATCGAAAGACGCGTTCAGGATCGCGGATCTGGACCGCGGCCAGCATCTCCAACGCTTTGGTTCTGGCCGTGGCGCGACCGCCGCCCGCGTGCAGCCGATAGGCTTCGATGATCTGATCACCGACCGTCATCACCGGGTTCAGGCTGAATTTCGGATCCTGCATGACCATGCTGATCCTGTTGCCGCGGATGCGGCGCATTTCCCGTTCCGACCGGTTCAGGATCGACTGCCCGTTAAGGTCCAGCCGATCGGCAGTCACGATCCCGGGCGGGCGAACCAGCCCAAGGATCGCCCTGCCCGTCATTGACTTGCCGGAACCGGATTCACCGACGACGCCAAGACGTTCGCGGCCCAGATCAAAGCTGACGCCACGGACCGCCTCGAACAGGCCGCGACGGCTGGGGAACGCGACGCGTAGGTTGCGCACTGACAAAAGGGGTTGGGATTTGTCAGTCATTCGCGCGCCCCTTTCGGGTCGAGCACGTCGCGCAGCCCGTCACCCAGCAGGTTGAAGGCCAGACTGACGATGAAGATCGCCAGCCCCGGCATCGCCGCCACCCACCATTGATCAAGGATGTAGGTCCGGCCGTCCGAAATCATGTTGCCCCATTCAGCCAACGGCGGCTGAGCGCCAAGGCCAAGAAAGCCCAGACCTGCTGCGGAAAGGATGATTCCGGCCATGTCCAGCGCCACCCGGACGATCATCGAACTGATGCACATCGGCCAGATATGCCCGATCAGCAGCCGCATCTTGCCGGCACCCTGAAGGCGCGCCGCCGCGATATAGTCGCTGTTTCGGATTGCCAGCGTTTCGGCCCGGGCAAGACGGGCGTAAGGCGGCCAACCCGTGATCGCCAGCGCCAGAACGGCGTTGAAGATGCCCGGCCCCAGAGCTGCGACCAGCGCAAGCGCCAGAATCAGCTTGGGAAAGGCCAGGAAGATATCGGTGATGCGCATCAGCACCTCATCGACCCAGCCGCCGGCAAAGCCAGCCACGGTGCCGATGATCAACCCGATGATCGGAGAGATGATGGCAACAGTCGCCACGATGAACAGGGTCACGCGGCTGCCCCAGATGATCCGCGACAGGATATCGCGTCCCAGCGCATCTGTGCCCAGCCAATGCGCGCTGGACGGTGGTTGCAGCCGGTCCTGCAGGCTTTGTGCCAGCGGGTTGTAGGGCGAGATCCAGGGCGCGAATGCCGCAGTCAACAGCAGGATGATGAGGATCATCAGCCCCAGCATCGCAAGCTTGTTCGTCCGGAACGTCAGCCAGCCTTGATAGAACGCCCCAAGACGGGCCTGACGCCGGGTCGTCGGCGCAGGTGACAGTAGCCACTCGCGCGTGGACAGGTGGTTCGTTGCGTCGGTCATCGGGACCTCGGATCTAGAAAGCGGTAAAGGAGGTCACTGAACAGGTTCAGCCCGATAAAGCAGACGCCGATCAGGACTGTCCCGCCCAGAACGGCGTTCATGTCCCCGGCCAGAAGCGCCTTGGTGACGTAGCTGCCGATGCCCGGCCAGCTGAAGATGATCTCTGTCAGGACCGAGCCTTCCAGAAGCCCTCCGAAGCTGAGCGCGATGACGGTGATCAGCGGCACGGCGATGTTGCGCAGCGCATGCCGCCACACGACGGCACGTTCCGAAAGCCCTTTGACACGCGCCGTCGTGATGTACTCGGCCGACAGCTGTTCCAGCATGAAGCTGCGCGTCATGCGGCTGATATAGGCCAGACTGAAATACCCCAGCAGCGACGCTGGCAGGATGATGTGGCCGAATGCATCGCGGAATGCACCCCAGTCGCGTGCGATCAACGTATCGATCAGCAGCAGGCGCGTCACTTCCGGCACCATGCCGTCATACAGGATGTCCTGCCGACCCGGTCCACCGACCCAGCCAAGGATCCCATAGAACAGCAAAAGCCCCATCAGCCCCAGCCAGAAGATCGGCATCGAATACCCGATCAGTGCGACCACTCGCGCAATCTGGTCTATGATCCCGCCCCGGTTTGCCGCAGCGATCACGCCCAACGGTACCCCGACGCAGACCCCGATCAACGTGCCAAGCGTCGCCAGTTCCAGCGTCGCGGGGAACACGCGCCGCAAATCGTCTGCAACCTGGTGTCCGGTCGAGATGGAGCGCCCGAAATCGCCCCTGACCACGTCGGTGATGTAGATAAAGAATTGTTTGTAAAGAGGCAGGTCCAAGCCGAGCGACGCGCGCGCCGCCTCGATCTGCGCGGGCGTGGCCCGTTCGCCGACAATCTTCATCACCGGATCAATGGGCATGACCCGGCCGATGACGAACGTCACGACCAACAGCCCCAAAAGCGTCAGCGCCAACGACAGAAGGAAGCCACCCGCGCGCCGTGCGCGTCGACCCCATGCGGCGGCGCGATGGCGCGGCGGCGATGAGGAAGGGGGCAGCGTGGGCTGCCCCCCATTCGTCTGGGTCATCGTCACGAGCTTATTCGCCCTTGCTGACCTGTTTGTACTGGACCGAGGCGACAGCGCCGCCGCCGGACCAGTCTTTCACGTCGGCACGCAGACCGGCCTGTTCGACTCGCTGGAACAGCGGCAGAATTGGCGCGGTCTCGTGGAACTGTTTCTGGATATCCAGATACATCTGCGTGCGTTTGGGCGTGTCGGATTCGATGGTTGCGGCCGCGACTGCATCCTGCATTTCCTGCGGCGGGACATAGCTATTGCGCCATGCAAGGGTCGATCCCTTGGCCTCATTGTCGGGATTGATTGCGAACGTGCCGGCATTCGTCTGCGGGTCGGAGTAATCAGGTCCCCATTCCCCCAGGAAGATCGGAACTTCGCGCGCGCGGTAGGCGTCCAGCACCTGAGCACCGGTCATCTGCTCGATCTTCAGTGTGATCCCGGCTTCGGCCATGGACGCCTGCACGGTCTGTGCCACGTCCAGATATTCGCGCAGATCCCGGACCTTGGTCGTCACGGTGAACGGCTTCACGCCCGCATCTTCCAAGATCTTCTTGGCTGCGGCTGGGTCGTAGGTCCACGAGTTGTCATCGGACGCGCCCAGATAACCTTCGGGGATGAAGTTCTGGTGGATCTTCCACTGACCTTTCAGGAAGGTGTCGTTCATGCCTTCGAAGTTGACGACGTGGCGCATGGCCTGAATGACAGCCGGGTTGGACAGGTTCTCGTCCTTCTGGCTAAGTCCCATATACAGGATCCGGCCGCGAACCTCGTCGTTTACCTTAAGATCGGCATTCGACGAAATCGACTGGATGTCGGTCGGCGTCAGGTTGCGGGCGACGTCGATGTCACCTTTTTCCAGCTGCAAACGCTGCGCGCTCGACTCGGCGACGTTCTTGACGATGACGCGCTTTAGCTTGGGCGCGCCTTCGAAGTAGTCAGCAAAGGCCAGCAACTGCACCGCTTCGTTCGGGCGCCACGCGCCAAGGGTGAACGGGCCGGAACCTGCGTCGTTTGTCGACAACCACTTGTTGCCCAGATCCTCACCATCGACGTGCTGCAGGACCAGCTCCTTGTCGACGACCGAACCGACGTTTGCGGTGAGACAGTTCAGCACAAAGCTTTCGGCGTATGCCTTGTCAAAACGAATGGTCAGCGTGTTGCCTTCAGCCGTCACCATTTCTTCGACGTTGTCCTTGGTCAGACCGAACTGCGTCAGGATGAACGCGGGCGAGAGGTCCAGCTTGACCGCGCGCTGCAGCGACCATGCCGCGTCTTCGGCGCGGACGGGGTTGCCGGAGTGGAAATTGACGCCTTCGCGCATGGTCAGGGTCAGCGACTTGCCGTCGTCACCCATTTTCCAGCTTTCCGCCAGCGAGGGTTGGAAGCCCGCCTCAAGGTCCAGCGGGTTGAAGTCGACCAGTCGGTCATAAAGGTTCTGGTCGACGTCGTTGCCCGAGAACTCGAAGCTCTGCGCCGGGTCAAGGCTGATGATGTCGTCGATGGTGGCCGCCACGACGAGCGTATCGGCGGGCGTTGCCGCGAATGCCGCAGGGGCAAAGGCGGTGGCTGTCGCCAGCAGGACCGCGCGCAAGGTGAACATCCGGCTCATTAAGAAAACTCCCGTTGTGCAGGTTGTGGCGTCAGTGCGCCCGGACCTGTCGTTCTGATGATCAGCATTCTGCGCACTCCGACGCGCTCGGCAAGCGAAAGCATCTGTACAAGGATAGATTTGCACAGAAATCAGTCAGATTGCCGGAATTGCCGCCGTATCGTCCTTGACTGCTTCCATTGCGACATATGTCGACGTGGCGGCGACGTGGGGCAGACTGCTGATCCGCTCACCCATCACGCGGCGATACTCGGTGATGTCGGTCGTGCGCACCTTGAGCAGATAATCGAATCCGCCTGCCACCATGTGACATTCCTCAATCTCGGATACAGCCAGCACGGCCTTGTTGAAGGCTTGCAATGCGGGTTCTCTGGTATCGGAAAGGCGAACCTCGACGAACGCCACATGCGCGGCGCCCAGCCGCACAGGGTCCAGCACGGCGCGGTATCCGGCAATGATCCCTGCGCGTTCCATTCGCCGCATCCGCAACTGCACCGGTGTTTTGGACAGGCCGACAGTCGTCGCAAGATCGGTCAGGCTGATGCGTCCATCGCGCGCCAGAACGGCCAGCATCTTGCGATCGGTCCGGTCCAGAGAAAACGCGCTGCCCGAGTCGTCATCTTTGGTCGTTTCGCCCATACCCGCACCACACTTTGGGAAGATCGCCATCAAGCGAAGGTATATCAGTCGTTAAAAGTCAAGGAGCCTGACTGATGCCCCTGCCCGCCGAATCCCCCGACCTGACAATCCCTTTCGACCCGACACTTGCCGCCATCGACGCGCGCACATTGACGGCCGAGACGCCGCTACTGCGCGATCTGATTGCCGAGGCCGACCTGTCGCCCGCCGACCGCGCCCGCATCAGCGCGGCTGGCGCCGATTTGGTCCGCCGTATCCGCGAACAGCTGCACCCCGGCCTGATGGAGGTGTTTCTGGCGGAATACGGCCTTTCGACCGACGAAGGTCTGGCGCTGATGACGCTGGCCGAGGCGCTTCTGCGGGTGCCGGATACCGAAACCTCCGACGCGCTGATTGCCGACAAGATCGCGCCTGCCGACTGGGGCAGCCATGCCGGGCGGTCCCGGTCGCGGATGGTGAACCTGTCCACGCGTGGGTTGATGCTGACGGGCGGCGTTCTGGACCGCAAGAACGCAGGGCTGATCCGCTCGGCCGTGCGACGCCTTGGCACGCCAGTGATCCGTGCCGCCGTCACTCGCGCGATGCGAGAGATGGGCCGCCAGTTCGTTCTGGGCGAAACCATCCAGTCCGCGATGGAACGCGCCCGGCAGCGGCCGACAGAAACCCAATCCTATGACATGCTGGGCGAAGCGGCGATGACGCAAGCCGATGCCGACAATTATGCCCGGGCGTATGGCGACGCGATTGACGCGATCGCGACCGCGTGCCGAAAGGGCCACGTGCGCGATAACCCCGGCATCTCGATCAAGCTGTCCGCCCTGCACCCCCGCTATGAGACTGCGCAAGAGGCGCGCGTGATGGCCGAACTGGTGCCGGTGCTGCGCGATCTTTGCCGCACCGCTGCGGCGGCGGACATGCCGCTGAACATCGACGCCGAGGAATCGTATCGTCTGACATTGTCGCTGCAGGTGATCGAGGCTGTTCTGGCCGACCCGGAACTGGCGGGCTGGGACGGATTCGGTGTCGTGGTGCAGGCCTATGGACGGCGCGCCGGTCCCGCCATTGACTGGCTACACGATCTGGCCGTCCGGCTGGACCGCAAGATCATGATCCGTCTCGTCAAGGGCGCCTATTGGGACGCCGAGATAAAACGGGCGCAGGTTCTGGGCCTGCCCGATTTCCCTGTCTTCACCCGCAAGCTGGGAACTGATGCGAGCTATATCGCCTTGGCGCGGCGACTGCTGGGCATGGGCGACCGAGTCTACCCGATGTTTGCCACCCACAACGCCCACACCGTGGCCGCAATTCTGGACATGGCCGAGGGCCGCGACTTTGAGTTTCAGCGTCTGCACGGCATGGGCGAAAGCCTGCATGAACTGGTCCAGAAGGATCACAAGACCCGCCTGCGAATCTACGCCCCCGTCGGTGCGCACCGCGAATTGCTGGCCTATCTGGTGCGGCGTCTGCTGGAAAACGGCGCGAACTCCTCGTTCGTCAATCAGGTCGTCGACGATGCGATCCCGCCGGAAACGGTCGCCGCCTGCCCGATCACCGCGCTTGAGACGATGCCGGTGATGGACAATCCGCGGCTGGTGCGCGGTCCGGCGATGTTTGCGCCGGAACGTGAAAACTCCGGCGGGGCGGATTGGGCAGATCGGCCGGTCTTCGATGCCGCCGCCGCGGCGCGTGACGCATTCATGTCTGTCGATGAGTTTGCGGGACCCATTCTGGCCATTTCGCTGCCGGACGGGCCAACCCACCCCGTCACCAACCCAGCGACCGGCGCGGTCATCGGGCACGTGGCTGATGCCACGCCAGACCAGGTCGCGGCCGCCGTCGCCGCAGCAGCACCTTGGGCAGCGCCCGCCTCGGTTCGGGCCGAAACCCTGCGCCGCACGGCTGATCTGTATGAGGCAGAGGCACCCCACATCTTTGCCCTGCTGGCCCGAGAGGCTGGCAAGACATGGGCGGACGCCCTGGCCGAACTGCGCGAGGCGGTGGATTTCCTGCGCTACTACGCCGCGCGTGTGCAGGAACTGTGCAACCCGGCGCGTGGCGTGATCGTGGCGATCAGCCCGTGGAACTTCCCCCTGGCGATTTTCACAGGCCAGATCGCTGCGGCGCTGGCTGCTGGGAATGCTGTTCTTGCTAAGCCCGCCGAACAGACGCCGCTGATTGCACATCTTGCGGTCGATCTGATGATGCGCGCCGGCGTGCCGGCCGCAGCGCTGCAACTGCTGCCGGGCGACGGCGCGACCGTCGGTGCCGCACTGACAGCCGATCCGCGCGTGGACGGCGTCGTCTTCACGGGCGGGACCGACACCGCACTGGCGATCCGTCGCAGCATGGCCGACAACCTGTCCCCGACCGCGCCGCTGATCGCGGAAACCGGCGGGTTGAATGCGATGATCGTCGATTCCACCGCACTGCCCGAACAGGCCGTGCGCGATATCGTGGCGTCGGGTTTCCAGTCGGCGGGTCAACGCTGTTCAGCCCTGAGGTGTCTTTACCTGCAGGAAGACGTGGCCGACACGGTTCTGACGATGCTGACGGGCGCGATGGACGAACTGACTGTCGGCGACCCGGCGCATATCTCAACCGACATCGGACCCATCATTGATGGGGACGCCGTTGCCACCATCCGCACACATATCGACAAAGCACGCGCCGATGGACGCGTCTTGGCCGAAGGCGAGAGCCCCGACCCCGCCCGGTTCGTTGCGCCCACGCTGATCCGCGTGAAGGACATCACCGAAATGGGTCAGGAAATTTTCGGCCCGGTCGTGCACGTGGCGACCTTTCCGGCTAACGGGTTGGAGCAGGTCATGGCCGACATCAACGCGACCGGCTACGGCCTGACGTTCGGCCTGCACAGCCGCATTGAATCGCGGGTTGATCAGCTGTCAGCGGGCATCCACGCCGGCAACGTCTACGTCAACCGCAACCAGATCGGCGCGGTTGTCGGCAGCCAACCCTTTGGCGGCGAGGGATTGTCGGGCACCGGACCCAAGGCGGGCGGACCGACCTATGTCGAGCGATTCACCGCAGTGCCGACCGGCCCGTCAGGACAGCCGCAGTCCGGTCGATCCGAGGACCTGCAGCGGCTGATCGACGCGGCCAAGGACGAAGGCCGCCCGGTCAAGGAAACCGATCTGCCCGGACCCACGGGAGAGTCGAACCGCCTTTCCTCCTTGTCCCGCGATCCGATCCTGTGCCTTGGACCGGGTGCTGACGCCGCGGCTGCGCAGGCCGCGCAAATCAGGTCGTTTGGCGGCTCAGCCGTCGAGGTGAACTTCCTGCCCGAACCGGCGGTTCTGACCAACCTGCGCAATCTGGGCGGTATCGTCTGGTGGGGTGATGACGATCAGGGGCGCAGCTTTGCGCAGGCTCTGGCCAAGCGCGAAGGTGCCATCATTCCCCTGATCGGCGGCATCGACGAAGGCCACGCCGTTCATGAGCGTCACGTCTGCATCGACACGACGGCATCGGGTGGCAACGCCCAGCTATTGTCCGGCGAAGCACTGGGGACGGCCGCCTCTCGCTAAGGTAATTGCTTGCATCCTGTGGCCTCAGCCGCCACATCATGGCTGCACCCCGATGAGGAGCAGGATGCAGAAAGTCACCCTTTCCGAACGGCCCGGCTGGCGCGACCGCGCGACCGAGCTTGGCTTCAGTTTCGCCGACATGGGCGGGGAACCCTATTGGGACGAAACCTCCGCCTATCGGTTCACGCTGGCCGAGATCGAGCATGAGATCGAGGATCCGGCGACTGAGCTGCATGGCATGTGCCGTGACGCGGTCGATTTCGCCTTGGCGAATGAGGATTGGATGATGCGGCTGGATATCCCGCGCGCGCACTGGGATTTCGTCGCCCAAAGCTGGCAGGGCGGAGAGCCCGAGGTCTATGGCCGTTTCGATCTGGCCTATGATGGCAAGGGGCCCGCGAAGCTTTTGGAATACAACGCCGACACGCCCACGTCGCTTTACGAATCCGCGTCATTCCAGTGGCTGTGGCTGGAGGAACAGCAGGCGGCTGGTGTCCTTGGCCCCGACACCGACCAGTTCAACCGCATTCACGAGGCGCTGGTCGAACGTTGGGCGCAGGTCGCCCAGCAGGACGAAGACATCCATTTCACCGCCGACAAGGACAATCCCGAAGATTACGCGACCGTCGAGGCGCTGGCCTGGGCCGCCCGCGAGGCGGGCCTTGGCGCGCATTTCACCGATCTGTCCGCCATTGGAGTCACCGAGGATGGCCAGTTCGCGGACGATGAAGGCAGAGTGATCGGGACGCTGTTCAAGCTTTATCCATGGGAAGACATGTTTCGGGACGATTTCGCCCCGTATCTGCAGCCGTCCCAGACCCGCTTCATCGAGCCGCCGTGGAAGGGTATCCTGTCAAACAAGGGTCTGCTGCCGCTGCTGTGGCACCTGTTCCCGGACCATCCGAACCTGCTGCCTGCGTTCTTTGCCTCTGACGTCGAGGCCGTTCGTCGCGGCGAGGCGAACCCGTTCGCCGACGCAATCCGTGCGGCACAGCCGGTGATGCAGCAAGGGTTTGTCACCAAGCCGATCTTTTCGCGCGAAGGTGCCGGGGTCGTCATCACGCAGGACGGCGCAGAAACCGAACGCGCGCCCGATGACACCTACGATCATCACATCCAGATCGTTCAGGCGCTGGCGCCGCTTGGCAACTTTGACGGGTTCCACCCGGTTCTTGGCGCTTGGATCATCGGCGCCGAATGTGCGGGCCTGGGCGTCCGCGAGGATCGGTCCCGCATTACGCACAACCTGTCCCGTTTCAAACCCCATTTCATCGAGGGCTGAGCCATGAAAGATGACCGCATCCCCGCTGAGAATGCCCCCATCACCCCCGGGGCGCCGAAACGTTCCCGGCACGTCGCGCTGCTGCTGGCTGGGGCGACCGTCCTGACGCTGGCCGCCTGCAAGGAAGAACAGACCGACGCCGAGGCCTTTCCCGACCTGCAATCCTGTATCGCTGCGGCCCAGAAAGGCGGGCTGTTCTTCACCGAGGATGACTGCAAGACCCAGTTCGCCGCGGCCGAGAAAGAACATCTGGAAACCGCACCGCGCTATGCTTCGAAAGAGCTGTGTGAACAGGAACACGGCGTTGGCGAATGCGGTGCCGACCCCGCGCAGGGCGCTCAGAATCAGGGCGGCGGGTTTTCGTTCATGCCGCTGCTTGTCGGCTACATGATCGGGTCGATGCTGGGCGGGCGCGGTGGCGTCTTCAGCCAGCCGATGATCAAGACGCCGGGTGGGTATTCGACGCCGAACGGCAACCAGACCTTCGCCAACAACCGTGGCGCCGGCAAGGTGCCAACGACCACGTTCAACCGCGCGCCCTCGACCATTGGCAAAGCACCGATGAGCGCGGCGCAGGTGACCCAGCGTGGCGGATTTGGCGCGGCCAGAACCGCGGCCCCCGCCGCAGGTGGAGGCAGCAGCGCCCGCAGCTATGGCGGCTGATCCCGCCTTGAATCCTTCAACTCGTCAGGACGTCCAATGACCCAATCCGCGCTGTCGCCCCAGGAACAATCCCAACGCACCCGTGCGCTATGCGAATTGGCCGCCGTCATCCCGGTCCTTACGGTCCCGGATGCCAGCCGCGCCGCAGACCTGGGCCGCGCGCTGATTTCGGGCGGGCTGACCGTTCTGGAAGTCACGCTGCGCACCGATGCCGGCCTTGATGCGATCCGCGCCATGGCGAAACTGCCCGGTGGTCATGTCGGCGCAGGCACGGTCCTGACGCGCGACGACGTGTTCCGGGCCAAGGATGCGGGCGCGACCTTTGCGGTATCGCCCGGACTGACCGATCCGATCGTGCAGGCCTGTATCGAGGCCGGTCTGCCGATCCTGCCCGGCGTTTCCACCGCGTCCGAGGCAATGCGGGCGGCCGACTATGGCTTTACGATGATGAAGTTCTTTCCGGCGTCTGCCGCCGGTGGCACGCTCATGCTGAAGGCTTTGTCCGCGCCCCTCGCCAAGCTGCACTTCTGCCCGACGGGCGGTATCTCACTGCAAAACGCGGCCGAGTACCTGTCCTGCCCGAACGTTGTCTGCGTCGGTGGCAGCTGGATCGCGACGCCCGAAGCACAGGCTAACGGCGACTGGTCGGGTATCGAGGCGCGGGCCCGCGAGGCAGCCACCCTGCCCCGATAATCCTAGAGCAGGTCCATCTGACCTTTCGGCTCGTCCCTTGTCTTTGGACGGGCCGCTTTCTTTTTCGGGGTCGCAGTCTGATCACCGGCTGGCGTGGGGTGACGGACGACGACGCTGTCATCCTGGAACTGGATGATCAGCGGATCGTGGGTCAAAGCCCCGGCGGCCGTCGTGACGATCTGGTCGCCAGCTCGCACCACCGCAAAGCCGCGACGCAGCGTTTCGGTGTATCCGAGCGACTGGCGCGTCCGGTCCAACCGAACCAGCGCGGCGTGGCGATCCGCCAACTGACGCGGGATGATTTGATCCAGCCGCAGCGCGGTCTGAGACAATGCGCGCCGCCGTTCGACCAAAACCCGCCTCGTATCGGCCAACGTGCGCGCCCGTGCGGCGACAAGCCTTGCGCCCAGCTGCGCCAGTTGCCGCATCGACTGCGCCAGATCACGCCTCAGCGCCGGTTCAGGACGCTCGGCCACGGCGGCGAAGCGCGCGCGTGCCTTCGACGTGAACGTCCGCAGCGCAAATGCCGGCAGGTGCAGACGATCGACCCGCGAACGGCGATCGCGCGTGAAACTGCGCAGCGAGGATTCGAGCCGCGGTCCGGTCAGGTCCAATCGCTGCCGCTTGGGTTCGACCAGCATCTGCGGACGCGCCAACGCGCGGCCGATGTCGATCAGCCGCTGACGGGGCGTCTGATGGCGGACGCCGATTGCGCGGATCAACCGTGCGTGGCTTTCGGCCATGCGCGCTGCAAGCTCGGCCCGGACCGGGACCGCCATTTCGGCGGCGGCGGTCGGAGTTGGCGCGCGAAGATCAGCCGCGTGGTCGATCAGCGTCGTGTCGGTTTCATGCCCGACGGCGGAAATCAGCGGGATCGTTCCTTCCGCCACCGCACGGACGACGATTTCTTCGTTAAAGCCCCACAGATCCTCGATCGAGCCGCCACCGCGTGCAACGATGATCAGATCCGGACGGGGCAAGGCATCCCCGTCGCCGATGGCGTTCAGGCCCCGGATCGCGGCGGCGACCTGCGGCGCGGAATCGCGGCCCTGCACGGCAACCGGCCAGATCAGGACGCGCGACGGAAAGCGGTCACGCAGACGATGCAGAATGTCACGGATGACCGCGCCGGAGGGTGAGGTGACGACCGCAATCACCTGTGGCAGATACGGGATCGGCCGTTTCCGGTTCGTGTCAAAGATGCCTTCGGCGGCCAGCATCTTGCGCCGCTGTTCCAGCATGGCCATCAGCGCGCCAGCGCCCGCCGGCACGACATCCTCGACGATCAGCTGATACTTCGACTGGCCCGGAAAGGTCGTCAGACGGCCCGTGGCGATGATCTCCATCCCCTCTTCGGGGCGATGAGTCAGTTTGGACACCGCGCCGCGCCAGCTGACAGCGGCGATCGTGGCGTTGTCGTCCTTCAGGTCGAAATACAGGTGTCCCGATGCCGGGCGACTGACGCGGCCGACCTCGCCCCGGACGCGGACGCGACCGAACTCTCCCTCGATCACGCGCTTCACCGCGCCAGAGATTTCCGACACGCTCAGCGCAGGGGCGTTGCCGGGGCTGGCGCCGGGATCGGGGTTGTCGTCTTCGAACAGTTCCATGTTCCTGATGTGGCCCATCCCTTGCGGCTGATCAAGCGGCGCGCCCCCCCCCCCCCGCCCGATGTTGCGGCTTGAGGGTTCTGCCCCCGCACCCTAAAGCGGGGCGCATATCAACGGGGGCACGGCCATGAACATCCTGATCCTTGGCGGCGGCGGGCGTGAACATGCGCTGGCTTGGGCCATTCGCTTAAACCCGAAATGCGACCGCCTGATGGTGGCACCCGGCAACCCGGGAACAGCTGCAATCGGGCGCAGCGCCGATCTGGACATTCTGGATGGCGTCGCCGTGGTGGCGTTCTGCGAGGAGAACGCAATCGACCTGGTCGTGATCGGCCCCGAAGCCCCGCTTGCCGCGGGCGTGGCCGACGCGCTGCGGGCGGCTGGCGTGCCATGCTTTGGCCCATCGAAAGCCGCCGCGATGCTTGAGGCGTCGAAGTCGTTCACCAAGGAAATCTGCGACGCCTGCGATGCGCCGACCGCCGCGTGGGCGCGGTTCGACAATGCGGCGGATGCGCATGCCTACATCGCCCAGACCGGGGCACCCATCGTCATCAAGGCCGACGGACTGGCGGCAGGCAAAGGCGTGACCGTCGCCATGACGCTGGCCGAAGCGAGTGCCGCTATCGACGACGCATTCGGTGGCGCATTCGGTGCAGCGGGCGCTGAAGTCGTCATCGAGGAATTCATGGAAGGCGAAGAGGCGAGCTTCTTTGTCCTGTGCGACGGCGACAGCTGCCTGCCCATCGGGACTGCGCAGGACCACAAGCGCGTTGGCGACGGCGATACGGGGCCCAACACCGGCGGCATGGGCGCCTATTCCCCCGCACCGATCCTGACCGACGACCTTCAGGCGCAGGTGATGGAGTGGATCGTCCGCCCGACCGTCGCCGAGATGGCGCGACGTGGCACACCGTTCCAGGGCGTCCTGTATGTCGGCCTGATGATCAAGGACGGCGAGGCGCGGCTGGTTGAATACAACGTCCGTTTCGGTGATCCGGAATGTCAGGTGCTGATGATGCGACTGGGCGCGCAGGCGCTGGATCTGATTCAGGCATGCGTCGAAGGTCGGCTGGCCGACATCACCGTGAACTGGGCGGACGACCATGCGCTGACCGTGGTTCTGGCGGCTGACGGCTATCCCGGTGACTATGTCAAAGGCAGCGTGATCAGGGGGGTGGGTGATCTGCCCGAATCCTCGACCCAGATGGTCTTTCAGGCGGGCACATCAGAACGGGACGGACAGTTGATCGCCACAGGTGGGCGCGTGCTCGCCGCAACCGGGCGCGCCGACACGCTGACCGAGGCGCGTGACCGTGCCTATGCGCTGGCCGACGCCATTGATTGGCCCGAAGGGTTTTATCGCCGCGATATCGGATGGCGCGCCCTTTAGCCTTTCATTCGGCCTCGCGGCTACCCAGATAACCCCCATGACAGACCAACGTCCCATCCCGTTCGACAACAGCTATGCCCGGCTGGGAGAGGGCTTCTTCGCCCGCACCCCGGCGACGCCAGTGGCGCTGCCAAGCTTGATATCGGTCAACGACGCGCTGGCAGAGCGGTTGGGCATCAGCCCCGACTGGCTGCGCAGCGCGGACGGGGTTGCGATGCTGGCCGGCAACCGGATGCCATTGGGCGCGGACCCCTTGGCGCAGGCCTACGCAGGTCACCAGTTCGGTGGACTGTCTCCGCAGCTTGGCGACGGTCGCGCGCTGTTGTTGGGCGAAGTCGTGGCACCCGATGGCCACCGGTTCGACCTGCAACTGAAAGGGTCCGGACCGACGCCATTTTCCCGGATGGGTGACGGGCGCGCGTGGATGGGGCCGGTCCTGCGCGAGTATCTGGTCAGCGAATTCATGGCGGCCATGGCCATCCCCACGACACGCGCGCTGGCCGCGGTCGCCACTGGCGACAAGGTCCAGCGCGAAACCGCCCTTCCCGGCGCCGTTCTGTGTCGCGTGGCGTCCAGTCACATCCGTGTCGGCACGTTCGAGTTTTACGCCATTCGCGGTGACGAGGCCCGGCTTCGTGCGCTGACCGAGCACGTCATCGCGCGCCACTATCCCGACGCCAAGACGCCGCTTGATCTGTTGAACGGCGTCATTGCACGGCAGGCCCGGACCATCGCGGGTTGGATGGGCCTTGGGTTCATCCACGGCGTCATGAACACCGACAACATGTCAGTGTCGGGTGAGACGATCGATTATGGTCCGTGCGCGTTCATGGACGTCTATCACCCCGATACGGTCTTTTCGTCGATCGACCGGAATGGTCGCTATGCCTACTCGAACCAGCCCAACATCGCGGTCTGGAACCTTGCGCAGCTGGCGTCCTGCCTCATCCCACTGATGGGGGAAGAGGCGAAGGCCATTGCCGACGCAACCGAGGCGGTCCATCGCTTCCCCGACCTGTATCAGGCCGCGTGGCTTGAAGTTTTCCGTCACAAGCTGGGCCTGACCAACCCGAACGATGACGACCAGAGGCTGATCGAAGACCTGTTGACGCTGATGGCGAACCGCGGCGCAGACTTCACCCAGACGTTCGTCTCGTTGACCGATGCAGAGGTGCCCACGGCGTTCGGCGATGACGATCAATTCGCGCATTGGCAGTCGCGGTGGCTGGCGCGTGCGCCTGATCATGCGGCGATGGCACGGGTCAACCCCAGACGCATCCCCAGAAACCACCGCATCCAGCAGGTGATCACTGCCGCTGTCGGCGGTGATTATGCGCCGTTTCATCGCCTTCTGGACGCGGTCACCCACCCGCTGGACGCGCAGTCCGATTGGGACGACCTTGCCGACGCGCCATCAGAGACCGAGGCGGTTTGGGTCACGTATTGCGGAACCTAAGCACCTGTGGGACGTCTAGTTCGGCCCGGCCCAGCGGAATGCGATGAAGATCCGACTCTCAAGCTATAACCTCCACAAGTGTCGCGGCATGACCGGTCCCCATGCGCCAGAGCGTAATCTGGCGGTGATCCGCGACGTCGGCGCCGACGTTGTCGCGCTGCAAGAGGTCGATTTTCGGTTTGGCGCACGACCCGAGGCACTGCCCCGCAATCTGATTGCCGAAGCAACCGGACTTGTCCCGGCGCCGCATCTGGGTACGTCCGATCAGTCGCTTGGCTGGCATGGACAGACCATCCTGATCCGCCCTGATCTGGCCGAAGTCGCGCGGGTCCGCCGCCTGCCGTTGCCGGGGATTGAACCACGCGGTGCCTTGGCGCTGGTGCTGCCGGGCATCACCATCATTGCCGTGCATCTGGGCTTGGCGCGGTCATCGCGCCGGGCGCAGTTGGCGCGGCTGACGGCCAAGGCCGCGCGGATCGGTGGACAGGCCGTTGCCGTGACGGGTGATTTCAATGAATGGCATGACGACCGGGGGCTGGAATCGCTGGACGGGCTCCACGTCATCGCGCCCGGGCCAAGTTGGCCGGCCCCGTTCCCGCAACTGCGATACGACCGCATCGCCATCAGCCCTTCGCTGCAGGTCAGTGCATCGGGCGTCTTCGACACGCCGCTTGCGCGCAAGGCATCGGACCACCTGCCGATCTGGGCTGATCTGGAGCCGCGCTCGGAATAGCGCTTTCCGCCCCGGCGGCGTGACGCTAGACATGCGGCGACCCATATCACAGCCCCGGAGCATGACATGACCGCCATCATCGACATCTTTGCCCGCGAGATCCTGGACAGCCGGGGGAACCCCACTGTCGAAGTCGACGTCACGCTGGAAGACGGCACGATGGGCCGCGCGGCGGTGCCGTCAGGCGCCTCGACCGGTGCGCATGAGGCAGTCGAACGTCGGGACGGCGACAAGGCCCGTTACCTGGGCAAGGGCGTCCTGCAAGCGGTCGCGTCCGTGAACGGTGAAATCGCCGAGAACCTGATCGGTGAGGATTCGACCGAGCAGGTGGCCATCGACCGGATGATGATCGAACTGGACGGGACACCGAACAAATCACGTCTGGGCGCTAACGCCATTCTCGGCGTCTCGCTCGCGGTGGCCAAAGCTGCGGCCGATGCCACGACCCAGCCCCTGTTTCGCTATGTCGGAGGAACCGGCGCGCATATTCTGCCCGTGCCGATGATGAACATCATCAATGGGGGCGAGCATGCGGACAACCCCATCGACATTCAGGAATTCATGATCATGCCGGTCAGCGCGGACAACATCCGCGAGGCGGTGCGGATGGGGTCCGAGATCTTCCACACGCTGAAGAAAGAGCTGTCGGCGGGCGGCTTCTCAACCGGGATCGGCGATGAAGGCGGGTTCGCACCGGCGCTGTCCAGCACGCGCGACGCGCTGGATTACATCCTGCGCTCGATCGAAAAGGCAGGCTACACGCCCGGCGACGACATCATGCTGGCGCTGGACTGCGCGTCGACCGAATACTTCAAGAACGGCAAGTATGAAATGGTCGGCGAAGGAAAATCGCTGACCTCGGCCGAGAACGTGGATTATCTGGCCGCCCTGTGCGCAGACTATCCGATCCTGTCGATCGAGGACGGCTGCGCCGAGGATGACTGGGAAGGCTGGCGCCTGTTGACCGATCGCCTGGGTGACCGCGTTCAATTGGTCGGCGACGACCTGTTCGTGACCAACCCCGAGCGTCTGGCCGAAGGTATCCGCACGGGTTGTGCCAACAGCCTGCTGGTCAAGGTCAATCAGATCGGCACGCTGACCGAAACGCTTGATGCCGTTCGCATGGCTGATCGCGCGGGATACACCAGCGTCATGTCGCACCGCTCGGGCGAAACCGAGGACGCGACCATCGCTGATCTGGCGGTCGCCACGAACTGCGGCCAGATCAAGACCGGCAGCCTGTCCCGGTCGGACCGTCTGGCAAAGTACAACCAGCTGATCCGCATCGAAGAGGTGCTGGGTGCCAGCGCCGCGTATGCGGGACGTTCGATCCTTCGGGCGTGATCGTCAGGGCGGCGCGCGCCGTTCGACCGCGCCGCCTGACTGGACACAGCGAGCGGTGCGCGAGGCGCCATTCAGTATCTCCGTTCCCATGCACGACAGCGGCACCAGCCGGTCGACGGCGCCCATTTCATACGCGACACGCGGCATCCCCCACACGACAGAACTGCGCCGGTCCTGCGCCAGACACAATGCGCCGTTCCGGCGCATGGCGAGCATCCCCTCTGCCCCGTCACGACCCATACCGGTCAGCAGGACACCGATCGCGCGGTCGCGCAGCGCGGCAGCAGAGCTGAACAGTACGTCGACCGATGGGCGGTGACCGTTCCGGGGCGGGCCGTCAGTCAGCAGGCAAACCGGTTTTGCCGGCGTGGCGATTGACAGATGACTGTCCCCACCCGGCGCAACCAGCACCTGTCCCGGCAGCAGCGGCGCGCCGGATGAAGCCAGCGCCACCCGAAACGGCAGCCGTGCGTTCAGCCGCTGAACAAAGCTTGCGGTGAACGCGGCGGGCATATGCTGTGTGATGACGATCGGCGGACAGTTGGCGGGCAGCGCCGCCAGAACCTTCTCCAGCGCGTCGACCCCACCGGTCGAGGCCCCCATGACCACATACTTCCCGTTCCAGATGAAGCCTTTCGCACCGACCGGGACGCGTCGTGCTTCCATAGGTCGATCACGCCGAGCGACCCGCGCCAATGAGGCCGCCAAGACGGCACGCAGGATCGGCACAAGATCGGGTTGGCGCTGGTCGGCAGATGGCTTGGGTACGCATTCGACTGCACCCAGCGACAACGCCTCGACCGCGGCCGCGCTGCCTGCCTGGGTGACGGCCGAGACCATCACGACTGGCCGAGGCGCGTCGCGCATCACCCACTCAAGCAGCGAGAGACCGGATTCACCCGGCATCTCGACATCCATCGTCAGCACGTCGGGCCGCAGCGCAGTGATCTGATCGCGCGCATGGCGACCGTCGCGCGCCTCACCGACGATCTCGATCCGCGGGTCGACCTGCAAGGCCATCCGGATAAGCCGTCGCATGGTCAGCGAATCGTCGATGATCAGGACTCGGATCCGGCGAAGATATCTGGGTGGCGGCGGCGCGCGACTGGGAAGGGACATGCACAGGGTCCATCAAAGCTGACCCACCGTTAGGCGCCATGTCTGAAGACGGCGTTAAAGCCTTAAGGATTGACCCACCAGCGACCCGTGATCGCCAAACGCGCGAGCCCACCCTTGCGCGCGAAGTCGGATATCGGGGGGATCGGTTTCCCCTGTGCCACCGCGCGCAAGGTCGCGCCCGCACCCGGTCCGGGATAAAGGACTGAAGCTTTGCCGGCCTGCCGACGCTGCCGCGCAGCGTCCCGAAACGCGGCCTGACCCAGCCGCGCTATTTCGGCCAAGTGTTCTGGTGACGGATCGCGCAGTCCCAACCCTATCTGCTGCAGCGTCGGCTGGGCACGCAGCCACGTGGCAATGCCCGCACCCAGCCCTTGCTTGGCCGCAATGTCGGCGTCGATCCCACTCGCGCGCGCCGCAAGTCGCATCAGAGCCCCCTGCGTGCCTGCGACATAATCGGCGACGTCGTGCGCGGTGTCGAACGGCTCGCGCCCTGCATCGCGGCGACGACCTTCTGCAAGCACCGCCAGTAAAGCAGCTTCGCCCCCCCACGCGTCGTGGATCGGCGTCAACAACTCATGCGGCGGTGGCGGCGCGTCGGCCATGGCGCGCAGGCGATCCACCCACCACTGCACGCGCATTTCGGCAATCAACGGCTCATTCGATTGCAGCGGTGTCCGCGCCAGTTCAAGGTTCAGCGCATAAAGCGTCACCAGGCGGTCCCGCGCGCCCACCGGCGCAAGGGCGGCCATGGCATAGCGGTCGGGGTCCGCGCTGCGCAGACCATCGGCCAGATCGGCAATGCTCATGACGCGGGCGCGCTGTCGCGCAGCAGTTTCCAACGGATGGCGTCGATCAGGGCTTCAAAACTTGCGTCCACGATGTTCGGCGAGACGCCGACAGTGGACCATTTCCGCCCCTGCCCGTCGGCGGAATCGATTGTTACGCGCGTGACAGCATCAGTCCCTGCGCCGGTGATCCGCACGCGATAGTCGGTCAGGACCATGTCATCGATGCTGCCCTGCCATGGCCCCAGATCCTTGGCCAACGCGCGCCACAACGCGTTCACCGGGCCTCGGTCATGACCTTCGGCGTCCACGCTTTCACTGACCGACATCACGCGCTGATCGTTCACACGCACCACAACCACTGCCTCGGAAACCGAGATACGCTGCCCTGCCGCATTGATCCGCCGTTCCACCGTGATGCGATACCGCTCGACCGCGAACAGATCAGGAAGGCGGCCCAGCATGTCCAGCGCCAGCAACTCGAACGACGCCTCGGCGCTGTCATAGGCATAACCCTGATCTTCGCGCAGTTTTACCGCCGACAGGATCTCGGCCAGTGCCGGATCACCGGGCTCGACGGCGATGCCGCCGTCCGCCAAGCGGGCGCGCAGGTTCGACTGGCCCGCTTGGTTCGACATGGGAATGACGCGCGTGTTCCCCACGGTTTCGGGCGGCAAATGTTCATAGCTTTGCGGGTTCTTCAGGATGGCACTGACATGCAACCCCGCCTTGTGGGTAAACGCGGACGTCCCGACATACGGCGCGCCACGGGACGGTGGGCGGTTCAGAATTTCATCCAGACGCCGCGATGTGCGCGTGATCCGGGATAACGCTTCACGCGTGACGCCGGTGGTCAGCGTGTCCCGAAACGGCGCCTTGGTGACGAAGGTCGGGATCAGCGTCGTCAGGCTGGCGTTGCCGCAACGCTCGCCCAAACCGTTCAGCGTTCCCTGCACCTGCCGGACCCCTGCCTGAACAGCAGCCAGCGTGCCGGCCACCGCGTTTCCGGTGTCGTCGTGGCAATGGATGCCAAGGTGATCCCCAGGAATTCCGGCGGCGATCGCCGCCGCGGTAACTGCGCCGATCCGGTCAGGCAGAGTGCCACCATTCGTGTCGCACAAAATGATCCAACGCGCGCCCGCGTCATAGGCCGATCGGATGCACGCAATCGCGTAATCGGGGTTGGCCGCGAACCCATCAAAGAAATGCTCGGCGTCGAACATCGCCTCCCGGCCGGATGCCACGACGTGGGCGACCGATGCTGAGATGCTGTCCAGATTTTCGGCAAGCGTGATGCCCAAAGCTTCCGTCACGTGCCAATCATGCGTCTTGCCGACCAGACAGACAGCGGCAGTGCCAGCGTTCAGCACCCCCGCCAGAACGTCGTCATTTGCCGCCGATCGCCCTGCCCGCTTGGTCATGCCGAACGCGGTCAGCGTCGCCCGTGTCGCAGGTGCGGCGGCAAAAAAGTCGCTGTCGGTCGGGTTGGCGCCCGGCCATCCCCCTTCGATGTAATCGACGCCCAGATCATCCAGCATCCGCGCAATCTCAACCTTCTCGGCCACGGAAAACTGGACGCCCTGCGTTTGCTGACCATCCCGAAGTGTCGTGTCGTAAAGGTAAAGCCTGTCCGTCACAGCAGGCCGCCTAGCTGAGCCAAATCGATCCTCGGTCCAGGGATCAGTTCGACGCCTGCCTTGGACATGCGAACTTCGACCCCCGCATCCGTCAGCGCGGATTTCAGCGCGTCGACCCCGCTGAAATCCTTGGTCGCCATCGCGGCGGTTCGCAGATCGGTCAGCCGGGCCGTCAATTTCTCCAGCAAGTCCTCCACCGACATCGTCGCCGTGGCGAGTGTCGCCAGATCACGCTCCATCCAGCCGCCCATTTCCGGCAGAAGAAGACCCATGAACTGCGCCGACGCAAGCAACGCGGCAGGATCGTCCTTGAGAGAATAGAGCACCGAAATCGCACCCGCCGTGTTCAAATCGTCCGCCAGCGCCGCAATCACGCGCGGGTCGACCTGGGACGGAGCGACGCCCTTGGTTAGGATACGCCATTGCCAAAGCGTATCCTCGGCCGCACGCGCCTTTTCAGCAGTCCAGTCCATCGGTTTGCGGTAGTGCGTCGAGAGCAGCACGAAGCGGATCACCTCACCGGGAATGCCCTGGTTCAGCAGATCGCGCACGGTGAAGAAGTTGCCGAGCGATTTCGACATCTTCTTGCCTTCGACCTGCAGCATTTCGTTGTGCAGCCAGACCTTGGCAAAACCCGAATGCGGGTTGGCGCAGCAACTTTGCGCAATCTCGTTCTCATGGTGGGGAAACTGCAGATCGATCCCGCCCGCATGGATGTCGAACGACGTCCCCAGCAGCGCATCCGACATGGCAGAGCACTCGATGTGCCACCCCGGACGCCCCCGACCCCACGGGCTGTCCCATCCCGGCGTCCCGTCGTCCGACGGCTTCCACAGAACGAAATCCATCGGATCGCGCTTGAAGGGCGCCACCTCAACCCGTGCGCCGGCCAGCATGTCGTCGACACTTCGCCCCGACAGCGCGCCGTAGGCCGGATAGGAGCGGACGTCGAAAAGCACATGCCCTTCGGCGGCGTAGGCGTTGCCCGATACGATCAGCCGGTCGATCATGTCGATCATCTGGGGGATGAAGTCCGTCGCGCGCGGCTCATGCGTCGGACGGTCGGCGGCCAGTGCGTCCATATCGTCGTGATACCACTGGATCGTTTCCGACGTGATCGCCCGAATGTCGCGGTTCAGTTCCGCCGCGCGCGCGTTGATCTTGTCATCGACGTCGGTGAAGTTGCGCACATACGTGACAGCATCTGCCCCATAGACGTGCCGCAGAAGTCGGTTCAGCATGTCGATCACGATGACAGGACGCGCATTCCCCAGATGGGCGCGATCATAGACCGTCGGTCCGCACAGATAGATGCGGATGTTTTTGGGATCGATCGGGGCGAACGCATCTTTGGTGCGGGTCGCGGTGTTCGTCAGCCGGATTTCGACCATGGTATTCCCCTTGAGCGGGGCACGTTGGTCATGCAGAACGGCCCGCGAAATCAGATCAGCGGATAATGCAAGAAGTGGTGCGCGCAGCGTTCATGCCAGCCCGATAAACGATTGCCACGCGCCTGCCAAGTCCCGCATGTCGCCTCTTGCCGTACCCGCCCGCAAAAGCTAGGCAGTCGCAGCGCAGGAAGTGTGGCCGAGTGGTTTAAGGCTCTGGTCTTGAAAACCAGCGAAGGGGAGACCCTTCCGTGGGTTCGAATCCCACCGCTTCCGCCATTTGATTGATTTTTCTCTATAAAATCAACGCATTACGCTTTGCGCATCGGATTACCCACCCATGCGCCTGCCCACCCGAATGCACACAGATGGTCACAAGCCGCTACGCCGCGTTCCGCACATGGCGTTGGTGGCCGGTCGGCAGGTTGATCAGACCGGCGATGTAGCGCCGCCGCACTTCGTGGCCGTCCAGACCACAGAGCGCGGCGACTTCGAGCATGTCGGGTCCGCTACGCAGCCAGCGATCTGCAAGCCGCTGGGCGGTGTCGCCAGCCATACCGATCAGACCGTGCCTTCCAAACGCATCTTGAAGTTGACGCTCTAGGACGCTGACCCACAGCGCGCGGCAGGCCGTCCCGTCTAGATGGTCGGTCATTCTATCATCTTGGGATTTAGTCTCACCCCACGACTACGGATGTAATCGTGCATCCCTGCGCGAAGTTCGGGCAAACGCCGGGTGTCGGATCGCAACTGCGCAGACCTGAAATACGCGTACTCACCAGGTGCGCGCAGTTCAGGCACCACAACGCGAAGCACAGTATCCAATCCGTCACTAGTGTCACCGTAAAATAGACCGTCAAACTTCGGACCGTCAGGTTTCTTCACGTATCCGCTCGAAATAGCCAACGAAATAAAACTGACTGCATCGTACGTACTAAGGTGAAGTAGGTTGCAACCACGGTAATTGATCGTTTGCTGTTCGATGTGAGTTTCAAAAACGTCACATTGTATCGTCGCGTAATCTACCGCAACCATTTCAGGCGGACACTTTTCGTGAAATGCCACCTGTTCCGTCTTAAAATTGACCGCACACTTCAGCTTCTTGATGTAAACCGTATCTTTCATCTGATCTTTCCTTTTCCCTCTAGTAAATCACTGTATCGGTCTTGAGCCTGCGATAGGCTCATATCCATTGTGATTGTCATCGTTTCAAACGCGCGCAGCGGGTGCGTCCCGTTCAGTATCGCACGGTATTCTGCGTCCGGTTCGTCGCGTGGTAGTGATTCACGCCAGCGTTCAAAAACACTTCGTATCTTCGGGTGAATGTTTTCAAACGGATCGGGTGGAATATTTGATCTGACCACACACAGCGCCCGATCAAGTTGCGCGATTGCCTTACGGACCCGCATAGGACGTTTCTTTTAGCAGGTTATTTAGTTCTTCAACCTTACGTTCCAGTTCACCGATCTTTTCGACCTCCATTAAACGAACCATCGTTTGCGCTAGGTCTTTCGCCTGCTCGATGCTGATTGCGCCGTCCAGCAAATCTCGGCCCACGTCATCAGGCGTTACACCGGACAGTTCCACGATCTGCGCGTTTCGACCGATGATGCGTTCCAATACCCAACGCGCCACATCGCCGTCATTTGCTGCCAGCCGGTTTTTTAGAACTTCAACCGCGTCCGACTTTAGGCCCGCAATTTCCCTAAGCGTCTCTTGCGAAAAGCGCGTTCGCGCACCTTTCGGGCGTCCGGGGTTTCCGGCCACGAACCGTCCCGTTTGCTGATCGTTGTAGGCCGTTTCTGTTCGGACTGTATCGGTCATCAGACGATCTCCGTGCGTACCTTGTTTGCCTTCAGCCACGTCAGAACATCTTGGGTTCTGTAGAGACGTTCCCGCCCGTGCTGCGCGCTGAATTGTGGAAAGCCGAACCGGTCGCGCCAGTTTTTCAACGTCTGTCGCGTGATCTGAAATTCCGTGATGATCTCGCTCTGCGACACAAGTTCTTTGGCTAGCAGAACTTGTGTCGCGTTGAGCATAGGGCCGGTCTTACGCTCAGCCATTGCCCCGACCCGACAGCATGGCGAACGCATCTTCATCCGAAATATCGCAAGCGACCGCCACGAACTTAACCACATAGGTCAGCGCCAAACGCGTATCCTCGATCCATTGCCGACGCTCTTTGAACTGCCGCAGGGCATCTTCCACGTAGGCCCTCATGGCGTCCTGATCGACGCCACGGGCCAGCACGTCGCCAAGAGACGGCTTGGCCAGCATAGTCGATGTGAGCGTGTCAGAGGCCATCAGGTTAGCCGCTAGAACCCGGTCAGTGCCGATACGCCAATCTGGCTCTGACATGCCCCAGAACTCACGGCCCATGCGCGCGACGGCGAACAGCCCGATCTCCGGCCACGTCATCAGAAACTGGAGGCGGTGCGATTGGTCTGCGCTTTCAAACTTCGCCCGATAGTCCGATTCAATCCGTTCATCTTTGGATTGTGGAATCTGCGTGTACTTGGCTTCGTTCAGAATCCAAGTTTCTTTCTGCTTCAGCGCGTTCTCCTGCGCCTCTGTCCAAACATGGACGAGGTTACCTTCAATGTATTCGCGATTCTTATCCGCAACGATATTCAAATTGTATAGCGCAGCGTTCGACGTAAAAGCATATATGCACTGTTTAAGTGCCGATATGAGTTTATTTCCGATTACATGCGATTCAACATCGTTTTGAATCAATCCGTGACCGGTTTCGCCGAATTGAAATAGAAAGCCGCGATCTGTATCTGCGCCGCTGAATACTGGAACCTGTTTCATGCCATTAACCCCTATGATGATTGGACGCATTAATGAGTCACGGGGAGGCGACATGTCAATAGACTGCATTAAAGAAATCTGGGGGGCGCTTGACTGGACACTGATCGTGGGGGCGCATGAAACTGCTCCAACACCAATAACACCAAAACACCGATATTTTCAGAGTTGTTCTATATAGGCGATATATACTATACTTATATAGTACATATAATAAATGTATTTATATCTATGTTGACACATATACAGTTTAACAAATATTGGTGTTATTGGTGTTATTGGTGTTTTTACAGTGGTCAACCGCTTGAAAAGATTGTATAATAAGGTGCAACACCAATACAACACCAATAGCGCCTGAAGTCATCGTTGGTGTTCTCCAACGCCGTCTCGCAACACCAATAGGGGAACACCAATAGACGAAAAAACCCGCCAGAAGCGGGCTTAATCAGTCAATCCGATGCAGTTCTTATCGGGCAGGCATGCGTCCGGGCATTGGAAGTGTCACGACATCTCCGCCGCCTCCGTTGCTCTGGTCACCTTGAAACGTTTCGGGGTCTGCGTTTGGGTTCTTGTGCCATAGAGTCCCGCGTCTGCCACCGGCCACGTTTCCCCATCTCCGCTGATCCTTGCGAATTTTATGATAGCCTAGCTGATCAAGGATGGTCGCCAGTGTCTTAGGTGCCGGTTGTTTAATGCCATACTCGTTTAGCACTTGCGCGGCGGCTGCGGTGTGAACCCATCCGTCCTTGAGCCCCGGAATGTCGTTCGCCTCGATTACTTCGACCAGAACCTGCGAAATAGGCCCACGTCCTAATCCGATGGCCTCTGCCTCACTGGTCGTTTTAGGGGCGCGCATCGCGATTCCCCCTTTTGAAATCTCCCTTCGCATCAACCATCCGGCAATAGAAGCAAGACCTTTGGCATGACTTACGTTGCCTGCGCTATCGATGCCGAGCCAATCGTAAAACCGGGAAAAGTAGCTATCGTCCATTCCAAGACGCTCCAAATCCGATTTAGACTGGATCGCGCTGAAGAAAATTGCGAACCGGCGTGAGTTCTGATTGATTGGAACGGCGTCCTTGT
>QFNE01000066.1 GCA_003240735.1 Paracoccus denitrificans | reverse complement strand
TGTCGGTCAGAGGACCGCGACTTCCTTGGTGATCGGGGCGGTGCTTTCGACCTGCGTCGCACCAAGGCTGTCAAACGTCTCGACGTCTGACCGGTCGGCGTACCGATCCTTGGTCACGAGCCCGTAGATCGGGTTGCCGGCATAGCGGGCGAAGCCGAGGGCATCGACGCTCGCTACTCGCCGGAAGACGACACCCACCATGCCCGTGGGCACCCAGTCGGCCCAATCCCCGGAAGCGCTGGTCGAGGCGTATTCTCCGATCACGGCCTGATAGGCGGCGCGGCGGCGCAGAACGTGGCTTTCCGTCTGCGGAACCTCCTCACCCGTGAAGGCGGCGTAGCGGTCGGGATGCCAGGCCCGGACCGATCGCCGTGCGTTCTCGACCTGCAGTTCAATGCCGGCAGTCGGCAGGCGGCGGAACTCGGCCGCGAATGCGAGGAGGACGAGCGCCCAGTCGACATCCTCTTCGTAGAAAGGGTCGTCTCGGCGGAGCGCCTCGGGGACTGCCGCCTGGCGCTCGTCCGAGAGGGACGTAGCCGCCATGATCGGCTGTTGTGACGTGCCAGACCCCAGGCAGGACCTGGTTGGTCGTGACGGGCGCCCCCCATTTGGTGTCGAGGGGCGCAGCAGTGGCGGCGAAGCGGGTCATCTGTCGTCTCCTTCAAGGAACGACGAATCCCTCCTCCTCTCCTTCCAGCTTCAGGAAAATCTCGGGCCGCGGGCGCGTTGTGCGGGTCCATGAACGACAAGACCGAGCATCCGATGGACGTCTGGCTGTTCGCCGGTTCGTCTGCCATCATGGCGCTCAGCGTCGACCGTGATGGCGAAGGGCTGCCGGACGAACACGGGCCGTGGGTGAGGATCCGGCCGGTGACGCTGGATCATGCAGACGAGGCCGAGGCTCGCGCGCTTATCCGGGAACATGGCTTCTGCTGCTTCGACGCGAGTCCCAGCAAGGCGGAGGATGCTATCCGATGCGAAGCTGATCCATGATCGCCGCCTCCAAGCCGTCGGCCTCGAGGTCCTCGCCATGGATAGTCACGACGGGGGCGATGCTCCGCAGCTTCTCGACTTGGCGGAGTTTGAGCCCAAGGCTGTCGGCATCACTCGCTGTGACGATCTCCAGGGCGGCCTCCATCACCTCGCCGGTCGTGAAATCGCGCAAATCGAGAAGCATGTCCGGGCGCATGTCGCCGGCAGGCGTGGCGACGTCGAAGAGGAGCCGCTTGAAGCCGACCCCGATGCCACGGCGTCGCAGCCGGTATTGCAGGTCGAGCAGGCCGACGATCGTCTGGCGCTCGGCGGCGTTGTGGATGGCGACGAAGTTTGAGGGGCGTGCGATCGGCTGGGCGTAGGCGCGCAGCGCGGCGTAGCCCTCGCGCGGGTTGTGCTCGCCGACCACGGCCAGAACGAGGTACGGGGCGCCGATCTGGCGCTGGTGGATCCCAATATGGCGGATTCGGTTCTTGACCTCGAGTTCGCGGCCTTCGGCGAGCGTGATCGTCGTTCCCGATATATCGACGGCGTAGAGGAGCAGGAACGCCTGCGGCGCGTGGCCGCTGGGCCATTTCTTGGCCGCATCTCTCAGCTTGGCGAAGACGATCCCCCGATCATAGGGGTCGATGTGCGTGTAGAAGTGCCGGGCAAGCGGGACACCCGGCGCTATTTCGACGCGCTCGGCTGCGCGACGCATTGCGGCGAACTCGCTCGCCATGGACGTGGTACGCGGCTCGCCGGCTTCGAGTGGCTCGACGGTATTGACGTGAGCCATCTCCATCAAGAGCCACAGCAGGCGCGCCAGACGCGGAATGGCGACACCGCGGGTCCGATCGTCAGGCTCGGTTTCCTCGGGCAGTTGTGCGAGCTTCTCGGGCGCCAGCCGGTGGGCGGAGAACATGCCGTCGGGCTCGTTGATCGTGCGCGGGGTCGCCGTGGCCTTTTTGCGGATGCGAGGCGGTGCCTGTTCCCGGTAAAACGGGCAGTCGAGGTCGTGTTCTGGACGGCGCTGGCGGACGCTGGTCAAGCGGCGCAGATAGTAGGTCTCCGCCTCCGACAGGTAGGCGGGCGACAGCAAGGGCGGCGGTTCAGTATCGCCGAGGCAGCTGCAGGCGATCCATTGGTGATGGTCCCGGGCCTTCACAACCATGATGACCGACGCACGATGGTCGCTGTCCTCGCCCTCGCCGGTGTACCAGCGAACAAGGGCCTCGCGCACGACGTCCGGAACGGGCGTGCGTTGCTGCAGTCCACGGGTATC
>QFNE01000113.1 GCA_003240735.1 Paracoccus denitrificans | reverse complement strand
AGGTCGCGCATAATTATGAACGCACGCACGCGCTGAACATGTGGTTCGTCCTCGCCACCGACACGCCCGAGGGCATCACCCGCACCGCGCAGGCGATCGAGGCTGAGACGGGGCTGGATGTGATGCTGTTTCCCAAGCTGGAAGAATATTTCATCGGTTTCCGGGTGCAGGCATGACCGCCGCCAACCCGCGCGGCATGGCGCCGCTGGACGCCATCGACCGCCGCATCGTGCGGGCGACCCAGGCCGGGCTGCCGCTGACCCCCCAGCCCTATGCCGAGATCGCCGCCGTGCTGGACCTGACCGAGGCCGAGGTGATCGACCGCATCGCCGCGATGCAGGAACGCGGCATCATCCGCCGCATCGCCATCGCGCCGCATCACTATGCGCTGGGCATGACCGCCACATCCGCCGCATCGCCATCGCGCCGCATCACTACGCGCTCGGCATGACCGCCAACGGGATGAGCGTCTGGGACGTGGACGACGACCAGATCAGCGCGCTCGGCGCCCGGATCGGCGCGCTGCCCTATGTCACTCACTGCGGTCGAGGCCAAGCGCCGCGAGGTCGAGGCGATCCTCGGCCCCGCCTGTCGCGCGTCCGACATCCTCTATTCGACGCGCATCCTGAAAAAGACCGGCCTCCGGCTGGCCGACTGAGAAGGGAACGCCATGTTCCGCCTGACCCAGTACATGCACCAGCTCAAGCACCCGACCCCGGTGCGCCGCCGCGGCACGCCGGGATCGGTGAAGCCGGTGGTGATCTGGAACCTGACCCGCACCTGCAACCTGAAGTGCCGGCACTGCTATACCGTCAGCTCCGACAACGTCTTTCCGGGCGAGCTGACCCACGACCAGGCGATGGGGGTTCTGGATGACCTCGCCGCCTTCCGCATCCCGGCGCTGATCCTGTCGGGCGGCGAGCCGCTGTCGCGCTTCGACTTCTGGGATCTGGCCGAGCGGGCGCGGGCGCTCGACTTCCGCCACCTGTCGCTCTCGACCAACGGCACGAAGCTGGGCGAGCCGGGGGTGGCCGACCGGGTGGCGGCGCTGGGGTTCGACTATGTCGGCATCAGCCTCGACGGGATCGGGGCCACGAACGACTGGTTCCGGGGGGTCGAGGGGGCCTTTGCCAACGCCCTC
>QFNE01000017.1 GCA_003240735.1 Paracoccus denitrificans | reverse complement strand
CGCATACGATAAACCATGTACTGCCCTGCCCGCAGCCAACCGCCACGGGGATAGACCATATCGCTGGCCATCTGCGAATAGCTTCGGGGCTTGCGTTTGAACAAGGGCCGGCCCGTCCTGAGTGCGCTGTGGCGTCAATCAAACAGCCTCGGCGGTTTATGGCAAGGCGATCGGGTCCATCGCGGGGGTGTGCAATTCCGTCGCACCAAAGCTGCGCACGCGCGTGACCTGCGCCACGTCGCTTTCCGCCTCGACCGCCGTCATCAGCGCATGAAGATGTTCGCGGTCACGCAGTTCGACCTCGACCGTCAGGCGGTAGAAGTCAGGCTTGCGATCCTCGAACGTCATATCCGAAATATTCGCGCCTTGCGCGCCGATCAGGGTGCAGATGCGGCCCAGCACCCCGGCGTCGTTCCGGATCGTCAGTGACAGTCGCACATTGTAAACGGCGGGGTGGCGCCCGGGGCGCCATTGCAGATCAACCCAGCGTTCGGGCTGGCTTTCGAACTCTGCCAGCACCGGGCAGTCGATGGCATGGATCACGACGCCCTTGCCGCGATAGGTGATGCCGACGATCCGTTCACCTGGCAGCGGCGCACAGCAGGTGGCGCGCGTAAATTCCTGATCCGCCTCCAACCCGGCGACCGCGCCTTTGGCCTCGACCTCCTCGGGCAGCGAAGCCAGTTCAGGATAAAGGGCACCCAGCGTTTCCTGCGCCGACATCTCGGCGCTGCCGATGCGCGCCAGCATTTCGTCGGCATCGGGCAGACCTAGAGCCTTTGCCGCGGTCCGCAACGCCTTGTCCGTCACTTTGCGGTTCAAATGCTCGAACGCGACGCGGACCAGTTCCGACCCCAGCCTGATGAACCGAGAGCGGTTTTCCTCGCGCAGCGACCGCCGGATTGCGGCCTTGGCACGACCGGTCTGCACGATGTCCAGCCATGTCGCCTGCGGGCGTTGACCCGCCGCCGCGATGATTTCGACCGATTGGCCGTTCTTCAGGCGCGTCCACAGCGGCACGCGGATGCCGTCCACTTTGGCGCCAACGCAACTGTTGCCCAGCCGCGTGTGGATCGCATAGGCGAAGTCCAGCGGCGTGGCGCCCTTAGGCAGCTGGATCACGTCACCCTTTGGCGAGAAAACAAAGACCTGATCCGAATACATCTCAAGCTTCACATGCTCGAGAAACTCGTCATGGTCTTCTTCGCCAAATCGTTCGGTCAGGGTGGAAATCCACTCGCCCGGGTCAATGGCAAAGGGGTTCTTGGTCCGAACCCCGTCACGATAGGCCCAATGCGCGGCGACGCCCGCCTCGGCGATCTCGTGCATCTGCCGGGTGCGGATCTGCACCTCGACCCGCATCCCGTCGCGCCCCGAAACCGTCGTGTGGATCGAACGGTAACCGTTCGTCTTGGGCTGGCTTATGTAATCCTTGAACCGCCCGGGCACGGCGTGCCAACGGTGGTGAATGATCCCCAGCGCGCGGTAACAATCCGCCTCCGACGCGGTGATGATACGGAAGCCGTAGATGTCGGACAGGCGCGAAAACGACAGCTGCTTTTCCTGCATCTTGCGCCAGACGCTGAACGGCTTTTTCGCGCGACCGAATACGGTGGCCTCGATCCCCGCCTTGTCCAGTTCCGTGCGGATATCGGCCGTGATCTTGGGGATCACATCACCGGTTTCGCGTTGCAGCGTGACAAAGCGGCGGATGATGGAATTGCGCGCCTCGGGGTTCACGACCTTGAAGGCCAGATCCTCCAGTTCCTCGCGCATGTCCTGCATACCCATGCGCCCGGCCAAGGGCGCATAGATGTCCATCGTCTCGCGCGCCTTTTGCACCTGCTTTTCCGGTGACATCGACCGGATTGTGCGCATGTTGTGCAGACGGTCGGCCAGCTTGACCAAGATCACGCGAAGATCGCGCGACATCGCCATGAAAAGCTTGCGGAAATTCTCTGCCTGCTTGGATTGCGCACCAGACAGCTGCAGGTTCGTCAGCTTGGTCACGCCATCGACCAGATCAGCGATTTCCCGACCGAACAGGGTCGAAACCTCGGTCCAGGTCGAGCGGGTGTCTTCGATCGTGTCGTGCAGCAAGGCCGTGACGATCGTCGCATCGTCCAGCCGCATCTCGGTCAGGATTGCGGCGACGGCGGCGGGGTGTGTGAAATAGGGTTCACCCGAACGACGGAACTGCCCGTCATGCATACGCCGCCCGTAATCCCAGGCGGCGCGCAGCAGGTCCGTATTCGACTTCGGGTTATAAAGGCGAACTAAGGCGATAAGGTCGTCGACGTCGATCAGTTCCAACGATGACCCCATACGTTCGCGTCAGCCGCGACCCTGCGCTTCCAGCATCATGCGCAGCATCCGCTCTTCGTTTTCTTCGTCGGCGGGCTTCGGACGGTCGATTTCCGCACCCAGAAGCAGCGCCATTGCGTCTTCTTCCGGCTCGTCAACCTCGATCTGGGTCTGGGTCGTCTCGATCATGCGCTCGCGCAGCTCGTCGACGGGCTGGGTTTCGGCGGCGATTTCACGCAGCGCCAGAACGGGGTTCTTGTCGTCGTCCACGTCGACCGTGACAGGCGAACCCGCCGTGATCTCACGGGCGCGGTGCGCGGCCAGCATCACCAGATCGAAGCGATTTGGGACTTTGTCGACGCAGTCTTCAACGGTCACGCGAGCCATGAAACACCTGATATTGCGAATCTCGGGAAAAGCGAAGTGGCTTATGTGGCGAGGGTTTGTGGAAAAGTCAAGCATCTGCCACGATATCTGCGATCTGATCGGGGTCCAGCGCGGCCAGCATCTGCCGCGTGGACTGCCCCGTCAACGGGTGCACCCATGCGGGGGCGATGTCGGCCAATGGGACCAGAACGAACCCGCGGTCCTGTAGTCGTGGATGCGGCAGGATCAGGGACGGCGGGGCATCGGCCGCTTGCTGGTCGGGCGGCAACAGGCGCCACTGGTCCTGCGTTGCCGGATCAGGCGCGACCAGATCGCCGACCGCCAGAAGGTCAAGATCGATCCCGCGCGACTGCCAACGCAGGCTTGTCCGTACGCGGCCGAGGTCGGCCTCGATCCGGTGCAACACGGCCAGCAGGGCCTGCGGGGTCAGGTCGGTCGCGAGAGCCGCCGCGGCATTGATGTAGTCGGGTCCGCTGCCTGCCGGATGGGCGGGCGTGCGCCAGAATCGACTGACGGCGCGCAGACTGATGCCCGGACCTGCCGCAAGATCGGCCAAGGCCTGCCGAAGTGTCGCATCCGGCGCACCTGTCCGGCTTGTTAGGTTTGCACCCAATGCGATCAACGCTATGGTCGCGGGCCTAGCGATGCCCACATGCGTGTCTGCGTCTGCCAATCTGGTCACGAAAGGACCCCATCTTGTTTTACAAGGACGACCGGCTTGCCCTGTTCATCGACGGCGCGAACCTGCACGCCGCTGCCCGGGCACTGGGGTTCGAAATCGACTACAAGCTGCTGCGTCAGGAATTCGAGCGTCGCGGCAAACTGGTGCGTGCCTATTACTATACCGCGCTCCTCGACTCCGAGGAATACTCGCCTATCCGTCCCCTGCTTGACTGGCTGAATTACAACGGTTTTTCGTTGGTGACCAAGCCTGCCAAGGAATACACCGACGCGCAGGGACGCCGTCGCGTCAAGGGCAACATGGACATCGAACTGGCGGTCGACGCGATGGAGCTTGCGCCGCGTCTGGAACATGCGGTGATCTTCTCGGGCGACGGCGATTTCCGCCCTCTGATCGAGGCGTTGCAGCGGCAGGGTGTCCGCGTCTCCGTGGTGTCGACCATGCGCAGCCAGCCGCCGATGATCGCTGATGAGCTGCGCCGCCAGACCGACAATTTCATCGAACTGGACGCCCTTCGCGACATCATCGGCCGCCCGCCGCGCGATCCGATTTCGCCCCCGACCGACTGACGCACTGGATAGTCGGCAGCGAAGCGTTTAACTGCAAAGCCATGGACGCCAAAGCACCCCTGACCCTGTATCTGGCTGCGCCGCGCGGTTTCTGCGCCGGTGTGGACCGCGCCATCAAGATCGTCGAACTTGCCCTGCAGAAATGGGGCGCGCCGGTGTATGTGCGCCATGAAATCGTCCACAACCGCTTTGTCGTCGATTCGCTGCGCGATCAGGGCGCCGTGTTCGTCGAGGAACTGGACGAATGCCCCCCTGACCGCCCGGTGATCTTTTCCGCCCACGGTGTGCCCAAATCCGTGCCGGCCGAGGCGCAGCGGCGAAACATGATCCATGTCGATGCCACCTGCCCGCTTGTAACCAAGGTCCACAACGAAGCCGCCCGCCACCATGAGGCGGGGCTGCAGATGATCATGATTGGCCACGCCGGTCACCCCGAGGTACTTGGCACGATGGGCCAGCTGCCCGAGGGTGAGGTCATTCTGGTCGAAACCGTCGACGACGTCGCGACCATCGCACCCCGCGACCCCCGGCAACTGGCCTTCATCACGCAGACCACCCTGTCCGTCGATGACACCGCCGAAATCGTCGATGCGCTTCAGGCGCGCTTTCCGCTGATCGTCGGTCCGGCCAAGGAAGACATCTGCTATGCCACGACCAACCGGCAGGCAGCGGTGAAGGCCATCGCCGGGGATATCGACGCGCTGCTGGTGATCGGGGCGCCCAACAGTTCCAACTCGCGCCGTCTGGTCGAGGTGGGAAAGGCCGCAGGCTGCGCCTATTCCCAGCTGGTCATGCGCGCCGATCAGATCGACTGGCGCGCCTTGTCGGGTATCCGTTCGGTCGGCGTCACCGCCGGTGCCAGCGCGCCCGAGGTGTTGGTCACTGAGGTCGTCGACGCCTTCCGCGACCGCTATGATGTGACGGTGGAACTGGTCGAAACCGCACAGGAACGCGTGGAATTCAAGGTGCCAAAGCTTCTGCGAGAGGCGTGACGGCGCGAATGAAACTCTATTCCATGCCCTCCTCCGGCAATAGCTATAAGGTTCGCTTGCTGCTGGCCCTGACCGGACAGGCGGCCGATATCGTTGATGTCGAAGATGCGTCGCCTGAACTGGCGCGCGCAAAGGCTGACGGGCGCCTTCCTTTCGGCAAGGCGCCGGTGCTGGAGCTGGGTGACGGGCAGTTGCTGCCCGAATCGAACGCGATCCTGTGCTGGCTGGGCCGGGGCAGCGCGTTTGTCCCGGCCGATCCGTTTCTGCATACCCAGATGCTGTCCTGGATGTTCTGGGAACAGAACCAACATGAAGGCGTCGTTGCCGTCCGCGGCGCATTGAATTTTTACCCGGCCCGGCGGCATCTGGCGACGCCCGAACGCATGGCAGACCTGCTGGATCGCGGGCACGCCCTGCTGGCGATCATGGACCGGCATCTGGCAAGCCAAGACTGGCTGGTCGGCGACGGACCGACGGTCGCCGATATCTGCCTTTACGGCTACACCCACACGGCGGGCGAACGCGGCGGGTTCGACATGGCGCAGTTTCCAGCCATCAACGCATGGTTGGCCCGCATGACTGCGCTGCCGGGGTATATCGGGCTGGACGACTAACGCCGGGTTGCCCCCTGCCCCCCGCCCCGGCTATCAGGCGGCGTTGGGATTTTGGGGGGCGACATGGCTGATCTTCACGCATGGACAGACGGCGCTTGCAGCGGCAACCCCGGCCCCGGTGGCTGGGGCGTCCTGATGCGCGCAATGGACGGCGCGACGACTGTCAAGGAACGCGAGCTGTCGGGCGGAGAGGCGGACACTACCAACAACCGGATGGAGCTTATGGCCGCGATCAGCGCGCTTGAGGCGCTAACCCGGCCAACTGCGATCACAATCACCACCGACAGCGCTTATGTCAAAAATGGCGTCACCAGCTGGATTCATGGGTGGAAGCGGAACGGCTGGCGCACGTCTGACCGCAAGCCGGTCAAGAACGCCGATCTGTGGCAGCGTCTGGACGCCGCCCGCGACCGCCATCAGGTGACGTGGAAATGGATCAAGGGCCATGCAGGACACGCGGAAAACGAACGCGCGGACGAACTTGCCCGTGCTGGCATGGCACCCTTCAAATGACGGGCGTTGCGGCAACGATCCCGACGCTGATCTGGTCGCTCGACTACCTCTCGGTCCTGATCTTTGCGCTGACGGGTGCGCTGGTGGCCAGCCGCGCGCAGCTGGATATCACCGGCTTCATCTTCATGGCGGCGCTGACAGCGGTCGGCGGCGGGACGCTGCGCGATCTGGTCCTGAACCGGGACGTCGTCTTCTGGGTCGCGCGTCCCAGTCTGATCCTCGTCGCGGCAGGCGCGGCCTTCGTCGTCTTCTGGACTGCGCATCTTCTGGAAAGCCGGTACCGCTGGCTGCTTTGGCTGGACGCATGCGCGCTGGCCGTCGCCGTCCCCGCCGGTGTGGGTGTGGCGATGGCCGGTGGATTTGGGCCGGTGATCATCGTCATTGCAGGCGTCATCACCAGTTCCTTCGGCGGCTTGATGCGCGATGTCGTGGGCAATGAAGTGCCGCTGGTCCTGAAGCAAAGCGAGCTTTACCTCACCGCCGCGTTCGGCGGGGCGTTGGCGGCCGTGGTCGTCACGTGGCTGGGCCTGCCCCGGCCGGTGGCGTTGCTGACCTGCGGATCGGTGACGCTGATCCTGCGTGCAGGATCACTTCTGTGGGGATGGGCGTTGCCGGTCTACAAACCCCGTCCGCCGCGGGTCTAGCGCCTCAGCGGAACAGGATCAGCGATCCGGGCGACCATCCGACGCGCACCCGCGTGCCCACATCCGGCACGTCGCGGCCAAAGACGTTGCGCATCGAAATCCGCACCGGCTGGGACGATCCATCCATCCGGATGTCGTAATAGGTCATGTCCCCGTAATAGACGACCTCGTCGATCACGCCGGCAGTTTCGCGGTCGGTGGCCACCGCCGATCCGGTCAAAAGCGTCGCAGCCTCGGGCCGGAAACCCAGCGTGGGCGCGCTGTCGCCTGCATCGGCGCGGCTGACCTGCGCCAGTGGCACATCCAACCGGCCGAAACCCGGTGCCTCGACCGTCACGGTGTCAGGCGTTTCTGACAGGACGGTGGCGGGCAGAAAGTTCATGACCCCGATGAAATCCGCGACCCGGCGGCTGGCCGGACGGGCGTAAAGCTCCTCGGGATAGGACATCTGCGCGATTTCGCCGTCGAACATCACGGCAATCCGGTCGGACATCACCAGCGCCTCTTCCTGATCGTGGGTGACCAGCACGAAGGTGATCCCCACCTGCCGTTGCAGCTTGATCAGTTCGACCTGCATCTGTTCGCGCATCTTGCGGTCCAGCGCGGACAGCGGTTCATCCAGCAGCAGGACCTTGGGCTTCAGGATGAGTGCGCGCGCCAGTGCCACCCGCTGACGCTGACCGCCGGAAAGGGCGTGCGCCGCACGGCCGCCAAAACCCTTCAGCCCGACCATTCCCAGCGCCTCATCGACCGCCCGGGCCTTCTCCGCCTTGGACCGGGGGTCGCGGCGCAGGCCAAAGCCCACGTTTTCCGCGACCGTCAGATGCGGAAAGATGGCGTAGGACTGAAAGACCATGTTCGTCGGGCGCACGTTCGCGGCGACCCCTACCATGTCCTTGCTGTCGATCAGAACGACCCCGCCCGAGATATCCTCGAACCCCGCGATGGTGCGCAGCAGCGTGGTCTTGCCGCAACCCGACGGCCCCAGCAGCGAAAAAAATTCACCTTCCCGGATGGTCAGGTCGATGCCCCGCAGCGCGTGATAGTCGCCATAGTATTTGTGCACGCCCCGACACTCGATCATCGGCTTGCGTTCACCCAGCGGCGTCTTGCGCGTCCCGGTCCGGGGCGGCGCAGTGGAGATCGGCGTTTCGGCCAGTGACGTGGTCTGTGCGTCAGTCTGTGGGGCGGTCACAAGAAGCCTCCGGTATCCTTCTGGCCGGTGCGGGCGACGCCGCGACGGCGGAAATATTCGGCGATGGTCAGCAGGGCGATGGACAGCAGGACCAGAACGGTCCCCAACGCCATGATCTGCGGGATGGATTTCGGAAAGCGCAACTGACTGAAGATGTATGTCGGCAGCGTCGGTTCATTTCCGGCAAGGAAGAACGCGATGATGAATTCGTCCAGACTGATCGTGAAGCACATCAGCACGGCCGAGATGATGCCCGGCATCACCAGCGGCAGGATGACAAGGCGGAACGCGCTCCACTTCGTCTCGCCCAGGTCATAGGCGGCTTCCTCCAGCGACTGGTCTAGGCTTGCGAAAGCGGTCGACAGGATCGCCACCGCATAGGGCAGACAGATCAGCGTGTGACCCAGGATCACCGTCAGGATCGACAGCTTGACCCCCAGCCCCAGCAGTACGACCAGCAGCGACATCGACACGATGATTTCGGGCATCACCAGCGGGGCCATGATCAGACCCATGATCGGCCCCTTGGCCGGAAACCGAAACCGGGTCGAGGCACGCGCGGCGAAAATGCCCAGACACGTCGCAAACACGGACGAACTGACCGCAATGATCAGCGAATTAGTCAACGCCCGCCGAAGCGAGACGTTTTCGAACATCTGGACGAACCACTTCGTCTCGAACCCCTTCAGCGGAAACGCGATGACGGTCCCGCTGTTGAACGCAAAGATCGGCAAAAGCAGGATCGGCGCGTAAAGAAGCAGCAGGTAAAGCCATGCATAGGCGCGGAGCGCGGGAAACTTCATCAGCGCGACCTTAGGAATCGACGGTTGAGAAACAGGAAGATCAGCGACAACACCGCGACAATCAGCATCGCCGTGACCGCTATCGCCGACCCCATCGGCTTGTTGTCGATGTCCAGCATCTGCGCCTGGATCATGTTGGCAACCATCGGGATCTTGCCGCCGCCGATCAGCGTGGGCGTGACATAGTCGCCAATGGTCGGGATGAACACGATCAGCACTGCCGCCAGAACCCCTGGCATGGCCAACGGTAGCGTCACCCGAAAGAACGTCATCATCCGGCTTTCGCCCAGATCACGCCCCGCCTCCAGCAGCGAGCGGTCGATCTTTTCCAGCGCGACATAGATCGGCAGAATCGCGAACGGGGCATAGGCATGCGCCAATGTCGCCACGATCGACCCGGTGTTATACAGCAGAAACGACAGCGGCTGGTCGATCAGCCCTAGCGATTTCAGACCCGAATTGATGACGCCGTTATACCCAAGGATCACCTTCCACAGGAAAACCCGGATCAGATAGCTGGTCCAGAACGGGATCGTGATCAGGAATATCCACATCGCCTTGCGGTTCGACGGCACCACGAATGACAGGAAATACGCCACCGGAAACGCCAGAACGACCGTGACCACCGTCACCATCGCCGCCACCATAAGCGAGCGCAGCATGATCGTTCGGAAGATCGGATCAGCCCAGACCGCGCGATAGTTTTCCAGCGTGAATTCGGGAATCACCACCAGATATCCGTCGCGCATGAAGGAAAACGCGGCGATGGTCATCAGCGGGATCAATAGCATCAGCACGGCATAGATGCCGGGCGGCGCGATCAGGCGCAGACCCTGCCGCGCCTCGGAGTTGATGGCCGCCATATGCTGTCCCCGTCCATGTCCTTTCCGATGAATTCCACAGACGCGCCCAAAGGAAAAGCCGTTTTGCGCGTGGCCCTGCGTTCAGGCCGCGCCCCCGGTCACCCCTGACATTCGGGCGCCGCGCGTGCCCAAAGGTTGCGCAGAACCGCGACACCCGCCGCCAGATGCTCGGGCGAAGCGTTGCAGTCGACGGCCAGCCGCACACCCTCGCCCCCGGTGACCATGGCGGTGGCGCGGGGTGTCACAGCGAATTCGCGGGTGGTGCGCACGACGACACCTGCAGCCTTTGCCGCCTGACTCAGTGTTTCCGCCGACGCGCCCTCGGGGGTGCGCAGCCACATGAACGGCACGCCAGCGCGACACTGGACGGCGTCCACAGCAATCGCCGGCCCGTCCTGCGGACCGCCCGGACGCGTCAGCAGATCGTGCATCTGAACGACCGTTGCTGCATGGCGCGCGGTTACGGCCGTGGTCATCTGGACCAGTTCGGGCGAGGCGGCCACCATCTGGATCAGCGCAATATGCGTCGCGGGCAGACCGTAAAGCATGTGCTGTGCCGCCAGGCGCCCGGCAATGCCCTTGCCGGTCGGACAGACGATGGCACCCGTGCGCAATGCGGGCGAGAATGTCTTGGCCAGGCTCGACAGATGCCACACCCGGTCTGGCGCCAGCCGCCGCAGGGTCGGCGCCGGCGGCTCGGCCTGTTGGTCCAACCAGACCGACCCCGGCGTCAGGCAGTCATCTTCGACGATCTGCAGATCGTATCTGGCCGCGACGCGCAGGATCGCGTGACGCCGCCCCTCGGACATACAGGCCGCGGTCGGGTTCTGGGCGGACGGCGTCAGACAGATGACGCGGGCACCCGTTTCACGCGCGGCCCGGTCCAGCGCGTCGGGCAGCGCGCCTTCGGTATCCATGGCAATCGGGATCAGCTCGGCACGCGCCATGCGGGCGGCATGCAGAAGACCGGTATAGCTGAGCGCCTCGGTCATGACGGCAGGGCGCGCCGTGGGACTTGCCTGCAGCAGAAACGACAGGATCATCATCATCCCGTTCTGGCCACCCAGCGTCATCACCAGATCGTCGGCCTGAACCGGCCCCAGCCGGTTGCCCGACAGAAAGCCCGCCATCGCCGCACGGCAATCCGCGTCATCCTGCATCCCGGGATAGCGCAGCACATCGCCCATCACCGCCTGCGCTCGGGTCAGCGCCTGATCCAGCAGCTGCGCCTGCCCCACATCGGCAACCTTGGGCAGTCGCAGGTCCAGCGTCCCCATCTCGATCGCGCGCAGGGTGTCGGACCCGCTCAGCATCGGTTCCAGATCAGGCGTCGCACGTCCGGGCGGGCTGACAAAGCTGCCGCGTCCGACATGGCTGACGATGACGCCCTCCTGTGCCGCAACCTGATAGGCACGCGCAACGACGCCGGGCGTGACACCCAGACGCGCGGCCAGATCGCGCACCGCAGGCAGGCGCTGACCGGGCATCAACCGCCCCGACCGGACCGCGGCACGGATCGTCTGGACGACCTGCCGGAACTTCGGCCCCGGCCCGCCGGCCAGCTGCAATGCCCAATCGAAGTCGTCCAATACCGCCCTCTCTGCGTGACTGCGCCCACCCGTCTGGCCGCGTCCTTAACCGCTTTTCGCTCAACGTGGAATTGACCGTTACCGGCAACATCCCTGCCGGAGGAAAGATTTTGCACCGCGGGCAATCACACTCTCGACAGGTGCGGCGGGGCGATGCAATCTGCGGGCAGCATTGGGGGGAAAAGGCTGCATCATCAACAAACAGCCCGTGGCCCATGCACCCGGAGGAGAAGATGACAGAGACAACAAAACTGGGCCGCCGAGCGTTCCTGACGCGCGCATCCGTAGGCGGCGCCGCCCTTGCCGCCGGCACGACACTGGCCGCCCCCGCGATCGCGCAGGACCAGCCGTCGATCAACTGGCGCTTGGCGTCCGCGTTTCCAAAATCGCTGGATACCATCTATGGCGGCGGCGTCGAGTTTTCTGAACGCCTGAAAGAGGCGACGGACGGCAAATTCAATGTGCAGGTGTTTGCCGCGGGTGAAATCGTGCCCGGCCTTCAATCCGCCGATGCCGCATCCGACGGCACGGTCGAGATCGCGCACACTGTCGGTTATTACAGCTGGGGCAAGAACCCGGCGTTTGCCGCCGGTGCGGACCTGCCGTTCACGCTGAACGCGCGTGGCAAGGCGGCGTACAACTATCACGGCGGCGGGATCGAGCTGTACAACAAGTTCCTTGAAACGCAGGGGTTGATCGGTTTCCCGGCCGGGAACACCGGCGCGCAGATGGGTGGCTGGTATCGCCGCGAAATCAAATCGCTGGCCGATATGAAGGGCCTCAAGATCCGCATCTCCGGCCTCGCCGGCCGCGTGATGGAGGCGCTGGGTGCCGTCCCCCAACAGTTGGCCGGTGGCGACATCTATCCGGCGCTCGAAAAGGGCACGATCGACGCGGCGGAATGGGTCGGCCCCTATGACGATGAAAAGCTGGGCTTCGTCAAGGTGGCGCCCTACTACTACTATCCCGGGTTCTGGGAAGGCGGGCCCACCGTCAGCATGTTCATCAACAAGGCCAAGTGGGACACGCTGACCCCCGGCTATCAGTCGTTGGTCAAGACCTGTGCGCAGGCTGTCGATCAGAACATGCTGGCCAAGTACGACTTCAAGAACCCGCCGGCCCTGAAGCAGCTCGTCGGCGAAGGGGCGCAGCTGCGCCCGTTCCCGGAAGACATGCTGAACGCAGCATACGACGCCAGCCAGAAGATCTATGCCGAGCTGAGCGCGCAGAACGAGTACTTCAAATCCATGATCGACGCGATGCGCCCGATCATGAACGACTGGTACCTGTACGAACAGACGTCGGATTACACCTACGACACATTCATGATGATCCAGCAGCGCAACGGCAAACTCGGCGGCTGACGCCTTCTTCAGACAGCAACGTGGACCGCCGCCCCTCACCGGGCGGCGGTTTTCGTTTGCGGGTCAAACGCGCGAATGAAAAAGGGCGGCCACCACGGGCCGCCCTTTTGTCATTTGATGCGAGTGCTGCGTTTAGTTGGTCGGCGCGGTGATGGGCACGGTCCGCGTGACAGAGCTGTCTGCCCCACCCTGACCGGTGACCGGCTCTGGCGGGACGGTGGCGACAGGCTCCTCGGGCACGCTCAACCCGGGGGGCGGCGCGGACAGATCGGTTGTCGCCGGGGTGGGCGTCACGGCCGCAGGCGACACCGGGGCCGGCGCCGGGGGGACTGGCGCCGCTGAATCCGGCGTCCCGAAGTTCGGCCCGGGCGTTGCGGCCGACGGCGTCGGCGTTGCCGGGGCGTCGGGAACCGTGGCAGGCGCCGGGGTCGCGTCGGTCGGCGTAGCCGTCGGCCCGGTCGGGGCCGCGGGTGCGCCGAAGCTGGGCGGCCCGCTCAGCCCGCCCAAACCGCTCGACGCAGGCGGGGCGGCAGGTGCGGGCGCAGCTGCGCCGCCAAAGTTCGGCGGACCGCCCAAGCCCCCCAGCCCACCGGGTGCTGCGCCTTGACCGGCTGCACCGGGCGGCGGACCGAACGGGTTGCCAAGGCCACCCAAACCACCACCCAAGCCACCGGCACCGCTGAAGTTGCCCCCCATCGGCACCTCGATCTTGACGTTGGTCATGTCCACGGGCTTGCCCTTGTAGTGCATGACCAGCCCCGGGAACGCCATCACCACGCCCACCATGACGATCTGGATACAGACGAACGGCACCGCCCCCCAATAGATCTGGCTTGTGCGCACCGGCTCCATCATCAGGCCGGTCACCTTGTCCTTGTAGGGGTATTTCGGCGCCACTGACCGCAGGAAGAACAGCGAGAACCCGAACGGTGGATGCATGAACGACGTCTGCATGTTGACGCCCAGGATCACCCCGAACCAGATCAGGTCGATCCCCAGCGACTGCGCAGCCGGGGCCAGCAGTGGTACGATGATGAACGCGAGTTCGAAGAAGTCGAGGAAGAACGCCAGCAGGAACACCAGGATCGAAACGACGATCAGGAAGCCGTATTCCCCTCCCGGCAGGCTCGTCAGCAGATGCTCGACCCAGATGTGGCCGTTCACGCCATAGAAGGTCAGCGAAAACACCCGCGCACCGATCAGGATGAACATCACGAACGCCGACAGGCGCGTGGTGGCGATCAGCGCCTGATTGACGACACCGAAGTTCAGCCGCCCCTTGATTGCAGCCAGGATCAACGCACCTGCCGCACCCATCGCGCCGCCTTCGGTCGGCGTGGCGATGCCCAGAAAGATCGTGCCCAGCACCAGAAAGATCAGCGCCAGCGGCGGGATCAGCACGATGATGACCTGCTGTGCCAGCCGGCTCATCATGTTGATGCCGGCTTTGTCGATCAGCGCCATCACGTAGACGACGATGACCGCCGCGGTGCCAGCCAGAATGTCGGCGTTGCTGCCGTGCGTGGGGTACAGCCAGTGCCAGACCGCGTATCCGACGACACCACCGATCACCAAGGCGACCAGAAGGGACGTGACACCCGAACCCAGCTTGCGCGCTTCCAGCGGAAGTGCGGGCATCGAATTCGGCCGCAGCATGGACATGACAAAGACGTAGAGCATGTAGATGCCGGTCAGGATCAGACCGGGGATCATCGCGCCCTTGTACATGTCACCCACCGACCGGCCAAGCTGGTCGGCCAGAACGATCAGGACCAGCGACGGCGGAATGATCTGCGCCAGTGTCCCGGACGCCGCGATCACGCCGGATGCGATCCGCCGGTCATAGCCGTAGCGCAGCATGATCGGCAGCGAGATCAGACCCATCGCGATGACCGACGCGGCCACCACACCCGTCGTCGCAGCCAGCAACGCGCCCACGATGATTACCGCATAGGACAGCCCGCCCCGCACGGGGCCGAACAGCTGGCCGATCGTGTCCAGCAGATCCTCGGCCATGCCGGACTTTTCCAGCACGATCCCCATGAACGTAAAGAACGGAATCGCCAGCAGCGTTTCGTTCGATAACAGCCCCCATAACCGGTCGGGCATCGCGTTCAGCAAGGACCAGCTGAGGTTGATGTTGCCGCCCGACAACGGGGCCAGCTCGACGCCCACGATAAAGAACAAAAGCCCGTTCGCCGCGAGCGAGAACGCCACTGGATAGCCCAGCAGCAAAAACACCACGAGGCTTAGGAACATGATCGGCGCCATGTTCTGCGCAATGAATTCCATCAGCATCAGCGCGCGCTCCGGTCACTGGGTTCGTCGGTAGGGTCGGTCGGGCCTCCCGCGTCGGGATCGCTTGGCTGGCGCGTGTCGGTTGCACGACTGGGACGTGGGCCCTGATCGGTGGCCGGATGCGTCGGCTCGGCAAAGCCGGTTTCCGCCAGCAGCGCATCGTCAATCATGACCTCACCCGCCGCATGGTGGCTTTGGTCGGGGTTGGGGTCGGGGATGACACCGCGCATGACGGCGATCTTCTTGATGATTTCCGACAGGCCCTGAAAGAACAGCAAGATGAACCCCGCCAGCAGCAAGGCTTTGGCCGGCCACAGGATCAGGCCGCCCGCGTTCATTGACCGCTCTCCCGTCGCGATGGAGCGTTGCAGCCAAGGCACCATCAGCCAGATCATCAGAATCACGAACGGCATCAGAAACAGCACATGCCCGATCAGATCGATCCAGTGCTGCGTGCGTCTGCTGCGCCCGCCATAGATGATGTCGATCCGGATATGTTCGTTTTCCAGCAGCGTATACGCCGCGGCCAGCAGGAACGCCGCGCCGTACAGATACCACTGCAGCTCCAACCAGGCATTCGACGATGTATTGAATACCTTTCGAATGATTGCGTTGCCTGCTGATACCAGAACAGCGACCAGAATCAGCCAACTGACAGCACGCGCAATAAATGTATTCGTGCGGTCAACCGCACGCGAAAAGCCCAGAAGGCCGTCCATGAAATGTCCCCGCTTCCTCTTGGGCGCGTCGACCTTGACGTGGGCCGGCGCATTCCCATCTCCTTAGGATAGTGTGTGCACTGACGCTCACGAAAGCGTCAAGAAAGATTCTTTCTCGTGCACGGCCGGCACGATAATGTGCGCAATGAAGGACGCAGCGGCGCCTTAACCTTTGTGTCCCCACGGTTGGCCTTTTCCGACTTTACCCTGTCCACTGTTTTTGACACGCTTGCCCATTCCGGCGCGTCAGACGCCGCATTCCAACATGGGAGATAACGCCATGACAAAGTTGTTCCTCACCACCGCGCTCGTGGCTGCGCTGGCCTCGCCGGCTCTTGCCGCCAAACCCGCCGAGGGCGAAAAACTTGCCGACAAGCAAGAGCTGAATTTCTGGGTTCTGGACGCGTTCAAAACGCTCGACCCCGGCAAGAATACCGACCGGTCAGGCTCGGACCTGCTGCGCCAGATCTTCGAAGGTCTGATGATCGAAGACGCAAAGGGCGCGATGATCCCGGGCGTCGCCGAAAGCTATACCGAAAGCGACGACAAGAAGACCTACACCTTCAAGCTGCGCGACGCGAAATGGTCCAACGGCGACCCGGTGACGGCGGGTGACTTCGTCTTCGCCTGGCGTCGCGTGGCCGACCCCGCCACGGCCAGCGAATACGCATGGTTCATCGAACTGATGAACGTCGAAAACGCCGGTGCCGTCGTCAAGGGCGACATGCCGCCCGACCAGCTTGGCATCAAGGCGATCGACGACAAGACGCTGGAAGTGAAACTGTCGACCCCGACCCCCTACTTCCTTAAGACGCTGGCGATGCCAACCGTCGGCCCGGTGCCTCAGAAGGTTGTCGAGGCCGAAGGCGACGGCTGGGCGCAGCCCGGCAAGATCGTCGGCAACGGCGCCTATAAACTGCAAAGCCACGATCTGGGCGTGCAGGCGACCGTCGTTCGCAACGAAAACTACTGGGACAACGACAACACCATTCTGGACACAGTCCGCTTTATCACCGTGAACGACCAGAATGCCGGCCTGACCCGGTATCAGGCGGGTGAGCTGGACTGGATGGACACCTTGCCCGCCGGTCAGTTCCCGCGCGTCAAGCAGCAATTGCCCAACGACGCCGTTTCGGTGCCGGATGCGTGTTCCTACGCCTATCTCTTCAACCTGTCTGACAAGGGCCCGGAATCGCTCAAGGATCTGCGCGTCCGCGAGGCGCTGTCCTATGCCGTCGACCGTGACATCATCGTTGACAAGGTTCTGCAGGGCGGCCAGCGCCCGGCCTACTGGTGGACCCACTGGGCCGTCGAGGGCTTTGAAGAGCCGGACGTCGAATTCTCGAAATGGACGCAGGCGGAACGCGTCGAAAAAGCCAAGGCCCTGCTGGCCGAGGCGGGCTATGGCCCCGACAAGCCGCTGAAGCTGACGATCCAATACAACACCTCGGAAGACCACAAGAAGCTGGCTGTGGCCGTTCAGCAGTTCTGGAAAGCCATTGGCGTCGATGTGACGCTGGCCAACTATGAATGGAAGGTTCACACCGACCGCCTGCAGAACCAGGACTTCGAAGTGGCCCGCTATGCATGGTGCGGCGACTATAACGAACCGTCGACCTTCCTCGATTACTTCCGCACCGACGGCTACAACAACGGCAAGTACAACAGCCCGGAATACGACAAGCTGCTCCAGGACGCGAAGACCGCTGAAAATACCGGCCCGATCTACAAGGCCGCGGATGAACAGCTGATCAAGGACATGGCGCTGGTGCCGGTCTATCACTACGCCAAGGCGATGGTGATCAAGCCGACGCTGAAAGGTGTGCCGCTTGAGAACGTGATGAACGACTGGTACGCCAAGGACCTCTACCGCATCGCGGAATAAGCGTCCTCGCGACCACGCTCAAGGCTGGGGGGCGGACACGGCATCGCCCCCCGGTTTCGTTTTCTTCATCAAGAACGCCCTATTCTGACGTTCAGGCACCTGAGTTTCGGGAACCTACTTTATGTTCGGATTCATCTTGCGGCGGATCGCGGTGGCCATTCCCACCCTTCTGCTGCTTGTCATCTTTTCCTTCCTGCTGATGCACATGGCACCGGGCGGCCCCTTTACCGCCGAACGCCAGCTTCCTGCGCAGGTCATCGCCAACCTGAACGCCAAATACGGTCTGGATGAGCCGCTGTGGCGGCAGCTTTTCAACTATGTCTGGGGTGTCGTCGTCCATTTCGACTTCGGTCCCAGCTTCGTCTATCCCGACCTTTCGGTGAACCAGCTGATCGCCAAAGGATTTCCCATCACGTTGACCTATGGCATCATCGGGTTCGTGCTGGCGGTGCTGGTCGGTGTGACGCTGGGCGTCTGTGCCGCCATCTGGCACAACTCGATCCTGGATTATCTGGCCGTGGGCGTGTCCATCGGCGCGCAGGTGCTGCCGAACTTCGTGATGGCGCCCATTCTGGTCATCGTCTTCACGCTGTGGCTCGGCTGGCTGCCCGGCGGCGGGTGGAGCTTCAACGACCCCAAATACTGGGTCATGCCGATCATCGCGATGGCGACCAGCTATATGGCGTCGATCGCGCGGATCACTCGCTCCTCCATGCTCGAGGTGCTGAGTTCCAACCACGTCCGGACCGCGCGCGCCAAGGGTCTGCCGGAATCGCAGGTCATCCTGCGCCACGCGCTGAAACCCGCGATGCTGCCGGTCGTGTCCTATCTGGGGCCGCTGTTCGTCAGCATGATCACCGGCTCGGTCGTCATCGACATGTACTTCTCGACCGGCGGGATCGGGCGGTCTTTCGTCGATGCGGCGCTGAACCGCGATTATGCCATGATGATGGGCGTCACGATCCTGATCGGCGCGCTGACCATCCTGTTCAACCTGGTTGTCGATATCCTTTACGCGTGGATCGACCCCAAGATCCGGTACTGATGCGATGATGATCGAACCTGCAAAAATGGAAAGCCTGGCCGACCGTCTAGCGACGGACGAGGTGCGGGGACGCAGCCCGTGGGCCGATGCCCGTGCGCGGTTCTTCCGCAACAAGGCGGCGCTGGTGTCGCTGATCGTTCTGGTCCTGATCGCCGCCTTCGCCATCTTCGGCGACTACGCGGCGAAGTGGTCGAACGAGGAAATCGACTTCGCCGTCATGGGATCGGCCGCCACGATGGGCCAGCCGTCGATCGAAAACGGCCATTATTTCGGCACCGACGATCTGGGCCGCGACATCTTTGCCCGCACCGTGCAGGGCACGCAGATCTCGCTTATGGTGGGGCTTGTCGGCGCGGCCATCGCGGTGATCGTCGGCACGCTTTACGGCGCGACGGCGGGTTATCTGGGCGGGCGCACCGACCAGCTGATGATGCGGCTGGTCGATATTCTTCTGTCCATCCCCTACATGTTCGTTCTGATCCTGCTTCTGGTGATGTTCGGACGCTCCATCTCGATGCTGTTTCTGGGCATCGGCCTGATTTCATGGCTGGAGATGTCGCGCATCGTGCGCGGCCAGACCCTGTCCCTGAAGAACCGCGAGTTCATCGAGGCGGCGCGCGCCACCGGCGTGCCGACATGGCGCATCATCATCCGCCATATCGTGCCGAACATCCTTGGCGTCGTGGCGGTCTATGCGACGCTTCTGGTGCCACTGATGATCCTGACGGAAAGCTTCATCAGCTTCTTGGGACTGGGTGTGCAGGAACCCCTGACCTCATGGGGGGCGTTGATCTCTGAAGGCGCGCAGACCATCCGCTACGGCACGCCGTGGCAGCTTGGGTTCCCGCTCGCGTTCTTTGTGGTCACGCTGTTCGCGTTCTTCTTCGTGGGCGACGGATTGCGTGACGCCCTTGACCCGAAGGATCGCTGACATGACTGACCGGACTGACGATTTCGGCCCCCTGCCGCGTGGTATCAACCACATCGGCCTGACCGTTCCCGACCTGGACGCCGCAACGGCGTTCTTTGAAAAAGGCTTCGGCGCGCTTTGGTGCTATGACGGCCTCACGCTGGACGACCCGCCCCGCGAAGGCCCCGAGGTCGAGGCGCAGTTGAACCTGCCAAAAGGCGCCAGGATTTTGCGTCAGCGGCTGCTGCGCTTTGGCAATGGCCCGAACATCGAGATGTTCGAGGTGCAGTCCGCCGACCCCGCCAAACCGCTGGAACTGAACGACCGCGGCTATAACCACATCTGTTTTTATTGCGACGATATCGAAGGATCGCTATCCCGCGCGGTCGCCGCTGGTGGCAAGGCGATCGACAAGATCCACGGCAATTCGCGGCACGAGGACACCCCCGGCAACGGCAGCATCTATGTCGCGCCGCCATGGGGCGGGCTGATCGAACTGCAAACAATTCCCAACGGCAACTATTACCCAACGGACAGTCAGGCCGACGCCTGGATGCCCGCCAAGGCAGAAGAAACGCATGGCACTTCTTGACGTAAACGATCTCAACGTCCGCTTTTCGACCCCGGACGGAGAGGTCAAGGCCGTGAACGGCATCAGCTTTTCGGTGGCCAAGGGGGAAACCCTTGGCATCGTGGGCGAATCCGGTTCCGGCAAATCCCAGTTGGCTTTCGCGATCATGGGGCTTTTGGCGCGAAACGGGCGGGCCACCGGGTCCGTCCGCTTTGACGGGCAAGACATCTTGGGCGCCAAACCCGCGGTGATGAACAAGCTGCGCGCCAACAACATCGCCATGGTCTTCCAGGACCCGATGACCAGCCTGAACCCGTATATGCGCGTTTCGGACCAGATGGCCGAGGTTTTGGTGCGCCACAAGGGCATGTCCAAACGCGACGCCGTGCGCGACGCGGTGCGCATGCTCGACGCCGTCCGCATCCCCGAGGCGGCGGCCCGCGTGCGCCTTTATCCACACGAATTTTCCGGCGGCATGCGTCAGCGTGTGATGATCGCCATGGCGCTGCTGTGTCGACCGGAACTCGTCATCGCAGATGAGCCGACCACCGCGCTGGATGTGACGGTGCAGGCGCAGATCATGACGCTGCTCGATGATCTGCAACGCGATTTCAACATGGCGATGATCCTGATCACCCATGATCTGGGCGTCGTCGCCGGGTCCTGCGAACGGGTGATGGTGATGTATGGCGGCCGCGTCATGGAACGCGGCCCGGTTGATCCGATCTTTGCCGAGCCGACCCATCCCTATACCCAAGGGTTACTGGCCGCGATCCCGCGCGTCGATCAGGACGACGAACGCCTGTGGGCCATTCCGGGCAGCCCCCCCAACATGACGCGGCCCCCGCCCGGCTGTCCCTTTGCCCCGCGTTGCGCCTATGTCCGCGCGGAATGCACGCAGGACATGCCCCCGCTGCAAGGGTTCGCGGACGACCGCGCGCGCGCCTGCTATGCCCCCATCGCCGAGGTTCTGGCCGGCCCCCCCGCCGACGCCGTGACCGACATACCCGAAGCCGCCGCCGCGGACGAACTGGACCTGATCGCCGCGTCCGAACTGACCGACCTGCCCATGGGCGCGGTCGTCGGCCCCGCATCCGCCGGCTCGACGCAGACCCCCTCATGACGTTTCATCTGACCTTCGCAGGAGTCCGCCGATGATCGCGCCAGCGACTGCAAAACCCGCCGCAGCCCCCCAGACCGCCCGCCCGTTGCTGGATGTCCAGGACCTGCGCGTCACCTTCGACATACGCCGGGAAGGCGACATGCCATGGACGAAACCCCGACAGCTGCACGCAGTCGCGGGCGTCAACTTTGCGCTTCGCCCGGGTGAAACGCTGGGCATCGTCGGCGAATCCGGTTCGGGTAAATCGACGCTCGCGCGCGCGCTGATCGGGTTGGCCCCGGCCAAGGGCCGCGCCGTCTGGCAGGACGGGACCGATCTTCTGTCCCTCAGCCCGCGTCAGATGCTGCGCTATCGCCGAGACATCCAGATGGCGTTTCAGGACCCGCTGGCCAGTCTCAACCCGCGGATGACCGTGGGGCAGATCATCGCCGAACCCCTGACCACCCACCATCGCGGCCTGTCGCGGGACGAGGTGAAGACCCGCGTCAAGAAGATGATGGACCGTGTCGGCCTGCTGCCGAACCAGATCAACCGCTATCCGCACGAATTCTCGGGCGGCCAGTGTCAGCGCATCGGCATCGCGCGCGCGCTGATCGTCGAACCGAAACTGCTGATCTGTGACGAACCGGTGTCGGCGCTGGACGTGTCCATTCAGGCGCAGGTCATCAACCTGCTGGAGGATCTGCAGCGCGATCTGGGCCTTGCGATGATCTTCATCGCCCATGACCTGTCGGTGGTGAAACACATCAGCGACCGGGTGATGGTCGTCTATCTTGGCAAGATCATGGAGCTGGCGGACGTCCCCCAGCTTTATGGCAACCCCCAGCACCCCTACACGCAGGCGCTGTTGTCGGCGGTGCCGATCCCCGACCCGGTTCTGGAACGCGCCAAGCGCATCATTCCGCTGGACGGTGACCTGCCGTCACCGATGAATCCGCCCTCGGGCTGCGTCTTCCGCACTCGCTGCCCCCGCGCACAGTCGCGTTGCGCTGAACAGGTGCCGCCGCTTGACGCAGTCGCGGGTCACGGCCAGCATCTGGTCGCCTGCCACTTCCCCGGCAAGCTGACCGAGGCCGAATTGTCGGCCGAGCAAACTGCAGCGTGACCCAGCCGAAATTATCTGGCAAAACAAAAGCCGACTCGAGCAAAGGATAAATCAAACATGAGCGCAGTCGCCCTTTCCTTCAGCCCGCTTCGGCTGGATTCACGTTCGCTTCCCGTCAAGATCGCCGCCGTTTTGCTGGGCACGCTGGCACTCGCCATCTCCTCGCGGATCGAGGTGCCGATGTTCCCGGTTCCGATGACGATGCAGACCTTCGCGGTCACCATCATCGGTGCGCTGTATGGCTGGCGTCTTGGCGCGCTGACCGTTCTGGCGTGGCTGGGTCAGGCCGCCATGGGCATGCCGGTTCTGGCTGGTGGCGGTGGCGGTCTCGCGCCGTTCATGGGCCCGACCGCAGGCTATCTGGCGGCGTTCCCGTTTGCCGCTGCCCTGACCGGCTGGCTGGCGCAGATGGGCTGGAACGGCAACCGTCCTGTTCTGGCGGGCCTCAGCATGCTTCTTGGCAACATTCTGTGCCTCGTCATCGGCGGCGCGGTTCTGGCGTCGATGATCGGCGTTGAAAAAGCCTTCTACGCGGGCGTCGCGCCGTTCATCGTCGGTGCGGTCCTGAAATCGGTTCTGGCCGCTGCCGCACTCGGCATCGCCGCACCGAAGACTGCCGCGAAGTAATTAAAACCAACGGCCCCTGCCCGCCACCCGCGCGGACAGGGGCACCGTGCGTCCGCCGGTCGCGGATGAACCGATTATCCCCGACAATCCGAAGATTCAGTGCATGGCCTGTGCACGAACGGTGCATGATCTGTGCATCAAATGCACATCTCTAACCCGCTGATTTGCCGCCGCTTTCGACCCACTCGATCAGCCGCGGCAGCGAACACCGCTTCAGATCATATCCGTCGCAAATCGTCTGCCGCGCATTGGCCCGCAACCGTTCCGCATCCGGGTCCTGCCCCGCCAGTCCGCGGATCAATGCGCCACTTAATGCGGCCCGGTCGAAGAACGGCACCAGCCGTCCGTTCTCGCCGTCGCGGATCAGTTCCTGCACCGGTTCCGTCTCTGACCCGACGATATAGCACCCTGCCGCCATCGCTTCGGTCAACGACCAGCTCAGCACGAACGGATAGGTCAGATAGCAGTGGACCCGGCTCACCTGCAGCAGCGAAACATAATCGCCGTAAGCCACGCGCCCCATGAAATGCATGCGCGCCGGGTCGATGCCGTCACCAACCTCGGCCAGCATTTTGGCTTTCCAGCTGTCGGCATCCGTCGGCCCCGCGCCATAGCTGACCCCTTCCGCCCCAACGATCACGACCTGCGCATTCGGACGCGCGGCCAGAACATCCGGCAGCGCGCGCATGAAGACGTGAAAGCCGCGATACGGCTCTAACGATCTGGAGACATACGTCAAAACCTCATCACCAGCCCGCAGGACGCGCCCGTCTGGCAGCTTAAACTGCGCGTTCGCGTCCGGCTTCACGCGGTCGGTGTCGATCCCGTCATGAATGACCGTCAGCTTCTGGCGCAATTCCGGGGGAAAGCTGTCGGCCTGATACTGCGTCGGCGAAAGCCCGGCGTCGGCCATCACAAGCCCCTGCAGCAGATGCGCTGACCGGGTGATCGCTCGCACGCGCGATTCGTCACTGCCTGCGTTGATCTCAGGGTCGAACCCGACATCGTGGCCCGACGTCCGATACATCAGCTCGGCATAGACCAGCATCTTCGCCTCGGGCCAGATTTCCCGCAGAAACAGCGTCTCGCCCCAGCCGGTGTGACCCACGATGACGTCGGGGGTATAGCCATGCCGGTCGCGCAACGCGCGCGCCGCACGGAATGCCAACCAACCCCTTTCAACATGCTGCGCATAGGATTTGGCCAGCATATTGCCCAGCTTCAGTTCGGGCGGCGAGGCGTATTTATAGACCCGGACCGGTGACTTCCGCTCGTTCTTCTGATCGGTCAGCGCCACCACATCATGCCCACGTCGCGCCAGCGCCGGTGCCAGATGCGGAAACTGGCCCGGGAAATTCTGGTGGACAAACAGTATCTTCACACTGTCCGATCCCGAAAGGCCGCGGCGATCAGTTTGCGGGTGTATTCGTTTCGGGGCGCGTCAAAGACCTGCGCCACAGTCCCCTGTTCCACCACATCGCCGGCCTGCATGACCATGATCTGGTGGGCCATCGCGCGGACGACCCGCAGATCGTGGCTGATGAACAGAAACGCCAGCCCGTATTTCTTTTGCAATCCCCGCAGCAGATCGACGATCTGGACCTGCACGGTCATGTCCAGCGCCGACGTGGGTTCATCCAGAACAACCGCTGTCGGCCGCAGGATCATGGCGCGCGCGATCGCGATCCGCTGACGCTGACCGCCCGAAAACTCGTGCGGATAGCGGTCCATGGCCGCCGGGTCCAAGCCGACTTCGGTCATGATCTCAGCCACCATCTCGCGTCGGTTGCGGCCTCTTTCGACGCCGTGGACGCCCAACCCCTCGGCGATGATCTGCTCGACCGTCATGCGTGGCGACAGGCTGCCATAGGGGTCTTGGAACACGATCTGCATGTCACGGCGCAGCTTGCGAAGCCCCGCCCCCTGCAGGTTCGAAATATCGCGGCCGAGAAACAGAATGCGCCCCTCACTTTGGATCAGCCGCATGATCGCCAACGCCAGCGTCGTCTTTCCCGAGCCGGATTCGCCCACGATCCCCAGCGTTTCACCTGCCCTGACCGACAGCGTGGCGCTGTTGACCGCCTTCACATACCCGACCGTCCGACGCAGGAAGCCGCGCTGGATGGGGAACCAGACCCGCAGGTCCTGGGTCGCGACGATTTCCTTTGCATCAGGGGCAATCGGGTCGGCGGTGCCGGTGGGTTCAGCCGCGAGCAGCTTTTGGGTATAGGGGTGGCGCGGGTTGGCGAAGATGTCTTCGACCGGGCCCTGCTCGACGATCTCGCCGCCCTGCATCACGCAGACGCGGTCGGCGATGCGGCGCACGATGCCAAGGTCGTGGCTGATGAACAGCATCGACAACCCTTCGGCCCGTTTCAATTCGGCCAGAAGATCAAGGATCTGCGCCTGAATGGTCACATCCAGTGCCGTGGTGGGTTCGTCCGCAATCAGCAGTTCGGGCCCGTTCGCCAAGGCCATGGCGATCATCACCCGCTGACGCTGACCGCCCGAAAGCTGGTGGGGATAATCGGCCAGCCGGGTTTCGGGATCGCGGATGCCCACCTTGGTCAACAGGTCGATGATCCGCGCACGCGCACCGCGCCCCCGGACACCCTGATGCAGCGCAAGGCTTTCGCCCAACTGCTTTTCGATGGTGTGAAGCGGGTTCAGCGACGTCATCGGTTCCTGAAAGATGAAGCTGATGTCGTTGCCGCGCACCTGCCGCAACCGCGCCTCGGACGCGCCGACAAGCTCCTGCCCCTGATAGCGGACGGACCCCTGCACGTCGGCGGCATCGCCCAGCAGACGCACCGTGGACAGCGCCGTCACCGACTTGCCCGACCCCGATTCACCGACCAGCGCCACCGTTTCCCCCCGACCGACCTGAAAACTGACGCCGCGCACTGCGGGCGTCACGCGGCCTTCGCTGCGAAAGCCTATGCTCAGGTCACGAACCTCCAGCACAGGGTCGGGCTCGGGTTCCCCGCGTGGGGCCACCGGCGGCGCCGTGGGGACGGCGTCCGGTTCGGGGGCGATCTGCTCCACAGGCTCGGCCGGTACCGCGGCGGCCTCTCCGGGGGCGGGGATGATGGGGCGCACGTCTGGGGGGGCGGGGTTGCGGGGATCGTTGGTCATCGGAACGTCTTGCGCGGATCGAACGCGTCGCGGACGCCCTCGAAGATGAACACCAGCAGCGACAGCAGGATCGCGAAGGTGAAGAACGCCGTGAACGCCAGCCACGGCGCCTGCAGGTTCTGCTTTGCCTGCAACGCCAACTCGCCCAACGACGGTGCGGACGCGGGCAGGCCGTAGCCCAGATAATCCAGCGCCGCGAGGCTTGAGATCGCGCCCGTCACCACAAACGGCAGCATCGTCAGCGTCGCCACCATCGCGTTCGGCAGGATGTGGCGGAACATGATCGTGCGGTCACCCACCCCCAAGGCGCGCGCCGCCCGGACATACTCAAAGTTTCGGGCACGCAGAAATTCGGCCCTGACCACGCCCACCAACGCGGGCCAGCCAAACAGGATCGAGACGAAGACCAGCAGCCAGAAGCTGCGCCCTAGGATCGCGAACAGGATGATGATGACGTAAAGCGATGGCGTCGAACCCCAGATTTCCAGCAGCCGCTGAAACACAAGGTCGGTGCGTCCGCCGAAATATCCCTGCACCGCTCCGGCCGCGATACCGATCGCCGACCCCACCGCCGTCACGATCAGCGTGAACAGGATCGAGGTCCGCAGGCCATAGATCACCCTTGCCGCGACATCCCGTGCGGTGTCGTCGGTGCCCAACCAGTGGGTGGCGTCCGGCGCGCTGGGGGCAACGCCCACGTTGTTGACGGTGCGGTAATGGAACGGGATCACTGGCCAGATCATCCAGCCCTGATCCGCCTTTGGAACGTCGGTGGATTGGCTTTTGACCGCCGCGGTGAAGCCTTCCGGGTCGTCCCAGCATTCCTGCCGACCACCCGACACGATCAGGCACTGGACGGAAGGATCGGTATAAATCGCCTCGGTCCCGAAATCGCCGCCGAACGCCGTTTCGGGATAGAATTTGTAAGCCGGGAAATACATCTCGCCCTTGTAGCTGGCGACGATGGGACGGTCGTTCGCGACCAGTTCGGCAAACATCGACAGCGTGAAGATCACGGCAAAGATGATCAGCGACCAGAACGCGCGACCGTTTCTGCGAAAATTGCGCCAGCGGCGCTGGTTCAGGGGTGACAGGCTCATCCGGCGCGGCTTTCGAAATCGATGCGCGGGTCGACCAGCACATACATCAGGTCAGACAGGATGCCGACCAGCAGTCCCATCAGCCCGAACACGTAGAGGGTGCCGAAGATGACAGGATAGTCGCGCTGCACTGCCGCCTCGAACCCCAGACGCCCCAGCCCGTCGAGCGAGAAGATCGTCTCGATCAGGATGCTCGCGCCGAAGAAGACGCCCAGAAACATGGCCGGAAAGCCCGCGATCACGATCAGCATCGCGTTGCGGAACACGTGTCCGTACAGAACCTTGCGTTCGGTCAGACCCTTTGCACGTGCTGTGATGACGTACTGCTTGTTGATTTCATCCAAAAAGCTGTTCTTGGTCAGCAGCGTCAGCGTGGCGAAGCTGGAAATCGTGGACGCGACGACCGGCAGCGTAATGTGCCACAGATAGTCCTTGATCTTGCCGAAGGTGCTGAGCGTTTCGAAGTTATCGCTGGTAAGCCCCCGCAGCGGAAAGATTTTCCAATAGCTGCCGCCGGCAAACAGCACCATCAGCAGGACCGCGAACAGAAACCCCGGGATGGCATAACCTATGATGACGGCACTGGACGTCCATGTGTCGAACGCCGTGCCATCCTTGACTGCCTTGCGAATGCCAAGCGGGATCGAGATCAGATAGGCCAGCAACGTCGACCAAAGGCCCAGCGTGATGCTGACCGGCATCTTTTCCAGCACAAGATCAACGACCGAGATCGACCGGAACCACGACTGCCCGAAATCAAACCGCAGATAATCCCACAGCATGTTCATGAACCGCACCGGTGCGGGCTTGTCGAAGCCGAACTCCTTTTCCAGCTGCGCGATGAATTCAGGTGGCAGCCCTTGGGCACCTGCGTATTTGCCCGCCTCGCCAGACATGCCGGCATCAGCACCGCCCGACAGGTTTCCCAGTGCGTTGCCTTCGCCCTGAACCCGCGCGATAACCTGTTCGACCGGACCGCCGGGGACGAACTGCGTCAGCGTGAAGTTGATGAGCAATATCCCGATCAGTGTCGGAATGATCAGCAGCAATCGCCGCAGAAGATAGGCGCCCATGAGTTGTCTGCCTGTCCGTCCCTGCCGCCGTGACCGGCTGTGCGTGTCAGCGCCGGGTTAGCGAAGCGCCCCGGCTTGTTTCAGCTTTTCTGCCTTATCGGCGTCGAACCACCAGAAATCAAGCTGGCCCAGGTCATAGTCTGGCAGCGTTTCGGGGTGACCATACTGGTCGTAATAGGCAATCAGGTGGTTCGGATTGTACCACTGCGGCACCCAGAACTTCATCGCGCGAAGGGAACGGTCCAACGCGTGAACGGCGATCTTCAGCTCGTCCTCGGTGTTGGCCTCTTCGACCTTGCGGATCAGCGCGTCAATGGCCGGGTTCTTGAGCCCCAGCAGGTTGGATTCGTTGTCGGCAGTCTTGCTGTCGAACTCGGCCCGCATCTCGGCCCCGGGGATCGGGGACTGCCCCAAGAAGGTGGATGTCATGTCAAAGTTGTGCGCGCGTTCCCGCGCCTGGGCTTCGGAGTTGTCGACACGCAGGTTCACGGCATCCACTCCGATGGCGCGCAGGTTCTCGATATAAGGGTTCAGAACCTTGTCGAAGCTGTCGGAATCGTTCAGGATTTCCAGGCGCAGGGTCTGGTTTTGCGCGTTGCGCCGCAGCCCGTCTGCGCCGATCTTCCAACCCGCGTCATCCAACAGTTTCATGGCCCGTCGCATCGTCGCGCGGTCCTGCAAGTTCTCCGAACCGGCTGGCCACGAGAATGCATCTTCGGTGAAAACTTCTGCGGGCAGGTCCGCTTTCAACGGCTCGAGCAAAGCCAGTTCTTCGGGCGTCGGCTTTCCCGTCGCCTCCAGGTCGCTGTTCTCCCAGAAGCTGTTGACGCGGTCGTACAGGCCATAGAACTGGCGCTGGTTGGTCCAGCCGAAGTTGAACATCATCCCCACGGCTTCCCGCACGCGGGGGTCCTGCCACTTTTCCCGGCGCAGGTTGAAGACCCACGCCTGACCGCTGACGCTGCTTTTGTCGGGCAGTGTTTCGACCTTGACCCAGCCCTTCTGGACCGCCGGGAAGTTATAGGCGTTGGCCCATTTCTGCGCGCTGTTTTCCTGACGGAATGTGTAATCCCCAGCGGTGAACGCCTGAAACGCGGCGTCGTAATCGGCAAAGTATTCGTACCGCATCCGGTCAAAGTTCTGCCGCCCGATGTTGATCGGAAGGTTCTTGCCCCAGTAATCGTCGCGGCGCGTCACCTCGACCCAGCGACCCATGCTGGATTCGGTCAGCGCGTAGGGGCCGGACCCCAGCAACGGCTTGTCCATAGTCTTGTCGAGATCAAGGGCGCGCTTGTCAGCGTCAGCTTTGGACATGATTGGCAGACCGCCGACGAACTGCACGATCTCTCTGCGCGGATAATTCGGCTTGAAGGTCACCTTGACTTGGCTGGGCGACAGCGCCTCGACCTTTTCGATCTGCTCGTTGGCGATAAAGCGGATGCTCGCATCGGCCTCGGTCATCAGGGCATTGATGGAATAGACCACGTCATCTGCGGTCATGGGCGAACCATCCGCGAACTTGATGTCGGGCCGCATGTTGAAAATCACCCAGTCGCGCGATGCCGGATACTCGAGCGTCGTGCACAAAAGGCAGTAGGCCGCGCCGAAGTCGCTGGCGTCGCGGGCCAGCAGCGTCTCCAACATCGCCGAGGACAGCGCTGCCGGACGGCCCTTCATCGTGAAGGGATTGAAGTTGTCGAAGTTGCTGTTGTTTGGAACGGCCTGACTGATCGAGCCACCCTTGGGCGCGTCAGGGTTCACATATGGCAGGTGCTTGAAGTCGGCGGGAAGCTTCAGTTCGCCGAATATGGCGATGCCGTGTGAGGTCGTGACCTGATCGTCAGTCGCGGGCGGTGTCGTGGCTGTCTGGGCCACCGCGCCGGACGTCAGCGCCGCGGTGGTCAGAAGAAAAGCGCCCAGTTTCAGCATCACAAGCCTCGCATTGTCGTTCGCCGCAAGGCTAGGCCGCAGTCGGGCAGATCGGCAAGCCGGACATCTGCCGGTTGGCGGTTTCGTGACAATCAGCTGACGACGCTGCCTAGTTCTGTTCCAGATAGGCAATCAGATTGGCCCGGTCGGCACCCTTGGGCAGGCCCGGGAACGTCATCTTCGTCCCCGGGACGACCTTCTTAGGGTTGGTCAGGAACTCCTGCAGCGCCTCGGGGGTCCATGTCGGCACCTCGGCAGCATGGTCCTTCATCGCCGCATCGTAGTCATAGTCTCCCACGCTTGCCACCGCGCGACCGACGACGCCATCAAGGTGCGGGCCAATGCCGTTCGAACCGTCGATCTTGTGGCACGATTTGCACTTGCTGAAGACCTTTTCACCCGCGGCAGGATCAGCGGAGGCCATCAGCGTCGCGAAATCCGGGCCTTCTTCTTCCGCAGGGGCACCGCCGGCGGCTGTTTCGGGTACAGGGATCGTATAGGCCTGATGGGGCGCTTCGCCTTCTGCCACGTGCCCGGACGGTCCGACGTGATAGATGCCCGAGGCCGCCCATGTTGTCAGGATCAGCACCAGCAGCGACCCGATGAACGCAGCCGCCGTCTTGACGATCGTCATGGTGTTGAACATTCAGCAATCCCCTGTCCGGTAAGCCTATTGAACGACGAACATCTACGCGCTTTCTTCTTGGCGGATCAAGGTGTAGTTCGGTTTCGTTGCGCAATCGCGCCTGCCCGATCGAGCCTGCCGATGACCCAGACAAACCGCATCGCCTTTCAGGGGGAACCCGGCGCCTACAGCCATGAGGCGTGCCGCGTTGCGCGTCCTGATATGGACACCCTGCCCTGCGCGACATTCGAAGACGTCATTGCCGCAGTACGCAGCCATCATGCCGATCTGGCGATGCTACCGGTTGAAAACTCGACCTATGGCCGCGTCGCGGACATTCATCATCTGCTGCCCGAATCTGGTCTCAAGATCATCGACGAGACGTTCGTTCGCGTCCATATCTGCATGCTGGGCGTGCCGGGCGCACAACTGCCAGACGTCACCGAGGCACAAAGCCATACGGTTCTTCTGGGCCAATGCCGCACCTTTCTGCGTGAAAATGCGATCCGTCCGGTCGTGGGGCCAGACACAGCTGGCAGCGCGATGATGGTCGCCGAGGCTGGCAACCCGTCGCGCGCCGCACTGGCCAGCCGGCTGGCGGGCGAAATCTACGGGCTCGACCTGCTGGCCGAAAACATCGAGGACCGCAAGAACAACACCACGCGGTTTTTGATCATGTCGCCCAAGGCCGACCTGCGGCGACGCCCGAACCGGGCCGGTGACGAGACGATGCTGACCAGCTTTGTGTTCCGCGTCCGCAACATCCCGGCCGCGCTTTACAAGGCCATGGGTGGGTTCGCGACGAACGGCGTGAACATGACCAAGCTGGAAAGCTATATGGTCAATGGCGTTTTCACAGCCACGCAATTTTATGCCGACGTCGAAGGGCACCCGGACGACGCAAACGTTGCGCGCGCGCTCGAAGAGCTGTCGTATTTCACGTCGTCGCTTGAAATTCTGGGGGTCTATCCGGCCGATCCGCTGCGTTTGGCGCAGGGATAGGATTCAGGCGGCGGCCTTGCCCGCGCCGCGGATGAATTCATCGATTCGCGTGGCAAACTTCTTGTCGAGCTGCGTCTTGCCCAGCCGCGCCGTCTGCATGATCAGACGCGCGCGCATATTACGCGGCTTGACCTCCATCTCGACCATCAGGCGGGACTTCTGGGCCGAAAACCCGATGACGGTTACGACGATCTCAATCTCGAACAAATCCGACTCGCCCCGCATGGTATAGCCTTCGGGGCGGTTAAAGCTGACCACGTCCATGCGGACCTGTCGCGGCTTGCCGCGTAGATCGAATGCAATGTGCCAGCCGATGCCGGTCCCCGGATCTGACGCAGGATCGATGCGCGTCAACTGTGCCCCACGATGAGACAAGACACGCTCCAACCTGTGGAAATCGCTGGCTCGGTCGAAAAGCTCTTCCGCAGAGATGTCCAGGTTTTCACGTGTCGAGAACTTCATGCCGGTCCATTCACTTAAGGTGCCGCGTGTTGGCGCCAGCGCAATCTAAGGCGAATTTACATTCGGTCGCAACAACTTGCCTAAAAGCCCTAGCACTGCTCAACCTATGCGGTAACTTGTCGGTTCATGGCGCGTGGCGCTTGATATGCCACGCATCAAGGAACGACCGTGACGGCCCCTGATTCCCATGACAACACCTTCAGTTTGCGCATTCTGGCCACGACAGACCTGCATCTGCGCCTTCTACCATTCGACGGCGCCGTAAATCGGCCCGCACCGGCCACCGGTCTTTTGTCGCTGGCGGGAATGGTCGATGAACAACGTGCCGACGGCGTGACGACCCTGTTGGTCGATAACGGTGATCTTCTGCACGGCAGTCCGTTGGTGTGGCCGGTCGAAAAAACGCACCCTGTGATCCAGACGATGAACCTGCTGGGATATGACGCCGCAACGTTTGGCAACCACGACTTCGACGGCGGCGCGGACATGGCGGCTGCGGCAGCCTCAGCGGCGGATTTCCCCTACGTCATGACGAATGTCAAAGCGACCGGCCCCCTCGCCCGAATCGCGCAACTGTCTGTCATCCTGTCGCGCCGAGTCAGCGCCGCGTCGGGCATTCAGGCGGACATCAGGATCGGCATCCTGGGTTTTCTGCCGCCCGAGACGGTGGACTGGAACGCGTCTCTTCGCCCGTTGTTGACCGTATCGCCGATCCTTGAAACCGCACGTCAGGCCGCAGCCCGTATACGCGAGGCCGGTGCGGATATCGTCGTGGCGCTGTGCCACGCAGGCGTCGACCGAGCGGAACCGGGGGCCGCGTCGGATGCCGCGGGTCTTTTAGATGTCGATCAGATCGATGCCGTGGTCGCAGGCCATACCCACCAGGTATTTCCTGCCGAGGCGACGCTGGTTGAGGGCACACCGATAGTCCTTGCCGGATCGATGGGCTCCCACCTTGGGGTGATCGATCTTTCGCTAAAGCGGTGCGCTGACGGGTGGCGCGTTGCGCGCTCCACCACACGGTGTCTGCGCGCGCAGGACGTTCTGCCGCATCCTCAAACGCCGCTGGCGGCGCCAGCGCTGGCAGCCCAGGACGCAACCATCCGTGGCTTCGGCGTGCCGATCGCGCGGACACTGCGTCCCATAACAAGCTATTTCGCCTTGCTGGGTGTCGATCCGGGGATGCGCCTTCAGGGTGCTGCGATGCGTCACTTCGCGCGACGCAGACTCTCAGGGACGCGCAACCATCCCCCTATCCTTGCCACCGTTACGCCGTTTCGGACAGGGGGGAGGGGCGGACCCGAAAACTTCATCGACATTCCCACAGGCGGGTTCACACGGCGCGATGTGTGGTCGCTTTATCCGTTTCCGAACACCTTCGTGGCGGTTGAGGTCAATGGATACACGCTGACCCGGATCATCGAGCGATCAATCCGCATTTACGATGAGACTGACAGCGGTGTACTGATCGACCCTGCGATGCCCGGCTATAACTTCGACATGGTCGACGGGCTGGATGTGACACTTGATCTGACTGCGGGATCAGCGCGGGTTAAACAACTGACATATCGCGGACAGGTGGTTGAAGGAGACGACCCCTTCCTCCTCGCAACCAACAGCTATCGTGTGCACGGTTGCCAGACGTTTTCGCCCTTGCTGCAAGACTGCCCTGTTGCGGTCCAGACCCCGCACGGTGTTCAGGACATACTGTCACGGTATGCCCGTATTCAACGCCGGATCAGCCCGGATCTGCGTCCCTTTTTCGATACGACTGGCACGCGTGATGCGACGTTTGCCACCGCCCCCGCCGCGTTAGACGATCTGTCGCCTATTGCACATCTGCATCCCGAACCGCTGGGGATCGACGCCGACGGTTTCGCCCGTATCCGCGTCCGCGTTTAAGCGACCTAGACCACCCTTGCCATCCCCTGCGCGATTGCCTATCTCACCCCCCGAGAGGTTGGCGCGGGCAGGCGCCTCGCCAACCCGGTCAGGTCCGGAAGGAAGCAGCCGTAACGATTCCCGCTTGGGTCGCTGTCCAGCCTCTCACCTTATCCACGCAGATGCATCATTGCCGCCCGGCCTGTTGTCCCGAAACGGACCAGCCGATAAGGTGGCACGTCTGAACGCGGCCTGACGGGCCCTGGGGGCAAGATGACGGAAACCGGACAGCAATATCAGGTTCTGGCGCGCAAGTATCGGCCGGAAACTTTTGCTGATCTGGTCGGTCAGGACGCGATGGTGCGCACGCTGAAGAATGCGTTTGCGGCCGATCGGATCGCGCAGGCCTTTATCATGACGGGTATCCGCGGCACGGGTAAGACCACGACCGCACGGATCATCGCCAAGGGATTGAACTGCATCGGTCCGGATGGCCAGGGCGGCCCGACGACCGAGCCGTGCGGCGTCTGTGAAAACTGCGTCGCGATTACGGAAGGCCGCCATGTCGACGTGCTGGAAATGGACGCCGCATCCCGCACCGGCGTCAACGACATCCGTGAGATCATCGAGTCGGTCCATTACCGCGCCGCTTCGGCCCGCTATAAAATCTATATCATCGACGAAGTTCACATGCTGTCGACCAGCGCCTTCAACGCGCTGCTGAAGACGCTGGAAGAGCCGCCGCCGCATGTGAAATTCATCTTTGCCACCACCGAAATTCGCAAGGTGCCAGTCACCGTCCTGTCCCGTTGCCAACGGTTCGACCTGCGCCGGATCGAGCCCGAGGTGATGATCGCCCTTCTGCGCCGGATCGCGACCTCCGAGGGCGCCGACATCACTGACGACGCGCTGGCCCTGATCACTCGGGCGGCCGAAGGGTCGGCCCGTGATGCCGAAAGCCTGCTTGATCAGGCGATCAGCCATGGGGCTGGCGAAACCGGTGCCGATCAGGTCCGTGCCATGTTGGGTCTCGCGGATCGGGGCCGCGTCCTTGATCTGTTCGACATGATCCTTCGCGGCAGCGCGGCCGAGGCGCTGACCGAGCTGCAAAGCCAGTATGCCGAAGGCGCGGACCCGCTGGCCGTCCTGCGCGACTTGGCCGAGATCACCCACTGGGTCAGCCTTGTGAAGATCACCCCGGACGCAGCGGACGATCCGACCATCGGCCCCGATGAGCGCACCCGTGGTCGCGATATCGCCGAGCGTATCCCGATGCGCGCGCTGACGCGGCTGTGGCAGATGCTGCTCAAGGCGCTGGAAGAGGTGTCTGCCGCGCCGAATGCGATGATGGCCGCGGAAATGGCGTTGATCCGCATGACGCACATCGCCGATCTGCCTGACCCGGAAGCTCTGATCCGCAAGGTGCAAGCCAGCCAGCAGGCCGGCGAATTCACCCGTCACGCCCAACCGGCCGGCAGTGCCGGCGCGCCACCGACCGCATCTCGCCCGGCCCAACCTGTCGCCCGCAGCGTGGCGCCCGTGTCGGCGCAGGCGTCAGGGGCGGCGACCGCGCTTGCTGTCGCGCCCGAAGTTCTGGCTGCGTGGCCAGACTTCGACAGCGTTGTGGAAACGATCCGGCGGATGCGGGACATGATCCTGCTGATCCAGGTCGAAAATCACGTCCATCTGGTCAAATACAGCCCCGGCCGGATCGAGTTCCGCCCGACCCCGGACGCGCCCCGCGACCTTGCCGCCCGACTGGCGGATCGGTTGCGCAACTGGACCGGGGGCACGCGCTGGGTGGTGTCGGTCGTCGATCAGGGTGGTGCGCCGACAATTGCCGAACAACGCGCCGCGGCCCAGGCCGCCGAGGTTGCCGTCGCCCGTGAACACCCGGTCGTCGCGGCGATTTTGGCTGAAATGCCGAACGCGGCAATTACCGTGCGACATGAACCGCCGCCCGCCACCGACGAGGCGGACGGCCAAAGCCACGGACCCGCCGACGGCCCGGTCGACGCCGTCGAGGAATGGGATCCCTTCGAGGACGAGGAGTAGACGATGTTCAAAGGATTGGGCGGCTTTGGCGACATGGCCAAAATGATGTCCGCCGCCAAGGAAATGCAGGGCCGCATGACCGAAATGCAGGCTTCGCTGGAAAAGGTCACCGTCACGGGCGAAGCGGGGGCCGGACTTGTCCGCGCAACGATGACGGCCAAGGGCGATCTGACCGCGGTCGAAATCGACCCCTCGATCTTCGTCGCCAGTGAAAAGCAGGTGGTCGAAGATCTGATCGTCGCGGCCATCAACGATGCCCGCCGTCTGGCCGACACACGCGCGCGGGATGAAATGGCCCGGATCAGCCGGGAACTGGGTCTGCCCGCCGACATGCAGAACATGCCCTTCTGACGCCATGGCCGAAGGCAGTGACGACATTCAGGCGTTGATTTCCCATCTCGCGCGGCTGCCCGGACTTGGGCCGCGATCGGCACGGCGCGTCGTCCTGTCCCTGATCCGCAAGCGTGCAGGCCAGATGGCGCAGTTGGCCCAATTGATGGCGCAAGTGGCCGAGACGTCGCGTGAATGCATCCGCTGCGGCAATATCAGCGACGCCGACATCTGCGCGATCTGCGCCGATCCGTCCCGCGCGAATGGCGAACTGTGCGTCGTGGCCGACGTCGCAGACCTGTGGGCGCTGGAACGCGGCCGGGCGTTTCGCGGTCGCTTTCATGTGTTGGGCGGTACGCTGTCCGCGCTGGACGACGTGGGGCCTGAAGATCTGGGCATTCCGCAACTGGTCGCGCGGATCACCGACGAATCCATCACGGAAATCATCTTGGCGCTGAATGCCACCGTGGATGGCCAAACGACGGCGCACTACATCGCCGATGCTGTCGCTGGAACGAGCGCGGCTGTCACCGGACTTGCGCAGGGCGTCCCGATCGGTGGAGAGCTGGATTATCTCGACGACGGCACGATCAGTGCGGCCCTGCGCGCGCGCCGCGCGTTGGGATAAGGCGCGCAACGCATCGCTTGACTTGCCAACGGTCGTCCCACACCCTTTCGTGAAATCTTTTGGGGGTGACACGATGAAGGCAATCGTTTGTGCGATGGGCGCGGTCGTTCTGATCAGCGGATGCGGATTGACTGGCCTTGGCGGCAATGCCATGCGCCCGAACAGCCCCCCAACCGACCCGGGGCTGGCACTGTGCACGACAGGGGGCGGCGCGATCCTTCAGATCGATTCGCCCACCGGGCCGACCGCAACCTGCAAGATGCCGGACGGGCGTCTGCTCAAACTGAATGAGCTGAAGGGCGCCGCCAGCTAGTCACGCGTAGAAAAAGGGGCGTAGCCAAACTGCACCCCTTTGAATTGGATCAGGCGTCCAGCTTGCCAAGCGGCTTGGCTTCGCTTTTCGCGATCTCGATCCGGCGGGGTTTCAGCGCCTCGGGGATCTCGCGCACGAGTTCGATGTGCAGCATGCCATCGACATGGCTCGCCCCTTCGACCCGGACATAATCGGCCAGCGCGAATTTGCGTTCGAACGCGCGTGTGGCAATGCCGCGATGCAGGTAGGTCTTGCCCTCATCTTCGGAGCCTTTGCGCGCCGATACGATGACGGCGCCATCACGCACCTCGACGTTCAGATCGTCGGCGGCAAAGCCCGCCACAGCGATCGAGATGCGATACGCATCCTCGCCGGTTTTTTCGATATTGTAGGGGGGATAGCTGGGCGTCGTGCCCTCGGCGGTCAGGGCGCGGTCCATCAGGTCCGCCATCCGGTCAAAGCCTACGGTGGCCCGATAAAGCGGGCTACGGTCAAAGTTACGCATGTCACATCCTTTGCAAGCGATGCTGTTCATCACGCCCCCCGATCATTGGGCGGGCGCACCGGCGCCATGGGCCGTCCGGCAAGGATTAAATTTGGCATCGCAGCCCGACGTTTCAAGACGGCCAGATCCTCGGCGGCGCGAGCTCGACCGAGTTGCCTGCCGGATCGCGGAAGTAGATCGAGCGTCCGCCCTTCGGCCATTCAACCTCGGTCTCTATCGCCACGCCTGACGCGATCAGATGTCTGCGCCAAGCGTCCAGGGTCTCCTCCGCGACCGCGAAACAGACGTGCCCCTGTCCGCGCGCGCCATGCGACGGGACGGGCTGGCCGGGCTGCTCGGTTGCTGCGGGGTTGAAGATCAGCAACATCTGCGGAAACGGATCGGCGGTGGTGCGGAAGAACGCGTGACGCCCGTCAACCCGGCTGACCCGGGTGAGTCCCAGCACATCGCCGTAAAACTGCGCGGCCGCGTCGATATCGTCGGCAAAAATCGCCGTTTCCAGCGTGCCGAGCATCGGGGGTGTGTTCACCGGGTCATCTTTCTGCATACCCACACCCTGCACGGTGCCATGCCCACTGGCAACCGCCACGCCCCGCAGCTAGCGTCGTCGAAATGGAAATCCTGACCCACCTCACCCTTGGCAAGCTGGATCTGCTGGCGATCACGTTGCTGATCGTCTGCTGGTTCCTGCTGTCGCACTATATCGAGCACCCGCCGCGCAACCACCCGTCGGTCAGCGTTCTCATGCGCCATTACCGGCGCGAATGGATGGCGCGATGCCTTGAGCGCGACAACCGCATCTTCGATGGCAACATCCTAGGATCGCTGCGCGAAGGTCTGTCTTTCTATGCGTCGGCCTGCATCTTTGCCATTGGGGGTGGCCTTGCGCTAATCGGCAACAGCGACCCCTTGGCTGGTATCGCACGCGATCTGGACGCCACGAACATCCCCGCGCTGCTGTGGAAGTTGAAGCTGGTTCCGCTGATCCTGTTTTTGGCAAACGCTTTCTTGAAGATCGTCTGGGCGCATCGGTTGTTCGGATACTGCGCTGTGCTTATGGCGGCGGTCCCCAATCGCTACGACGACCCGCGAGGGCCTGAACGAGCGGCTGCCGCGGCCGAGGTCAACATCCACGCGGCCCGGAACTTCAACGCGGGGCTTCGGGCGATCTATTTCGCGCTGGGGTCGCTGGGATGGTTCGCGGGTCCGTGGGGTCTGATCCTAGGCACGCTGATTGTCAGCGGCATGACCGTGCGGCGCGAATTCGCATCCGGCTCTCGCGCCGCCATCCTGAAAGACCTGAAAGACGAGCTGCGTTCAGGACTGTAAGACCAAAGCCTTAGGAATGACCCTGCGCCGGTTCGTTCCGCGCGGCCCATGCCGCCAGACCCAACGCCGCCAGACCGGCAAGGCTGATCCCGACAGCCACTACGCCCGGTGACCGCCAGCCATACCCCGCCGCAAGGGCAATCCCCGCCAGCCACGGACCCAGCGCGTTCGCCGCGTTGAAGGCCGCGTGGTTCAGGGCGGCGGCCATAGACTGCGCCTCTCCGCCGACGTCCATCAGGCGCGTCTGCAGCGGAATGGCCAGACCACTGCCGCCGCCCAGAAGCAGCGCGGACAACAGCATCAGCGGCCAGTTTCCGACGGCCACAGCGGCAAAGGCCTGACTGACGATCATGACGACCAGAATGATGAACGACGCCCGGAACGCGCCCACCCGGTCTGACAACATCGCGACATAGTAACTGGCCACCGTCGCGCCCACGCCGAAGAGGGCAAGGGCCACAGGAATGACCCAGTGCGGCGCGGTCGTCGTGGCGATGATCGCGGCCGACAGGAACGTGTAGACCGCGAACATCCCGCCAAAACCAATTGCGCCGACCAGCAGCGTCAGCAGCACTTGCGGATTGGTCAGCGCCTTCAGCTCGTCAAGTGGTCGCGCTGATTTGTCGACACCGGCGCGCGGTGCCAGTTTTAGGATCAGGACCGCGGCGATCAACGACAGCACACCCGGCAGGGCAAAGCCCCAGCGCCAGCCGATCCCCTGCCCCAGTGCACCGGCCAGCGGCACCCCGACGATGTTGGCAACCGCCAAGCCCATCAGAATCTGCGCAGCACCCAGCGACCGGCGCTCGCGCGGCAGGACGGACGCCGCAAACAGCATCGCGACCCCCAGATATCCGCCGTGGGGAATGCCCGCCAGAAAGCGGGTGATGGCCAGGGCGCCAAATCCCGGAAGCACTGCCGATGCAATATTCATGACACCATAGAACGCGATCAACGCGGCCAGATACCGCCGCCGGGGAAGCTTGGCGCCCAGTATCGACGTCAGCGGCGCGCCGATCACCACACCCAGCGCATAGGCGCTGATGATATGTCCGGCCTCGGTCGGCGTGGCCTGCAGCTCGGCCGAAAAATAGGGCAGCAGACCCATCGCGGCGAACTCGGATGTGCCGATGGCGAAGGAACCCAGCGCAAGCGCCAGAATGGCCAGCGTGATCGAGTGGTCTTTCTGCATGGATGGGTCCTGCGGATAGAGGTGGTGCGTGTGTCGCGCCTAGCACTGACCCCTGACCCATACCACCGGTATTTCGGCAACCCAGCCTTGCATACCTGACTTTTAAAGAAAAACCGGGCCCATTCAGGACCCGGTTTCCATACTCTTACGTAGCTTCTGGATCAGATGTCGTCGCCAAGCTTGCCCTTGACGGTACCTGAAACATCCTGCGCGGTGCCTTTGGCTTTCTGGGCCTTTCCTTCCGCCTGCAGTTTGGGATTGTCGGTCGCCGAACCCACGGCATCCTTCACGGCGCCAGCGACTTTGTTGCCAGCTGCCTTTGCTTTATCGGTCAGTTCACCCATGGTCATACTCCCATACTGAATGGTGTTATGAGCATAAAACGCCCGAGATCATGTCGGGTTCCCGGTTCATCAGCACCAATAGATCAGCTCTGCCAGTGGGGTTTGCGCTTCTCGAAAAATGCCGCGATGCCTTCCGGCGCCTCCACGTCTTCCCAAACCCCAACCAGGCGGTCGATTGTCATCTCGATCACATCGGCATCGATTTTGGGTCCAAGCGCACGCACCAACGACTTGGCTGCCGCGACTGCCTTCGGGGCCGTCTGCAGATAGGGCAGCACTTCATCTTCGATAGCCGAGTCGAGATCTTCTGGGTCGACGACATAAGACACCAAGTTCAGGGTCTCGGCCTCGGCCGCATCGAAGATGCGCGCGGACATGAACACCCGCCGCGCGCGGTCTTCACCCATGCGCGCGACGACATATGGCCCGATCGTCGCGGGGATCAGTCCAAGGCGTGTCTCCGTCAGTCCGAATTTGGTGTCGCGCGCAGCAACGGCTACGTCGCAGACCGACATCATCCCGACGCCGCCCCCGAATGCGTTGCCTTGGATGCGACCGATCAGCGGCTTTGGCAGCTCATTCAACGCCTGCAGCATGACGGCCAGGGCGCGCGCGCCCTCGCGCCGGGTCTGCGCGTCTGCCGTCATCTGTTCGCGCATCCATGCCAAATCGCCACCAGCGCAGAAACTTTTGCCCTCGGCCGACAGCACGACCACCCGGACTGCATGATCGGCCGCGAGTACGCCCGCCGCGTCGGTCAGTTCGGCAAGCATCTGCGCCGACAGCGCATTGTGCTTGTCGGCGCGCGACAAGGTCAGCGTGGCGATCCCCCGCGCGTCGGTATCCAGCCGGATGGTCTCATACTTGGTCATGCGCTCGCCCCTGTTCCGCGCATTCCGCGCGCCAATTCTGCCGCCTGCGACAGGACTGTCGGATCGAGGCCCGTCTCATAGCCCTGCTTTCGCAATGCTGCGTCCAGCTTTTCGGTGGCGACGTTACCTGCCGCGCCGGGGGCATAGGGGCAACCGCCCAATCCGCCGACAGCAGCATCAAAGACGCGCAGCCCACGCGCAAGGCTTGCGAGCACATTCTCGACCGCGCGACCGGTCGTGTCATGATAATGTCCGGCCAGCTGTTCAGCCGGGGCTTCGCCCAGAACGGCGCTCAGCATCGCATCGATGGTCTCGGGTCGGCCCTGCCCGATGGTGTCGCCAAGGCTGATTTCGTAGCAGCCAAGATCGCGCAGCGCGGCGACGACACGGGCGACGTTTTCGGGCGGCGTCGGACCATCGAATGGGCAGTCCGTCACGACCGAGACATAACCACGGACCGGTATCCCCGCGTCCCGTGCGGCTGCCGCAACCGGGGCGAACCGATCCAGACTTTCGGCGATCGAACAGTTCAGGTTCGCCTGACTGAATCCTTCAGACGCGCTGGCAAAGATCGCGATCTCGTCTGCGCGGGCCTGCTTTGCGCCCTCAAACCCCTTCATGTTCGGGGTCAGTGCGGCATAGCTGATGCCCGGTGCGCGCGTGATGCCCGCCAGAACCTCCGCCGCGTCGGCCATCTGCGGCACCCATTTGGGGGACACGAAGCTCGTCACTTCGATCCGACGAAACCCCGCGCGGGACAGAAGATCGACCAGCGAGATCTTGTCGGCCGTCGGAATAAGGCGCGCCTCGTTCTGCAGGCCGTCGCGGGGGCCCATCTCGAATATCTCGACGGCTTCAGACATCTGGCACCTCATAAAACGCTTTGCTGTAAATCACCTGAGACCCCGCTGGCGGCAGCGTCGCCTGAAACGCAGGACGCGCCGCGCACCGCTCGGCGTAAGCGGCAAGTGCGGGGCGGTCGTCGAAACTGACGAACCGCTGCGCTGTCCAGACCGAATACCCCACTGCGCAGTCGACCCCGGAAAAGCCGTCTTTCATCAGCCAATCGTGATCCGAGACCGCCGCTTCGACCAGTCGCAAGGCCCGGGACAGCCGCGCGGCTTCCAGCCTCATCACTGTGGGTGAACGTTGCCACTCTTCGCGCAGAAAGATGTGATGTTGGGTCAGGTTCGCCAGATGCTGACCCAGCGTTTCTGCGAAATGAAGCCAGTCGAGCCAAGCGATGCGCCCGGCCTGCCCCGGCGCCCGCCACAGATCAGATGCGCGCGTTTCGCACAGCCATTCGACCATTGCGCCGGATTCGTGAAACGTAATGTCGCCGACCTGCATGGCAGGTGACCGGCCCGCCGGGTGGACCGTGTCATAGGGCGGCTTTCGCATCGAGCCGTCAAAGAAAGACAGCTCGCGCAGTTCGTACGGACACCCGATTTCCTCCAGCAACCACAGCACCCGCATCGAGCGGGACAGTGGGACATGCCAAAGGATCGGGACGTCATTCATGCGTCGACGCCGACCATCACATCGGTCGCCTTGACGATGGCATAGGCGGGCGCGCCGACGGTCAGGCCCAGTTCTTCGACGGCCTCGTTGGTGATCGACGCCGTGACGATCGATCCGCCGACGTCGATGCGCACGTGCGAGGTGACTGCGCCCCTGACGATTTCCTTTACCGTTCCCGGCAGTTGGTTTCTTGCGCTGACTTTCATTGTATTGTCCTTTTCCTCAAGCTGCCGCCTCGTCATCCAGACGGATAAGCGGCGCGCCAGCTTCGACCTGATCGCCGGCGGCGGCAAGCACCTCGGCCACCGTGCCGTCGCGGGCGGCGGTCAAGGTGTGCTCCATCTTCATCGCCTCTAGGATCGCCAGCCTGTCGCCTGCAGCCACGGCCTGCCCGGCGGTGACAAACACCGCCTTCACCAGCCCCGGCATGGGCGACAGCGTCAGCCCGCCACCAGCCGCGTCAGACTGACGGTCGAGCGGATCGTCGGGGATCAGCGTCACGGGCCGGCCGCCGAAGACGCTGACGCCTGCGGGGTGGGTGACGATATGGGCGCGGCGCGGCGCGCCATTGACCCACCAGCGTTCGCCCTGCCACGCAACATCGTGCGTCACGTCATCCAGCGTCACGCGCGCCCGCCCCGGGCCCTGAACCTCGACGACCGCGCTGCCGCCGTCCCACACGACCGTCCGGCGCAGCGGCGCCCAGAGTGTAATCCCGCCAGTCGTATCTGCACCCGCAAGCCCCGCGACGCCCAGTGCGGCCAGCGCGCGCGTTTCGGCCGGCGCCTCTGCGTCAGCCAGCAATTGTGTCAGATCACGCTGGATCAGGCCGGTATCCACCTGCCCGGCGCGAAAGCCCGCATGCCGCGTCAGTGCGATCAGGAAGTCGATGTTGGTCGCCGTGCCAGCAACCTCGGTATCGACCAGCGCCTGCTCCAACGCTTTCAGGGCGGTGGCCCGGGTCGGGCCGTGGGTGATGACCTTGGCAATCATGGGGTCATACCAGGGGCTGATCGCATCGCCTTGACGCACCCCGGTTTCGTTCCGCGCGCGCTCCGAAAACCGCAGATGTGCCAGCGTCCCCGTCGCGGGCAGGAAGCCCGCCGGAACATCCTCGGCATAGAGCCGCGCCTCGAGGGCATGGCCGTTGATGGTCAGGTCGCCCTGTGCGGCGGGCAGCGGTTCTCCGGACGCGACTCGCAACTGCCATTCGACCAGATCGACGCCGGTGATCGCCTCGGTCACCGGGTGTTCGACCTGCAAGCGCGTGTTCATTTCCATGAACCAGAACCCGTCAGGCCGCAGTCCGTCCGAGCCGTCGACGATGAATTCGATCGTGCCCGCCCCGGAATAGCCGATCGCCTCGGCGGCGCGGACGGCGGCCTGCCCCATGGCGGCACGCATGTCGACGGTCATGCCGGGGGCGGGCGCTTCCTCGATCACCTTCTGGTGGCGGCGTTGCAGCGAGCAGTCGCGTTCGAACAGATGGACAGCGTTGCTGCCGTCGCCGAACACCTGCACCTCGATATGACGGGGGGCGGTAATGTATTTCTCGATCAAAACAGCGGGGTTGCCGAACGCGGTTGCCGCCTCACCTTGGGCCGAGGCCAGCGCGTCTGCGAAATCCTGCGCCCGTTCGACCAGACGCATGCCCTTGCCGCCGCCACCTGCGACGGCCTTGATCAGGACCGGATAACCAATGCCATCCGCCGCCGCCTGCAGATGCGTAGGGTCCTGATCTTCGCCCATGTAGCCGGGCACGACCGGAACCCCCGCCTCGATCATCAGGATCTTGGCGGCGTCCTTCAGACCCATCTTGCGGATTGCGCTGGCGGACGGGCCGATGAAGACCAGCCCTGCTGCCGTGACGGCATCCACGAATTCGGGGTTTTCAGAAAGAAACCCATAGCCCGGATGAATTGCCTGCGCGCCGGTATCCAATGCCGCCTGAATGATGCGGCTTCCTTGCAGATAGCTGTCCTTGGGGGCAGGACCGCCGATATGGACCGCTTCGTCCGCCATGGCGACGTGGCGGGCATTCCGGTCGGCGTCCGAAAAGACGGCGACCGTGGCGACGCCAAGACGGTTGCAACTGTCGATGACCCGGCAGGCGATTTCGCCGCGGTTGGCAATCAGGATCTTGTCAAACATCGCAACGCTCCTGCAGGGACGGCATCAGCTCAAGGCATTCGTCAGTATGGCGGCGGTCGGGGCACTGAACGCGACAAGGGTCACGTCCAGATCGGGCGCGGCATCTTGTATCGTGTCGACGGCGATCCGGGCCGCCCGGTCAGCCGGGAAGCCGTAAACACCGGTCGAGATCGCGGGAAACGCCACGCTGCGCAGACCGTTTTTCCGGGCCATGCGAAGGCTGTTGCGATACGCACTGGCCAGCAGCGCGTCTTCGTTCTGGCTCCCGCCGTGCCAGACCGGGCCGACGGTATGGATGACGTGGCGGGCCGGCAGGCGGTAGCCTTTGGTGATCCGTGCCTCGCCGGTCGGACAGCCGCCCAGTGCCCGGCATTCGTCCAGCAAATCCGGCCCTGCTGCGCGGTGGATCGCGCCGTCGACGCCGCCCCCACCCAGAAGCGAGCTGTTGGCGGCGTTCACGATCGCATCCACGTCCAGCGTCGTGATGTCGCCCTGCCAGACCCGGATCACCGGCCGCCCCCCTTCTGGATCAGCGCAGCCATCTGTGTCTGACCCATTCGGCGGGCGTGCGCCAAGGCCGTGACGCCGTCCTTGTCGGGGATGTTCGGATCGGCACCGGCAGCCAACAGATCGCTGACGATCTGCTGATGGGCCGGTCCGCCATTCGACAGAACGACCGCTTCCATCAGGGCCGTCCAGCCAAGTCGGTTCACGTGATTGACGTCCACGCCTGCCGCGATCAGCGTGCGGACGGTTTCGACATGTCCGCGTTCGGCCGCGGGGATCAGCGCCGTGCCGCCAAAGCGGTTGGTGCTGGCAAGATCGGCGCCGTGCGCCAGTGTCGCCTTCAGTATCTCCTGATGCCCTCGCGCACCCGCGTAAAGATAGGGCGAGTCGTTAATCCGGTCTTTTGCGTTCACATCGGCGCCCGCATCGATCAGCATCTTGGCCACGGCGACGTGGTTGCCGTGGGTCGCCAGCAGCAAGGCCGTTTCGCCGTTGGTGCTGCGCGCATCGATGGGCGTGCCAGCGGCGATCTCCTCGGCTACGATGTCCGCGTTGCCCTGCGCGGCGGCGTTCAGAAGGCGCGTTTCGTCAGCCATGGCGGTGCCTGCGAACAGCGCAAAGGTTACGGCAAGCCATTTCATCATCCTTTGTCCGATACATCGCTGACGGCCAGCAACTCGAACCGTTCACAGACCAGCAGCATGGACGGGTCGAACCCGCCGTTCCGGGCAAAGAACGCCTCATGTCCCTCGCGCCAGTCGTCGAAATCACCCTCGCCTTCGGCCAAGGCGAAGTCTTCGGTGACCTCGGCGAAGCTGCAGACCGTCACGTCAGTCAAGCGGTAGGCCAAAGCAGGTTCTCCGTCCCAGTCGTCGGCGATCATGATCTCGCCTGTGTTCGGAACTGGCTCGCCCTCGGCCTGATAGTCGCGCAACGCGCCGCAGGTCGCGGTCTTGCGGCCCTGCCGGATCAGGTCCAGCAACTGGGCCGACAGCTCGGGACTGTCACCGAAACCGGTGCGCTGTGCGTCGGGATAGGCGGCCAACAGGTCCATCATCACATCCGGAAGACGCCGAAGCGCGTCGGCTCGATCGGGGCGTTCAGGCTGGCCCTCAGTGACAGCGCCAGGACCGAGCGGGTTTTCCGCGGGTCGATCACGCCGTCGTCCCAAAGCCGGGCCGAGGCATAAAGCGGGTGGGACTGACGCTCGAACATCTCAATGGTCGGGCGTTTGAACTCGGCCTCCTCCTCGGCCGACCAGGTGCCGCCCTTGCGTTCGATGCCGTCGCGGCGAACAGTCGCCAGAACCCCGGCCGCCTGTTCGCCGCCCATGACGCTGATCCGGCTGTTGGGCCAGCTCCACAGGAAACGCGGCGAATAGGCGCGGCCGGACATGCCGTAGTTCCCGGCACCGAAGCTGCCGCCGACCAGCATGGTGATCTTGGGCACATTCGTCGTTGCCACAGCCGTCACCATCTTGGCCCCGTGACGGGCGATACCTTCGTTTTCGTATTTGCGCCCGACCATGAAGCCGGTGACGTTCTGCAGAAACACCAGCGGGATGCCGCGCTGGCTGCACAGTTCGATGAAATGCGCGCCCTTCTGCGCGGCCTCGCTGAAGATGACGCCGTTGTTGGCGATGATCCCGACCGGGCAGCCCTCGATATGGGCGAACCCGGTGACCAGCGTCTCGCCGAAGCGCGCTTTGAACTCATCGAAGCGGCTACCGTCGACGGTGCGGGCGATCACCTCGCGGATGTCATACGGGGTGCGCAGATCGGCCGGGACCACGCCGAAGATTTCGTCCGGGTCATAGGCGGGTGCTTCGGGCGATTGCCACACCACGCTGTCGGGCAGCCGGCGGTTCAGGTTCCCGACCGCGCGACGCGCCAAGGCCAGCGCGTGGCCATCATCCTCGGCCAGATAGTCGGCGACACCGGACAGGCGGGTGTGGACATCGCCGCCACCCAGATCCTCGGCGCTGACGACCTCGCCGGTCGCGGCCTTGACCAAGGGCGGGCCAGCCAGAAAGATCGTCCCCTGATCGCGCACGATGATCGACACATCGGCCATCGCCGGGACGTAAGCCCCGCCCGCCGTGCACGACCCCATGACGACGGCGATCTGGGCGATGCCGCGCGCGGACATCTGGGCCTGATTATAGAAGATGCGGCCAAAGTGGTCGCGGTCGGGGAACACCTCGTCCTGATTGGGCAGGTTCGCCCCACCGCTGTCGACCAGATAGACGCAGGGCAGGTTGCACGTCTCGGCGATTTCCTGCGCGCGCAGGTGTTTCTTGACGGTCATGGGGTAGTAGGTGCCGCCCTTCACGGTGGCATCATTGGCCACGACCATGACGTCCTGCCCCATGCAGCGACCGATCCCCGCGATGACACCTGCCCCCGGTGCGGCGCCGTCATACATCCCGTGCGCCGCCGTTGCGCCGATTTCCAGAAACGGACTGCCGGGGTCCAGCAGGTTCGCCACCCGTTCCCTCGGGGGCATCTTGCCCCGAGAGATGTGGCGTTTGGTGGCATCAGGCCCGCCCCCGGCGGCGGCAAGATCGACCGCCTCGCGGACCGTGGCCAACGCCGCCTCATGTGCGGCGCGGTTGGTGCGGAACGCCTCGGACGAGGTCAGGGTGGCTGAGCGCAGCCTCATCGCACGTCACCGATCTTGCCGTGGTGGGTCATGTCAGCCCTCTTGTCCAAACTCTGCCAACTGGAACGTGCGATCAGCGGTGTGCTTCATCTTGCAGGCGACCGCCGCGACGCCCGCCATAGACCCACCGCGGTACTTGGCGGCGGCCAGCGAGCAATCGACGTCGCGGAAACTGATCCACGCGTTCTGCGCGCCCTTCAGCTTGCCCAGGAATTCGTCGTTGCCGCTCTGCTTCTTCTGCAGGTCGGCGTACTGGGCGTTCAGCAGCTTGTCCCAGGCCTTCGCTTCCTGTTCCAGACAGCCGATGATGCCTTGGGTCTGCGCTCCGGTGGGGGTCGCCTTCTGACAGGCAGCGGCCGCGTTGCCGACACATGACGCGCCGTCCGCAGACCCTGACGCAAAACAAGCGTCGACTGTTTTCGTGATATCGGCGGTGATGTCGTCTGCGAACGCGCTGAACGGCAGAACGGACAGGATGATGGCGGGGACAAGTTTACGCATGGGTTTCGCTTTCTGTGGCGGCCGCAGTGATGGCCATGTCGCGCAGAACGCGGCGCATGACCTTTCCGGTCACCGTCATCGGCAGTTCTGGCACAAACGTGACCGTGCGGGGATAGCTATGGGCCGCGCAGCGTGTCCGGGCATAATCCTGCAACGCATCCGACAGGTCCGGCGTTGGTGCGTGACCCGCGCGCAGGACGACGAACGCCACCACCACCTCGGTCCGAAGGGGATCGGGGCGGCCGACGACACCGGCTGCGGCAACCGCGGGGTGGGTGATCAACACGTCCTCGATCTCGGACGGCCCGATGCGATAGCCTGCAGACGTGATCACGTCGTCGTCGCGCCCCAGAAACCTGATGTAGCCTTCGTCGATGATCCCCCGATCACCGGTGATCAGCCAGTCACCCCGAAACTTCTCGGACGTCTCCTGCGGCTTCTGCCAGTATCCCAGCATCAACTGCGCCCCGCCCTTGCGGATCGCGATGTCGCCTTCACCGTCGGTTGGCTGTCCGGTCTGGTCCAGCACCGCCAGCTCGATCCCCGGCGCTGGTTTGCCGACACAGCCGGGGCGCGGCGGGAACATCGATCCCGCGGACGATGCGACCATGTTGTACTCGGTCTGCCCATAGAATTCATTGATCGTCAGCCCGAATGCCTGCTGCCCCCACGCAAGCATTTCCGCACCCAACGGCTCACCCCCCGACGCGACCGAGCGCAGCCCCGGGATCGCAACTCCCGCGGCCTTCAGCATCCGCAGTGCCGTCGGCGGCAGAAACGTCGAGGTCACGCCACAATCGGAGATCAGCTTCGCGCAGGTTTCCGCGTTGAACTTGGGCAGTCGTGCAGCCACGACCGGGATGCCCAGTGCAAGGCCGGGCATGCAGACATCCAGCAGCCCCCCGATCCACGCCCAGTCGGCCGGCGTCCACAGCACGTCGCGCCCGGGTTCCAGCAGATCATGGCTCATCTCGACACCCGGCAGGTGGCCCGTCAGGACGCGATGCGCGTGCAACGCCCCCTTGGGCGAACCGGTCGTGCCCGAGGTATATATCATCACCGCCGGATCGTCCGGCCCGGTATCGACCACCGGAAAGCCGCCAAGATCGGGCAGATCGGCGTCTTCGGGCACGATCACCCGCAGATCGAACGGGGCGAGCATCTGGCGCGACTCGGTGTCGGCAATGACGGTGGTGATGCCCGCATCCCGCAGGCGCAGGGCCAGCGCATCAGGCCCGAACAGCTTGAACAACGGCACCGAGATCCCGCCCGCCTGCCAGACGGCGGCATGCGCAGCGGCGGTCCACGCTGACTGGGTGCGCAGCACGACGACACGGTCGCCGCGCGCGATTTTCAGCGCGTGTGCCAGCCTGTCGGCCATCCCCTGCAACTGCCCATAGGTAACCGACCGCGCCGTTTCGCCGTATTCGATGATCGCCGTCCGGTCCGGTTCAGCCGCCGCCCAATCCCCGATCACCTGCCGCGCCATGTTCAGGCGCGGGGGCAGATTCCAGCGGAAATCCCGGCGCAGCGCAGCGTAATAGTGGGAGGTCAGCAGCGGGTCCATCAGTTCCTCTGCGACTGGTAATTCGTCAGCAGGATCAACTGTCGACCCGTTTCATCGCGCAGGCACATCGGTTCAAAGACGATGCCGCCGGTCCCGTGACCATTGGTTATCTTGTCATAGGCGCAGCGCGCGTCGCGGAAGGCGATCCAAGCGCGCTCCATCGTGACCAGCGCATCCGCCCGTTCGGCCCCGCGTTCCTGTTCGTCAGCCTTCAGCTTGTCGTAGGTTTCGCCCAGTCGCGCATCCAGATGCTGCCGTTCCGCATCAAGGCAGTTCAGCGTGCGGTCCACTTGCGACACCTCGGGAAAGCGGTCGGCGACGAACGCCTCGCATTTCTCGCCCGCGTCCTGGATGCAGTCGGCCCGCCCGTTATCAGATGTGGCGGCGGCAAAGCACTGGTCAAAGCCTGCGGTGTCAAACCCCGACGGATCCCCCGCCCAGACCGCGACGGGCGCGGCCATGGCGGCGCAGACGGCAAGTAAGCGCAGAGCGGACATGGTGGGTTACTCCAGTGCCATGAGTTCGCGGCCAATCAGCATCCGGCGGATTTCGCTGGTCCCGGCGCCGATCTCCATGAGCTTGGCGTCGCGGAACAGACGGCTGACGACGCTGTCGTTCAGGAACCCTGCCCCGCCCAGCGCCTGCACGGCCTGATGCGCCTGCACCATCGCCTGCTCGCTGGCGTAAAGCACCGCACCCGCAGCATCCTGACGCGTCACCCGCCCGGTATCGCACGCCTTGGCCACCTCATAGACATACGCGCGTGCTGTGTTCAGCGCGACATACATGTCCGCGATCTTACCCTGCATCAGCTGGAACGAACCGATCGGCTGGCCAAATTGCTTTCGATCGCGAACATAGGGCATGACCTCGTCCAGACAGGCAGCCATGATCCCGGTCCCGATGCCCGACAGCACCAATCGTTCGTAATCAAGCCCCGACATCAGGACCCGCACGCCCTTGCCTTCGGCACCCAGCACGTTTTCGAACGGCACTTCGCAGTTGTCGAAGATCAGCTCACCCGTGTTCGAGCCGCGCATGCCCAGCTTGTCGAAATGCGGGCCGGTGGTGAACCCGGACATCCCCCGCTCGACGATGAAGGCGGTGATGCCCTTGCTGCCCGCGTCCGGGTCGGTCTTGGCGTAAACGACCAACGTCTGCGCGTCAGGCGCATTGGTGATCCAGTACTTGCTGCCGTTCAGGACATAACGGTCGTTGCGCTTTTCCGCCCGCAGCTTCATGCCGACGACGTCGCTGCCCGCCCCCTCTTCCGACATCGCCAGCGCGCCGACGGCCTTGCCGCTGCACAGGTCGGGCAGGTATTTCCGCTTCTGTTCGTCGGTCCCGTTCAGCTTGATCTGGTTCACACACAGGTTCGAATGCGCACCATAGGACAGACTGATCGAGGCCGACGCCCGGGCGATTTCCTCAACCGCGATCGTGTGCGCCAGATAGCCCATCCCCGCACCGCCGAACTCTTCGGGGACGGTGATCCCCAGAAGGCCGAGATCGCCCATCTCGGTCCACAACTCATTTGGAAAGGCGTTGTCGCGGTCGGTATCGGCCGCAAGGGGCTTCACGCGGTCCTGCGCCCAGCGATGCACCATCTCGCGCAGCGCGTTCACATCTTCGCCCAGATCGAATTCCATTCCCCGCGTGAACATCCACACCCCTCCCAAGGTTATTGAACGCACGTTCATTTAATCGCGTTATGCCGCACCCCGTACCCTGCGGTCAACTGCCAGATTGCGCAACCCGGCGCTTTGCCGATGGCGGACACCTGCCCCATTGCGCTGTCCCGCGCCCCACGCCATAAGGCGCCCTTGGGGGCGGTTAGCTCAGCCCGGTAGAGCATCTCGTTTACACCGAGTCGGTCGGGGGTTCGAATCCCTCACCGCCCACCATCCGCCGCCGTTATCCCTCCTCACGGCTTTCCAGAACATCCCCCGAACATCTGCCCCATTGAAGCATCGCGGCGGCACCCCTAAATTGTGGTGCAAGCCGGTTCGGCGCGCTGCCGCTTTGGGGTCGCCGCATCCGGGCATGAAAGGAACCAGATGACACAGAATCCTGTCACCTATCCCGTCCTTCCGCTGCGTGACATCGTGGTGTTTCCGCACATGGTCGTCCCGCTATTCGTGGGCCGGGAAAAGTCCGTCCGCGCGCTGGAAGCGGTCATGGACGGCGATACGCCGATCCTGCTGGCCGCACAGAAAGACGCGGCGGTCGATGAACCAGACGCTGATGGCATCCACACCACCGGCGTTCTGGCCAACGTCCTGCAACTGCTGAAACTGCCCGATGGCACCGTCAAGGTGCTGGTCGAGGGGCAGTCGCGCGTCCGCATCACCAATTTCGTCGAGAACGGCGCGTACTTCGTGGCCGAGGCAGAACCTCTGGTCGAAGTCTCGGGCGATGGCGACAGCGTCACCGCCCTGACCCGCGCCGTCAGCGAAGAGTTCGAGAAATACATCAAGATCCGCAAGAACATCCCCGAAGAGGCTGTGTCTGCGGTCGGCGAAGCACGCGAGCCTGAAACGCTGGCCGACCTGGTTGCCGGTCACCTTGGGATCGAACTCGCGCGCAAGCAGGAACTGCTTGAGACGCTCGACGTGGCCGAGCGGCTGGAGAAGGTCTACGGCCTGATGCAGGGCGAAATGTCCGTGCTGCAGGTCGAGAAGAAGATCAAGTCCCGCGTCAAGACCCAGATGGAGAAGACGCAGCGCGAGTATTATCTGAACGAACAGATGAAGGCGATCCAGCGAGAGCTGGGCGACGGCGATGAAGGTCAGGATGAACTGGCCGAGCTGGAGAAGAAAGTCGCGGCCACCAAGTTCAGCAAGGAAGCCCGCGAAAAGGCTGAGGCAGAGCTGAAGAAGCTGAAGTCGATGTCACCGATGTCGGCCGAGGCGACGGTCAGCCGCAACTATCTCGACTGGCTGCTGGCGCTGCCGTGGGGCGTGAAGTCGCGCACCCGCAAGGATCTGGGGCGCGCGGAAAGCGTGCTTGATGCCGATCACTTCGGTTTGGAAAAGGTCAAGGAACGTATCGTCGAATATCTGGCGGTGCAGAACCGTTCGGCCAAGCTGAAGGGGCCGATCCTGTGCCTCGTTGGTCCTCCAGGCGTGGGCAAGACCTCTCTGGGGCGGTCGGTCGCCAAGGCCACGGGTCGCGAATTCATCCGCATCAGCCTTGGTGGCGTGCGTGACGAATCCGAAATCCGCGGTCACCGTCGGACCTATATCGGATCGATGCCCGGCAAGATCATCCAGGCGCTGAAAAAGGCCAAGACCACCAACCCGCTGATCCTGCTCGATGAAATCGACAAGATGGGGCAGGACTTCCGTGGTGACCCGGCAAGTGCGATGCTTGAGGTTCTGGATCCCGAACAGAACTCGACCTTCGTGGACCACTATCTTGAGGTGGAATACGATCTGTCGAACGTGATGTTCGTGACCACCGCCAACAGCTATAACATGCCCGGACCGCTGCTGGATCGGATGGAGATCATTCCGCTGGCCGGCTATACCGAGGATGAAAAACGCGAGATCGCGCGCCGTCACCTGCTGGACAAGCAGATCAAGGCGAACGGCTTGCGCAAGGGCGAGTTCAGCCTCAGCGATGATGCCCTGAACCACGTCATCCGGTATTACACCCGCGAAGCCGGTGTCCGTTCGCTTGAGCGTGAGATCGCCAAGCTGGCGCGCAAGGCCGTGACCGAGATCCTGAAGGGCAAGACCAAATCTGTAGAGGTCGATCCCGAGAAGGTCGAGGAGTATCTGGGCGTGCGCCGTCACCGCTATGGCCTGGCCGAGAAGGAAGATCAGGTCGGTGTCGTGACGGGTCTTGCCTGGACGCAGGTCGGCGGCGATCTGTTGCAGATCGAGGCGCTGAAGCTGCCCGGCAAGGGCCGCATGAAGACGACGGGGAAACTGGGCGATGTGATGAAGGAATCCATCGACGCAGCGTCATCTTTCGTCCGCTCTGTCGCGCCCGAGCTTGGCATCAAGCCGCCGGAGTTCGATAGGCGTGATATCCACGTCCACGTTCCCGAAGGCGCGACGCCCAAGGACGGGCCGTCGGCTGGTCTGGCCATGGTGACTTCGGTGGTGTCGGTGATGACCGGCATCCCGGTCCGCAAGGATGTTGCCATGACCGGCGAGGTCACGCTGCGCGGTCACGCGCTGGCGATCGGTGGTCTGAAGGAGAAGCTGTTGGCGGCGCTTCGGGGCGGCATCAAGACGGTGCTGATCCCGGAAGACAATGCCAAGGATCTGGCAGAGATTCCGGCCAACGTGAAAGAGGGGATGACCATCATCCCGGTCTCGAACGTGCGCGAGGTGCTGCAGCACGCCCTGGTTCGGATGCCCGAGCCGGTCGAGTGGGACGAGGCGGCCGAAGAAGCCGCCGAGGCCGCCCGGCAGGCCGCCGCGCGCGGCGACAACGGCGGCGCGGCGCAGACGGCGCATTGATCCGCCCGATATGACATGACGAATGGGCGCGGGGAAACCTCGCGCCCATTTTCTTATGCGTCATCTGCCTGTCAGTGGATCGGCCGAAGGCAAGTCTGGACCTTGCTTGCGACCACCGATCAGCCGGATGCGACTTGACGAAGTTGCGACTGCGGCGTTTTTGATGGAAGACCGGTGCCCAATAATGTCCTGTGCAGCCGCGTTTGAGGCGCGCCCTTCAGGGCCTTCAGGCCGGGAAAAAAGCTGACGTTCCCTCTTGCGAGGTTGGGCGGCTATCGTTATCTAGCGCCGCACGGGTGATTAGCTCAGCGGTAGAGCGCTTCGTTCACATCGAAGATGTCAGCGGTTCAAATCCGTTATCACCCACCATTCTCTTTGCATTTACAGCTTTCACCTGCCCGCGTTTTCTCGGGCGGCACATGCCTGCGCGCCGCGCTGAGCTTGGCAAAGGAAAGCCTCGACAGATCATTTCTTTAACAGACTGGATTGCCACATTTTTGTCATGTAACGTTTTTGGAATCGTCATGATCCGGCCCTAACCCTGCCGCGATGAAACCGGCCATTCAGGCCAAAGCGTGGAGTTCACGATGCCCTCGATCCTTCGTTTTCTGACCCTTGGCTGCGCGGCGTCCGCGCTGTCGACTGGCGCCGCTTTGGCCGAGCCCAGCCAGGAGCTTATCGACGCCGCAAAGGCCGAAGGAATGCTGACCACCATCGCGCTGCCGCATGACTGGTGCGGGTACGGCGATGTGATCGCCGGCTTCAAGGCGAAATACCCCGAAATTCAAGTCAATGAGCTGAACCCCGATGCCGGTTCGGCCGATGAGTTGGAGGCGATCCGGGCCAACAAGGACAACAAGGGCCCGCAGGCGCCCGACGTGATCGATGTGGGCCTGTCCTTCGGCCCGCAGGCCCAGGCCGAGGGGCTGATCCAGCCCTATAAAGTCGAAACCTGGGATTCGATCCCGGATGACGCCAAGGACGCCGATGGCTACTGGTATGGCGACTATTACGGCGTCATGGCCTTTGGCGTGAACTCCGATCTTGTCGAGACCGCGCCGACAAGCTGGAAGGACCTGACCAAGCCCGAATATGCCAATGCCTTCGCGCTGGCTGGCGATCCACGTGCCTCGGCCCAGGCGATCATCTCGGTCATGGCTGCCGGTCTGGCCAATGGCGGAGAGGCCGGCGAGGCCTCGGGCCAGAAGGGGATGGAACTGATGGCCGAGGTGAATACCGCCGGCAATTTCGTTCCGGTCATTGGCAAATCGGCAACCATCGCGCAGGGCGCGACGCCGATTGTCACCGCCTGGGACTATAACCTGCTGTCCTGGCGCGACGGGCTTAACGGCAACCCGCCGGTCGAGGTCATTATTCCGTCCGATGGCGTCGTCGCGGGTGTTTATGTGCAGGCGATCTCGGCCTATGCGCCGCATCCGAATGCCGCGAAGCTGTGGATGGAGTACCTGTATTCGGACGAGGGGCAGTTGGGCTGGCTGAAGGGCTATTGCCACCCGATCCGCTTTAACGACCTGGTCGAAAATGGCAAAGTCCCGCAGGAAATGCTGGACGCGCTGCCCCCGGCAGACGCCTATGAAAAGGCGATCTTCCCTTCGCTTGAGCAGCAGGAGGCCAACAAGAAGGTCGTGACCGAGGGCTGGGACAGCGTCGTCGGCGCCGCCGTCGCGGAATAAGATCGGGCGCGGCCCCGTCCTTTTGCGGGCGGGGCCGGCCAGAACGACGAGAGGGCGAATGAAGCAGATCGGCTGGAACTGGCTGGGCGTCGTGCCCTTCTTCGCCTTTGCGCTGCTGTTTCTGGTATTGCCGACGATGAATATCGTGATCGGCGCGTTCCAGAACCCCGAAGGGCAATTCACGCTTCAGAACATCGCGGGGCTGTCCTCGCCCCGCATCGTCGACAGCTTCATGATCTCGATAAAGGTTTCGCTGGCCTCGGCGATCCTGGGTTGCCTGATCGGCTTTGCCATGGCGGCGGCGGTGGTCATGGGCGGTATTCCCGGCTGGGTCCGGGGACCGCTGATGACGTTCTCGGGCGTTGCGTCAAACTTCGCGGGCGTGCCGCTGGCTTTCGCCTTCATTGCCACGCTGGGCCGGGTCGGGCTGGTGACGATGCTGCTGCGCGACTGGTTCGGCATCAATATCTACAGCATGGGCTTCAACTTGCTGTCCTTCTGGGGGCTGACGCTGACCTATCTGTTCTTCCAGATCCCGCTGATGATCCTGATCATCACCCCGGCGCTTGACGGGTTGAAACGCGAATGGCGCGAAGCGGCCGAGGTTCTGGGCGCATCGACCGGCCAGTATTGGCGCATGGTGGCGCTGCCGATCCTGTTCCCGTCGCTTCTGGGCACCTTCGCGCTGCTGTTTGCCAACAGCTTCGGCGCGGTTGCGACGGCCTATGCGCTGACCGGATCCTCGCTGTCCATTGTGCCGATCATGCTGTTTGCGCAGATCCGGGGCGACGTTCTGCAAGATCCGCATCTGGGCTATGCCATGGCGTTTGGCATGATCGTCGTGACCGGGCTGGCCAACCTTGCCTATATCATCATGCGCACCCGCGCCGAGCGGTGGATGCGATGAAGCGCCTTTGGTCCTGGGCCGCCATCATGGCGGGTGCGCTGTATTTCCTGCTGCCACTGATCGGGACCATCGAGTTCTCGTTGCGGATGCGGCGCGGTGAATATTCGCTGGATGCCTATGCCTCCGTTCTGGCCGATCCTGCCTTTCGCGCGACTTTCGGCTATTCCATCATCATGGCTCTGCTGACCATCGTGCTTGGCGTGCTGATCGTTGTGCCCACGGCCTATTGGGTGCGGCTGCGCCTGCCGCGTATGCGCCCGGTGATCGAGTTCATCACCCTGCTGCCGCTGGTGATCCCGGCCATCGTCGTGGTGTTCGGCTATATACGTCTTTACAACACCTCGTCCTTCCTGCCGCTGACGGGGTCCGCGACGGGGACCAACCTGCTGCTGCTGTGCGGTTACGCAATGCTGGCGCTGCCATACATGTATCGCGCGGTCGATACCGGCCTGTCGACGCTGGACGTTCGATCCCTGACCGAGGCCGCCCAGGCACTTGGTGCGGGCTGGATCCGCATCATCGGCCGGTTGATCCTGCCCAATGTGCTGGGTGCGGTCATGTCGGGCGCCTTCCTGACCTTTGCCATCGTCATTGGCGAGTTCACGATGGCCTCGTTGCTGAACCGGCCGGCCTTCGGCCCTTACATGCAGCTTCTGGGTGCAAACCGCGCATATGAGCCGGCGGCGCTGGCGGTCATCGCCTTTGCCGCCACCTGGGGCTGCATGGGACTGCTGCAGCTTATGTCGCGCCTGATGGGCGTCAGAAAGATCACGAAATGAGCTTCCTTGACCTGAACCATCTGCAGAAATCCTTTGGTGCGACCAAGGTCGTTCATGACTTTGACCTGCATGTCGAGAAGGGAGAGTTCATATCTCTGCTTGGGCCGTCGGGCTGTGGCAAGACCACCGTGCTGCGCATGGTCGCAGGCTTTGAAGCCCCGACCGAGGGGCAGATCACCATCGCTGGCAAGGATGTGACCCGGCTGCGCCCGAACCAGCGCAATATCGGCATGATGTTTCAGGCCTATGCGCTGTTTCCCAATCTGAAGGTGCGCGACAATGTGGCATTCGGGTTGAAGGTTGCCGGCATGCCCAAGGCCGAACGGGATGCCCGCGTGTCCGAGATGCTGGCGCTTATCAAGCTGGACCATCTGGGAGAGCGCTATCCCTATCAGTTGTCGGGTGGCCAGCAGCAGCGCGTCGCACTGGCGCGCGCACTTGCGCCGCGCCCGCAACTGCTGCTTCTGGACGAACCCCTGTCGGCGCTGGATGCGAAGGTCCGCGTGTCCCTGCGTGACGATATCCGCGCCATCCAGCGAGAGTTGGGGATTACCGCGATCTTCGTCACCCACGATCAGGAAGAGGCACTTTCAATTTCCGACCGGGTGGTGGTCATGTATCAGGGCGGCGCCGATCAGATCGGTACGCCGCCCGAGATTTACAACAAACCCGCCACGCGTTTCGTGGCCAATTTCGTCGGTCAGTTGAACACGTTCGATGCAGTGCTGCACAGCGACGGGTCGATTGAATTCGCCGGTCAGCGCGTCGCCGGACGCGGCCAGCCGCATGTGCTGGATGAAGGCGCTGGCGACCTGACAGGTCCGGTCACAGTCGCCCTGCGGCCAGAGGCCCTGTCGCTCGTGCCGCGTCGCGACGGTGACACCGCGATCATGGGCGAGGTGTTGAACTACGATTTCCTTGGCTCGGTCGTCAGGGTCCGGGTCATGGTCGCCGGTCAACCGGTATCCATCGACATGTTCAACAGCTCCGATATAGAACTGCCCAATCCGGGCAGTACGACGCGGCTGTATTTTTCGACCGAGAATCTGCTGGTGCTGCCAAGCTAAGCGATAAAGCCGGGGGCGAAGCCCGGCCTAAATCGCTATCGCCCCCAGTCGAGCACGACTTTCCCGGCCTCGCCCGAGCGCATGGCGGCAAAGCCGGTCTCGAAATCGTCGATCCCAAGGCGGTGTGTGATCAGCGGCGTAAGGTCCAGCCCGGATTGGACGAACGCGATCATCTTGTACCAGGTTTCATACATCTCTCGGCCATAGATGCCCTTCAGGTGCAGCATCTTGAAGATGACATTGTTCCAGTCGATCTCGAATCCGGTCGGTGCGATGCCCAGAATGGCGATCTTCCCACCATTGTTCATCAACTCGATCATCTGGCGGAACGCGGGCGCGGCGCCAGACATTTCCAGCCCGATATCGAAACCCTCGGTCATGCCGATCCGGGCCATCACCTCGGCCAGGTCGTCTTTGCTGGTGTCGATGGCGTTTTCCAGCCCCATCTTGCGGGCCAGGTTCAGCCGGATCGGGTTGATATCTGTAATGACCACCTTCCGCGCACCGGCACGTTGCGCGACCAGTGCGCCCATGATGCCGATGGGACCGGCGCCGGTGACCAGAACATCCTCGCCCACGCAATCGAAGGACAGCGCGGTGTGGACGGCGTTGCCGAAAGGGTCGAAGATGGCCGCTATCTCGTCGGGGACATCGTCGGGGATCGGCACGACATTGCTTTCGGGCAGGCACAGATATTCCGCGAAAGACCCGGCCCGGTGGACGCCGACACCCAGGGTATTGCGGCACAGATGCCCCCGTCCTGCACGGCAGTTACGGCATGCGCCACAGGTGATATGCCCCTCGCCCGAGACGCGCTGACCGGGTTCGAACCGGGTCACGGCACTTCCGACATCGGCAATCACGCCGGAAAATTCGTGGCCCGTTACCAATGGCACCGGCACGGTTTTCGCCGCCCAGGCGTCCCAGTTCCAGATATGGACATCGGTGCCGCAGATGGCACTTTTACCGACCTTGATCAGAACCTCGTTCGGGCCGGGTTCAGGTACGGGGACGTTTTCCATCCACAGGCCGGGTTCGGGCCGGGCCTTGACCAGGGCCTTCATCATATTGCTCATGCGATCACCTTCAATTCACGACCGGTTTCGATGAAGGCGGCAATCGCTGCGGAAAGGTCGTCATCGCTGTGGGCGGCCGACATCTGGGTGCGAATGCGGGCCTGACCGCGCGGCACGACCGGAAACGAGAAGGCGGTAACATAGACGCCTTTTTCCATCATCCGGGCGGCGAAATCGGCGGCCAGATGCGCGTCGCCCAGCATGACCGGGATGATCGGATGGCCCGCACCGGCCAGGGTGAAGCCAGCCGCGCCCATCTCGGCCCGGAAGCGGGTGGCATTGGCGTCCAGATGCGCACGCAGATCGTCGCCCGCCTTTATCAGGTCAAGCGCGGTCAACGACGCCGCCGCGATCACCGGGGCCAGCGTGTTGGAAAACAGATAGGGACGCGAGCGCTGGCGCAGCATCTCGATCACAGGTGCCGGGCCCGCAACATAACCGCCAGAGGCCCCGCCAAGCGCCTTGCCAAGCGTGCCGGTCAGAATGCCGACCTGGTCGGCAACTCCGTGAAGTGCCGGCGTGCCGCGTCCGCCCGGTCCCGTCAGTCCAACGGCGTGGCTGTCATCAACCACGACCGTGGCATCATGTTTGCGGGCAAGGTCGCAGATTGCCGGCAG
>QFNE01000065.1 GCA_003240735.1 Paracoccus denitrificans | reverse complement strand
CAGGCCCCCGTCGGAGGGCGACCTCGAGGAGGCGGCCCGGGTCGCGCTGGCGCGCACCGGGGATCATGATCGCATGGAGGGCGTCTACGTGAAGCGGGAGCTCGGCGACGAGGCGATCGGCCGTTTCAAACACGTCGACCCGCATTTCAGCCAGACGCTGCTCGAATCGGGCGACCACTGGATGTCGCACAAGCTGATCCGGCAGCGCACCGCTCCCGGCGTCGACATCATGGCGGCGCCGGCGGCCGGACCCGCGCCGTGACCTCTCCGGCGGGGCGTCCGCCATCAGCCTGGACAACCTCATGTTTTCGCACGAGGTGACCCCGCTCGGCGACGTGGCGCTGAGACTCAGCGGACTCGTGGCCGGATCGGGTGACGCGGCTGACGCCGCCCCCGAAACGCCGGCCGGGGACGAGCGCCCGGGCGGGTGACGCCGCCGTCCCGGAGGGGCCGGGGGTCAGTCGCCCCCGCCGCCCCCGTCGCCGCCCCCGTCGCCGCTCCAGGAGCAGGCGTGTGAGCTTCCCGGGCAGGACGTCCCCGTTCCCTCGAACGCGCCGCCGTCACCGTCTCCGGATCCCGCCGCGGGCGTTTCGGATCCGCCTCTTCCGCGGGAACCCCTCGGCGCGGCGACACGCCGATCGCCCTCCGGGCGCGACGCGGCGAGGGGCGGGAGGAGGAGGCACGAGGCGGCCGCGACGACGAAGGCGATGCCGGTCGGCGCCCCGAGGGAGGCGAGGAGCCACCAGCCGATCCCGGCGGCGGCCAGCCTGGTGATGATCATCACGGCGGCGTCCCCCCTCAGCCGAATGACGGCGACGGCTCGTCCGCCGTGATGATCCGCAACGCCTCGCGCAGGTCCCTGACCCGGGTGACGGGGGGCGGCGCCTCGAAACCCTCGTTGTGCGGCATGTCGACCAGGAAGGCGCGATGCCCCGCCTCGGCGCCGATGATCGCGTTCCCGGGGTTGTCCTCGAACCAGAGGGACCCTTCCGGGTAGGAGCGCAGCACGTGCTCCTTCGTCTCCCCCAGCGGGACGATGTGCAGCCGGGAAACGAGGCCGCCGAACAGCGCGTCGCAGTTGAGCGCCCGCCTGGCGACGGAGAGCGGCGCCACGCTCGACGAGGTGATGACGGCCGTCTCGCAGCCGAGTCCCCTCACCGCGGTCAGGATCTCGACCGCGCCGTCCTTGGCGCGCAGATCCCCGAAGGCGCAGGATTGCTCGTTGAAGGCGGTGATGACGTCGCGAGCCTCATCCGGGGCGACCCCCATCCATTCCGCCAGGTTCCAGCTCCGAGGCAGGCCGATCAGGTCCCGCCCGAGCCGGGAGCTGGCGAAGGGCGCCACGCCTCCCAGATAATCCACGAGGACGTCGTCGTAGTCGAAAAGGGCCCATCTCGTCACGACAACCTCGCGTCCGCCTCCCGTTCATGGTCTCACGTCGGATCATGAAGGGCAACCCCGTAACGGACGTTGAACTTTTCGGAAAGGTTCGGCATAAGGGCCGGAGAGAGGTTCATGTCATGATCATGGGATCCAGGGGCGCCGCCTTCCCCTCACGCCATCGCGTTTCGGGCCGGATCGCCGCCGTCGGCGACATTCACGGCCGCCCCGACCGGCTCCTGGCGGCGCTGTCTGCTATCTCCGACCCGGCGGAGACCGAGGTGATCCTGCTCGGCGATTACGTCGACCGCGGCCCGGACACGCTCGGCGTCCTGGAGATGCTCCGGGAGATGGAGGCGGATCACCCGTTCCGGGACCTCGTCATCCTCGCCGGGAACCACGACCAGATGGTTTTCGAGGCCGCGGCCGGGAACGACGAGGCGCTGGGGTGCTGGCTCATCAACGGGGGGATGAGCCTCATCATGAACGAGACGGGCAACCCTGGCGACATCCGGGGCGCGGCGCGTGATCTCGCCTCCCTGCTCCCCCGGCAGCTGACGGCCCGGCTTCGGGGCGAGACGCCGCTCTGGCACGCATCCGGCTCCGTCACCTTCATCCACGCGGGGATCCCGCCGGGCGCGGGAGGGGGCGCGTTCCTGCATGCGCCCTTCCCGTCGCGCGAGGGCGAGGAGCATCACCACCCGCTCTGGGTGCGCGAGCCGTTCCTGGAAAGGGCCGGGGGTCATGTCGGGCCTGACGGGTCTCCGACCTTCGTGGTTCACGGCCACACCTGCCTGCGGCCGGGAAGCGACCTTCCCGGGGCGGTCCTGGGGGCCGCCCTGTCCGCCCTTTGCCGTGACCGGATCGGGATCGACACGAGCAACCGGGACCACGCGCTGCTTCTCGAGGCGGACGGCGCCGAGATGAGACTCACCTTCGTCCTCCCGGACCCGCGCCCCGCGGCGGAGGCGCGGGTCGCGCTCCTTTCCCTGCGCGAAGGGTTCGCCGACGCCGAGAGGGGGCCCGAACCCG
>QFNE01000112.1 GCA_003240735.1 Paracoccus denitrificans | reverse complement strand
GGGTTGCAGGACCGAGCGCACGCGGCCCGCGACATTCGCGGTGCCATCGGTCAGGTTGACCTCGATCCGGTCCCCGGCGAGCACGCTCTGGCCCTGGGTCACGATGGCGTTACCGGTCAGCACGATGTTGCCCGAGGGGACGTCATAGACCGCCTCGGCGGCCTCGGCGGCGTCGGGACCGTTGACGAGCGTGACCTTGCCCTTGGCGTTCAGCGACTGGATCTTCTGCTGCCCGCCGGCCGCATAGGTCACCGTGACCGTCTCGGCCGACAGCCGCATCTCGCCCTGCCCGATCAGCACGTTGCCGGCAAAGGTCGCCTGCCCGGTGGACTGGTCCACGCGCAGGCTGTCGGCGGTGACCTCGACCGGGGCCGAGGTGTCGGCCTTGATGCCGCCGAAGGCCACCGTCTGGGCGGCCGCGGGCAGCGCGCCGAAGGCGGCGGCCAGCACGACGCCGAGCAGCGAGGCACGACGGAAAACGAGGGCGCGGCGGGGCAGGACTGGCAACATTCGTGTCTCCCGAAGCCCCGAGGTGCGGCGGGCGGCCTGCGCGGGCGGGACGCTCGCACGGGCGCGCGCAGGCGGGGTCAGGGGCGGTATAGCAGACGCACGCCCCGGTTCAATTCAAGAACCTGTCGGTCCTGCGGGTCGGCGGCATAGACCATCCCGCCGGCGGTCAGCTCGCCGAAGGGCGCGGTCACGGCCACGCCCTCGTCGGCCACCACCCGGCTGGCGCCGGTGTCTGCGGCGATCCGCGGCGCGGTCAGCCGCCAGCCCGAGGACAGCGCCATGTCCACGTCGCCCGACAGCGTAATGGCTTGGCCCTCCTGCGCGGCCTCGGCGGCGGTCACCCGCGCCTCGACCCCGTCCCGTGCCCGCCAGTCCAGCGCCACCTGCTGCGCCCGCCCGTCCGAGCCCGAGGGGTCGGCGCGCGCGGCGGTCACCGTGACCGTCGCCCCGTCCGGGGTGACGGTGGAATACTCGGGCGCGGTGATGCCGGGGCTGCGGGCCAGATCCTCGATCCGGCCCTCGGCATAGGGGATGCGCGCCTCGGGGTCGGGCGAGCGGCCGAGCAGGAACAGC
>QFNE01000064.1 GCA_003240735.1 Paracoccus denitrificans | reverse complement strand
GCCAAGCTCGCGGCGAAGAACGCCCTCAACGGCGACAGCCTGCGCTACGACAACAGTGCCATGCCGGCCATCGTCTTCACCGATCCGCAGGTGGCGAGCGTCGGGCTGACAGAGGCGGCTGCGCGGACCGCCGGCCACGCCGTCCGTGTCTCCACGATCGGTCTCGACCAGGTGCCGCGCGCGATTGCCGCCCGAGACACACGCGGGCTCATCAAGCTCGTCGCCGACGCTGGCAGCGGCCGGCTGCTCGGGGCGCATATCCTCGCACCGGAGGGAGCCGACAGCATCCAGACGGCGGCCCTGGCAATCCGGCACGGCCTCACCGTCGACGACCTCGCGGATACGCTCTTTCCGTATCTCACCACCGTTGAGGGCCTGAAGCTCGCGGCTCTTGCCTTCGACAAGGACGTGGCGAAGCTCTCATGCTGCGCCGGCTGAGCCGTGAAGGCTCGGATGTCGAACGTGACAATGTTGGAGGAGATCTAGTGGCGAAGAGATATGACCTTGCGATCATCGGCACGGGAACGGCTGCGATCGTAACAGCACACAGGGTTCGTGCGGCTGGCTGGAGCGTCGCCGTCGCGGACTTCCGGCCCTTCGGGGGCACCTGCGCCTTGCGCGGTTGCGATCCGAAGAAGATGATGGTCGGCGGCGCCGAGGCGGCTGATCACGCCTGGCGCATGAGCGGACGTGGAATCGAAGGGGACGCGACGCTCGATTGGACGGGACTGATGGCCTTCAAGCGCAGCTTCACCGATCCGGTACCGCAGAAGCGTGAGAAAGCCTTTGCCGACAAAGGGATTCACGCCTTCCACGGTCACGTTCGCTTTATCGGCCCGAATGCGCTCGAGTTCGGAGGAGAGAGGATCGAGGCGGACCGTATCGTGATCGCCGCCGGCGCCGAGGCCGTGCCGCTCGGCATTCCGGGCGAGCAGCACCTGATCACCAATGAAGGCTTCCTGGAACTGGAGAGCCTGCCTGAACGCATCGTCCTTGTCGGCGGCGGTTATATCGCGGCCGAGTTTTCGCACATCGCGGCGCGCGCCGGAGCACAGGTCACAATTCTTCAGCACGGGAAGCGAATGCTCAAGCAATTCGACCCCGATCTCGTCGGCTGGCTGATGGACAAGTTCAGCGAGCGCGGCATCAATGTCCGCACACAGGCAGGGGTGACCGCCATTGAGAAGGTATCAGACGGCTATCGCGTCCGGGCGGACTGTCCTGACGGCGAACTCGATATGGACGCAGATCTGGTCGTCCATGCCGCGGGTCGGGCGCCGGCGCTCGCGACGCTCGATCTCGATGCCGGGAGCGTAAAGCACCATAACGGGCGGCTGGCGTTGAACGGATTTTTGCAAAGCGTCTCCAACCCCGCGGTCTACGCAGCAGGTGATGCCGCCGGCCTAGGACCGCCGCTCACTCCGGTATCAAGCCATGACGCGAAGGTAGTCTCGGCGAACCTGCTCAACGGCAACACGGTCAGGCCTGAATACACAGGCGTTCCGAGTGTCGCCTTCACCATCCCGCCGATCGCAGCCGTCGGCATGAGCGAAGCCAAGGCGCGTGAGAAAGGCCTGAACGTTCGCGTAAAGACCGAGCGCGTGGACGGCTGGTTCACCGCACGCCAGCAGGCCGAGACGGTGTATGGCTTCAAAACGTTGGTCGACGCGGACACTGACCGCATCCTCGGCGCCCATCTTGTCGGTCCGCACGCTGACGAAGTGATCAACATCTTTGCACTGGCGATCAGGCAAGGGCTGACGGCAGAGCAGTTGAAGACCACCATGTTCGCATATCCCAGCGGCGCGTCAGATATCGGCGAGATGCTTTGAGCGTAAGTGAGGTGGTCGACCGGTACGGCCGCGGAGCAGTCTGCACGAAAGAAATCCCTTCACCAGTCGCATTCGGTTCGCTGAGCAGTCGTAAAAACCACGAACCGCAATGCGAAGAGCAGCCCTCCAGATACTCCCGAGTGTCTCACCCGTTCTAAAACCGCGCAACGCCGCCAGATCGGCTGGTTTCGGCTGATGAAAGTCCGCTGAGACAGCTTGACTGTTCAGATAAGTCGCCGAGATGAACGCGGCCTTCTGCTGCGCCTCGCTCGGCATCGTGCCGACCGTGCGCCACGCCGACTACATCGGCTCCTGGCTGGAGGTGCTGCGCGAGGATAACCGCGCCATCGTCCGCGCCGCTTCGCAGGCGAGCAAGGCGGCCGACTGGCTGCTGTCGCATCTGCCCGACGAGGACGGCGCTGAATCGGTTGCGGCCTCGACCGAGCGGAGGGTGGCGGCATGATCCTCCTGACCCGTACCCAGCGTGCGCAGCTCCTCGCCAATGGCCGGCAGCGCGGCGCCGATCACGTCCCCGTCGTCAAATTCTTCAATCCCTTCGGCGCGGGCGTCTGGCTCGCCACCGAGCTGGATCAGGGCGGCGACATCATGTTCGGCCTGGCCGATATCGGCTACCCCGAACTCGGCTCGTGG
>QFNE01000111.1 GCA_003240735.1 Paracoccus denitrificans | reverse complement strand
CTTCGTTTGACGGGTGATCTTGACGTTGCCGGGCTGGAGGCGAGCCTTTCGGAGCTGGTTCGTCGTCACGAGAGCCTGCGGACGCGTTTCGAGTCGGTTGACGGGGAGGGTGTTCAGGTCATCGACCCGGCGGGGGGTTTTGTGCTGCCGGTGACCGATCTGTCGGGTCTGGAGCCTGAGGCGCGCGAGGCGGAGGCGCGGGGTCTGGCGCAGTCGGAGACGGAGCTGGCGTTCGATCTGGCGCAGGGTCCGGTGTTCCGTGCGCGTCTTCTGCGTCTGTCGGAGCGGGAGCATGTGCTGCTGGCGTCGATGCACCATATCGTTTCGGACGGCTGGTCGATGTCGGTGCTGACGCGGGAGGTGGCGAGCCTCTACGCCGCGTTCAGCCGCGGTGAGGCCTCGCCGTTGCCCGAGCCGGAGCTTCAGTACGCGGACTACGCCCTGTGGCAGCGGAGCTGGCTGCAGGGCGAGGCGCTGGAGCGCCAGCTGGGCTACTGGCGCGAACGCCTGTCGGATGCGCCGGCGGCGCTTGAGCTGCCGACGGACCAGCGAGCTTCCGGGGCGGATCGGAGAGGGTGTCGTTCCCGGCGGGTCTGACGGGATCGCTGCAGAAGCTGGCGCGCCAGGAGGGGGCGACGCTGTTCATGATGCTGCTGGCGGGGTTCAGCGCGGTGCTGTCGCGCTGGAGCGGGCAGACGGACGTGGTGGTGGGGACGTCGATCGCGGGCCGCACCCAGCGGGAGACGGAGGGTCTGATCGGCTTCTTCGTCAACAATCTCGCGCTGCGGACGGACCTTGGCGGGGATCCGGGGTTCTCGGAGCTGGTGGGTCGGGTCAGGGAGGCGGCGCTGGGGGCGTATGCGCATCAGGATGTTCCACTGGGCAAGCTGGTGTCCGAACTGGCTCCGAGCCGGGACCTGAGCCGGCAGCCGCTGTTCCAGGTGCTCTTCACCCTCCAGAATGCCGCACCGCCAACGCTCGAGATGCCGGGACTCGAAGTAACCATGGTCCCCACCGACCGGGTCGCCGCGCAGTTCGACCTGACCCTGTCGCTGAGCGAGACGGCGGACGGCGGGCTGGAGGGCGGTCTGGAGTATGCGGCGGACCTGTTCGAGGCGGAGACGGCGCAGC
>QFNE01000016.1 GCA_003240735.1 Paracoccus denitrificans | reverse complement strand
GGGCGAAATCTCCCGGAAATTGCCGGACGGGGCGCTGGTCACCATCGCGTCGGATGATGCGAATGGGCGGCTGACCGTTCAGGCGGGACGCTCGAACTTCAATCTGGCGACGCTGCCCAAGGAAGATTTCCCTGTCATGGCGTCATCCGAATACACCGCGAACTTCGCCGCGCCTGCGACCGTGCTTCGCCGGCTGTTCGACAAGTCGCGCTTTGCCATCTCGACCGAAGAGACGCGCTATTACCTGAACGGCGTCTACATGCATGTGGCCGACGGCGAAGGTGGCAAGGTACTGCGTTGCGTCGCGACCGACGGCCACCGTCTGGCCCGCATCGACGCGCCCCTGCCCGCAGGGGCCGCGGACATGCCCGGCGTCATCGTGCCCCGCAAGACCGTGGCAGAGCTGAAAAAGCTGCTGGACGATGATGAGGCGGAAATTGCCGTTTCGGTCAGCGAAACGAAAATCCGCTTTGCCACCCCGAACATCACCCTGACGTCCAAGGTGATCGACGGCACGTTCCCCGACTATACCCGGGTGATTCCCACCGGAAACACCCGCCGGCTGGAGGTCGACGCCGCCGACTTTGCGCGCGCCGTCGACCGCGTGGCGACCGTCAGCTCGGAACGGTCGCGCGCGGTGAAGCTGGCGTTGGAAACCGACAAGGTGGTGCTGTCCGTCAACGCGCCCGACGCTGGCGCCGCAGACGAAGAACTGATCGTCGCCTACGGGGACGAGCCGTTGGATATCGGCTTCAACGCCAAGTATCTTCAGGAAATCGCGGCACAGATCGACCGGGAAAACGCGGTATTCCTGTTCAACGGCTCGGGCGACGCCGCGCTGATCCGCGAAGGCGGGGATGAAAGCGCGGTCTATGTTGTCATGCCGATGCGGGTGTGACACCAACGCCGCTGCTGTCGCATCTTTCGCTGGCGCAATTCCGGTCGTGGCCACGCTGCGATCTGTCCCCTGACGGCCGGCCCGTTGCGCTTTACGGCGACAACGGGGCTGGCAAGACCAACGTGCTGGAAGCCGTGTCGATGCTGTCCCCCGGGCGCGGCCTGCGCAACGCTGCCGCCCCCGATCAGGCGCGGCAGGGCCCGGACGCCGGCTGGCGGATCCGTGCCACACTGGGCGACAGCATCGTCCAGACCGCCGCACTGCCCGGCCAGACCCGCGATGTGGTGATCGATGACAAGCCGGCACCGCAGGTGGCCTTGGGCCGCATGGCGCGGATCATCTGGCTGACCCCGCAGATGGACCGGCTGTGGACCGATGCCCCTGACATCCGCCGCCGTTTTCTGGACCGCGTGACGCTGTCCTTTCGCCCCGACCACGCCGACGCCGCGCTGACCTATGAAAAGGCGATGCGTGAACGCAACCGCCTGCTGCGCGATCAGGTGACGGATGACGGCTGGTACCGCGCGCTCGAATCCCAGATGGCGGATGCGGGGGCGGCGCTGACCGCGAACCGCCTAACCGCCATCGCGCGCATCGCGGCCGCGCAGGCGGGGGCCGAGACGACATTCCCAGCGGCCACCCTGACCCTGCTGCCGGGCGAGGGCCACGCCGACGATCCTGACCCTGAAAGCATCGCCGCGCGTCTGGCGCATCTGCGTCCGCGCGACCTGATGGCCGGGCGCACCCTGAACGGCCCCCACCGCGCCGATCTGGGCGCCACATGGGGCCCCCAGAACATGCCCGCCGCGCTGAGTTCGACCGGAGAGCAGAAGGCCCTTCTGTTGTCCCTGATTCTTGCCAACGCGCGCGCGCTGTCGGACGAACGCCCCATCCTTCTGCTGGACGAAGTCGCGGCCCATCTGGACCAGGACCGCCGCGCCGCCCTTTATGCCGAGGTGCTGGCCCTTCCCGGTCAGGCCTTTCTGACCGGCACCGGGAGAGAGCTTTTCGACGCGCTTGATGGACAGGCGGCCTTTGTCCATGTTTCCCGTCAGGGCGATGCGTCCGTCGCCGAAGCAAAGGATTGACGATGTATCCCCGTCAGCGTGTCACCCTGATCACCCTTGGCGTGGCGGACCTGTCCCGCGCCACGGCGTTCTATCGCGCGTGGGGTTGGACTCCGCGTCCAACACCCGAAGATCAGGGCGTCGTCTTTTTCCAGATGCTCGGCAGCGCGCTGGCCCTGTTTTCGCAATCGGACCTTGCGGCCGATCAGGGGCGACCCGGCGCGGCACTTGGCACCGGTGCCGTCACGCTGGCCCAGAACTGCGCCGATCCGGCCGAGGCCGACGCCGTCTGGCAGGCGGCGATCGACGCCGGAGGGACGCCCCTCAAACGACCCGAGGCAGTGTTCTGGGGCGGCTATTCAGGCTACTTCGCCGATCCAGACGGCCATGTCTGGGAAATCGCGCATAACCCGTTCTGGCCGCTTTCGGACGACGGCGCGCTGACCCTGCCGTGATTTGCTGATGGAATGGGCGGGCGAGGGCACGGTTCTGGCGCGACGCACCCACGGCGAAAACGCCGTGATCCTGACCGTGCTGTCGCGGGACGCGGGGGTTCTGTCGGGGTTGGTGCCGGGTGGGGCCGGCAAGCGACGTGGACCGATGCTGCAACCCGGCAACCGGCTGGACCTGCGCTGGCGGGCGCGGCTGCACGACCAGCTGGGAACCTTTACGCCTGAACCGGGCCTGTCCCGCGCGCACCTGATGGACAATCGCACGACGCTGGCCGCGCTGAACGCGGTCACTGCGCTGATCGTCTGGTCCCTGCCTGAACACGACCCGCACCCCCGCCTGCATGACGCGACGGAAACGCTGCTTGACCGCATGTCCACCCCCGGATGGGGCGCAGACTACCTGCGGTGGGAGCTTTTGCTGCTGGAAGAGATGGGCTTTGGTCTGTCCCTTGATCGCTGCGCCGTCACCGGCGCGCGCGACGGACTGGCCTTTGTCAGTCCGCGCACCGGTCACGCCGTGACGGCCGCAGGGGCAGGGAAATGGGCAGACCGGCTGTTGCCGCTGCCCGAACTTCTGGGCGGTCCGCCGGTCGACGGGGCGGGGCTGGCGCAGGCGCTGGCCCTGACCGGCTGGTTCATGAATGCCCGCATGGCTGAAGATCAGATCGGCAAACCGATCCCACCCGCGCGCGACCGGCTTCTCGCGCAGCTACGCCGCGACCCTGCACCCTGAACGAAAAAGGGGCCGCACAATGGCGGCCCCCTGATCTTGCTGAGCGACCCAGCTTACTGAACGATCATCCCGGGAGGGGCGACGTTGTCGGGGACGTAGAAGCTCTCGTCCTCGACACGCTCCAGCGTCATGTAGGTCGGGCCGATGATCTTCAGCACGCCACCTTCCCAGACCGCCTGCTGCGACTGGGCGACGGCCTGGAAGAAGCGCTGCTCAAAGCCCTTGTGCTTGTTGCAGGTGACGTCGGTCCATTTGATCGTGGTCATCTGGATGGCCGGCAGCTTTTGGGCGTTGGTGCCGACGAAGTTGTTGCACGGGCCGGTGCCCGAAACTTCGTTCGGTTGCAAACGGATGCGGGCGTCGCGCGTCGGCACGGCTTCCTTGCCGAACCCGACCAACGCATAGGTGCCGTAAGGCACGCCGCCTTCAAAGCCCGTCGCGGGGCCAGTGGGCTGGGCAGGTTCACAGGCGGCAAGACCAGCCAGCGCGGCCAGCGCAGCGGTCAAACGAAAAACGGTGTTCATGATCGAAGGTCCCCGGTTCAAGTCGGCAATTCGGCAGGTCAAGGCTGTTAACACCGAAGTCTGTCCAAGTGTTCACCACACCTGCAGATCACGGAACCGTCGTTGCCGCCAAGCAACATAAAGGGTCATATCCGGTGCACTGCAGTACCCTTGCTGTCGCCGTCCGGATCGTCCACGGTGTGCCCGAAATGGCCGGACTCGATCTTACTCACATCATCATGGCGCTGCTGGTGACACTGGCATCAGGCGTCATCAAGGGGGCCATCGGCTTTGCGATGCCGATGATCATGATGTCGGCTTTCAGCGCGTTCCTGCCCGCCCAGGTGGCGCTGGCGCTGCTGATTCCGTCGGTGTTGATCACCAACATCCAGCAGGCCGGACGCGACGGGATGGGCCCGTTCGTCCAGACCGTGCGCGATTACCGCTGGCATATCGGCGCCGTGATGATCTTTATTTTTGTGTCGGCCCCATTCGCCACCGTGATCCCCCAAGGTGTGATGTATTTGGCGCTGGGGATTCCGATCCTGGCCTTCGCGCTGTGGCAGATGTCGGGCCGCCCGCTGATCATTCCGGTCCATCACCGCCGCCGGGCCGAGGTGGTGACGGGCATCGTTGGCGGCCTGTATGGCGGGATTTCGGGCATCTGGGGGCCGCCGTTGATCGTTTACCTGCTGTCGGTCGGCGCGTCCAAGTTGGAACAGATCCGCGTGCAGGGCGTGGTTTTCCTGATCGGCGCGGCGACGCTCGCGGTCGCGCACCTGACGTCGGGCGTTCTGAACGCGCAGACGATTCCACTGGCGCTTCTGATGGTCATCCCGGCCGTTCTGGGCATGCAACTGGGGTATGTGTTGCAGGGCCGGCTGGATCTGGCGCAGTTTCGGCGCTGGACCCTGATCCTGCTGGTTCTGACGGCCCTGAACCTGATCCGCCAAGGCTTTGAGGTGATATGACCCCCATGACCCATTCCCCGACCGACGCCGCCGACCTGACCGCTCGCCTGATCCGCTGTCCATCCGTGACCCCCGCGGAAGGCGGCGCCCTGCAACTGCTGCAGGCGCTGCTGGAGCCTGCGGGCTTTGAATGTCACCGCGTCGACCGGAACGGGACACCGAACCTGTTTGCGCGCTGGGGGGCCAAGGACGCGGCCCGCAGCTTTGGCTTTAACGGCCACACAGATGTCGTCCCACCCGGCGATCCGGCAAGCTGGACCCACCCGCCCTTTTCCGGGGTCGAGCTTGACGGCGTCATCTGGGGCCGGGGCGCCACCGACATGAAATCAGGCGTCGCGGCCTTTGTCGCGGCTGCGATCGATTTCGTGACGCAAACGCCGCCCGACGGCGCCGTGATCCTGACCATCACCGGCGACGAAGAGGCTGCGGGCAAGGACGGCACCACCGCCATTCTGGACTGGATGGACGCGCAGGGCGAAAACATGGATGTCTGCATTGTGGCCGAGCCATCGAACCCGTCCTTCATGGGCGAGATGATCAAGATCGGCCGTCGCGGCAGCATCACGACCAAGATCACCGCGACCGGCGTTCAGGGGCACGCCGCCTATCCCCATCGGGCCAATAACCCTGTGCACGCGCTGCTGGCGCTGCTGCGCGACTGGACGGCACAGCCCTTTGATGAGGCAACCGAGCATTTCGATGGGTCCGGCCTTCAGGTCACGTCGTTCGACGTCGGCAACCCGGCATCGAACGTGATCCCTGAAAAGGCGCAGGCCGTCGTCAACATCCGTTTCAACGACCGCCATACCGGCGAAAGCGTGATGGCGCGCCTTCAGGACGACGCCGACCGGGTTCAGGCTGAAACCGGCGTGCGCTTCGCGCTCGACTTCGACGTGTCGGGCGAATCGTTTCTGACCGAGCCGGGGCCTTTCGTCGATCTGGTCCGCGACGTCGTGACCGACGCGACCGGCCACACGCCCGCCTTGTCCACCACGGGCGGCACGTCGGACGCGCGGTTCGTCAAGGACCATTGCCCGGTGCTGGAATTCGGCCTTGTCGGGCAGTTCATGCATCAGGTCGATGAACGCGTCCCCGCCGCTCAGGTCCGTCAGTTGCAGTCGATCTTTCTGTCCGTCCTGCAAAGGTATTTCGCATGATCCGGATCGAGGAAACCAAAGATCTCGACGCCTGCATGAAGATCCGCACCAAGGTCTTCGTCGAGGAACAGAACGTCCCGGTCGAACTGGAACATGACGACGCCGACGAAACGGCGACCCATCTTCTGGCCACGCTGGACGACCGCCCGGTCGGCACGTTGCGAATCCTGATCGACGGCGATCACGCCAAGATCGGGCGGGTCGCGGTGCTGGCCGAACAGCGCGGCACGGGGCTGGGCCTTGCGCTGATGCAGGCGGCCCTTGGCACGCTGCGTCAGCGCGGCGATATCCGAGAGGTGGGCCTTGGCGCGCAGACCCATGCGCTTGGGTTTTACGAACGCCTGGGGTTTGAGGCTTATGGCCCCGAATTCGACGATGCGGGCATCCCCCACCGTGCGATGAAGCTGCCCTTGTGACATGACGGGGTCGCTGATCCGTCCCGAACTGGTCGCCGCGGTCCGCCCGTGGCGAGAGACGATCTGGGCGGCGGCAACGGGTCTGGTCGGTGTCTGGCTGATCTCCCGCGGCGGATGGCTGTTCTGGCCGCTGGGGCTGCTGATCCTTGGGGTCGCGGTCGTCTGGGGCATTGATGCCGCGCGGCGCACGCGCTTTGCCCGCGACATCTCGGCCCCCGGTCTGGTCGAGATCGAGGAGGGCGCGATCCGCTATTACGGCGCGCATCAGCTGGGTGGCGAAATCGCGCTGCGCGATCTGACCGAAATCCGGCTGCTGCGCTTGTCCGGGCGCGACCACTGGCGGCTGCGTACCGACGGGGGCGAGGCGCTGTTGATCCCGTTGAACGCGGCTGGGGCGGGGACGCTGGCATCGGCCTTTACCGCGCTGCCGGGATTTCACATGGCCGAAACGGTCGCGGCCATCGACAGCACGGACAGCGTCCGAACCGTCTGGCGCCGCCCATAGAAAAAGGGCCGCCCCGAAAGGCGGCCCCTGTTCAAGTGCCGGACTTCACTGCTCCAGCAGGTCGGTGATCCGGCGCAACGATGCGCGGCGGTTGGCGCGCACGTCGCCTTCGGTCGGGACGCGCAGATACTGCTCTCCGTATCCTTGCACGACCATGTTTTCCGGCGGCACGTTGAAGTATTCGGTCAGCGCCAGCGCGACCGATTCCGCTCGACGGTCCGACAGCGCAAGGTTCGACGCGGCGCTGCCCACAGTGTCGGTGTAACCTTCTACCATGAAGATCTCGCGCGGGTTTTCCTTGATCATGTCGGAAATCGCCTTGCCGACGCCAGCCAGCTGCTGCGCCTGATCTGGCTTGATCGCGGCCGAGCCGGTGTCAAACGTGATCGCGTTGACGTCGATCGGTGCGACCAGCGCGCGAACCTGTGCGATGTCCCGGATCTGACCCAGCGTAAACCGGCGGTCGACGGCAGATTCGCGGCGCAGCGCGTCACGCAGCTCGTTCTCGCTCAGCGTCTGGTTCTGGCTGACGACAATCGGACGGGCCGCCGGCGGCAAGGTCGACACTTCGACCGGGCGCACGTTCGCCGTGTCGTCGATCAGGGGCACCGTGGTGCCATCGGCGTTTGTCACCGTTCGGCGCAGGACGCGCATGTTTGCGTCGCGGATCGTCACGACCTGGCTGCCGTCTTCGCGCGTCACGACGGTGCGCGACGAGCCATCCGCAAAGTCCTGCGAATTCACGGTCGAGCCGGGGCGGAACAGCAGCGCGTTGTCGTCCTTCCGGACCTGCTGGCTGCCGTCGGGCGCGGTCACCACGACCCGGTCGCCGGTGTTCAGGGCAACCTGACTGCGGTCGGACAGGATCTTGCCGACGGCCAGACCGGTCAGACCGGCCACAGCGATCTTGGCGATGTCCTGATTGCGCTCGCGCCGTTCGGTCCGCTTCTGGTCGTCGGCGGAAACCGAACTGTCGAAGTCGTCAGCCGAGCTGCGCGCATTCGCGTCGGTGATCTTGACCTCTTGCGCGGGGGCGGTGGCCTCGGCGTTCTCGGTCAGGGCTGCGGCGACTGGGGCTGCGGCTTCTGCGGCGGCAGCTTTGGCGGCGTCGGTCAGGGTGCTGTTTTCCTCTGGCACCGCGACCGTTTCCTTTCCGGTCTGTTCGTCGATGACGGGCGACGTAGCCCCTTCGGCAACCGGCGCAGGTGCCGTCTCTGCAACCGGGGCCGCGACAGGTGCGGCCACCGGGGCAGGGGTCGCGGCCGTCGACTGACCGCCCTGCGCGTTTTTCAGTGCCTCCTCCAACTGCGCGGCATCGGGCGCGGCGGCGGGTGCTTTGGCATCGGGGCTTGCGGGTGCGGCGACAGGCGCGGTCGCGTCAGGGGTATCCGCCGGCTTTTCAGCAGGGGCGGCGGTGTCGGCAGTGACCGGCTTTGCGTCCGGTGTCGGGCTGACCTTGGGTGCCGCCGGTTTGGTGGCCGGTGCGGCGGTGTCTGCTGTGGCGGGTTTGGCACCGGGTGCCGCGTCCTTGGCCAGCGCGTCTTCCAGCGCCTTGGCGTCCGGGGCATCGCCCGTGGTCACCGGGGCGGGCACGTTTTCAGCCGGGGGCGGCGTGGGTGCGGCGTCGGCGGCGGCGTCCTCTGCCTTGGCGGCATCGTCGGCGGCCTTGTCGGCGGCGCTGGCCGCTTCGGCGGCGTCGGCCGCGGCGGCGGCGCTTTGTGTGGCGGCAGCGTCAGCATCTGCGTTCGGCGCGGGTGCCGCGTCGGCCTGTGTCGCGGCCTGATCGGCTGCGGCTGCGGCTTCAGCCGCCTTGGCTGCGGCGTCATCGGCGGCCTTGGCCGCATCCTCGGCAGCAGCATCAGCCTTGACCGGCGCGGCGGCTGTGTCGGCCGCATCGGCGGCGCTTTTCGCCTTGGCGGCATTCTTAGCGTCCTGTGCCGCGGCGGCGGCTTCGTCGGCAGCCTTGTCCGCGGCTGCGGCGGCCTCGGATTTCGGGGGCAGCTTCGGCGGCTCTGCATCGGCCGCAGCGGGGACATCGGCGGCTGTCGGGGCATCGGCGGGGGCGGTGGTATCGGCCTGCGCAAGCCGAACGCCCGGCTGGGGCTTCACCGGCTCTGCTAGGGCGATATGGGGCATGCCGATGGCAAGGCACAGGGCAATGGCGGTGGTATCACTAAACACGCGGCGCATCAGCGTCTCCTCTTATCGTGTCAGTCAAATCTTGTGAGCCCGGAAACAACGGGCGGGTGTCTGCTGACGATCAAACCACGAATTCCGCTCCGCGTTCCCGAAAACTGCGTGATACCCGCGTGATAGCGTGGCACGTCGCACCCCGTGACATGCCATTGAACCCGTGCCCCCCAGACGCTAGCCTGCTCGCGGATGCGAGGAGGACAAGACCATGAATGCCGCAGTGAAACCCACCCTGAAGCCCAAGGACGCCCCCGAACTGGGCCGGTTCAACTGGGAAGACCCCCTCGATCTGAACAGCCAGCTGACCGAAGAGGAACGGATGCTGCGCGACGCCGCGCGCGCCTATGCGCAGGAAAAGCTGCAACCCCGGGTCATCGACGCCTACCGCGACGAGGTGACCGATCCCCAGATCTTCCGCGAGATGGGCGAGATGGGCCTTCTGGGCATCACCATCCCCGAAGAATACGGCGGTCTGGGCGCATCCTACGTTGCCTATGGCCTTGTCGCGCGTGAAGTTGAGCGTGTGGACAGCGGCTATCGCAGCATGATGTCCGTCCAGTCGTCGTTGGTGATGTATCCGATCTATGCCTACGGCTCGGAAGACCAGCGCCGCAAGTATCTGCCAAAGCTCGCCTCCGGCGAATGGATCGGGTGCTTTGGCCTGACCGAACCCGACGCGGGGTCAGACCCTGCGGGCATGAAGACGACGGCCCGCAAGACCGATGACGGCTATGTGCTGAACGGCGCCAAGATGTGGATTTCGAACAGCCCGATTGCGGATGTGTTCGTCGTCTGGGCCAAGTCCGACGCCCACGGTGGCAAGATCCGGGGCTTTGTTCTGGACAAGGGCACGCCCGGCCTTTCCGCGCCAAAGATCGGCGGCAAGCTTAGCCTGCGGGCATCGATCACGGGTGAAATCGTCCTGCAGGACGTGGCGGTCGGTGAGGACGCGCTGCTGCCGAACGTCGAAGGGCTGAAAGGGCCGTTCGGGTGTCTCAACCGCGCGCGCTATGGTATCTCGTGGGGGGCGCTGGGGGCTGCGGAATTCTGCATGCACGCCGCGCGTCAGTACGGGCTGGATCGCCACCAATTCAAACGCCCGCTGGCGCAGACGCAGCTTTATCAGCTGAAGCTGGCGAACATGCTGACTGACATCTCGTTGGGTCTGCAGGGCAGCCTGCGCGTCGGTCGTCTGCTGGATGATGCCTTGGCCGCGCCCGAGATGATCTCGATGATGAAGCGCAACAACTGTGGCAAGGCGCTGGAGATCGCACGTTGGGCGCGCGACATGCATGGCGGCAACGGCATCAGCGAAGAGTTTCAGGTGATGCGCCACGCGCAGAATCTGGAAACCGTGAACACCTATGAAGGGACGCATGACGTCCACGCGCTGATCCTTGGACGCGCGATCACCGGGTTGCAAGCGTTCTTCTAAGGGCGCTTTCCCGGTGCACGGTCTGTGCATGAACGGTGCATGAACAGCGCATAAAATGCGCCTGTTTCCCATACCATCTTGTAACTTGCCGCATTTGGACGCATATGCGGGCGTCCCGCACATTGCGGGTCCCCCAACAGGAGAGATCATGGCCAAGGAAGAGATGCTCGAATTCCCCGGCGTGGTGATGGAACTCCTGCCCAACGCGACATTCCGGGTCGAGCTCGAAAACGGCCATGAGATCATCGCGCATATGGCAGGAAAGATGCGGAAGAACCGCATCCGCGTCCTCGCTGGCGACAAGGTTCAGGTGGAAATGAACACCTATGACCTGACCAAGGGGCGGATCAATTACCGCTTCAAGTAAGGCCGGCAATCGGCGGCTTGTGCTGGCCTCGGCCAGTCCGCGTCGCCTTGAATTGCTTGGACAAATCGGGATCGTTCCCGACGCTGTGGTGCCTGCCGACATTGACGAGACACCACGCAGGACCGAAGCCGCGCGCGATTACGCGCGGCGCATGTCTGCTGAAAAAGCCGCGGCGATTGATGCGCCGGACGCGGTCGTTCTGGCCGCCGACACGGTCGTCGTGGCAGGCCGCCGCATCCTGGGAAAGCCCGAGGATGAGGCCGAGGCAGCCGCATTCCTCAAGATGCTATCCGGTCGTCGCCACCGTGTGATGACCGCCGTCACCGTGACTGCCGATGGGACCACGCGCCACCGTCTGGTCGAAACCATCGTCCGTTTCCGCCCCCTGACACCCGCCGACATCGCCATCTACGTCGCTGGCGGCGACTGGCGCGGCAAAGCCGGCGGTTACGGCATCCAAGGCCCCGCCGCCGCATTCGTGCCGTGGATGCAGGGGTCTTTCACCGCCGTTGTCGGCCTGCCCTTGGCCGAAACCGCCACCCTTCTGTCAGCCGCCGGAATCAGGAGCACGCCATGAAAGGCCGCGTCATCGCACTGGACCATCTGTGGGGCCATGAAGCCGCGGCCCTGATGGTCGATGGCCAGTTGCAGGACATTCTGATTGATCCATCAGCGGTCAGCCCGCTTCCGCCCGGGACGATCTGCCGGGGCACGGTCGACCGCCTGATGAAGGGGCAGGGCGGCGTATTCCTGCGCCTGCCCGAAGGTCAGCGCGGATTTCTGCGCGAAGTCAAAGGTTTGTCCGAAGGTCAGTCTGTGATCGTTCAGGTGTCCGGCTCGGCCGAGGATGGCAAGGCCTTGCCCCTCAGCCAACGTCTGCTGTTCCGTGGCCGCACGGGCATCGCGACGCCGGGCGCGCCGGGTGTCAACGTGTCCCGGCGCATCAAGGAAGAGGATGCCCGGTCAGAACTGACGGCGATTGGCCAGTCGGCCTTGCGTGACGCCGGTGCGTCCGAAGGGATGGGTCTTGTCATCCGCACGGCAGCGATGCTCGCGTCAGACGACGAGGTCGCCGAGGAGCTGACCGCGCTTGCGACCCTTGCCGCGCAGGTGACCGCCGATCAAACCGGCGAGCCGGAGGTGCTGGTCGACGCGGACAGCCCGTGGCGTGCCGCTTGGATCGACTGGTCCGATCCCGACCCTGACGAGGTCGACGAAGGCGAAGGCAGCTTTGACCGCCACGCCGTCACCGACGCAGTCGATGCGTTGCTGGTCCCACAGATCGATCTGGACGGTGGCGCATCCGCCTTTGTCGAAGTGACCCGCGCCCTGATCGCAGTCGATGTGAACACCGGCCGCGACACATCCCCCGCCGCCGCGCTGAAGGCCAACATCGCCTTGGCGCGCGACTTGCCGCGCCAACTGCGCTTGCGGGGTTTGGGCGGGCAGGTCGTCATCGACTTCGCGCCGATTTCCAAGCGTGATCGCGGCACGCTGGACCAGACACTGCGCGCCGCGTTCCGCAGCGACGGGGCTGAGACGAACTTAGTGGGCTGGACGGCCATGGGCCTTTACGAACTGTCGCGCAAACGCGACCGGATGCCGCTGTCACGCTTGGCGACCGCGCAATGACCTGTCCTATCTGCGGCAAACCGACGGACCCCAAATACCGCCCGTTCTGTTCCAAAAGGTGCGCGGATGTCGATCTCGCCCACTGGCTGCGCGGCGACTATCGCGTCCCGGGCGAGCCCGCTGAAAACCTGCCCGACAACGACGAATAACCGCAGATTCGGTCTGGACAGCGGCAGTCGCCTTGTCTAGTTACGCGTGACCCGCAGGACGAAAGTCCCGCCCGGGGCCCGGATAGCTCAGTTGGTAGAGCAGCGGATTGAAAATCCGCGTGTCGGCGGTTCAAATCCGTCTCCGGGCACCATTAAAATCAAGCACTTAGACTGGTTTCCAGGGCGGCAGGCGTTGCCGGTGATCTCTTCTGCGTACCCCTTCTGTCGCTTGTCTCGCATCCAATTGGCAAATCGCGTCTGGCAAACATCTGTGGCGGCGCGCTAGCTTTCGGACAAAACTGAACTAGCTTCCGGACAGAAATTTTCTCTCCTGTTAGGATTTTATCGGCGTCGGCGTCTGAGCCCGACCCTGAGAAGCAGTGTGGTGATCCCGACCGCGCCGGCGGCGATTGCCGCTTTTCGCTGCCATAGCGCCGCGGCAGTGACTGCCCCCAATGAGACGGCCGACCAGTCGAGCAAGCCGTCCCAGATGCCGCCGCCACCGACCAGCTGGCCACCCTCCCAAAGGACGCCGTAGATGGCGCTGACGAGCGCGGCACAGAAAAAGGCGCGAAAGGGCAGCGCCATCAAAAGGGCAGTCAGTCCTGCGCCGATCGCCCAGTGACCCGCCAATGCCGCCGCCCATACATACGGGTCCGATTGGGCCTCTGGCGTCGTGAACATTTCGTGAAGGAAGGCAAGCAATTCTGACCTCCAACGATTATAAAGGCGCGCCTGCTGCCGACATGGCTGCGGCCAGCGTTGCCGGGAAGGCCTCCGACACGTCGAACGCGTCACTGGGGGTATCGCACGCCTCGACCGCCGCGATGAACTCCAGCGCCACGCCCTCGATCACCGAGGAAATCTGCCGAAACTGCCATGCCATGTTCAGATAAATTTGCGCCACGCTGTCTGGATCGGGCGCGGTTATACCCGCCTCGCGGGTGATGTGCGGGTAATCCATCGGGTCGGGTTCCGGACCGGTGCCGGCGGCCAGCGCCGCGCGTGCGTTCAGCCAGGACCGCGCCTCGGTTTCCTTCTCCAGATAGACCATATCCTGACCGGGCAGGACGGTGATGAACTTGCGCCGCACCTCGCCTCGCACCGCGTTGATGCCGTTGATTGCGGCTTCCTTGGCAGCGTCGAGTGTCGGGCCGTGCGCGGGTTCTTCCACGTCAGGGGCCGTCGCTTCGACCGCCGCCAGCGCCTCCAGCCAGCCTTCATCGCTCGGCTCGACGAAACTCATCTGCGCGTCGTCATCAGACAGCGCACGGATAATCTGGATCCCGCCCATCATGGGGATGGCTGAGATGATGCCCATCACGATACCTCGTAAATCTTCCAGCGAAGAACGCAGTCTTTGACCTCGGTGACGTTCTCGCTCCAGAATTCGAGGCGCAGCCGGAGGCACTGGCTTCCACCGTTCAGCGTGTCCCAAAGGGTCAGGGGCAGCACGGTCGCCGTCCATCCCCACATCACCGAGTTGCTGTTCATGCCGCTGGGTCGCGATACAGTGCCGCCGGTCATACCCACGGTTGCCAGATAGGTCCGCTGCGCGCCCATCCATTCGGTGATCGCAATCGGCGTGGTGTCTATGAATATCGTTGCCCCCGGCCCGTTCAGGCGACTGACCTCTGACCCACTCGGGGTGTACATCTCGTATGACGGGTCACCCGATCCACCGACATTGCGCCTACGCAGGTTCTGCGAGAAAGGTATGAAGTTGCCCACGGTCCGCGTGCCTGATGCCACCTCGATCTGACGGCGGATTTTGACGGTGTTGAACTCGGCGTCACCGCTCTTTCGGATGCGCCAGCCGCGCCCGCTGTCGCCTGCCACAAAGTTGTCGGACTGGATGTAGTCGCCGATTTTGGCGTTCGTGACATTGCCGTCGATGATGTGGGCTTCGCGGATGATCCCCAGATTGATCTGCGCGCTGACGGTGATGACAGCCGTTTCGGTGTCCATATGTCGCGCAGCCATGCTGCGGGCAAAGATCCGGTCGGGTCCAATCATCGCGACCGCGCCGCTCGACCAGGGCATGGGCTGCGATGCGGCCGCGTGGGTTTCCTCCAGCTGCGGCTTCCAGAGGGCAAGGAAGCTGTTGCTGTCGCCGCTCGACGTTGCCAGCTTGATGTATCTGACCTGAATATAGACCGCATCGGCTGGCGCTTGCATGATGACGAAATCACGCGACCAGCTATCCGGGGTGGTGGAGCTGCCGGTGTTAGGGCTGTTTGCAACCACCCTGCTCCCCGCCCATGTGCCGTCCGCTCTGATGAATGCAATCTGCAGGTTCGATGTGCAGCGCATGGAATAGGAAAAGACGCTGGCGCAATAGAATGCCCCCGGCTTGCAGGGATAGCCAAACTGCCACCCCGTGTCGCGCCGTGGTCGCGCGGCGATATAGGCCGACGCCTCGTTGCTGTTGGTGTTCGTCTGCTCGATGAACAGGGTCGGATAGGCCGGGTGCGCGTAGGAAAGCGGCGGGCGACGCACATATGCGCTCGTGGCCGATCCGGGTGTTGACGTGAAGTAGTTCGTCAACCCGTCCTGGAAGGTCGCATCTTCCAGCATGTTGACGCCACCACCGACCGTCAGCGCCCCTACGCTCATCGTGCCGTCTGCAATCACTTGGTCGCCCCGGAGGCGCAGCACGGACGTTGTCTTGTTGCCGTTGCGGTCGATGCTGACCGCCTCGATCCCTGCCGCGTTCGCGCTCCCGGCTTGCGCCACATACTTGATGGACGCGATGCCGCCCGATAGATCAGATAGCGCGGTGTCCACGCGGTCGACCTTGGTACGCACGGGGCCGTAGGTCGCGTTCAGCCGCGTCTCGGCGTTCGCAATCGCCTGATTGGTATCGACCTTCGTCAGATAGCTTTCGGAGAGGGTGGCGCTTATCTGGGCCTCGACCTGCCCTTTGCCCAATTCCTCTGCGGTCGCCACGCGGATATTGACGCGGTGGACAAATATCCGTTTGGCCGCCCACGCGCCGAACCGGGTGTCGTTGAATAGAAACTGCAGGCTGTGGCTGAACGCCCCGCTGTTTCCGAACGCCGGAGGCCGTGGGAAGACACCGACCGCCATTTGACGCGATCCGCTCGTGTTCGTCCCCGTCATCATGTTGGTCAACGACATCTCTGCGGATGCCTCTGCGCCGTTGCTGTCGGTCCATGTGAGCAGAACGCCGGCACCAGACAGGCTGCCGGTGCGGTTCATTTCGATCTCGACGACATAGCCGCGCGCGTTGATCTGACCCGTCCACAGCCCAGAGGACGTGGCGTTCATGGCTTGGAAGACGTTGCCTTGGTCGGCGGTCAGATCAAACTGCCATGTGTTGCCCGTCGGATAGACCATGTTGGGCACGATGGAGCCGCCGGTCGAGGCGCGCCGCCCCCAGCCCGGATGCGAGAGAAACTGATCTTCCAGAACGGATGAACCGCGCGAGGCGATGGTGGCCGATATGTCTGCCGATCGCTGTGCCGCCGCCGATGCTTTCTCGGCGTCCTGCTTGGCCGTGGCCGCGCTTTTCTCTGACGTAAACGCCGCGCCCGCCGCCGTTTCGGCGTCCTGGCGCTGCTTTGTTGCGACACCCGCCTCCCGCTTAGCGTCTTTTGCTGAAGCACCCGCTAAAGTCTCCGACTCACTTGCGGCCTTAGCGGACCCCGACGCATCGCCGCTGGCCTTTTCTGCCTTGCCTTTCGCTTCCACTGCCACGCCAGATGCCGTCTGCGCCGCCACCTTGGACTTGTCGGCCTCGGTCGCTGACGAGGACGCTTGTTTCGTGAACGTCTCGGCGTCACCGCGCGCGGTTACTGCCGTGGTGGCATCAGCCGCCGCCGCCGTGGCAGACTTCCCGGCTTTGGTGGATTCTTCCGATGCTGTCTTGGCGCTCCCCGCTGCGGCCTTTGCGGACCCATCTGCAGACTTTGCCGAGTCCGCGGATTTGCCGGCACCTTCTAGTGCGCTTTTCGCCGCCGCTTCAGATGCGTCACGGGCCACCTTTGATTGCCCTGCAGCCTCCACCGAGGTCTGAATATCCACCGCGAAGTCTTCGCGGGCCTTTTGGACCTGTTCGGTGGCGTACTTCTGCGCGGCATCTGCCGCCGCTGTGGCGTCCTTGGCCTGTTTGGCCGCCGCCTGCGCATCCTTCTCGGCTGCATCAATCCGGGCCTGACCCGCATCAAGATTGTCCTGGAGATCTTTGGCCAGATCATCCCAGGCGACCGGCGCGGCAGGCGTGATGAATGACTTCCATGCCGTCCAGGCCGCATCCCGGCCCGATGCGGTTATAAATGATATCCGAGCCTCGTAAGCTGTCGTTGGCGTCAGACCGGGCGAGACTATCGTTTCACCCTCTTCTGGGCTCGCCATGACGCCGCGCGCGGCATCGGTCTGCCCAGACAGGCGCGTTTCCCACCTGACCGAGCTCACATCAGAGAGCGCCCAGCCTCCCCAACGAAGGCGCGCCGCCACTCCTCGTGGCCGTCCGTCGCGAACGAGCGCGATACCCTCGGCCGTGAAGAACTGAGGCGTGACGGCGACAGGGCGTGGGACCACGTTGGGTGCAATCGGGCTGGGCAGCAGGTCGCCCGCCTGAAAGTCGTAATCGGACGGGTCGACCTCGAGCATCGATACCGTGACATTCAGCGTATCAGGGTGCTCGGAGACTTCGGCCACCTCGAACAGCTTGCTGGCATAGCCGTTCTCCATGCTGGTCAAGGCGATGACGTCGAGTGGCTCAAGCGCCTCTGCGTCTGGAGGCAGGGTGACGACGTGCCGACGGAAGCGCCGCTCTTCGCGGATATAGGCCTTCATCACCCGTTGAACCTGACTTTTCCACGGGCAAGCCGGCAGGTTCAGTTCGGCAACCAGGCGCCGATTTTGATCGGCGGCTTCGAGATCAGGGTTATAGCGCGGCGGGGCGTCTTTTACCTTCCACAGCGCCTTGGGCTCTGGATAGCTGGCATGGACCGCATTGAACGTCTGCGCGAGCCCTGGGAACGGCGTATTCGTCGCATCTTCATCAACGACCAAGTCATCATCAGTCAAAAACAGCACCGGTGATGCCGGCGGACCAACACGGACCCGCCAGACGCCACCCACTTCGGCGACCTTCGCGCATGCGGCCTTCAGGATTTCGTCGAGCACGTCAGACGGCTCATCCTCGACCGAGACTTCATAACCTGCCTGCCAGCGCAGCGCACCGTCCAACATCTCGGCCGCCGCGTTCATTGCAGGCGCCCATGTGGCGAACGGCAACGCGCTCAGATCGACGCCATAGCCCCAGAGCGGGCCACCTGCGATCGGGATGCCGCGGAGGATGTTATATGCTAGCACGATAGCGTTGGTGGATGTCTGCCACGTGGAGGGGTTGCTCCAGCGCTGGACCCCGTCACCGCCGGCAGAGCTGTCCTTGCGAGGATCGTAGAGCGGTGTACCCGCAATGATGAACCGACAGCGCGGAAGGCCGGTAAAACTCTTGCGACTGAAGCGGAATGTCAGGATGGCGTAGCACGTCCCGGTGCCGACCATGTCTTCCGTCCAAGGCCGCTTGGAGGTCGTGTCCCACTTCGTCCCGGTGCCATAAACCTTCAAGAGATAGGGGTCAGCGGTGGTCTGGCTGCCGTCATAGTAACGAAGCCAGATCTTGTCGCGAAACTCATCGCTGTCGGCGGGCCGGCCGGGCGTCACGTTCGGACGTGCGGCGCTGGGGTTGGCCGGATCCATGCCCTGCTGACGATACCACCAGTCAGGCTTGCCTGCTGGAATCGCTCCGCCTTGCGTGAACGTCGCGTCAGTGCCGCTGAAGCGGACTTCCTCGTCATCAATGATAACGCTCTCAAGCTTGGCGCCCGGCACGTTCCCGAGTGACACGACGTAGGTCAGGTACGCATTGTCCCAATCGTCAAACTTGCCGTGTGACATGGGCGGGCAGACCATGTGCCCGTCGGTCGCGTACCAGCCAAGAACGAACGACATCGGCTTGTCGCCGCCGTCGGTGGTGTGCTCCGTACGCAGCCCGGGCTGATTGCCGCGCATGTTCTGCTTCATCACGAACGAGCTCAGAGAGCTGACGGCCGTGCTGATAAGCAGGTTGCCCATGACCGTGGCGGTCGCACTGGATGCCATCCAGCCCGAGAATGTCGTCACCGCGGCCATCGCCAACTGGGGCATTATCGCACTCCCAGAAACTTGACGGCCGCTCCTGACGGAACGAGGCCGATCCGATCGCGGGAGAGCACGTAGACCAGTGAGCCCTGGACAATTCCAAGCGCCAACCGGTGCTCCTCCGTCGGGACGACAGCCAGATCTCCCGGCATCGCGTCTCCGGCCGCGATCTGGGGATGGAGGGCCGCTGCGGCCACAACGTGATCCTCATAACCAGCTGTCCTGACCAGGCGCAGGCCGCTGGCCATCGTGTTGTACTTGCCCCTCCAATCGGCCGCAGGATCTGTGCCTGTGACGGCCTCGACCCCACCGGCGGCGAACAGCGCACAGTCATGGGTGCCCAGAGCAAACCCCTCGCTGGCCACGCGCGTGATGTAGGACGACAAACGGCTTTCCCAGTTGAACAGCCTCATTTCTCGCCCCATCGCACCGGGACCGCGCCAGAGAGGTCGGCGTACTGATAAAAGCGGTCATCAACCCCACTCGCGGTCTTGCGAAGGCGCTGCGTCGCGTCGGACTTCTTGAGCGAAAGCGTCCGGGTGCCAGCGCGCGAGCTGGTGACGATGGTCACTTCACAGCGCATCTCGTTGGCGCCGCCGGCGACGGTCATCTCGACGCCGTCGATCCAGCCGGACAGCCTTCGAACGGGCGACCCGATGGCCTGCATGGTTTCGGGGTCGATCAGAAGACGGTGAATTTCCACCAGGGCTTGGCGAACATCGTAACCGCGAATCGCGATCTCAACTTCCGGCGCCATCGGCGAGAGGCTCAAGCGCGCGCGGCGGATGTCAGTGCCGACACCGCTGGTCAATGCCTCCATCTGCGCGATGCCGCCTGCGCCGTAATAGGTGCGCGTGACGCCATCAACGACAATCTCTTGATGATCATCGCCAGTCCAGAGCCCGATGTCCTCGAGCACGCCTGACGTGCGGTTGCGTGCCCTAATCCAGATAAGGTGCCTCACGATGAAGGGCTTGCGGGCAATAAGATGTGCGATGAGCGCGGCGGGGCGAGGCTGCATGATTACCTCAGCGATTGCTGCATCGAGAACGAAACGCCCTCGACTACGCCCCCGGATCGCTCGGATCCCGGGTCATAGCTGTCAGGATCGAGCACCATCTTGCAGGCTGGTTGAACCAGCGAAACGGCAAGATTAACACTTGCTCCCGATCTAAGGGGTGGTACGACCTCGATGGTCGGCGTTATGCCGGTAGACCAAGCCCTCACACTTGCGGTCACAACCTGATGCAAGCCGTATCTAACAGGGTTCGAACCATAGCTGAACGCAAGCATGTCGCCACGCTGAAGCGTGTAATAGGGGGGCAATCCCGACAGAGTCAGCTCTCGGCTATTGGCTGCTATGCTGCGAATGACCACGCTTGACTGGGCAAGCGACGCTCCACCGAAGTCTCCGCGCGGAAAGGCGCGCAGCGGGTCAAACGCGAAGAAGCTTCCTGCTCCGCCACGAAGCAGGTGCAGCATTGGCACCACTGTTGCGGCCTCTGCCCGGGTCATGAGCCCCAGCCTGACGGTCGCGGTCCAAAGCCTTGAGCCGATCTCGGCGCGCATGACTTCGCCACCTCGGGTCCGCGTCACCATGACGGTCGATGATGGGATAAATGAGCAGCTGGCGATCGGGAGTGACGTCCAGAACTGGTCTAGGGCAAGGGGAAAGCTGAAGGCCATCAGACGACAACCTTTCGGTCGCCGGTGATCTCGCGCATGCGACGCGGCATAGCCTTGTCATACGCCTCGAGTGCAGCTTCCATGCCTCGCATCGCCTGCCGACGCGTCTCCATGGGATCGGTTGCGCCGCGCAGGTCAAAGGACGGGGCAAAGGTGACACTTCCACTGCCGCCACTTGGACCAACGCCGCTGCCCGCTGCACCACCGCCGACGTTCGATCGGGTGACACGTCCACCCGCGCGAAAGCCGCGCATCGATCCACGATGGAGCGCTTCGAGATTGGCCGGACCTATTCGGCGCACAGCCGGCGCACTGAACACGAACTCCTGCTCGTGAACGACGCCTGCAACACGGGCTGGGTCAGACCCTCCAGTTGGACCACCGGCCGAGAACCCCGGCACGGCTGGCACCTTGCTCATGAGCCATTGCCCCCCGAGACTGATCAGGCCGCCAAGGAGGCCTCCCTTGTCACCGGACACGGCCGAGCCAAGGATCTGTTGCAAAGCGCCGCCGAACTGACCCATTCCAGCGCCCATCTGATCCACCTGACCTGCAGCTGCCTGAGACGTCTGACCAATCTGTTGAACTGCGACGGCACTGGACGCGGTGGTGTTGGCAAATGTGGTCATGGCTTGCTCGGCGCCTGCGAGGCGCTTGTCCCAGTGCATGCCGGATCCCATCGCATTGGCTTTATATCCCGACGGGCGCTCAAACCCCTGCATAGCCCACGTCGCACTGCGAACATCGGGGGCAGCCTTCAACCTCGAATACGCCCCGGACTCGGTGGTCATGAACTCATGCCACATGAACTCGAGCTGCTTCTGCACGTCGCCGATGTTCTGGCGTCCGCCGATATGACTGAAGAGCTTGTGGCGCCGGTCGTTCCATTGGAACAGGCCATGGGCATTCCCGCCATCGCCGACAGCACCCGGGTTGAAGCCGCTTTCCGCGTTGGCATGCCCGAGGATGGCTGCGACCTGATGCGACGCCAGCCCTTTGCCCGAGAAGAAGTTCCAGATCTGGGCGGCGACACCATTCTTGTCGGTGAACGGAGCGCTGTTCATGTTGGCGGTCGCGCCTGGAAGACCGGCGAGCAGTCCTTGCGCGCCCGCGGGCATGTTCATCGCGGCCGCGTTGATTGTGACCGATGCCGCGGCGATCTGCATGGCTTGGACAGGCTGCGCGGCTTTGGCTATCAGACCGGCCTCGTCCAATGGGGTTTTTCCGGACAGACGTGCCATGATGCCGCGCACGCCACCCACGTCGTCGAGGGTGCCGAGGTTGGAGCCGAAGATCATGTTCTTCAGCGGATTCGCGACGCCGAGCTGGAAGAAGCCCTTGTTGAGCTCGTCCAGCATGGAGCCAAGCGCACCCTTGAGATCGCCGCCCTTCAGCTTGTCGAACACCGCATCGATCGCGCTTTCACCCGCAGACTGAACCGACCGCCAGGCATCGGCCTGCGCTTCGATCTGCTGGTTGAGCTCCAACGTCAGTCGTGCCTGTCTCCGGGTGTAGTCCGCGCCTTCGCCTGTCAGTCCTTGAGCGCGGATCTCGCGCTCGGCTTGAACCATCGCGAGCACCCGGGCGTGCACGGTGGCTGACTGCCCGATCAGGGCCAATTCCAAGCGGGCCTGTTCGACCCGCTCAGTTGCGCCGCGCAAGTATTCATTTTGGGCACCACGCCGATCTTCGGCCGCCATCGCCGCTTGTGCGATCCGAGCGCCTTCGATTGCGGCCTGCAGGTCGCGCTTTTCATCCCCTTCGGCACGGGCTGCAGCCCTGACGAGCGTGCGCAGTGCCAGTTCCTGCTGGATGACCCGGTTCGCCTCACTGGCGAGCGTTGTGCCTGCAGCAACTTGCGCCGCCACGCGCTGACGGATTACCACCTCCTCGATCATGTCAGACGCCTGCACACGGCCGGCGTTGATCGCTTCAGTCAGGGTCTTGGTGCGCACGCGGCTCGCCTCGGCCTGCGCAAGCGTCGCGTCCTTGGTGTCGTTCAAGACCCGGGCATACTCGCGCTGTGCCTCCAGATCGGCCCGGGTCAGCGGATCGCGTGCCAGACCGATCTGCGCGTCGATCGCGTCGGTCGTCATGGCCAGCTGGCGATCACGATCAGCTTTCTTCCGTTCGGTGCCGATCTGCAGTTCGACGCCAAGCAGGGCGTTGGCGCGCATGATCAGCGCGTCGTAGAGGCCGACCTTTTGCTCCTGAATGTCGCGATCGACCTGCGCCATCGCGGTCGCGCGTGCACGCTCGGCGTTGGTCGCCCCGATCAGGGTGCGTTCCATTGCCAGATCGGCAAGCTTCACGCTGTCCGCATCGCGGCGCGCCTGGGACTGAGCCATCAGCTGAGCCGTTGCCATCTGGTCGATGGCAGCCATTGCGGTCTTGAATTGAATGCTCCGGCTGTCAAAGCCCATCTGGCGCAGTTTCTCGGCGGTCACCAACTTCGACTGCACCAGCTCAAGCCGGCGCACCTCGGCGCTGTCCTTTCCGAAGATGGCGATGGTCGACTGAAGCGCCGCTTGACGCTGCAGGTCGGCCGTCAGCTGCCGCGCGGCCTGGGTGTTGGCCGAGTTGTCATCCAGAGCTTTCAACTGTTTGAGCTTGAGAATGCCTTCCGTGATCTGGATCACCCATTCACGCGCTTGGTCAGCCTGTTTGCCTTGAAGCGTGGTCGCTGGATCGAGAGCGGCTTTGAGCCGCTCCGCCGCGGCGATCTGCTCGTCGATCGAGCCGCCGCCCTTCACCACATCACGGGCATTCCGGACTGCCTCTCTAGCTTCCCATGCCCGTGGGCTGGAAGCTTCGTTGATACGTCCCAAACCGCCGGCATTGTACCAACTCGCTTCGCCGAACATGCGCTGCAATGTGCCGAACTGGGATGCGATGCTCGCATCGGGACCGCCCATGATCTCGAGCCCGGCCGCACCCATCCAGTCGCCGCTGTCTTTCAGGATCTTCATTCGCTCGAGCGCCTGGATGTCGCGCAGCAGCCCCTGTGCTTGCAGCGCGGCCGACCCAAAATGCCGTGACAATTCATCGGCCGAGCCCACCTGAGCGGCGCGCGACGCGTATCGGTCCAATCCATCCGTCAGCGCCTTGAAGCCGTCAGCCGCGCTCTTTTGGGGCGGTATCAGCTTCGTGAGGGCCTGCACGCCGAAGGTTCCCAGCGCAATGATCCCGATCGTCGCCAGCGATACGGGATTGATCATCGACGCAATCCCGCCCGCCAAGGCTGAAGTGATGCTCGTGCCCTTCTCGAGGCTGTTGAAGACCTGAGACACCTGCGTGCCCTGCTGAAGGGCAAGCTGCAGGGGGCTTTGACCCGCCATCGCCATCATGACGATGTCGTTGCCTTGGGCTGCGAGGTTCGCAGTAATGTGCGTGCCTGGCGTGCCGTTTCGGTTCGCTGGACCCTGTGTCACCGGCGCCAGTTGCGCCGCCGCACGGCTTCTGGCGGCAGCCGCCTCCCGTGCCGATATCGCGCCCAACTCTTCCGCGTCTGCAATGCGGCGCAGCTCGAGCTCATACTGACGGCTCGCGGCGAAAAGCGGGTTGAACGACGCCCGCACCTCATCCATCGCACCCTTCCATGCGCGCGCGCCTTGAGCCGCCTCGACGGCTTCGCGGGCCTGGCTGCCCAATGATGCATTGAGACCTGACACGGCCTTCTGGAGTGATGTCGCGGCTGTCTCGGCAGTGCGCCAGCTGGCATTTGCGTTGGATGCAACAGCGGGCACGACAGGTCCGTGGATCGCCATCACCCGCGCGGATTGTCGGCGTTTCTCTGCTGCTGCCAGCTCGTCGGCCGACAGCGCTGCTTTCGCAGCTGCCGCCGCCAGTGCCTCGAGCTCGACCGCTTCTCGCTGGAGTGCGCCCTTTGAGCGGTCGGCGGTTGCTTCGACCTCCTTGAGACCACCGGTCACATCTTTCAGAGCGGCCTTCGCTGACGACACGTCAGCGCGCAGAACCATCGCGATGTTGAAGCTTTGGCTCATGGCGCACACTCACCGAATGCCGCCAGTGCCTCGTCTTCCATCAATTGGAGGTCGGTGAAGACTTCATCTGGATCATTCAGCTTCAGCCGACGCAAAACGACGTCGACCCCGACATAATCGAGGCCGAGCCAGATCAGCGCCTGAGCACCGGCGACAACGCGCCACTGCGTACTGGAGGCGAGCCAAGCCTTGATCGTGTCTGCATTCGTCAACATCACCTCGAAAATCCCGTCATCAGTGGGGTGGTCGACAGCCACCTGAACTCCCATGGCTGCAAACTGCGCGGCCACGTCGTCGTCGACGGTCGCCGCTTTCGACTGATCAAGGCGGCCCATGCGCGTGAATGCCCACTGACGCGCCGCCGCCCTCAGTTTCCCAGTCGCGCCTCTTCGCCGTTCAGACTGTCGGCAATTGCCTGGGAGACCGCATTCCTGAACCAGCTGTGCTGCAGGGCTGCCTCGAACGCAGACGTGCTGAACGTAACCGGGTCACCGGCTTCATCCACGACCCCATCCCAGTTCCGGACAGCTCGAAGGGTTTGCGCCACCTCATGATCCACTGCTTCACGCACAGTTTTGAGAGTGGCCAGATGCTCCTGGGCCGCGATGGCCTCGTCGCGAGGTTGCGGCTCGAACTGCAGCTTGAGCTGCTGTTCGATGAAACCGCCTGCGTTGTCAGGGTCAGGTACACGCACGGTGACCGGCCACCAGTAGCGATGCGTTTTGGCCAGCTTGAACTGCATTTTTACCTCACTTCACGACGATGCTGAGTTCGTCGCGGCCGGTGACCGGGCAGAGCGACAGAGGAAGGGTGAGGTTGACGATCTTGTCAGTCTCGCCCTGGTTGGGTTTGCCGATCTCAACGGCCGGCGCACTGAACTGAACGATGTTCCCGGCAGTCTTCCCGTGCGTCAGTGAAAGGGCGCCACGGGTGCGACTGATCGCTTTGCCGAACCAATCGGCCTCCTGAACGAGACGGGCTTCGAGAACGGCGTTCCCAGTCGATTTGCGATCAGAGATGATGATGCCTTCCGAGCCGATCAGGAACCGCGGAGTCACAGTGTTGCCAAGATCGAGCGACAGGCTTTCTGCGACGCTCGGAATTCCGTGCAGCGTCAGTGTCGTGTTGGCGCTGCTGGATTCGACCGGCGCCGTCCACCCTGCCTGACTGACCAACGGCAGCGGGGCGTCTGTCACCGTCCCCAGCAGGCCGGTCAACTTGAAACGGTACTTCGGGATCTGCTTCGGGGCAAAGTTGGCAGTAACCGTGCCACGGCAGCCCAGCATGATGTGCTGCACGCCGTCCTGGTTGAAAAACAGCGTCCCGCTCTCCTGCGCGTCCTCGACGATGGAGTAGGTCACGCTGGTGCCGGCCTGGACAACCTCCGCCATTCCGCAGATGCGAAGCAGGCTGCCGTATTTGGGTGCCGTTCCGGCAGTGCCGGCACCGGCGATCTCGACGTCAAATTCGATCGAGGCGTACTTGCCCGTCAAAATGACGCCCTGATTGCCCAGATACGGCAAGAGCAGGTCGCGGCTGACCTCTTCCCCTTCCAGCGGCGTCATCTGCGGGTTGGTCACCAGCAGGGCGTTGGCCGCTGCAGGCGCGGCCGAAACGCCATAGGTCGTTTCAAGCTTGTGCAGAATGGCCAGTTTGTTGGCGAGGCGGATGCCCATCACTTGTTTCCTTTACGGCTGTCAGCGGCTGGCGCTGTGGTCTTCAAGGTTTCGGCCGACGAGACTGGCTCGACCGGATCAGTCTGCTGGGCGGCCGCCGGAGCGGGCTCAGCGTCTGCCAGTGGCGTCAGCGCGCCTGTGACCGAGTCGCGGCTCCAGCGGCCGCCGGAGGAGGGGATGTCGGAATTCATGATGTCTGTTCTCCTGTCAGGATGCGGGCTGTTTCCCAAGTTTGGACGAAAATGCTGACACCCGTGGAAACCGGGCTGCTTTCAGCATCGACCAGCTGACACGGTGAGACAGCAGCCGGAGGCGACCAGCCCGCCAGCGCGCGCTCAAGCCTGCGCCGATGCTCATCGAATTGCAGAGCCCGCTCCTCGCCCATCATTTGGTCAAAGGTGCGAATGACGACGCCTGCTAAGAACTGCACGGCGATGTGCTGACGAAACCCACCCGACGCCAGTGGATTGGCGCTGGCGCGTTCCCGCCAAGGCACAATGATCACGGCCCCGCTCTCAAGCCTTCCCACGATCTCGGCCAAGGCATCGATATCTTCGACCACCTCAACTTGAGGTGTGTTGTCCTGTGAGAGCACTTCTCGAAGATGCTTCAGGATATCGGATAACATCAGCGCCAGCCTCGCAGCTTGTCTTCGGTAAAGACCTGTTTGCGATGGTGGGCGAGGATTTTGCCGGTGACAGCTGTTGGCGCCGTGCCGCCTTCGGCAATCGGCAGGACCAGCGAACCACGGGCCACGTCTTTGAGGGCTGCGATGGCGTCCCGATAATCTTGAACGACATTTTCCGGCGCGCCATTGCGGTGCAGAACGTAACGCGTGATCGAAACCGCCCACGTTCTCACCAGTTCCGGGACGCCCGGGAGAGGAAGCGCGTACTTGGCACCGATATAACCATTGATGAGATTGTCCGCGTCGTCGAGCGCAGCGGCCACAACATCTGCGTCAATCGTACCTGCGCGGCTACGGTCGGAAATTTGTCGAACTTCGGCTTCTCCGGCCCGATCAATCAACGCGTTGAGTGTTGCGTATGTCATTGCACCGCATCCGCCGAAGGGTCGTAATGGCCGGCGACGATGTCGACAGTGACGTCACGATGTCCGTCAGCACGCTGGCGGGTGACCAAGCCGTCTCGTTCCAACTGCCCGACGATGGCGTAGGAGGCGGTCAGGCTGATACCAAGCCTGCGCGCCAGAAAAGAGGGAGACACTTTTCCTGCACTGCGGAACAGAGCGATGGCTTCATCGTAATGCGAGCTTCGGGTTGCCATCACGACATTCCCAAGGCCGCGAGATACATGTCGAAGATCGCCTGCTCTTCAGCGATATCACCTTGGTCACGTTTCCGGCGTGCCAAGACTTTACGAATAACTCGGGTGTCATAACCGCGTGCTTTGGCCTCGGACATCAGCTCTTTCTGACGCTCGGACACGTCCAAGCGTTCGGCATCCAGATGCTCGTACTGCTCAATGATCTGGCGCAGCTCTCCGGCGGCGACGTTATAGGATTGTCCGTCCTGCATGACTTGAGCTTCCGATAAATGGAGGGACCGGGGCGATGATCCGCCCCGGTAAAGTTGCGCCGCGACCTGCACCCGCGCGGCCGGAGCAGTCAGTCCTGATCGGCGGTTACTGTCTTCTTGCGGCTGGATTTCTGAACGGACGCATCTGTCCCGGCGCCTTCGTTGCCGCCGACACGGGCTTGCACCAGAGAGGCAAGATCTGCGCGGAGCCGGAGCACCTCCTGCTGCTGTTCCTGCTCACGTGCCTGGGCCGCATCGAGGTCAATTGTCAGCATAGAGACGCGGGTCTGAAGCTGAGCGTTCTGGTTTTCCAGATCGTCGGCCTTCAGCTGTGCGGCGTCCCGATCAACCACGAGTGCATTGGTCGCGTGATCCACAGCAGACTGAACGGCCGCGTCGGCCAAGGTCTTTGCCATGTCTTTCACAGCATTGTCGTATTCAGGCATGCCGGGGGCGAGCTCTGTCAGGATCGCCCCATCAGTGAACGCGACCGCGCCGGCTTTCGCCAAATCCCGTGCGACTTCGGGCGGTACAGCGACCTCGTCGTCCGCATCATGCCATTTTCCGTCGATCTTGACGGGGCTCATCAGCCGAACTGCAATGCGCCCATCCATCAGCGTTGCCCGGCGTTCTGAAACAGGAACCCGCCTTCTGCGCCGGTCAGGATGATGCGTCGCTCGACCTTGGTCGGATAGATCCAGCTGTCGTTGCTGCGTTCGAAATAAGGCTTCTCGACTTGCGGATAGCCCCGCAGATCGTAGGTGTAGCCGTACGACGGCACCTGGAAGTTGTCGCCGACCTCGGGAACGAACGACAAGATCGCGTCGTCGCCCCAGACGTCACTGGCCATCGCGTTTTCAGCAGCGTTCTCGGCGAGGAAGACGGCTTTTCCGACAATCACACGCTTCACGTCGAAATAGCCGGCCAGCATGTCGGTGGTGATCGATTCTTTCGACGTATACTTGAACTGCTCTTTGATCTTCGGATGCCGTTTCAGCGCGGCGGCGGCGCTCGGGCCCAGCGTCAACGTGTTCGGGTAACGGCCGATCGAGCGACGGATCGCTTCCTTTGCCACGTCGACATCCGCGGCCGGATCACTGCTCGGGTCGGTCCAGCGCGATGACAGCGTCAGAACAACCTTGTGATTGTTGTCATAGTTGGCCGCGTTGCGCGCGATCTGCGCCGCCTCAAGCTCATGGCCCAGATCAACGATGTTCAACACCATGTCGATGGCGCCCTGACCCAGATCGATCCCAGGGACGCTCGCGGCTTCGTCCTGATGTTCGATCGGAACCACGCCTTCCAGCGCGTCTTGTACCAGGGAGACTGGATCCGACGCATAGCCGTACTGAACGCGTTTCTTGTTTGCGCCGGGGGCACGGCGAGTGCTCATCGCACGGAACGACTCTTTGCCGAACCGAACGACACGCATCGACCGATTGGGAATGGTGACCCGCGGGAAGACCAAATGGGAGATGAATTCGCTGTTGCGATATCCGCGGGCGTGGGTCGACAGGATTGGATCGATCACGGCTGCGGTACGGGTGTTCAAAGGGGACATAGGTGGCTTCCTTTAACGGATGAGGATGTCGACGAACTCGCCATCAGCGGCGGCCGTCAGGGCAGTGGCGAAGGCATTGGCCGGCGTGGCTCCCGCAACCTTCACCCCGCCTGTCGCGGCTGAAATCAGCTTGGCGCCCACGGTGACGGGACCAACGGCGCGGACTCGCACCGTGCCAATGACCATAATGGCCGCGAAATCACCGACCATAGTGTTTGGATGCTTGGCTGCACCAAGGACAGGGGCATCGTCTGCTGCAACCTTTGCCCCAGTGAAGCCAATCAGATCGTAGGCTTCGAAAAAGCCCGTACTCTGGGTCGTGACGGTCAGGACGTCCTGAAAATACTGCATAGAATGTGCTCCAGTCAGGAAACGGCGCGCACGGCGACCATGTAATCGGTGCCGGGATGCTGGCGCTGATAGTCCAGCGCCTTCTGATGTCGGGCTAGCCCGTCAGGATCGACCGCCTTCCCGTCGGCTGCGAAGACTGCGGGCTTGGGCCCACCCTCTCCTTCCGGCAGATCAAGCGCCCCGAAACTGACGATTCTCGGCTGCGCCTCCAGCACCTGCTTCAGGGCAGCGGCGGGCGGTAGCTTGTCCTCGCCAGCAGCGAAGCTGACCGAGGCCTGCGTGGGCAGAGCGTCGAGGATCGCCACGATCTTCTCTTTGGACGCCGGCAACAATTTGCCGTCCTGAACCAGGCTTTCAGCAAACGACGCGTTGTCGGCGTGAGCCTGTTCGGCCTCTCGCGCGGCAATGCGCGCCTCACGGGCGGTGATATCGGCTTCGCGAGCAGCGAAGGCCGGATCGGGCTGCTGGGTCACAGCGGGCTCCTTTTCGGGTTCGGGTTTAGGCTCAGAGTCGGGAGTGATTGCCGCGGGAGCGGTGAACGACGGGCTCTCGTCTCCGGACTGCGTCATCCATTCGATTTGCCAGGAGGGCAGGACGTCGTCAGCGTCCTCGAGACCAAAACGGTCGATCAGAAAATCGCGCATCCGGCGAAAAAGCGATGCCGCTTCCTCGATGCCGGGTGCGCAGAAGGCGGTAGTGAACACCACCCCTGCGTCGCCTGAAAAGTGGGCATTCTTCAGGCCGGACACAGCGGGTGCAGCACCGCCCAGAAAGCCCAGATGTTTTGGATACCACGTTCCTGGCACCGGATTGTGGCCCTGTGCCGGCGAGAAATACGCCATCGAAACCTTCCGGTAACGACCCGTGCGCACCGCCTCCGCGAAAGATGGATCGATGTCGCGCAAGTTGGCAAACAGGCGGTCAGCTTTCGTGTCGTAGTCGAAGCTTTCCACCCAGCCATACGCCGGGGCGTCCGCACTTGGATGCCCCACGACGATAGGCGCAGGCGCAGTTGCAAAGTCATAGCTGTCGGCGACCGCGCGCAGGTCGGCGGCGGAGAACGTGATTGCCGCGCCCTCCATGGGAGTGAACGTGCCGGGTCGAAATACTTCGATGCGGGCTGTCAAAGGTGTGGTCTGGTCGAGAGGCATTGTGCATCCGGGTAAGTGTCCCGAATGGGTTTAATCATCTCTGCGCACGCAAAAGACCGGAACTCGGTTCCGGCCTTCTGGTGGTGGTCATCAGTTGGCTGATCATGACCCGCATCGCCGTCTCAATCAACGGATTTGCAAACCCGGTCGGTCGAAGGGTGATCTAATGCGCCGCAGATCGATCCTAACAGGGGGTTAACAGGGCAAACGGGCCGCGAAGGTGCCCATACGCCCAGATCGGGCCGAGGCCGCTCTGTGGGCCTTTTTTACGGGTTTCCCTGTTCATGGGTCTAACCAGCCTTCGGCTGCTTCAAAAATATCCTGCTGGTCTTGTTTCGAGATCCCGAGAAATGGCCGAGCCGGAATGGTGATGCTATGGGCCTTGCGATCGACGTCTTGGGTGGACGTCGCCTTGTGCTTTTTGGCGAAGCGTCGACCAGCGCCTTTTTTCAACTTTTGGAAATACAGCGTCTGTCGGCGCGCCGGCATGTCGATGTTACCACCCAGTTGGTGGATTGCAGCGTACTCCGAGGTCGAGCCGATCTGGACATCGTCGTTTGTCGCTGCGTGGCTGATCGACCCTACCAAAGCGCCCGTTTCGCGCAGGATCGAGATGGCGGCACGGCCGCTGCGCAGCCGGGCCTTGATCGTGGCTGGCCTTAAGGGCGTCCAGGGCGTGCCGTCTGGCGCAGTCTGACTACGAAACCGCGCGCGGGTCGAATCGGCCAGCTTCTGCCCGACCTCGGCGAAAAAGGGCTGGCGGCGATCGAGGCGATCCAGCAGACGACGCAAACTCTCACGCGCATTTTCCGCATGAAGCTCCGCTGTGAAATTGATTGTGGACATTGAAATCTCTCCTAGGCGGCGCTACGTAAAATGGGTGGATGAGCCAGACAGGTGATGTGTCCAGATAGCTCTTCTCGCGGCGGTCGGATCACCCCGGCCGTCATTTTCGTTTCCAGAGCAGTTTGCCACCCCGCCGAGCTTGTATCCCCTTTGCATTGGGGATGCCCTTGCGATCTTGTGAAAGATAGGTGGTGGTAGGTTCCCACCACCTTCGACCGATCTCTATTACAGCCATGACGCCCATTTCGGGATCGATACGAATATACCGCCGGTCGATCAAAAGCTCTTCAAGGTCGTCGCGTACTGGATCCTGCTTCGCCGCGACCCCAAGCCAGATTTCGTCCGGGTCCATCAGCGTCTCAGCCATCAGCGGTGTATAGATCGCGCGGCCACGCTTTGTGACCTTCCATTGACCAGCACGGTCGCGGAAGAACGCGTCGGAGATCGGCAGCCTCATACCTGTCGCATCCTCCCACAGAACGGCCTGTCCGATGTCGGCGCCGAACGGCTGAAGAAAGGCCCGGACATAATCCTCGGGTTGCAGGCCCTCTTCCATCGGACCGGCAGCGAATGGCCGAGCCTGGGCCAGCAGGTCGGCCAGTGGCGATGGCGTATCGATGATGACCTTATGACGGCCCTCATGGATCAAACCGCCGCCCTCGTCGATCAGCGCTGACGGAACTAGTCCGCGTTCCCACAAATCACCGGGCATGTAATCCCAGCCATAACCAGTCCCCTCGGGCTGCTGGACAGTCACGCCGCTGGCCGAGTGGGTATAGGGCTTGCTGACGATCACCGGAGCTGTATCCGGCCCGGTTTTGCCCAGTCGCTTGAGCTGGCCTTCCGACAGCGCGCGGACACCGCAGGAACATCTCCAATCGTTTGGCGGGAAATACACGTTCCACCACGGATCGTCCCATCGCAGCACAAGCCCGTCCCAGGCGACATGAAGCGGGCGTGGTGCCAGCGGCACCCGCGTTTCCGCATGTACATACTGCCAATAGGGCATCCTCTTGACCATGTCCGGGTCGCGCATCTGGCGTAGACGTCCGGCCATGTGGCTGGTGCGGATGTTCGTCTCAAAGATGGTACGGATGCGCCAGTCTCGGCCGCCCTTGTAGTCCCAGCCGTACTTGGCAACGAGGCGGTCGAACCCAGCCCCAAACGCTCTAATGTCGTAGGTCTGGGCACCCTCTACGACGGCTGCGTGGAACTCCTCCAGCATCGCCATGTCGGTCACGCCGGCAACAACGAAGGCACGGTCATGGACGCCCTGCATTGCATCGGTCCAGACCTTGGTGGGCTTCGAACGCTTCTGGCGCAAGAAATCGATCTGTTCGCGGAACGGACGACGGTCGAAATTCCATTCCGCGAACCGCACCCCGAATTGCGCTCCGCTACTGTCCGAATCAGCGAAGACCGCCTCCCGGCCCCCCAGTTCCGCCAGTTCGAGCACATCGCCCAGAAGCGTGCCGAATGCATCCGGCGTCCAGCGCGCGGCGAGTTCCAGCAGCGCACGGCCGGCAGCGTCGAAATCCGCGGCCGTGTTGATCGCCGTCCGGATCGCCTCGATCCGTCGGGAAAAATAACTGCCGGATGCCGACAGTGCCGCCTCTGTCAGTTGCTCGACCGGGCCGCCTGGTTCAGCAAAACAGACATGGCGCGGTGCTGATGCGTGCGTCAGGCTTTTTTTTTGAGCCGAGCGGCTGCAAAGGCGGTGGCGGGATCTGGTACAACCGACTCTTCGACGTCGTCGAGTGCGAAGCCGTGTCGCGCGGCGACCAGCGCGTCGATGGTCCGATCCGACAGCGCATCGGTGATGTCGAAGCTGACGATGTATTCGCGCGCAACGGCATCATCCGCGAAAACTCCAGCCGCTTTGACGATCGTGCGCAGCGCCTTGTCGGTTGCTTGGGCTGCGCTTGCTTTGGCAGTCCGGTTTTCGGCCTCGTCTCTCTCGTTTTTGGCGCGCAGGCGCCAGACTGTTGGGACAGCGGCGCCTGGCAGGTTGTAATCGATGATCCAGCGAACCAGCGTTTCGCGCAGGGTTTCCGTCAACAGATCGCCGTCGCTGTCCACCAGGATGTCCAGCATTTCCTGATGGACTTCACCCAAGGCGCGGTTGCCGCCGCTCTCGCCGACCTGCGTGGTAAGGGTCTCGCCGGTCACGCAGATGGAGATCTGCCGATCCCAGTAAGCTAGCCACTGCTCATAAGACACACTGCCCGAACGCGTTGCCTCCAGGAGTCCGATATCGGTGCCGACCGGGACAGTGATCGCCGAGGCGGTCCGGGCATCCGACAGTGTCCGCAACAGCTGGTTCTGTTCGTCAGAGAGCATCCCGTAGGGGGTTTTGCCGACAATAGTCGGGCCAGCGAATTTCTCCAAGAAATGCAGCCAGAAGCTGACACCTTCGCGTTTGAACAGTACTGCCCAGAACAGCCTGGAACCAAGGCCCAGCCCATAGGGATTATTCCCTTTGACCCCGAACCGGTGAACCACGAACTTGCGCTCTGGCATCTCGATGCCGTCGCGCATCGCCGCCCAGGTCAGCAGCCGCGGCCGCCAGTCGTCGTCGAAGGCAAAGCGCCGCTGATCGTGGGCGCGAATCTCAATCGGCCGGATCCGCAGATCGTCGCGCGCCCAGACGATCTCGCTGACGCTGAACCCCTTCAGCGTGGCATCGAGCAGGTCTTCGCAGATGCGATCGAAAGGAAGTGCCGAGAGACACTGGCGGACGAGCTCGGCCGCGTCCTTGTCAATCCGGAGGTCGCCACCCGGCTGGACCTCCCACGCACGCGACACCAATGATTTCTTTCGTTTCTGCAGCATGGCAAAGGCATGGGTGTCCCGTTCGATCTCGTCGTAGATCGCCAGCCCTTTGCCGCCGCCCTGCTGAATCAGCGTGTCATCGACATGCTGCAGAGTGCCCGAGAAAAACGGGATGGTGATGTCGTTGCGCGCGTCGGCGATCAGTGTCCGGGACTGACCTGTCAAGTTTTTTCGGGCATCCGGTGGTGCGAGGAAAGCGACTGCCCCGCCCGATACGGCAGGTTTACGGTGTTTGCGCCGGCTCATTTGCCACCTCTTATATCGTGTATCATCGCTGACTTCTCATGCGGTAGCTGCCCAGTCGGCCACCGCCGGACGAGGCAGTGGCAGCGCGGATGTCGCCGCTACCATGTCGCCCGCCGGCATAGATCAGCGTGTTCTGCCAGAGCATATCGAGACAGTCGGGACCGTCATCATGATCAGCATTCGGCCATTGCTGCAGCTGCTCAAGCAAAGTCGTATGACCGGAATTGAAACGGATCAGCCCTGCAGCCACCGGCGGCTGTAACCGTTCGATCCGCAGGTTCTTGTCGGCATTCGGTATGATCGGGATCGCGGAAAGACCGATGCCCTGGCGCGCCGCCTCGGTCATCAACGATGTCCGAAGAAACTCCTGGAACTGGACCGTCTCGACGAACCACAGCAGCGCCCTGTATTCTCGCTGCAGGGCAATGGTGTCGGCAATGATCAGGTCCGGCAGGCGTTTGCGGATCGACGCTTCGACGAGGTCCATGATCCCGGTCTGCCGGTCAAAGCCCCCGATCAGGATAGCTGACGGGTCGCGACCTTTACCTCTCTTGCCAAGCGAAGGGTCGATGGCACCGAAGTACACCCATTCCCTCTTCGGCTGCACCCAATAGGTCAGTTCGCCGAACGGGTTACCCTCGCTGATCGGCGTGTTCTGGTATTCCGTCTGGAACGCCGCGCCGTCGGCGGCGCGCTCCAGCATCAGAGATACCAGCGGCTGCACCGATGGCCAGTTGAGGACCGCGCCCTCGTCCATCCGCCCCTTGTGAGCGGCGTAGAAGTCCCGCGCCGCGGCTTCGCCGTCATTCTGATAGGCCTCCTCAAACTGATCCCACAGATCCATGCGGTCCGGGAACTGGATGACCGCTTGGAATTTCGTGACATTCCACGCCGGCGCTTTGGAGGCACGGACGATCACCGCGTCGAAATGCAGCACGGTGCCGACCCAGATAACGTCCATGCTGCCATCCGGCGGTCCGACCTTCAGCGCGGCCCGATAGATCCAGTCCCACAGTTTCTTGCGCTGGTCTGGCGAGCGCACCGCCTCGTCATTCTCGATATCGTCGAGAAACAGAAGATCGGGCCGCGCCGGACCGTGGCGCCGGCCCCGGATTTTCTTACCGGCACCTAAGCCCTCAACCCGGATGTTGTTGCGGGTGATGATCTCGCCCTCTCGCCAGACACGTCCGGCACCGCAGGCTTCGGGGAAGTCGTTCTGCAAGCGGATATTGGTAACCAGTTCGGCCTTGATCGCCTCAATCAGCAATGCTGCCTGCTCATAGACGTCGCAAACTTCGATGATGTAGCGTTTGAGACCCAGCATCACGCAGTAAAGCGCGAAACCAAGCGACAGATGCGTCGATTTGGACGCGCCGCGCGGCGCAATGAAAAGATCCCTGACGCCCTGTTCGGATGCCAATATCCCAGGGACGCGGGCAAAGATATGCTGGTGAAACAGGCTGTGCTCGCCCTTTACGTAATGCGGAAGATAGGTCTCCATGAAGAACTGGAACCCGTCGATCTCGCGCACCCTTGCCAGCCGCGCGCGCTTCGCGGCCGGATCGGCCGAGAACGCCTCGACATTCATATCGATATGGCGGGCCAGCTCCGAGGCCATTTCCGCGATCTTATCGCGAAAATCCTTGCGAGTTAGGGCAGGCGCCAGCTTGGGCCGCCGGATCATGATGCGTATATCTCAGCCAAACGTTCGCCGAACGGCTCGATGATCTCGAGGATTGCGGCGGAGTGGTGGGGAAATTCGTCCCGCACAAAGTCCAGAAGCTTTGCCATCACGTCCTGCGCCACGCCCAGTTCGCTGACCTTTGGTGCAAATCGCTTTGCGCTGGCTGCCATTTTGGTCATCGCATCCGACAGCGACACCAACATCCCCACCTTTTCAGCGGTGGTGTGACTGCCAGCTTTGATCTCGTCGAGGATTGCCTGAGCCTGGATCATGAAGTCCTCGACCACGGTCGAGACAACAACTTCGACTCCTTCCCCGGCAATAACATGCGCCGTGCGTGCCTTGTCCCAGTCGTCTCCCGACTCTTTGGCCGACTTTTTCCAGCGGCCGATAGTTGCCTCGCTCAACCCATAGGCTGCTGCGATCGTCGACTGCATCATCCGGCGATGGACATAATCAGAGCGCGCCTTGCGTCGGATGTCCGCGCGGTCAACCGACATGAAAGCCACCGCTGAGCAGGAACGCGACCACACCAGTGACAATTCCGCCGACGACGAGTTTGATAAGCCATCCGATGTTCGCCTCGATCTTCTGAAGCGATTGACGGATGTTTTCGGCGCGCTCGGCCGCCACCGCGGCTTGCGTTTCAAGCTTCACGATACGGCTGTCATGGACGTCCAGCCGCCGATGCACCTGGAGAAGTTGGTCTTGGTGGGTGTCGGTCACGATCGTTCCCGTTCTACGAATTAGGCCTTCAGGCCGTTTTTCCACTGCGATAGTCCGCAAGACGCGCCTGACCTGCGCGCCACGATTGCCACGCAACGAACGCGCCCGCTGCCAAGATCACCAGCCCCGCCGTCAGTCCGTGCTGCTCGAACAGCCCGCGCACCACGTCGGCTTGATCATTCACAGCGTCGATGACGGTTGCCAATCCGCCTCCGCCAAGCACGGCGCCGACAGCAAAGTTGTTACGGGATGCACGGGCGATTTGGCTGCCCGTGGTGACAAGGTCAGAGAAGGAAGCAAACGCACGCATCGGAGCGACGGGGCGCGGCGCGGCCGATGCCAACGTATCCCGGGTGATCGGGCCGACGCGACCGTCCGTTTCAAGGTGGTTGTCCGCTTGGAACGCGAGCACCGCCGCCCGAGTTAGCGGACCGAAGTCCCCATCCAGCGCGCCGGTGAAGTACTTCAGACGGGTCAGTGCTTTTTGAAGATCAAGGACAAGGTTGCCTTTCGACCCATTCTGCAAGACAGCCATCTGTGATTTGGTCGCGGTCGCATTCGGATTTGAAGGCGCCATCGCAATCGTCACAGCGCTCTGGTCTTCCGACGTTACTTGCATCGCCCCCTTGTCGTTGAGGCGCAGAACCTGACGGTAATCGAAGACAGGGCAGCTCTTCCGTGCGACTTCGCAGTGACCGTGGAACGTGACCCGCCCTGCATACGCCCGGTTGATCTGGCCGCACAGTGCACGCAGCGCGGCGAATTGGGCTTCTGTGAACTTCTCTTTGCTCAGCCCGTGCAAGCAGATCGCGATCGTGCCTGTGTTGTGCCCTTCTTGAGCTGCAGGGATCTTCTCGAGGTCCCGGCCACGTTCCACCGTGCCGTCCTTGCGAATGAAGTAGTGATAGCCGATCCCAGCCCAACCACGCTCTTTATGCCACCCTTCAATGACGGCAGCGCTGTCGTGATCGGCTTTGTCAGACGCTGAGCAATGCAGGAAAACACGGCTGACGGGACGTGCGGGTTTTTTGAACTGGAAATTCACGGGCGATCCTTGATCGATGGGTTCGATCGTGATGTGCCCGATCATCGCGCGCCGTGCGGCCGGAACTCAGTTCCGGTCAGTCAAAGAGGGAGAGCTGGGTGTCGTCTGGGCGCTGGTTGATCAGCGCGCGCACCCATCTCTGCGATATTCCTAGCCTGCGCGCGATCTCAGCGTTGTCCAGCCCTTGTGTCTGCAGAGCGCGAACATCCGCCAGTCGGGTGCGGGGCGCACGAGCATGGGGAACATATATTTGCTGTCCGCCCAAGAACTCACATAGCGCATAGCCATCGACTTCACCAAGAGCTTTGATGACCGCGTGATCTGGGCGAGGTTTGACAGGGAATTTCACTTCGAGGCCGCCGAAATTCTGAATTAGCAGCTGAGCGACGTTCAGCCCCAGCGTCTCCCCCACGTCGACCAGCGAGGTGGGGAGCTCGTCTATTTTGGTGGGCAGACGATTGGTCACCCCCGTTTGGCCTCCTTTGCTCGCGCTTCCATGCCTTTCAGCGCCGTGATGATCGGGGTCGCCTGGGCATGGCTCAGAAAGTCTGGATCGACCGCGACGCTTCCATCGTCATGAGCGACAAAACGTTTACAGAACGCGCGCAGGGCCTCGCGCGACCCGTTCTCGACAGCACCGGCTTGGTGACAGGATTTCCAAAGCGCGTGGATCAGGCGAATATACGGCTTGTGTGCCTGAGGCAGAGCTCTGCCTTTCACCTTGATCTTGAACCCACAGCGTTTGAACTCTTCGATTACGCTGATTTTTTGACGCTCCGACATCGTGCGCAAAGAGGCCTTCCCCGTTACGCGCACAAGCAAAGCTCTGTAATCGTCTTCGCTCAGCCCCAGCTCGGCTTTGGCGATGTTGATGATGGCGATATGGTTCATTGCCCGCATCCTACCGTCAGGGCCGCAGCAATCTGGTCAATGATTTGATCGACCGTCTGAACGAGGCGAGCCTCAGTTCCCGAAAGCACTGACCGATCGTAGTCGGCGTATCCGCAGAATTGCTTCATCATCGCTTTGCGATGGCGCAGCAGATAGGTCTGGCTGGACACCAGCGCTTTGGTCATCGCATCAGTCTGCGCTTGCCCTCGACATAACACAACTTTGACTGAACCGTGGCGATACGGCAGGCGTGCGATGGCACCACGTTCTTCGAGGCCTATGAGGAGGCGGTGCACGCCCGACTTCGACGCCAGTCCGAGTGCGTCAGCCATCTGCTGGTATGTCGGAGCCGTCCCATACCGACCTATCCACTCTTCGATCATGGTCAAGAGCTTTTTCTGCTGGGCCGTCAGCGTGATCATTTGCTGCACCGCGCGCATGTGCCTGGGTTGGTCAGAGACGGCGTGAACGGCTTTGCGCACAGGCTGCAAGGCTGCTGGCCCGCGGATGCCATGAACCTTTGCGAGTTGCGCTTGTGGTTCGCCCACATCCCGCGCAGCTGACCCATCGTCAGCCCGTAATCGACTGCGACAGCGTGGATCTTCTCGCCGTTCTGGATGCGGGCAAATGCGGCAGTGATCTGCCCGTCTGACAGATTATGATGTTCTGGGAATTTCTGAGCCGCTAGATGGGGCTTTTCGTCAATCAGCGCCGGCAGCTGATTTCGGGCTGCATGCTTGCGCGCCACCGGACGTGGGGCAACCTCGTCGGCCAGCTCATTCATGTCCTCGGCCTGCGCCGCGACGACGTCTGCAGCCGCACGCGCGAACGTGGCTGGTTCATCATCCGGCATCGCTAGCTCGCCGGCCTCAAGGAACGCGCAGATCCGCTGGGCGACATTGCGTTCAGGGAACACGCCAACCAGAACCGGGCGCGAAAAAACGATCTCGACTTGTCCGTCGGATCTGTCCTTCAGCGTGTAAACCATTATGACACCTCGGCTGCTCATCAGGACTAGGCAACCACGCCCAGCCGACCGGCCCCAAAAGGGCCGGTTTCGCAATTCAATCCGACTTTCGGGACTTGCTCGCTTTGAAGATGAGGGCGCGGCTTTCCGGCACTGCAACAGTTTCACCAGTCCGGGGGTTGCGGGCATTCCGCGCGGCGCGCAGCTTCTCGGAAAACCGACCGAAACCGAGCAGGTTGACGGATTTGCCTGCGCGCGTTTCTTCGCCGATGACATCGAGCGTAGCTGTCAGGATTTCGTCCACCTGCTTCTTGCTGACACCTGTTGAGTGGGCAACGGCAGATACCAGATCACTCTTATTGTAGTTCATTTCAGTGCTCCTTGGGGAAAACTGCCGCGCTGTAAGCGGCAGGTTGGATCGCACTGGGCGGTGTCATCCAACCCAAATGCGAATAGTGTTCGACCCGGGCAATCCACAGGTCACAATCGGTGCGCCAGCCTCTCCCGAGTGGCATCTCACGCAGAAGCGTGATTGCCCGGTCGATGTCTTCGTCATCATTGGGCTCGAAGAGGACGGGCTGCGCGTCGAGAAACATTATCGCCTCGGCCTGAAGTGCGATGCGATCAGCACGGCGCAGTGATCCGTTGACTGAACGTACGGCTACGCCCCACGCCGCCCCGATGGCGCGGTCGAGGCGACCTTTGGCCATTGCGATGCCGTCGTGAAGCTGGGGGACACGTCCAACTCTCGCGATGAAATCCACGGCCGGTGATGTGACGTCGCCTAGGAACGTTTCATGTGCATCGTGGAGGAGCGCCCAAGGTCCCAGTTCAGGAGGACACAGCCTCTCGACCAGAACTGAGTGCGCAGCGACTGACCACGTCTCGGACGTCCGGCCCGAGAAGCGGTTCAGACGGGCCAGTGCCTCGCCCAGGTCGCTCATAGCGACATCATGAGGCTGCACGTTCATCAAATCGACCGTGCGGCCTCGGCCAGCCCAGAATGAAATACTCATTTCTAGGCACTCGCCAAGTCGATGGTCACTCCGGACCATTTGTCGCGATGCGAAGCGCGCCGCGAAAATCGCACGTATTCTTTCGAACTGATGACATACATTGCGTCCCGAAGCGCACGCTGACCCTCCTGAAAGCGTTCATCAGCGCTGTCGACGTTCAATAGGATGTGGACGTTAGTCCGGTTGATGGCACCCTCACGGTCCACGTCGAAGGCGTTGGTTACTATGGAGCGCAGCTCGGCCGGCGTATCTTCAGACCATTCGCGCATACATTCGTCGAACAATGCCTTTGCCGCCCCCATTTCAGGACCGAACGCGATCCGAGGCTGAACTTTGACCTCGATCCGCCATAGGCCGTCGTAGGAGGTATAGGTACGGTTGCCCTTCTCGCCGCCGACCTTGACGCCATACTCTTGAGCCATCAGAGCGTCGAAGCCCTCAAGGTTGTTGATGACATGGGCGCGGAAGCGGCTGATCTGATCCGAAATTGCCAAGGCAAAGCCGAATTCTTTTCTGACCAGCTCGTCGCGCAACTTCTTTTGCGCAGGAATTGACTCGATTGCCGTCAGTTTGCCGACGCCGTCCATCATCCACAGCGCGCCATTCGCCTCGATAAGGCCGGTTGGCATGGGGACAGGAAGGAAATTACTGGGTTGTGTGGTCATATCAGTTGTCCCTGATGAATTGAGAGATCCGGTCGTCAGTCATTGTTGCCGCGGACATCGCGTCGCGCAGGATCTCAGAGGCAGCGTGGTTGTCGTCTGAAAGCATTGCCGCCAGAGCACCGACAGGGTCGGGCTGGCAGTATGCCAAAGAGGCTTTGAGCATTGTCGCCGCGTGGAGCAGCACAATCCGCTCTGGGACATTGTCGAAGACCTTCTCGACCATAGCCCAGGCGCGCGCGTGGATCATGGCGGCGTCATAGTTCTGAGTTTCGGGACCTGCAGACGTATGCACATCGGCGTTTGCGTTGGTCATTCTTCTTCTCCGGTTAGAGGGTTGAGAGAGCACCGCCGGCAAGCCGCCCAGTGCTGCAATTTGTCGGGGTTGGACGTGGACATCGGCGTCGCAGCAAACTGGCGGCACGCGTCGGTGCTGATCCCACGGTGGAGGTGAGGGCACAGCACTTGATCGCGATAGAGCTGTACGATCCGTGCACCATGCTTCGCGGCTGCAAGATCGAGGCTGCGCGCAGGGTATGTGTCGCTGATCAGCATCGAGACAGAGGGTCGCGCCATGCCAGTTTCGCGGGCTATCTGGCTGACACTCTTTCCACGGCTCCTCTCAGCTTTGAGGAGCGTCACCCATTCCGGATCTGGGAGTGCAAGACCTAGGCTCGGACGCACGGCACGTCCTCCCCGGTGTTAGGATCGTGGATCGCCGAGACGGCCGAGCGGACAACCGGCGTCTTCGGCCCCGTGTTGCGCTTCAGGCACCAAAGTTTGAAACCATTGCTCGTCGCACTGGACCCTTGGAGGCGATGAGGTGCGGCTGCGACGAAGCCGGCGCTTCGCAGCGCGCGCAGATAGCGTCCGATGCTGTCTTCCGGGGCCTTGTCTGTCGCCGTGCGGGCGTCAGCGATCAACTCGGCAAGCGTGAACCGCTGACGGGTTCGCATTGAACGCCAAGCCCTGTCGCGAATTGTGTTGCGAACAATGCGGAGCTTCCCATGAGGGCGCCGAGGACCGGACGTGATGACCTCGCCCTCTGAAGCTGCTTTAAGGCCAGCGTCAGTCAGCTGATAGCACCCCAGCCCCATCCGCAAGAGATAGCCGCGCTCGAACAGCTTAGACGCCGCGTCCACGATCTGCCGGCGCGTCAGGTCGAGCGTCGCGACCAAGTCTTCGACCGTCCAACACGAACCATCTTTCAGCAGATCAAGAAGCGCAGTTGGCGCTTTACCCGGGTGATGTCGATCAACCATGAACCACCTCGGGCACAATGATCGGCTTGCTATTCTCGCGGTTGTTCATGATGACCTGTCCCACCATGTCCGCGTGCGTGACACCGTTAGGTCCTAGGTCTATCCGCTGGCCAAAGCGCTCAATCGCCCGGATCGCCTCCACCATTTCACGCGAAAAACCTTTGGACAGGCGCCAAACGAACTCAATCAGGTCGTCAGCGACCGGAATCTCACAGAGGCCTCTTACCAGCGCGGCCGCGTCTTCGCGCGTCGCGGGCAGAAACTCGACCTTGTTGGGTGCACGGCTTTCGATCTGGGGAAACCGGCGCAGGTTGTCGCGCAGCTTCCCCATTCCAACGAGGATCGTGGGTAGGTGACGCAAATCAGAGATGCCCCGGATCGCTTCCATCACCTCCGGCTTCCCTGAAATCAGGTCAGCTTCGTCCACGACAAGACTGAAGGCCTTGCCTTCGATCAAGGCGTCGGTCGCAAGATCGTTGAGCCGTTCTATGACCAGTTTGAAACGATCCCGTCGGCCTCTCGGTATGTTGGTGATCGAGAGCTCGGCCAAGAGCTCCTGGATGAACCAGCTGTAATCCCAGCCACGCTGCGCCCGCAGGTAGATGCTGCCGGTCTGGACTGTCCAGCGCGACATTGTCGCCGTTTTGCCCAAGCCGGGTTTGCCGTCAACGACGACCATGCAGGCTTCAAGGGCACCGCGTCCGTCCAGCCGGGTCAGCGCCGAGGTGAACCGCTTGTAGTTGCTCGTTTGAATAAACTCTGCTCTCATGATATGTTCTTCTTTCCGTTTCTTCTGATTAGGCGGCAGCGGCACGGAGGAGGGTTCGAAGCGCCTCCGTGTCGACTCCGTTTGCGCGAAGGTTCTCCAACCCGAACGGGCTCGAGATGCAGCGCCGCAGAACCGCAATTTGGTTCGGCGACACGTTTTGGGGGTTCTCCAGTGCCCAGACAGCGAGCTCTTCATCGCTTTCAAAAGTCCGGCGACGCTGAATTGTCGGACTGTCGACTGCGATCATCTTCTGGGTTTCCAGAGAGGTCTCGGAGACGGGGCAAAGATCGATAAAGGAGGCGACTTCAGGCGCTTCGTGGTCCAGCAGCAGGGTTGAACGCTGTTCGTCGAGAATGACGTTGCGGTTCTGCTCGTTGCGCTTAAGCCGTCCTCTTTCGCGTTTCTCCAACGCGTCCTGGAGATACGTTTTAGGCATGTAACTGACTTTGTTGCCGCCGAACTCTGCGACGCAGATCAGCTTTCCCATCTCATGGGTGACCGGTTCGATTTCCCTGACCCAGACCCGGTCAGCCTGCTTGTAGTCGTAGCCGACATAGACTTCCTGTTGGTGGTAAGGACCTAGGTCGTCGTGGAAATACTCGTTGGTCCATAGCTCGATGAGGTTCCGGCTCACCTTGCGTTTCTCATAGGGCCTGAAGAGATCGTCTGATGTGAACCGATCGACCAAGACCGGCTCGAAGCCCCGATCTACATGCGAGCGCCAATATTCGTTTGGCGACATGTGACGCATGCGTCCGCTTGACGGGTCTTCGAACCGGGGCAACTCGCTGTGGGGCCGTTCGTTGTAGACTTCGACACGGGTCTGACACGCCGCAAAGAAGTCGTTCCAAGGCATAAGCAGCTTCGAAAACCCGAACTCGCGCCGATCAAGCTTGACCTGCTTGTCAACTTTCATCCGAGCCTCTTTGTCCATGTCTTCGCCGAGATAGGTTGGCAGTTCACGGGCAAACGGGATCCAGATGCTTTGGTGGGTGCGCTCAATATTCCCTTTGGCTTGCGATCCATAGGGAAGGGCATGCATCTTCGAAATATCGAGACGGGCCATGAGACCGTTGCCGGGGTCGTCGAAGCGCTTGTTTTTATAGCCCGCCCCGTTATCGAAATAGACAACTGCCGGGACGCAGTGCTCGACACAGGCGTTCCGCAATGCTTCCGTAACCGCGATCACGTTCTCCTTGCGGGAGATCGCAAAGCCGACCACTCGTCTGGACGCGACGTCGATTATGCAGGTGATCTCCGGGCGCATCGGTGCCCGCGATCCGCTGGGGTCCTCAATGCGGGCGTCAAACGTGTGACCGTCGCCCACGTAGATCGTGCCAGGGAGGATGTCGCTGGTGTCGCGCGAAACGTAAGCCATGCGTGCACGCAGTGCCAACCGGCCCTCGCGCCCCTTATTCTTCTGCACATGGTCCAGCTTTTCCCGCAGGACGTACTCGACCTGATTGAGGGACAGGGGGGAGATGCCAGCAGGTGTCGTTTCCAGGTACTTCCGATGCACCTCTTTGATTTTGGGTTTCGCAGGGCGGGCATAGGCATTCATGAACCGCCAGAAGTCTGCCGGGATCGGCTCCTTCTGCTTCGGAGCGGTCGGCGCCAAAGCTGAGACGCCCTGCTCCTCATACGCCTTGAGCCATTCGTATATCGTTGTCCGGCTGACCTTCTGAAACGCACTGCCCTTGCGCGGCCGGTTGTTTGCTTTCGCCAGCAGCGCTTCCCCGATCCCAAAGCCGAATGGGAACCTTGAATCGTCGGTCCGCCGTTTTGTCGGCCGGTCAGCTGGCGGCAACGACGTCATCGGTGAACCCTCGGCAAGCGCAAGCTTGTGCCCGTGTGTCAGGAATTCATGCGTGTCGCGCAGCCGACATGCGGTTAGCCACGCCTCATGTCCCTGCTGCGCGAGAAGAAAATCTTTAATGGCGGCGCTGTATTTCATACCCGAGCGGCTGGCATATGACCTGATCGCGCTCAGGACCTCCGCACGGGCATTCGCAACTGCACGTTGCCCTTCGCTTGTTTCCGCTGCACATGCCGGCAGTTTCCTGACAGCGACAACGGAGTGACTTGCGATCTTGCCATCCTGCAACGATCGCTCTGCAGCGAGCAGGCTTTCCAGCCTGGGGACCAAGGCGATGTGATACTCAAAGCCGCCGCCGCCAGTCGCGCCAATGCGCTTGCGGCATCGTGATGGCGGCAACTCATTCCACCTGTCGGCCTCTGCTCTTTTTCGTACACCACGTTCGCTGTGCGGAAATCCTGCAAACCCTAACCGCTTCGCCAGCTCGGCGAGTTCGGCTGCAGTGAAGAATTCTTGTATGCTCGGTGCGTTTGGGGGCAGAACCATGCTGTTCATCTGCGAGCTTTCCTGCGGGCGGCGCGCGCGAGTTTGAGCGCTTCCATTTCCTTGAGATGATCGTCCAGAAGCTGATCCGTGATCAGCTCGGCGTATTCGTCCTCGACTACAGTCAGCCCGAACTCGCCGGGCACTAACCCCAGCAACGCCCGCACCTCTGTGGCATGGACCAGGCCGATAAAGGCATCGAGGGGGATCCTGTGATCTTCGGAGCCTTCCGATGACCACTTGTTCAGCATCGCTTCGCTGATTGATCGGCCGAGGTATTCCGACATTGATCGGGCCACTTGGGCGCGAGATTTTCCATCGTCCTTGGCGTCACGCAAAGCCTGACTGATGGAGCGGGCAATGCGGTTATCCAACCGGCCGCGACCCATGACCTCTGGACCATACCCGACAGCCACCTGGGGGGGCTGCCAGTCGAAAAGGTCTTTGGTCAGAGGGTCGCGGAACCGGCGGGACATGGTCAGTCTGCCTTGCCCGCATGGGCGCTGTTAGGGACGCGCGGGTCGGCCAAGAGGTCGAACAGTTCCTGCGGCACCTTGCCATAGCCCGACCACACCTCCGGCCCTTCGGCGGCGATCCGGAACCGCTCCGTCGAGATCGAGCGGGCGAAGGCCACTGCCTCGGCGGTCAGCACAATGGGCTGGAAGCCGGTGACCTCCTGGACATAGTCGTTAGTGGCGGGTTCAAGCGACGGCTCCGAGAATATCCGCCAGCCGGTCAGCTTTGCCTCGCCTTCGCCGATAAAATCATCCAAGCAATTTTCGGGGGAATCCATTCCCGCGATGGCGACATAAAAGGACAAGGGGTGACGCTCCCAACGGCCGGCCGGATCATCGACTACCGCGCGCGACAGGCACACATGGAGCAGGACATAGGACATAGAAACGTGCCGCATCAGATCCTCCCCAGCCGCTTGAGAGACGCGATCACTCGGTCCGCTTCCGCCGAAACGACCATATCGAACGTCTGGTCAGACAGTTTCGCGAACGCGCTTCGCACCGTCTGAAACTGCTTTTCGGCAGCGACCTCCCTGACACCACCGCTCAGATAGGCAAGTGCTTGGGCGACGTTACTGACTTCGGGCAGATCTGGGTTTTCGACTGCATCTAGCACCTCACACTGCTTGCGCGGCGTCGGAAGGTCCGAGAGTGCTTTCAACTCGGTCTGCTTATGAGCGAGATCAGTGCCCCGCAGACGCTGACGAGACTGCGGCGCTAGGCCGGTCCAGATTTTTACGGCGGCTTTAATGGAGCTTGCCGACAGGCCGATTTTGTCCGCGACTGCGCGGGCAAAACCGAAGATCTCGAGGCTGTCAGAGGAAAGAGCCAAACTTTGGCTCTTTGACGATGCCTTACCATGTGCAGATTGAGGATACTTCCGTTCCCATATTTGCTTCAACTCGTACAGATGGTGGCATCGATCGAGCGCGATAAGGTCATAACGCCCTAGGTTCTCCATCACCTCCGCCAGCTTCGCCGTGTCGTCGCTATCCATTTCCACGACGGTTGCATTGATGGTTGTGCGCCCTAACAGGCGGGTCGCTTCCAACCGGTGTAGTCCGGCGACAAGTCGATAGCCGTCATCGGCTTGGCATACGACGACCGGTTGCATCAGCCCTTGCTGTGCGATCATGGCCGCTAGAGCGTCTGCCCAGGCGGCGTCGAGTTCGCGTGCGCGGTCACGGCCCACCTCGATCGAGGTAAGCGGCAGTTCCAGTAAGTTCATTTCAAATGGCCTGTATTGTTCGTTCCGCTAACTCTGATCTTCTGACCAGGCAGCGTTGTGGTTAGCGCGTCAGTTGGACTGCCGCGCTCACTTGACGATCTTCAGCAACTCGTCGCCGCTGGTATCCAACCCCATCCCATAGGCGACCCACAAACCAGCGACGATGAGCGCCACGACGGCAAGTGCACCCGTCACATCCGCAACGGTGTCAGGATCGCGATACAGTCTGGACAAAAACCGCTTCATGCCACGCGCCTTTTGTCAGTGTGGCAGTCAGCTTTTTGACTGGAACGAGGGGGAAATTTTGTCGTATCCAGAATTCGAGACGTTTTCTTGGGGTAACGGTCGGGCCAGAGGTCTTCGGGCTTCTCACCGATGAAATCTGCAATTGCCTGCTGGGCCTTGTAATGGGTCTGGCCCCGGACACGGGTGCATGAGCCGACGGGGATGTCATTGCGCCGAGCGAGTTCGGTCAATGTCATCCCGCCGAGATGGAGCTTGGCCACGATCTGTGGCCATTCCATCTTGGGTTTCCGTTTCGTCATCGGTCGTCTCCTCTACGGGGAAGCGGGTGCAGCAACACCCGCTTTTTCTGGGGGTCAGTTAGGCATTTGCGGCACTGGTCAGCGCTGCGCATATGGAAGGAATAGCGATTTAAATCTTCATTGCCAAGATAAAAGTCGCTAACGGGGTGAATTGGTGGATGAACTCGGCCCAGCAGTCACAGACTATAGGCTTCGCCTCGGTCATAGGATCTCTCAATCCGTTGATAAGATTAGAACTAAATCCGACGCGGCTGCCGCAGCCAACGTTACAGTCGAGCAGCTGAACAAGTGGATGAAAGGCTCAGTCAAGGTGCCCGCTGAGGGCCTGAAGGCTATAGCCGAGTTGGCAGATGTCGATTTTAGTTGGCTGGTAACTGGTGGCAGTCAAACTATCCAGACGGAGAGCCGGGGTGATCGTTCCCCATCAACGGGCAGCCCGACCGATCTCGAACAGCCAAGCATGGTGTCCATTCCTCGGTATGACGAGGTGCGGCCGTCCGCCGGCCATGGATCCGTGGCTATCAATGAGGTGCTGACTACCCGTGTCGCGTTTGAGCGACATTGGCTCGTCGACATCGGCGTTCAGCCGGATGCGGCCGTGATCTTGCCAGCCCAGGGTGACAGCATGTCACCGACGATACCGGACGGAGCGCCTATGCTGGTCGACACCTCTAAGACTGAGGTCCGTAGCGGCTACATCTATGTGATTGCCGTCGGGGATGACCTGTTGGTCAAAAGGGTCAAGCGCCGCCTCGATGGTCTGTTTGACCTGATCTCGGACAATACGGCCTACAAAACCGAAACGGTTGAGGCGTCGCGTCTTACCCAGCTGCGGGTCATCGGTCGTGTGTACGCAGCGGTTGCCAAATTCTAGGAAATCCTATGAGTGACAAGGTGATGAGAGCTATACTGGCGTCATTTGCTTCTGGACCCAAGATGAACTTAACTGGCGCTTCAGCCTCGGTTCCGCCAGCGAGTGATCCGCCAAAGCATATTCTGCTAGGGTTCATCCGTGTCGCGTCAGCGACGTCGATAGAGCCGAGTACTCGGCTCAAGTTTGCTAATAAATGGGCGATGAGAGTGGCGGAAAAACAAAGGTCCTCAACGTCGGCGACGTGCCGCGAACTCAACGCATTTGACTGGTCATGGCCTAGCTTCGACGTAGTGGCACAGGGCTTCAAGAGCGACGATCTTTGGCCAATGCCCTGGCATCATTACAAACAGAAAATTTTGGAAGGTGCCGACCTTAGAGACGTCCGCTCCAAGATCCTGATCGCATCGGCCAGGACAGCCACAACCTCAGCTAAAAACGGTGAAGACAAGCAGTTCTTGTCCATGTTGAAACTGGAGGGGTGGCACATCTACACCGACAGCGAGGTAGGGGCCCACTTCGCGTCACAGGCAATCGAGTTTGTTGACCCAACAGACTGGACTACTTGGCCTCCTTTCTATCCGGGCGATCAATCGGTGTTAAAGATAGGTGTCGACGGCGTGCACTCTCGTTTCGGTAAATTCTATGGCTTGGGACCCCAACGACCTTTCTGGGCAGATCCATTCCGTTGAAAAAAGTGAGTATCGATCAGGGGCTGATGCAACTCTCGGTCGGTTGGTACCATCAGTCAGCAACATGTTCAGAAGTACGCACGCACCGACGGATGATCGCAAAGCGTGGCGATCCAAAGTAGCAGGATGGCGTGAACTGATCACGAATTCGACGTGTCCCATTGTGCCAACCACTCCTGTGGGTAACTTATAATCCTGACGATTCATCAGTTCCGACCTTCGATAGGCAATCGCCTGAACGCTGACCGATGTTCGGCGTTGTATTGACTGGATTTTTTCAAGGTCGGAACTGCTCGCCCAAGGTCGGAACTCGAGTGCCGACCTTGGTCTCAGTTTCTTGGAGCAGCTTCCGGACAGAATGACGCTGTCTGCCCGCATTGCCCACGCGCAGCTTAGCGAATTCACTAATGATAGCGTGATGTTAACCGATGCGAGGTGTCTGTTAATCAAATGTCGATTTCATGCGCGGTCGGAACGCAAGTATCGCGCATTTTAACCCCATGACTTTCATAGCCGTCCGGAAGTGAACAGCGCCTTGAGCGTCAGTTTATCCTAACATGTCAGTGGCTTATACCAGTACTTCCGAAGATCGTACTTTGTCCGGAAGCTAGTCCCCCCCTACAACATCACCCGTATTTGACGCAGGGTTAATTCCAACGGACTTTAATTTAAACTCATGTTCAACTATGTCCGGTGCGCACTATAGGGATGCCGAACATGACAGGATCAAAGCGCGCAAAACGCGCAGACGGGACCGCAACGCGCGATGCCCTTTTGGAAGCCGCGGGCAGTCTTATCGCTGATCAGGGATTCGCCCGGGCAGCCAGCAAGGACATCGCGCTCGTGGCCGGTGCCGATATCGCGTCCATCAATTATCATTTCGGCAGTCGTGCTGGACTTTACCAGGCTGTGCTGGTCGAGGCGCACCGACGCTTTATCCGCATCGACACGTTGCAGGATATCGCGTCGTTGTCGTTACCCGCGCAGGACAAACTGAAACGTCTGATCAGCGCGGTCATGTCGAGCGGCCCAAATGAATGGCATGTCCGTGTCCTTGCGCGCGAGGTTCTGTCACCCTCTGGTCATCTGCCAACGCTGGAGGCAAACGAGATCGTGCCCAAGATCCAGATTGTTCTGCGCATCCTGGCTGATCTGAGCGGGCTGCCCGCCGACAGCCCGAAGCTGCGGCTGTCCCTGGCCAGCATCATCGCACCATGCGCAATGATGCTGGTGGCCGCCCCCAACCTGACGGTCGCGGCCTCTGACATTCGCCAGATGCCCCGCGGCGCCCTGATCGATCACCTTTCCACCTTTGCGCTTGGCGGTCTTGATGCAGTGTCCAGACGCGCGCAGAATCCAGTTTCCACAGGAGCACACAAATGAAACCTCGTGCACTTATCGTTGGTCTCGGCATTGCCGGCATGGCCAGCGCCATCTCATTGCGCAACAACGGGTGGGACCCGGTGATCGTTGAACGCGCACCGGAACGGCGCACCGGCGGCTACTTCATCGGTCTGAACGACATCGGGAAAGAGGCCGCCCGCGAACTGGGGGTGATGGACGGCATCCACGTCCGCACGCCCGAGGATTCGCAGAACTGGCACCTGACAAAGGACGGAAGCCGGGTCCGTGTTGCAGGATTTGCCGACCAGCCGACCAAACCGGCCACCCTTCTGCGCGGCGATATCGAGGAGGGGCTTTGGCACGCGGTCGATGGACATATCGATGTTCGATACGGCACCGTGCCGGCTGCCATCAAGGAAACGCCCGCAAACGTGGTCGTGACCTTGCGCGCTGCTGACGGGACCGAAACGGACGAAACCTTTGATCTCGTGGTGGGCGCCGATGGCATGCGATCGACCGTGCGACGGCTGGTCTTTGGACCTGACGACAAATTCATGCGTCCGTTGGGCACCATCATCTGCGCGTACCAGCTGCAGAACAACATCGAGACGTTCAAATCGCGCGACGGGATCATCCTGAACGATGGCAAGCGGTCGCTTTGGATTTTTCCGCTGCAGGATCACACCCCCACGGCGTTGTTCACCTATCGCACCGACGACATTGATGCGCAGTTCAAGCGGTCGCATGTCGAGACGCTGCGCGAAGTGTACAAGGGCATGGACAGCAGCGGCGTGATTGATGAGGCGCTGGATGACCTTGAGAAGGCGGGCAAGGACGTCCTGTTCGACTCGGTCAACCGGGTCATCATGCCAAAGTGGCACACGGGGCGGGTGGTGCTGGTGGGCGACTCGGCATGGTGCCTGACGCTTTATTCGGGCGTCGGCGCGTCCATGGGTCTGAAAGGCGGGTACGAACTGGGCCAGGTTCTGGGCGCCAATCCGTCCGACATCGAGAAAGCTCTGACCGAATGGGAGGCCGGGGTCCGACCCGAGGTCAAGAAACAGGGGCGTCTCGTCAGCTTCAAATCGCAGCTCTTCGTGCCATCGAACAAGTTCATGTTCGTTTTGCGGCGCGTCATCCTTCGGGTCGGGGGACGGTTCGTGACGCGTCTGGCGCAGGGCCCTGGCGCGTCCGCTTAGGACTTCCTGTACGAGCGGTAGCCCCGTGGGCAGTGTGCCGACGGGGCATGTCGTTCGGCACCGCGTGCGGTCCTGCGATCAAGGATGGGCCTTCGACGCCACCTGTTGGCCCTTAAGCGTCATGAATACGACCCCGGAAAGTGCCGCGATCAGGATGCCCGCGGCAGTCAGCAGCTGGGTGTGCGCCTGACTGAACGCGACCTTGCCTGCCGCTATCAACGCCGCGCCCAACTGCGGGTCAAGCTGATGGGCAACGATGTATGTGTCTCCGATCGTCCGCGAGGCTTGGGTCGCCAAGTTTGCGGACAGCTCTGACGGCAGGGTGATGGCCCGGCTGAACACACTGGACATGAAGACGCCGAACAGGGTGATCCCCATCCCGGTGCCAAGCTCGTACCCCGTCGCCTCCAGCGAGCCCGCCGCTGCCCCTTTGCTGGCATCGACCGACCCCATGATTGCGATGGAGGACGCCGTCAGCGCGATGCTGAGGCTCAGCCCCAGAACGGCAAGCGCGGTTGGCACAACCAGACCGGGGTCATGAAAGTCGGACCGCGCCAGATAGATCAGCGCACAGGCTGCAACCGCCAACGCCAGCGTCGCCACCCTGCGCAGGCCAAAGCGATTGGACAGAAAGCCCGCAATTGGTCCCCCGATGGCGGCCGCGGCCATGATCGGGATCATGAAGACGCCAGCCTGTAGCGGGGTTTTGTCCAGAACATACTGAAGCTCTTGTGCCAGGGTCAGCTCGACACCCGCCAAGGCACCCGACGCGATGATCGCCATCATCAGCCCGGCGATGATCGCGGGGTGGGTCAACAATGACAGGTCAAGCATGGGGGAGGCGGACTTGAGTTGCTGGCGGACAAACAGCGCCAGTGCGCCGACGCCGATCAGCAGCGCCGTCAGAACCATCGGGACGGTTTGCTTGCCAGCGAACCCGGCCTTGATGCCGTAAACGAGCGAGATCATCCCCACGATCAGCAACAGCGCCTGTCCGATGGGCCAGCGGCCGGGAACGGTTTTTTCAGTGCTTGGCAGCAGGAAATAGCCTGCCGGTGCGACCACAAGCATCACCGGTACGTTGATCAGGAACACCGAACCCCACCAGAAATGCGCCAGCAGCGCCCCGCCGACCAGCGGACCTACCGCGGCACCGGCGGCCCCCACCGTGCCCCAAAGCCCCAGCGCCATGGCACGTTCGGCGTCGTCTTCAAATGTCTTGCGGATGATCCCAAGCACGCAGGGCATGATCATCGATCCACCCAGCGCCAACACCACGCGCGCCGCGATCAGTTGGGGCGCGCTCTCGGCAAACGCCGCCCAGAACGACGCCAGACCAAAGATCACGAGGCCGGTCAAAAGGACCCGCCGGTTCCCCAGCCGGTCTGCCAGCGTCCCCATCGGGACCAGTAGCCCTGCCATCAGCAGGGGATAGATGTCGATGATCCACAGGACTTCGTTCCCCGACGCCTCAAGCGACTGGGTCAGGCTGGGGACCGCGACATGGAGAATGGTCATGTCCAGAACGACCGGCAGGAACGCCAGCATCACGGCGATCAGCACCAGCCACCGAGAGTGCAGATTGGACGAAACGGACATGGTTCACCAAAAAATCACAGTTGCGAGCGGGTATATAAATCCATACGTTCGGATTGCAATAATGAACCTCAGGAGTTTCTGTTGGGCCGAAAGCCGACCATCACGCGCGACCATCTTCTGGAACTGGCCGAAATCATCGTCCGCGACGGGGGCGCCGCCGCATTGACGATTGATGCGCTGGCAAAGGCCGCAGGGATCTCCAAAGGCGGGGTTCAGTATTCCTTTGCATCGAAGGATGACCTTGTCCGCGCGCTGGTGAACCGCTGGACCGATCAGTTCGACGCCATCATGGGTCCAGCGGAGGCGCTATCGCCCGTGGAGTTTGTCCAGCGCTACATGAAGGCCGTCCGCGCGTCGCAGTCCGCGCTGGACGCAAAGATGGCGGGTCTGATGATCACCTATCTGCAGAATCCCCAGGACAGAGAGGATACGCGCGCATGGTACCGGTCTGTCTTTGATCGCCTTGGTGGGTCAGACAGGACCGATCAGGCTGCGCGCGTGCTGTTTCTGGCGCTTGAGGGGCTGTTCATGCTGCGCATGATCGACCCTGAAGATGACGCAGGCTGGAAGGCACGGCTGGCGGATATTGAAAGCATCGCCGCAGACCTGTTGGTGTGACGCCTGCCTGACCACGACCGACGCTGGTCTGCCATGCAGATCGAAACCTAGCCCCGAAGGATACTTTGCACTAGGTGGAAGGCCACATCACCATTCAACGGGCGGGAAACATGGCGCACAGAGTCGTCGTTGTCGGGGCCGGTTTTGCCGGATTGCAGACCGTGTTGGGGCTGAAAGACGCGGATTGCGACATCACCCTGATTGATCAGCGCAATCATCACCTGTTCCAGCCGCTGCTGTATCAGGTGGCAACGACGCTGCTGGCGACGTCGGAGATCGCGTGGCCGATCCGCGCACTGATGCGGGACCGCAAGGACGTGACGACCCTTCTGGCGTCGGTCGATGGCGTGGACCGCGCTGCAAAGGACGTCATCCTGCGCACGGGTGAACGTATTCCATATGACACGCTGATCATCGCGACCGGCGCGCGCCATGCCTATTTCGGCAAGGATCACTGGGAAGCCGACGCCCCGGGCCTCAAGACCCTTGAGGACGCGACAACCATCCGCCGTCGCCTGCTGCTGGCATTCGAACGCGCCGAGCTGTCCGAGACCGAGGCTGAACGTCAGGCCCTTTTGACCTTCGCCGTCATCGGTGCGGGTCCAACGGGGGTGGAGCTGGTCGGCATCATCGCCGAACTGGCACACCGCATCCTGCCCCGAGAGTTTCGCCGCATCGACACCAACCGCGCCCGCGTCCTGCTGATTGAAGCCGGACCCCGCATCCTGCCCGCCTTCAGCGAGAGCCTGTCGAACTATGCGCGCCGCGCGCTGGAACGCCGCGGGGTCGAGGTGCTGACGGGCGCGCCCGTCACGGACTGCACCGACGAAGCGATCACACTCGCGGGCAACCTCATTCCCGCGCGAACGGTGATCTGGGCTGCGGGTGTGCAGGCGTCACGCGCCCGTGATTGGCTAGGGGCCGAGGCCGACCGGGCAGGGCGCGTGGTCGTCGAACAGAACCTGACATTGCCGGGTGATCCATCGATTTTCGTGCTGGGCGACACCGCCTACGTAGAAAGCGACGGCAAGCCGGTCCCGGGGGTCGCGCCCGCCGCAAAACAGCAAGGGGCCCATGTGGCCAAGACCATCCGCGCCCGACTGACCGGCGGGGCAGATCCGGGCGCGTTCAAATACAAGAACATGGGTAATCTGGCGACGATCGGGCGCAACGCGGCGGTCATCGAATATGGGCGCTTCAAGCTGACGGGTTGGTTCGCGTGGTGGATCTGGGGCATCGCCCACATCTACTTTCTGATCGGCACGCGGTCGCGGCTGTTCGTCGCGCTCAGCTGGCTTTGGGTGTTTCTGTCGGGCCGAAATTCGGCCCGACTGATCACTCAAAAGGAAACGTTGAAGGATGTGGCTGATCTGGGGCGCACGCGTCACAAGGGCGCGGCACCCCACGATCTTCCACCGGTTTAGCTGGCGCGTGCCAGCTCAGCCCGCCGGGCGGCCCGTTTGGCGACGCGTTCGCGGATCGATTCAATATCCGTAACGGGCGTCGCCGATAGCAACTGGCGGGTATATGCATGCTGCGGATTGTCAAAGACCGCCGAGGTCGGGCCCTGCTCGACCGCAGCACCCTGATGCATCACCATCACCTCGTCGGCGATATAACGGACGACCGACAGATCGTGGCTGATGAAGACATAGGCCAGATCGAATTCCTTCTGCAGATCGGCCAGAAGGTTCAGCACCTGCGCCTGAACGGACAGGTCCAGCGCTGAGACGGGTTCATCCAGCACCAGCAGTTGCGGGCGCAGCATCAGCGCGCGCGCAATCGCGATCCGCTGCCGCTGGCCGCCCGAAAACATGTGCGGGTACCGGTTGAACACCTCTCGCGGCAGGTTGACGCGTTCCAGCATTTCTTCGGCACGGCGGCGGCGCTCGGCCGAGGGTGTGTCGGTGTTCAGCGCCAGCGGCTCCATCAGCACATCGCCGATCTTCTGGCGCGGGTTCAGGCTGCCGTAGGGGTTCTGAAACACCATCTGCACCTTGGACCGCAGGGCGCGTGACGGACGCGCCTTACTGATATCGACGGGGTTGCCGTCGATGCGCAACTCTCCGCCCGATGCGGGGTCGATCAGCGCCACGATGCGGGCCAGCGTCGATTTGCCCGAGCCGGATTCACCGACGATGGCCAAGGTTTCACCCTTGCTGACCGAAAAATCGATGCCCTTGACGGCCTGGACGACCTTGGCCTTGCGCGTCAGCGACCCCGGCACGTCATAGTTGCGCGTGATCGCACGGCCTTCGGCGACGACGGTCATGGGCGCACCTCTTCGGTGACGGGGTCAAGGAAGTCCGACACGGTGGACAGACGGCCCCCTTCGGCATTTTCGGGCAACGCCGACAACAGCGCGCGGGTGTAGGGGCTGGTCGGGTTTTCAAACAGGGTCAGCACGTCCGACTCCTCCATCTTGTGGCCCTTGTACTGGACCATCACGCGGTCGGCGGTTTCGGCCACCACGCCCATGTCGTGGGTGATCAGGATCAGCGCCATGCCATAACGTTCTTGCAGCCGGACCAGCAGATCCAGAATCTGCTTCTGAATGGTCACGTCCAGCGCCGTCGTCGGCTCATCCGCGATCAGAAGGCGCGGATCGGTGGCAATTGCCATGGCAATCATGACGCGCTGGCATTGCCCCCCCGACATCTGGTGGGGATAGGCGTTCAGCTTCTGCTCGGGCTCGGGGATGCCGACGGCCTGAAACAGCTCTAGCGCCTTGGCACGGGCTGCACGGCGGCCAAGTCCCATGTTGAAGCGCAGCACCTCTTCGATTTGATAGCCGACCTTGAAGGACGGGTTCAGGGACGCGATCGGTTCCTGAAAGATCATGGTGATTTCATTGCCGATGATCTGGCGACGCTGACGCGGGGTTAGGGTCATCAGGTTCTGGCCGTCAAAGATCATCGCATCCGCGGTGACGGTCGCGGTGTCGGGCAGAAGGCCCATGACCGCCATCATGGCAACGGACTTGCCTGATCCGGATTCGCCGACGATCGCCAGAACCTCGCCCTTGTCGACGGTGACATCGATTCCGTCGACAGCGGTGAAGGCGCCCGCCATTGTGGCAAAACGGACGGTGAGATTGCGGATTTCCAGCAAGGGCATGGCTCAGCTCCGCTTCAGTTTGGGGTCAAGCGCATCGCGCAGGCCGTCGCCCATCAGGTTGATGGCAAGGACCGACACCAGAATGGCAAGACCGGGGAAGGTCACGACCCACCACGCGCGCAGGATGAATTCGCGCGCTTCGGCCAGCATGGTGCCCCATTCCGGCGTCGGTGGCTGTGCACCCATCCCAAGGAAGCCAAGCGCCGCCGCGTCCAGCACGGCCGACGAAAACGACAACGTTGCCTGCACGATCAGCGGCGCGAGACAGTTGGGCAGGATCGTGCGCAGCATCAGGCGCAGGTTACCGGCACCCGCGACTCGGGCGGCGGTCACGTATTCCCGCTGCTTTTCGGCCATGACGGCGGCGCGCGTCAGGCGCGCAAAATGCGGCTGATAGACGATTGCGATGGCGATCATGGCGTTGGTCAGACCCGGCCCCAGAACGGCAACCAGCACCAGCGCCAGCAACAGCGACGGAAACGCAAGGATGACATCCATCACGCGCATGATCACCGTGTCGACCCAACCGCCGAAGAAACCGGCGATCAAACCGATAATGATACCGCCCACCAATGCGACCGCGACGACGACCACACCGATGAACAGCGAATACTGCGCGCCGTAGATCAGGCGCGACAGCATGTCCCGTCCGACAGCGTCGGTGCCCAGAAGAAACGCGGTGCGCCCGCCATCCTGCCAGACCGGCGGCACCAGCAGAGCATCGCGGTACTGCTGCGTGGGATCATGCGGTGCGAGGATCGACGCAAAGATCGCTGTCAGGACGATCACGGCAAAGACGATCAGACCAAACACGGCGCCCCGGTTCTGTTTGAAGTAGAACCAGAATTCCTTGAACATCTGCCAGCGGATCGACCGGGCAGGGGATTGTGCGGAGATATCGCTCATTTGTGCCGGATCCTTGGGTTGATGAGACCATAGGTCAGGTCAACAAGCAGGTTCACCACCATCACCAGCAGCGCGATCAGCAGAAGACCGCTTTGCACCACGGGATAGTCGCGACGGGTAATGGAATCGACCATCCACTTGCCAATACCGGGCCAGCTGAAGATCGTTTCGGTCAGAATGGCGCCCGCGATCAGCACGCCGATCTGCAGGCCGATGGTCGTGATGACCGGGATCATGGCGTTGCGCAGCGCATGGATGCCGATCACACGGCGCGGAGGCAAACCCTTGGCGCGTGCGGTCCGGACGTAGTCTTCGCCCATGACCTCCAGCATCGCCGAACGCGTCTGGCGTGCGATGACGGCCAGTGGGATTGTGGCCAGCACGACCGCCGGCAGGATCAGGTGGCTGACGGCGGACGTAAACGCACCCTTCTGCCCCGACAGCAGACTGTCGATCAGCATGAAGCCGGTTACCGGCGGGAAGAAATACATCAGCGAGATGCGACCCGATACGGGCGTCCAGCCAAGGATGCCCGAAAACAGGATGATCAGCAGCAGGCCCCACCAGAAGATCGGCATCGAAAACCCGACCAGTGCGCCTGTCATCGACAGCTGGTCGAACCACGATCCGCGCTTGATGGCCGCCAGCACGCCGACGGGCACGCCGATCACGGTGGCGATGATGATGGCGACGACGCCCAGCTCGACCGTTGCCGGGAACAGGGCCAGAAATTCAGCCAGCACAGGCTTTTTGGTGGACAGGGACAGTCCCAGATCGCCGTGCAGCAGGTTGTTCAGATATTGCAGGTATTGTTGCCAGATCGGTTTGTCGAAGCCCAGTTGGGCGGAAATCTGTGCATACCGTTCGGGCGAGACGCCGCGCTCTCCGGCCATCAGCAGGACGGGGTCGCCGGGCAGCAGTCGCACGAAGCCGAATGCGACGATGGTGATCCCAAGGAATGTCGGGATCAGGTACAGAAGCTTCTGCAGAATGAACTTTATCATCGGGCCCCTTGGCCTGGCAGACCGCGCGCCCATAACAGCGCGCGGCCCATTGAATGGAAGACCCGCGTCTTATTCGGTCAGGTCGACGGTTTCAAACGTGAAATCACCCAGCGGCGACTGGACAAAGCCGGTCACGTTCTTGGACATGGGCACATACTGCGTCGAATGGGCGATCGTGGCCCACGGGGCCTCTTTCTTGAAGATGACCTGGGCCTCTTCGTAAAGCTTGGTCCGCTCGGCCTGATCGGTGGTGGCCTTTGCCTTGGCCAGCAGGTCCGAGAATTCCTGGTTGCACCAGTACGCACGGTTCGCACCGCCCGGGGTGGCCGCGTCGCAGGACAGAAGCACCGAAAGGAAGTTGTCCGGATCGCCGTTGTCACCCGTCCAGCCCAAGATGACGGCGCCCTTGCGGCCCTCTTCCATGGACTTTTTCAGATACTCGCCCCACTCATAGGACACGATGTCGACCTTGACGCCGACCTTGCCCAGATCCGACTGCATCATCTCGGCCGCACGACGCGCGTTCGGCATATAGGGGCGCTGAACCGGCATCGCCCAGATTTCCATGCTGAGGTTCGAGACGCCCGCATCCTCAAGCGCCTTCTTGGCGGCTTCGGGATCATAGGGGTCGTCTTCGATGGCGTTGTTATAGCTCCACATCGTCGGCGGGATCGGGTTCTTGGCGACTTCCGCGCCACCCTGATAAACGGCTTCGACCATGGCCTTCTTGTCCATTGCCATGTTCAGGGCGCGACGTACTTCGGGCTTGTCGAACGGTGCGACCGTGGTGTTGTAGGCCAGATAGCCGATGTTCAGGCCGGCCTGCTCGTCCAGCTTCAGGTTCGGATCGGACGCAATCGCCTGAACGTCGGCGGGCGACGGATAGGGCATCAGGTGGCATTCGCCGGCCTTCAGCTTCTGCAGACGGACCGAGGCGTCCGGCGTGATCGCGAACACCAGATCGTCGATCTTGGGCGCATCACCCCAATAGTCCGGGTTTTTCTGATAACGGATCACCGCGTCCTTCTGATAGGCCACGAACTTGAACGGCCCGGTGCCGATGGGTGCGTTGTTCAGGTCAGCCTGACGGCCTTCGGCTTCCAGCTTGTCGGCATATTCCTTGGAAACGATCGACGCGAACGACATCGCGAGGTTTGCCAGGAACGGCGCTTCGGGCGATGCGAGCGTGAATTTGACGGTGCTGTCGTCGACCTTCTCAATGCTTTGGACGAGCTTATCCATCGCCATCGAGGAGTAATATTCATAGGTCACGCCGGGGATATACTCGTGCCACGGGTTGTCGGCCTTGCCCTGGCGTTCGAAACTGAAGATCACGTCATCAGCGTTGAATTCGCGGGTCGGGGTGAAGTTGTCGTTGGACTGGAACTTCACGCCTTTGCGCAGGTGGAAGGTGTATTCCTTGCCGTCCTCGGACACGTCCCAGCTTTCGGCCAGGCCGGGCTCGACCTCGGTCGTGCCCTTCTTGAATTCGGTCAGGCGGTTGTAGATCGGGTGCGCCGAGGCGTCGAACGTCGTCCCCGAGGTATAGGGCGCAGGATCGAACCCTTCGGGCGAGGCCTCGGAACAGTAGACGAAAGTCTTGGCCATCGCGGGCGCGGCGCTGGCCAGCGCGATCACCGAGGCGGCGATAAGGTGACGGGTCTTCATGGGTCTTGTTCCCTCTGCTGTTGGGCATTTTTTGGTCCGTGCATCGGCGGCGCCGTGCGGGATGGGACATAGGACGGAATAAGTGCTGCAAACTCAAGCAGTATCCTTGCGCCCGTGTGTCCAAGGCGCCGGGATTGCAAATTCTTATGTGGATAACCAAATACAAGATGTTGACAGTACCTTTGCCAAGGCGCACCACTGGTAGTACAAGAACGCTAAGGATGCGACTCGGGCGATCGGACGGAAGGCGGTGATTTCAACCGGTTTTTTTCCAGACGGTGGCGCGGGATCAGACTGGCCGAACAACCCCCGCAGACAAGGGGGATATCGGGTGGTGGTGATCTCGTTTTGCGGGAACGGCCGACCTTGTGATGGACAGGAAATATCGTTCGGGACAACCCCGCAGCAAGCCGCCCCATATGGTGGCGATTCGGGCTGCTTGACCTGACGAGCAATGTAAGGACAAGGACCATGACGATTACAGTGTATTCCAAACCTGCCTGCGTGCAGTGCACCGCGACCTATCGGGCGCTGGATCAGCGCGGCGTGGACTATCAGATCGTCGATCTGTCGGCAGACGCCGATGCGCTCGCACATGTTGAATCGCTGGGTTACCGTCAGGTCCCGGTCGTTGTCGCGGGCGATCAGCACTGGGCTGGCTTCCGTCCCGACATGATCGGCGCCTTGGCCTGATCTGGGCAGCGGGGTAAGGATCAGCGACATGGCGCAACTTGCGTTCTATTCGACGGCTTCGGGCAACACCCGCCGGTTCGTCGACACGCTGTCCCAACCCTCGATCGAGATTGGGCCGGACGCGCAAGCGCGCGAGCCGTTCGTCCTGATCACGCCCACCTACGGCGACGGCGAAGGGCGCCATTCGGTGCCCAAACCCGTCATCCGGTTTCTGAACGACCCGGCGAACCGGGCCCTGCTGCGCGGCGTCATCGCCGGCGGCAATCGCAATTTCGGACAGTTCTTTGCCCATGCGGGCAAAGTCATCGCAGCAAAATGCGGAGTTCCGGTGTTATACAGGTTCGAGCTTGCCGGCACGACCGAGGACACCGACCGCGTCATCACAGGGTTGGAACGATTTTGGACAGCTTGAATCTTGATCGCACCGAGGTGCTGACCGATCCGCGCGCGTCATCCGACCTGGATTTCCACGCGCTGAACGCGATGTTGAACCTGTATGACGACAACGGTCAGATCAATTTCGAGGCCGACCGCATGGCGGCCAAGCAGTACTTTCTGCAGCACGTGAACCAGAACACCGTGTTCTTCCATTCGCTGACGGAAAAGCTGGGGTATCTGGTCGACGAAGGATATTACGAAAAGCACGTGCTGGACCAATACAGCCCTGCGTTTCTGGCCAAGATCTGGGACGCGGCCTTTGCCCGCAAGTTCCGCTTCCGGACGTTCCTTGGCGCGTTCAAGTATTACACCAGCTACACCCTGAAGACCCGCGACGGGAAACGTTTCCTTGAGCGGTATGAGGATCGTGTAGTCATGGTCTCGCTGGCCTTGGCTGCCGGTGACGAGGCGCTGGCGACCCATCTGATGGAAGAGATCATCGACGGTCGCTTCCAGCCCGCGACGCCGACCTTCCTGAACGCCGGCAAAGCCCAGCGGGGCGAGCT
>QFNE01000015.1 GCA_003240735.1 Paracoccus denitrificans | reverse complement strand
GTCGAACACGACGAGATCATTCCCGTTGTCCCGCCTGTGCCCGGCACCGACCTGAACGCCTATTTCGACAAGGTCGCCGAACGCTGCGCCAACCCCAAGATCGGCGACACCATCCGCCGCCTGTGCCTTGACGGCTCGAACCGCCAGCCCAAGTTCATCATCCCGACGATCAACGACCGTCTGGCCAAGGGGCTGCCGGTGGACGGGCTCGCACTCGAATCCGCGCTGTGGTGCCGGTATTGCGCCGGGGTCACGGACAGTGGCGCCACGATTCAACCCAACGATCCGAACTGGGACCGTCTGACGGTTGCGGCCAATGCGGCCAAGTCGGACCCGCAGGCGTGGCTCGGCATGGCCGAAATCTATGGCGCGACGGGGCAGGACAGCCGATTTGCCGAACCTTTCGCGCGTTGGCTTGCGATGCTGTGGGCCGACGGGACCGAGGCCACGCTGAACCATTACCTCGGGCGGTAGTGGCATGGCCCGCGGGCTGATCTTTGACTGTGACGGCGTGCTGGTCGACAGCGAGCCGCACGCGGCAGCCGAACTGCAGGCGATGTTCGCCGCAGCCGGCGCGCCGATCGGTCTGCCCCGGATCTACGATGAGTTCCTGGGCCGCTCGGCCCAGATCGTCGCCGATGCCCTGACCCGAGAGGGTCAGGACGCGGGCCCGGCGATGGCCGGGTTCACACAGAACCTTGCCGCCCGCTTTCGGACCGAACTGCGCCCCGTCCCGGGCATGGCCGATGCAATTGCCGGGCTGGACGGACCCCGCGCGGTGGCCAGTTCCAGCGCGCCAGAAAGGCTGGCCCTGTCACTGGCCGTGACCGGCATCGCGCCCCTGTTCGGGGACCATGTCTACTCTGCGGCGCAGGTGGCGCGCGGCAAGCCTGCACCCGATCTGTTTCTGATGGCGGCCGACCGCATCGGGGTCGCGCCTGCAGACTGCATCGTCATTGAAGACAGTCCGGCCGGCATTCACGCGGCCCAAGCCGCTGGCATGCGAGTGATCGGTTTTCTGGGCGGGGCTCACGCCGAACCTGCGGGTCTTGCGTCGCGGTTGGCGGCGCTGGGACCGGATGCGCTGATTGCACATGCCGACGAATTGGCGGACAGTCTGGCGCGATTGGGCTAGGGGGCCGTCTTGCTGATTTGCGCAGTCGATGTCGGCTCGGCCCGGGCGCGTGCCGGATTGTTCACCGCAGGGGGCGAACTTGTCGCGCGCGCCAGCCGGGGCTTTGCGACATTGCCATCGCCGGGCGGTCAGGCGGGTTTCGATTTCGCGGAAATCTGGCAGGCGGTCGCCGACGCACTGGCCGACGCGCGCCGAATGGCGGGGGCCAGCCCCGCGCAGGTCCGCGCGCTCGCGTTTGATGCCACCTGTTCACTGGTCGTCGATGCGCCCGGATTCACCCCTGACGTCATCGCCTGGCACGACCACCGTGCGGTGGCCGAAGCTGATGAAATCAGCCGCCTGTCCAACGCGGTCGTGGACCGCGCCGGGGGCGCCGTATCGCCCGAGATGCAGACCCCCAAGCTGACGTGGCTGGCCCGCCACCGGCCCGACGTCTGGAAAAATCTGCGCGGCATTCGAGACTTGTGTGATCATCTGGCGTTCCGGGCAACGGGCGTCCCCGCCCGCTCGCTTTGTGCCGCGGCAGCCAAGTGGCCGTATCTGCCCAATCAGGGCGGTTGGGCCGAGACCCTGCTGCAAAGCGTCGGAATCTCGGACTTCCCCCACGATGATCCCGTCCTACCGCCCGGTGCCGTCATCGGCCCCTTGTCCGAGCGGGGCGCGGCCGAGCTTGGGTTGGATCGCGACTGCGTCGTGGCCGCGGGGCTGGTCGATGCGTTTTCGGGCGCACTGGGCGCGGCACCGGGTATGCCCGCGCTGATTGCAGGCACGTCAAACTGCATCATGGCGGTGGACGTGCCGCTGACCCCCGCGGTCTGGGGCCCGTATCCGGGCGCGATCCTGCCCGACGAATCGGTCAGCGAGGCGGGGCAATCGGCAACCGGCGCGCTGCTTGAATCGATCCGGCGGCAATACGCGACCCCGAACACCCACGAAGATATCCTGACCCGCATCGCCGCCCGGCCAGAGCCGTCGCCGGGGATGCACGTGCTGCCCGACTTCAAGGGCAGTCGGACGCCCTTTGCCGATCCGATGATGCGCGGTGTGATCCACGGGATGCCGCTGGCGCGGGATCAGGACGCGCTGGATGGATATTACTGGCGGGCAGCGGTCGGCATTGCCTTAGGCACACGGCAGGTGATTGCGCATATGGGTCTTTCCCCCGACCGCATCGCGATGGCCGGCGGGCAGGCGCGGTCGGAATTGCTGCGCCAGCTTTACGCCGACGTGACGGGGGCCGAGATCCATTGGCAGCCCGAGGACGCTGTCCTGCGCGGCACCGCCATCGCCGCCGCCGCGCCGATATCAGGCGGCATCCGCGCGGCACGCGACCGCTTTGCCCGCGACGTCCAGATCATCCGGCCCGATCCCGTGGCGCAAGCGCGCCGTGCGGCAGATTGGGCCATCTTCCAGCGGATGCAGCAGCACCGCGCCGAAATTACTGAAATGGGGACTGCGCATGTATCTGGGGATTGACCTTGGAACCTCGGGCGTCAAGGCGACGCTGATCGATGACCAACAGACCGTGCTGGGGTCGGAAACCGTCGCGTTGATGGTTCAGCGCCCGGCGGCGATGTGGTCCGAACAGCATCCGGCGGACTGGATCGCCGCAACGGAGCTGGCCATCGCGGCATTGGCCCGCACCCACAACCTTACGCGCCTACGCGGGATCGGCCTGTCGGGCCAGATGCACGGGGCGGTCGCACTGGACGCGGGCGGCGCGGTCATCCGCCCGGCAATCCTGTGGAACGACACTCGGTCCCACGCCGAAGCGGCGGAACTGGACGCGCTGGTCGATATGCGGCGTCTGTCGGGCAACATCGTGTTCCCGGGCTTCACCGCGCCCAAGCTGGTCTGGATGGCCAAGCACGAGTCGCATCATTTCGACCGTGTGGCGACTGTGCTGCTGCCCAAGGATTACCTGCGTTTGTGGCTGACCGGCGAACGCGTCAGCGAAATGTCGGATGCGTCCGGTACCAGCTGGCTGGACGTCGCAGCGCGCGACTGGTCTGACACGCTGCTGTCCGCGACTGGCATGCGTCGCGACCAGATGCCGGCCTTGGTTGAAGGCAGCGCGCCGTCCGGCAACCTTCGCCCCGAACTGGCGCTGCGCTGGGGGATCGAGGGGCCCGTGGTCGTCGCGGGCGGGGCCGGCGACAACGCCGCGACCGCCGTTGGGGCGGGGACCATCGGCAAGGGGCAGGGGTTCGTCAGCCTTGGCACCTCGGGCGTCGTCTTTGCGGCGTCGGACCGCTATCTGCCGGCACCCGATACGGCGGTCCACGCCTTCTGTCATGCGCTGCCTGAAACGTGGCACCAGATGGGGGTGATCCTGTCGGCATCTGCCGCGCTGGAATGGCTGGGATCGATCCTGCAGACGCGCCCAGCTGATCTGGTCGCCACTCTGGGCGATCTGCAGGCGCCGGGGTCGGAAATGTTCCTGCCGTATCTGTCGGGCGAGCGGACGCCCCACAACGACGCCTTGGCGCGCGGAATGTTCGCCGGTCTGACACCCACGACCGACCGTGCCGCCATGACCCGCGCCGTGCTGGAAGGCGTGGCCTTCGCGCTGGCCGACAACCTGTCGGCGCTGCGCACGGCGGGTGCCGATCTGGATGCGCTGCTGGCGCTGGGGGGCGGCGCGCGGTCGGATTACTGGCTGCGGCTGATTGCGACGGCGCTGGATCTGCCGGTGCTGGTACCAGTCGGCGGCGACTATGGCGCGGCCTTCGGCGCGGCGCGGTTGGGGCTGATGGCCGCCACCGGCGCGGCGCCCGCCGATGTATGCACGGCACCCGACATCGCGGCCGAAATCAAGCCCGACGCCAGCCTTGTTCCTGCATTCGCCGAGGCGCACACCCGGTTCCGCGCGCTGTATCCCGCAAGCCGGGGCTAAAGCAGCTCGTGTGCGGTGGTCAGGTCGGTGATGAGACCGTTGATCAGACCGCCGCTCAGCGCGCCGCGCAGGGCAGGCACCTTGCCAGCCCCGGCCGCCGCGCCGATCACCAGTGTGCTGTCCCGAGGCGGGATCGGGGCAGAGGCGACGCGGTTGTTCGACAACCCATCAATCAGTTGCCCGTCGGCGTCATAGGCCCAGCCCGTGATCTCTCCGACCGCGCCGGCGGCGATCAGCGCGTCCAGATCCTTCTGCCCGATGAACCCATCGAGCAGGAGCGGCGCCTTTTCATCCAGCGCACCCAGACCCACGAATGCAACCTGCGCGGCGCTTGACATGTCCAGCACGCGGCGGATGCCGGGCTGGCTGGTCATGGTGGGGCGTTCCTTGGCGGTTTGCAGGATGACCGGCAAGGGCAGGGGAAAACTGCGGGCCGTCACATGCTCGGCCAAGGAAAACAGCACGTTGTAATAGGCGGTTGAGCCATCGGTCGCGATGTTGCCGGTCAGCGACACGATCCGGTGCTGGGCACAGTCGAGATGGGGCAGCTGCGCCACGGCAGCACGCAGGGTGCGGCCGGTGCCGATCGCCAGCGTCAAAGGCTCGGGCTTGCGCAGCCAGTCTTCCATGACGGCGGACAGGTGATGGGGCACACCCACATCTGGTGCGTCGGCAGGGGCGATGTCGCAGAACGCCAGACCCCAGCGCTCACTTAGCCGCGCGGCCATATCCATGCATTCGGCAAAGGGGTGATCGATGCGGATCTTGACCAGACCCTCGCTCATCGCCTGCGCCACCAGCCGCTGCACGCTTTGACGCGACAGCCCCATGATCCCGGCGATTTCGTCCTGCGTGCGACCGCCCACATGGGCAAGCCACGCCGCGCGTGCGGCCTGTTCCAGCTTTCGGCCCTGATTGGACATGCGCTCCTCCTGTTCGGACGGTCTGACCGCTCCACCTGGTCAGACGATCTTCATCACGCAAATATCCCGGGGGACCGGGGGCTGGCCCCCGGCCGTGGGCCGCACCCTAGGGACGCGGGCCGATCCGGTTGCCAAACGCGGCAAACACCTGTTCATAAACCGCGCGCTTGAACGGCACGATCTTGTCCAGAATGTCAGCAGGCTTCATCCATTGCCACTGGTCGAATTCGGCATGTTCAGTCGCGATGTTGACCTGACCGTCCTGTCCGTTGAACCGCATCAGGAACCACTGTTGCCGCTGACCGCCGTATTTGCCCTTCCAGACCTGACCGACCATGTCGTCGGGCAAATCGTAATAGACCCAATCCGGCGTCTCGGCTTCGACGCTGACCAGATAGGGCGGAATGCCCGTTTCCTCGCCCAGCTCGCGCAGGGCCGCGTCGCGTGCGTCCTCGCCCTTGTCGATCCCGCCTTGCGGCATCTGCCAGGCGTCGCCGGGGTTGTCTATGCGATGGCCCGCAAACACCAACCCATCGGCATTGACCAGAACGACCCCGGCGCAGGGCCGATAGGGCAGGCCCTTGGGGCCTGACCGTTCGTCGGCTTTCCCGCTCATGGGGTGGGCCGGGGTTTCGGGGTGTCGCCGTTCGGCCCGGGGGTGCCGCCTTCGGGGGGCGACGCAGGGTCGCCTTCGCCGGTCGGCGCCGCGCCATCGCGCGCAGTTTCGCTGGTCGCGTCCTGGCCGGTGACCGCAGGCTTGGCATCTTCAGGCACAGCCTTGGCGTCGAATTCAACCGCCGCCAGACCCTTGAGAATGTCGACGGCATAGGCCAGCTGATAGTCTTCCTCGCGCAGCTTCGCCGTCGCCTCGACCTGCTTGGCCTCTTCCTCGACCTGACGCTTTTCTTCGTCGCTCATCGAGTCGTTGTTCAGCGCGCCACGCAGGCTGCTTTCGGACGTCGAGAAGTTCGAGGCGCTGCGTGGCTTGTTTTCCTCATCCTCGGATGCGGACTTGGGCGGCGGTTGCTGAACGATGATGTCGGGGTTGATCCCGAGCGCCTGGATCGAGCGGCCGGACGGCGTGTAATACCGCGCGGTCGTCAGTCGGATGGCGCTGTCCTGCGTGACCGGCATCACGGTCTGGACCGAGCCTTTCCCGAAGGACTTGGTGCCGACGACGATGGCACGACGGTGGTCCTGCAGCGCGCCCGTGACGATTTCCGAAGCGGATGCAGAGCCGCCGTTGATCAGGACGACCATGGGTTTGCCCTGCGCCAGATCGCCGGTCGTCGCATTCCAGCGTTCGCTGTCTTCCGGTTTGCGGCCCCGAGTCGAGACGATCTCGCCCCGGTCAAGGAACGCATCGCTGACGCTGACGGCTTGGTCCAGAAGACCGCCGGGGTTGTTGCGCAGGTCAAGGACAAAGCCCGTGACCTTGTCGATGCCGCCGGCCTGCTGCACGGCCTTTTCCAGTTCGGATTTCAGGGTATCGAACGTCTCGTCGTTGAAGGTCGACACGCGCAGGACGACCGCATGGCCTTCGACGCGCGTCTTCACGACCGTCAGCTTGATCGTTTCACGCGTCATCTTGATGTCGAACGGCTCTTTCTCGCCGTCGCGCAGGATGGTGACGGTGATTTCAGACCCAACCGGGCCGCGCATCTTTTCGACCGCGTCGTCCAGCGACAGGCCCATCAGGGATTCACCGTTCACGTGGGTGATGTAGTCGCCCGACTTGACGCCCGCCTGCGCGGCAGGCGTGTCGTCGATGGGCGAGATAACCTTCACCAGCCCGTCTTCCATCCCGACTTCGATCCCCAGCCCGCCAAAGCTGCCGCGGGTCTGGGTCTGCATGTCTTCGTAATCCTTGGCCGACAGGAAGCTGGAATGCGGGTCCAGCGCCGTCAGCATGCCGTTGATGGCGGATTCGATCAGTTTCTTGTCGTCGACCGGTTCGACGTAGTCCTGCTTCACACGTTCGAACACATTGCCGAACAGGTCGAGCTGTTCATAGGTCGAGGGGGTGCTGCTTTGGCTTTGCGCCATCAGCGGCCCCGCCAGTTGTGTCGTCAGCAAAAGGCCAGCGACGGTCCCGCCGATACCCGCGATCAGATAGTTCTTCATTCGGTGGTCCTGCCTTCTTCAGCTGCATCCGCCGGAGCGGTCGTCACGACCGGATTCATCACGAACCATCCGGCGGGGTCCAGTGTTTCCTTGCCTTTTCGCAGTTCGAGATACAGCGATTGCGTCTGATCTGCATCGTTTCCGTCCGCGGCGCCCTTCACGAAGGCGGCACCGAACTCGGCGGCAGCCCCTTCGGCCCCGCCCATCAGGCCCAGCGGCTCTCCGGCCTGGACGACATCGCCCACTTCGCCGAAGACCTGCGACATGCCGGCCAGAACCAGCAGATAATCGCGCGCGGGTTCGACGATCATGACATTGCCGTAATTCAGCAGCGGCCCGCGATATCGGATCGTGGCGGCAGCCGGTGCCGTCACAAGCGCACCCGGAGAGGTCGCGATGATCATGCCTGGCCGGGTGACGCCCGATCCGTCGGCCTCGTTAAATTGGCGAATGACCCGACCGACGACGGGCAGTGCCAGACTGCCCTCGGCGGCCTCGAAATCGGTCATGGGTGCCCCGACATCCTGTTCCATCGACACGATGCCGTTGGCAAAGCTGTCAAGCGTGTCCGCCGAATTCAGCAATGTCGTCAGCTCCTGCGGGTTATCGCCGAACCGCACTGGCATCGATGACCGGTCACCGGCGGCCGACGCGAGCAGCCGTCGGGCTTCCTGAACCTGACCCAACCCCTGGGCAAGCGTGTCCGCCGCCGACTGCTCCAGCGCGCGGACGGTTGCAATTTCGTCCAGACGGTCACGCAGGCTATCCGCCTCGGCCTGAAGGGTAGGGCTGATGGCGGTCAGGACCATGCCGGAATGGGCCGTCGCCTCGGGGCCGTCGGGATGCAGCAGCATCAGCGTTTCTGGCGAACGCTGCATTGTCGCCATAACACCAAGGACGCGCGACAGGCGGTCGCGGCTGGTATTGAAATCGGCGCGAATTTCCTGTTCGCGCTTGCCTGCACGGCGCAGCCCATCGCGCAGGGCCGACAGGCCCACTTCGTACGCACGAATGACATTACCAAGGGCGATCACCTGATCATTGGCGCTGAGCGCGCCGTTCAGTTGGGCCAGCGCCTCGCGCAGTTGCTCGGCCGCGGCGGCGGCATCGGCGGCGGCGGCCTCGGCCTGATTGGCGGGTTGCGCCGTGGCCGCAAAGGGCTGGACCGGGCCCGCCGCAATCAGCAGCGCCAGAAACGGGACGAGCGCACGGTTCACGCGTCAGACCGTTCGATCAGGCTGCGGCCGGTCATTTCCGGGGGCAGGGGCAGGCCCATCAGATCCAGCACCGTGGGCGCGACGTCGGCCAACCGACCGCCTTGGCGCAGATGCGCGCCCGCTGGCCCGCCAAAAACGATCACCGGCACCGGGTTCGTGGTGTGGGCGGTGTGCGGCCCCCCGGTGACCGGGTCGATCATGGTTTCGCAATTGCCATGGTCGGCGATGATGACCGCCGCGCCGCCGCCGGTCTGTTCCAGCCCCGCCAGCATCGCGCCCAGCCCGCGATCCACCGCCTCAACTGCACGGATGGCGGCGGGCAGGCTGCCGGTGTGGCCGACCATGTCGGGGTTGGCGAAGTTGACGACGATCAGGTCGTAACGGGCCGCAATCGCCTCGGCGAGCTTCGCTGTCACCTCGGCCGCCGACATTTCGGGCGCAAGGTCATAGGTCGCGACCTTGGGGCTGGACGGCATGAAGCGATCCTCACCGGGTTCTGGCGCCTCTTTGCCGCCGTTCAGGAAGAAAGTGACGTGGGGATATTTTTCAGTTTCGGCCAGACGGAACTGGCGCAGTCCTTGGGCCGCCACCCAAGCGCCAAGCGTGTTTGTGACCTGCCGCTTGGGGTAGGCTGCGGTCATATAGCGGTCGTGGCTGGTCGAATAATCGACCATGCCAAGGATTCCTGACCACTGCGGGCGGTCCGGCACGGGGAACGCCGCGAAGTCAGGATCACCGACCGCGGCCATGATTTCGCGCGCCCGGTCCGCGCGGAAGTTCAGGCAGAAAAAGCCGTCGCCATCCCGTGCGCCGGTATAGCCGTCGATGACGGTCGGCTGGATGAATTCGTCGGTCTCGTCCCGCGCATAGCTTTGCGTGACGGCCTCTTCGGCGGTCGGGGCATGAAGGCCGCGCGCGTTGACGATGGCGTCATACGCACGCTCGACCCGTTCCCAACGGTTGTCGCGGTCCATGGCGTAGAACCGCCCGGTGACGGTCCCGATCGACGCGCCGGGGGCAAGACCGCCCGACAGTTCGGTGACAAAGCCCTGCGCCGATGCGGGCGGCACGTCGCGGCCGTCGGTGATGGCGTGGACAATGACGGGAACGCCCTGTTCGGCCACCGCCTTGGCCGCGGCAAGAACATGCATCAGATGCCCGTGTACGCCGCCGTTCGACACGATCCCCATCAGATGCGCGCTACCACCGGTTGCCTTCATCCGGGCGATGAACGCGGCAATCTCGGCGTTCTGAAAAAAGCTGCCATCCTCGATCGCCAGGTCGATCTGGCCCAGATCCATCGCGACGACCCGCCCTGCGCCGATATTGGTGTGACCAACCTCGGAATTGCCCATCTGGCCGCGCGGCAGCCCGACATCGGGGCCAAAGGTTATCAGCGTGGAATGCGGGCAGGTCGCCATCAGCCGGTCGTAGTTCGGCGTCTGGGCGCAGTCGGGGGCCGATTGTTCGGGCCGGTCCGAAATGCCCCACCCATCCAGAATACACAGAACAACGGGCTTCGGCGAGGTCATGCGTAGTATCCGTCTTGTTCCTTGGCGCACACCACAGGGCAGATGCGCGGCTTCGGGCCGTTGTAGGACGAAGCTGGCGGGGCAGGCAAGTGGACCACCGGTGGCCGGGCGTTCACGCTTTGGGGCGGAACGCCTTGATCAGCGCTGGATCGGTTTCGACCCGCGCCGCACCGATCAGATCAAGACAATAGGGAACGGCGGCGAAAACCGCGTTCAGACAGGTCGCGATGGCCGCGGGCTTTCCGGGCAGCGTGATCATCAGACAGCTGTCGCGCACCCCCGCGGATTGCCGGGACAGGATCGCGGTCGGCACTTCGGCCAGGCTTGCGCGGCGCATTTCTTCGCCAAAGCCGGGCAGTTCCTTTTCGATGACGTCAGCCATCGCCTCGGGCGTTTCGTCCCGAGGCGCGGGGCCGGTGCCGCCGGTGATCAGGATCAGGTCGGCGCCGTCACCGTCTGCCAACTGGCGCAGCGTCGCCGCCACGCCTTCGCGGCCGTCTGGCACGATCTTGCGGGTGATTTCCATGGGCGAGGTCACGACACCGCGCAACCATTCCTCGGCGGCGGGACCGCCCTTGTCTTCGTAATCGCCCCGGCTCGCCCGGTCGGACACGGTGACGATGGCGATGCGGGCGGAACGAGTCGGTTGGGTCATGACGAAATGATGACGCGCAAGCGCGGTGATGGAAAGGGGGCACGCAGGCCGTGTCGCGCGCGGCGATCAGCCTTTGATCGCGGCCTCGATGGCCGCGACGTCGATCTTCTTCATCGGAAACATCGCCCGGAACGCGCGTTCTGCAACAGGGCCGCCTTGAGCGACTGCACTGGTCAGAACACGGGGCGTAATCTGCCACGACACGCCCCAGCGGTCCTTGCACCACCCGCACTGGCTTTCCTGACCGCCATTGCCCACGATCGCGTCCCAGTAGCGGTCGGTTTCCGCCTGATCGTCCGTTGCGATCTGGAACGAAAACGCCTCGGACTGTTGGAAGAACGCGCCGCCATTCAACCCCACGCACGGGATGCCGGCGACCGTGAAGGTGACGGTCAGAACATCGCCCGCCTTGCCGCCACCGGGTGTGTCGGTAGGCGCGCGGTGAATCCCGTCCACGTGGCTGTCGGGGAATACGGACGCATAGAACTCGGCCGCGTCCTCGGCGCCGCGGTCGTACCAGATGCACACGGTGTTTTTCGGAATTGTTGTCATGACACCCTCCGATGCCAGATTGCGACAACGCGGAACGTGCGGCGGTGATGCCAGTTCCCAACGAAAAAGGCCGCAGCAAATGCCACGGCCTTTCCGGTCATGCGGAGTGTTTCACTTGAAGCGCGCGTTCCGGTTCGCGACCAGCTTCAGGCGCAGCGCGTTCAGCTTGATGAAGCCCGCCGCGTCCTTCTGATCATAGGCGCCGGCATCGTCTTCGAAGGTCACGTGTTTTTCGCTGTAAAGCGAGTGATCCGACCAGCGCGACACCGTGCGGACCGAACCCTTGTAAAGCTTCAACCGGACGGTGCCGGTGACGTGTTCCTGGGTCTTGTCGATCAGCGCCTGCAGCGCCTCACGTTCAGGCGAATACCAGAAGCCGTTGTAGATCAGCTCGGCATAGCGGGGCATGATCGAGTCCTTCAGGTGACCCGCACCGCTGTCCAGCGTGATCTGTTCGATGCCGCGATGCGCCTCCAGCAGGATCGCGCCGCCGGGGGTTTCGTAAACGCCGCGCGACTTCATGCCGACAAAGCGGTTCTCGACGAAATCCAGCAGACCGATACCGTGCTTCGAGCCGTATTCGTTCAGGCGCGTCAGGATGGTGGCGGGCGACAGCGCCTCGCCATTGATCGCAACGGCGTCGCCCTGCTCGAACGTGACTTCGATGAATTCGGGCTGATCGGGCGCGTCTTCGACCGCGACGATCCGCTGCGCGACGTAGTCAGGGGCTTCGACCGCCGGGTCTTCCAGCACGGTGCCTTCGGACGAGGTGTGCAGCAGGTTGGCGTCAACGCTGAACGGCGCTTCGCCACGCTTGTTCTTGGCGATCGGGATCTGGTTCTGTTCAGCGAATTCCAGCAGCTTGGTGCGGCTGGACAGGTCCCATTCCCGCCACGGCGCGATCACGCGGATCGACGGGTCCAGCGCCAGTGCCGAGAGTTCGAACCGGACCTGATCGTTGCCCTTGCCGGTCGCGCCATGGGCCACGGCGTCGGCGTTGTTCTGTTGAGCGATCTCGACCAGATGCTTGGAAATCAGTGGGCGCGCAATAGAGGTGCCCAGCAGATAGAGCCCCTCATAGACGGCATTGGCACGGAACATCGGGAACACGAAGTCGCGCACGAATTCCTCGCGCACGTCCACGATGTGGATGTTTTCAGGCTTGATGCCCAGCAGTTCGGCCTTGGCGCGCGCGGGTTCCAACTCTTCGCCCTGACCCAGATCGGCCGTGAAGGTGATGACTTCACACCCGTATTCGGTCTGCAGCCATTTCAGGATGATCGAGGTATCAAGTCCACCTGAATAGGCAAGGACCACTTTTTTCGGCGCGTCGGACATGCGGTAACCCTTCGGCAAAGTTTCAGGCGCAATAAGTCAGATGGCAGGCTGTCACAAGCCGAACCTGCAGGGATTTGCCGCGCGGCCTTGCCAAGTCCCGCCTTTCGCGCCATGCCACCCGCATGGAAGATTTTGCCGCATCCGTCCGTCAGGCCGAAACCGCGATCCGCGATCTGTTTCCGCCCACACCCCTTTTGCGCAACAACCACCTGTCGGCGAAATACGACGCCGATATCTGGCTGAAGCGCGAGGATCTGACCCCTGTGCGCAGCTACAAGCTGCGTGGCGCGTTCAACGCCATGCGGCAGGCGGGCGCCAAAGGGGGCCATTTCGTCTGCGCCAGTGCGGGCAATCATGCGCAAGGGGTCGCGTATGCCTGCCGCCATTTCGGCGCGCGGGGCACGATCTTCATGCCGGTGACGACGCCGCAGCAGAAGATCGAAAAGACCCGCATCTTCGGCGGCGACAACGTCGAGATCGTGCTGACCGGTGATTACTTTGACCAGACCCTGAAGGCCGCGCAGCAGATGGCGTCCGATGTCGGCGCAACATTCCTGTCGCCCTTCGACGATGCGAACGTCATCCGCGGTCAGGCGACCGTGGGACTGGAAATTCTGGCTCAGCTTGGCACGGCGCCCGATCTGATGGTCGTGCCCGTGGGCGGCGGTGGTCTGGCGTCCGGGTTGGTCCGCTACTTCTCTGACACCGCGCCAGAGACGCAGTTCGCGTTCGCGGAGCCGGTCGGCGGTTCGAGCCTGAAGGCCGCGCTGACCCAAGGGGCGCAGGTGACGCTGCCGGCCGTCGACAGCTTTGTCGACGGGGCGGCCGTGGCGCGGATCGGTGATCTGCCGTTCGAAACACTGCGCCGCATCAACCCCGATCAGGTTTTTGCCGCGCCCGAAGACCGCATCTGCGGCACGATGCTGGACATGCTGAACCTTGAAGGGGTCGTTCTGGAACCCGCAGGTGCGCTGTCGATCGACGTGCTGGCCGATCTGTCGGCTGACGGCAAACTGGCGGGACGCCGCGTGGTCTGCGTCTGTTCGGGCGGCAACTTTGATTTCGAGCGCCTGCCAGAGGTGCGCGAGCGTGCGCAGCGCTATCGCGGGCTGAAGCGATACTTTATCCTGCGGATGCCGCAGCGACCGGGCGCGTTGCGTGACTTCCTGTCGCTGCTGGGTCCGCGTGACGATATCGCGCGGTTCGAGTACCTGAAGAAATCGGCCCGCAACTTCGGTAGCGTGCTGATCGGGATCGAAACCGATGACCCACAGAACCTGGACACGCTGGCCGTGCGTTTGAACGACGCCGGGTTTGGCTGGCGCGACGTCACGAGCGACCCGATCCTGTCGGATTTCCTGATCTAGGACCGCTTAAGCGGGCATTAAGCAGCGCGGCGTTAAGCCTTGCCGCATGCTGATGCCGAATCGCCCTTCGTCCGCCCCGAACACGCCCGCACCGCGACAGATGGTGCGCAAGCGGCGGGTTCTGGTTGTCGATGACAGCCGGACACAGCGCGAAATCCTGACGACGCAACTGCGTCAGGCAGGATATCAGGTGACGGCGGTCGCGGACCCTGCGCAGGCCTTGGCGGTCGATGTCGCTGATCCCCATGACATCATCCTGTCGGACTGGATGATGCCGATCATGACCGGCCCTCAATTCTGCCGCGCGTTCCGGTCGCGCAAACGGCGGCGTTACGGGTATTTCGTCATGCTGACCGCCCGGAACCAACCCCATGAGGTGGCCGAGGGGCTAAGTGCGGGGGCAGACGATTTCCTGATCAAGCCGACCACGCCGCAGGAGCTCGTCGCCCGCCTGCAGGCCGGAGAGCGGATCCTGCGGATGGAGGAGGAGCTGCTGAACGCAAACGCTCGACTGGCGAGCGCGCTGTCAGACCTTCGCGCGGCGCAGCAGGCGATGGAAACCGACCTGAGAGAGGCGCGCAAGATCCAGCAGGGTCTGGTCCGCGAACGCCACGCGACATTCGGCGATGTGGCTTTGTCGTTGCTGATGCGGCCAGCGGGGCACATCGGCGGCGATCTGGTCGGGTTTCGCCACAGTGCCGACGGGCGGATCGGAATTTACGCAGTCGATGTGGCGGGCCACGGCATCACCGCGGCGCTGCTGGCGGCACGGCTGTCGTCGTATCTGTCGGGGGGCGACCTGCTGGTTCCCGGCACGCATGACCTGCTGCCGCCCGCGCAGGTCGCGGCGGCGCTGAACCACCTGATGCTGACCGAAATCCGCACCGACAACTATTTCACTCTGGCCTATGCCGAGCTTTACCCGGACACGGGGCGGATGCTGTTGGTGCAGGCCGGCCACCCGCACCCCATGCTGCAATGCGCCGATGGCACGATCACGGCAATCGGGAATGGCGGGCTGCCTATCGGCGTGTCAGATACCGCCGTGTTCGAGGAGATCGAGCTGACCCTTGCGCCCGGCGACCGGCTGTTGATCGCGTCGGACGGCATCACCGAAGCCGTGGGGCCGGGCGGCGCGATGCTGGGCGAAGAGGGGTTGGAGGCGATCTTGCGCACGAACGCCTCATTGAACGGGCCGATCCTGCTGGAATCGCTGTGCTGGTCCGTGTCCGAATATGGTGGCGGGCGACGGGTCGATGACAACTCTGCCGTCCTGATCGAACGGGCGGGGACGCGCGGTTGACTGGGCAGGGCTGGGCGTCGTTTCATCAACGCGTCCCAACAGGTAACGCCATGCGCCCAGAATTTCCGCCGCCAGCTGACGCCGACAATCGCCGCGCAGTTCCACCAGTGATCTGCTATCCGGTCGACCATCTGCCTGATCCCGACCTCGCGACCCTGATGGCCGCGCGGAGGGATGCGCGCAAAATCTCGGAAACCCTGGTGCCGCCGCGGGAGGGGCGTTGCTGGAAGGTCGCCGCCGGGCAGTTCTTCCGGATCACCTCGGTTGATGGGCCGCAGGTTGGCGACCTGAATCTGTGGTCAGCGACTGACCTGTCGGAGCGGTTCTTTTCCGGCAAGACCCGCGCCTTGCACGGCAGTCACGTCACGACCGGGGACCGTCTGTGGTCGAACCTGCCGCATCTGCGTCCGATGGCGACGATCGTGGCCGACACGCTGGATTGGTACGGTATCGACGCGTTCGGTGGCGGCGTACACGATGTCATCGGAACGCGCTGCGACCCTTATACCCACAGGTTGCTGGGGGGCGACGATTATCACCACTGCTGCCACTCGAACCTGACCCGCGCGCTGGCCGAACATACCGGCCGCGATGTCCGCGACGTTGAGCCGTTGGTTCATGATGTTCTCAACGTCTTCATGTGCACCGGCTTCATGCGCGACACGGGCCAGTACTTCATGAAGGCCAGCCCTGTGCGGCCGGGCGATTATCTGGAATTCTTTGCCGAGATCGACTTGATAGGGGGTCTTTCGGCCTGTCCGGGGGGCGACTGCAGCAGCGAACATTCGTCAGATGCGGCCAAGTGTTATCCACTTCTGGTCGAAGTGTTCGGACCTGCGGTGCCCGTCGACCGTGCACCGCCGGAACAAAACCCCTACCACTGGCCCGGATCGTCTTCGCCTTCGGCGGCCATATGTGTGTCTGACGGGGGCAGCGTCATGGCGGCCAGCGCGGCGGCCCTTGGCGTCACCGGGGCAAAGTCCCACTGATCGACGCCCACATTCACCTGACTTTCTGCACCCCGCCAATGGGTGTGGACATGGCCGAACAGTTGGATCGCACACTCCCTGACGCCGTTCCAGGTCACAAGCGGGTAATGGCACAGGACGAACCTTTGGCCGTATGCATCAACCTCGACCAAGTCGTGCACGGACGCCCAAGGCAGTGCCTTGGCCACCCAATCCGGGTCGTGGTTGCCGCGCACAAGATGCTTGCGACCAGATAGCGCGTCGAAAGCGCGCGTCGCGATGGCGCGGCCTTCATCCGTTTCGCACGCGGCAAAGTCGCCAAGAATCCAGAAATCGTCCGTGGGCCCGACGACAGCGGCGCGCTCGATCATTGCGCCGTCGACGGCGCCTGCGCTGGGGAAGGGGTAGTAAAAGAAGCGGCGGATCGGGTCGTCCCCGAAATGCGTATCGGCTGTGAAAAACTGCGCCATGTGGACACCTTGCCTTCAGCCTAATCGAAATCGCCTTTGGGACTGTCGAGTTCCACCGCCAGGAACCGTTCGAAGTCGTCCAGATCAAGCGGGTCGATCTGCCCAAAGCCCCGCATCCACACCGATGCCGCGCGCATCCCGTCCGGGTCCAGCTTGCACCACGTGATCCGACCGCGCCGTTCCTGTGCGATCAGCCCCGCACTCGCCAGAACGGCAAGGTGGCGGGAAATCGCGGCTAGGCTGATCCCAAACGGATCGGCGACATCGGTCACTGCCATGTCGTCTTCCAGCAGCATCGCCAGAATGCGCCGCCGCGTCGGGTCCGCCAGTGCCGCGAAGACGCTGTCGAGGTCATCATCAGAGGGGGGATTGGGCGACATCACCGACATTCAACGTTTCGGTTGAATAATGCGGGGCGCGCGTCAGCAACGCAAGCAATCGAACCACAGGAATAAAATACAAAGATTTCAACCGCTTGTGCCGTAATCACAAGCGGTTGACTCACAGCCCCCCGCCCCCTATCAGCACCCCAACCGAAGACGGGGGAAGTCTTGAGCGACGGACGCGGTCACGATACCGAACGCGCGAAAGACGCCGAACGTCTGGAGTCGCTGGACAAGCGGCTTCAGGAACTGCGGGTCGACAAGCGGCCTGCGACCCCCGGTGCCGACAAGTTCCATCAGGCCAATCAGGCCTGGCGGATGGTCGTCGAACTGGTTGCGGGGCTGGCGCTGGGTTTCGGCATCGGCTTTGGACTGGACCGCCTGCTCGGCACGACGCCGATCCTGCTGGTCGTCTTTATCCTGCTGGGTTTTGCCGGCGGCGTCAGGACGATGATGCGGACTGCGGCCGAGATGAATACCGCTTCGGCGGACAAGATTGACCCGGCCAAGCCGGATGTGGAGAGGATGGATCGTGGCGACTGAGGCACATGGCGAAGGTTCGGGTCTGAGCTTCCACCCGATGGACCAGTTCATCGTGAAACCGCTGTTCGGCGGGACCGAGGTTCATTGGTACACCCCCACAAACGTCACGCTGTGGCTGGGTCTGGCCGTTCTGGTCATCGTCGCCCTGTTCGTCATGGGCACGCGCGGTCGCGCGCTCATCCCGTCGCGCGTTCAGTCGCTGGCCGAACTGGCATACGGTCTTGTCCACAAGATGATCGAGGACGTGACCGGCAAGGACGGGCTGAAATACTTCCCGTATGTCTTCACGCTGTTCACGTTCATCCTTTTCGCGAACCTGCTGGGCATCCTTCCGAAATCATTCACCACCACATCGCACATCGCAGTGACCGGCGTTCTGGCGCTTCTGGTGTTTGTGGGCGTCACCATCCTTGGTTTCGTCAAGAACGGCTCGCACTTCCTCGGCCTGTTCTGGGTCAAGTCCGCGCCGCTGGTGCTGCGCCCGGTTCTTGCCGTGATCGAGATCATTTCCTACTTCGTGCGCCCGGTCAGCCATTCCATTCGTCTTGCCGGTAACCTTCTGGCCGGCCACGCCGTGATCAAGGTTTTCGCTGCCTTCGCTGCGATTGCGCTGGTCGCCCCGGTTTCGGTTCTGGCCATCACCGGCATGATCGCCTTCGAACTGATGGTCGCCGTCATTCAGGCCTACGTCTTCACCATCCTGACCTGCGTCTATCTGAAGGACGCACTGCACCCGGCCCACTAAGGCCGGCAGGACCCTCTTCCAACCGTTTCCAAAGCCTCAAGGAGCATATTATGGAAAACGTCGCCAACTACGCCGAGCTGGGCAAATATCTGGGTGCGGGTCTGGCCTGCATCGGGATGGCGGGCGCCGCCATCGGCGTGGGCAACGTCGCCGGCAACTACCTGTCGGGCGCGCTTCGCAATCCGTCGGCTGCTGCGTCGCAGACCGCCACGCTGTTCATCGGCATGGCCTTTGCCGAAGCTCTCGGCATCTTCTCGTTCCTGGTCGCTCTTCTGCTGCTGTTCGCAGCCTGATCCGATCTTGATCCTTGCTTTTGGGTGGGGCCAACGCCCCGCCCGATTGCCCACCGCAGGCCAGGGATAGGATATGTTCAGCCTTTCGCAGCAGACCGCCCCAACCGCGGTCGAAACGACCACCACCGCCCACGATGCCGCCGCCGGCGCGCATGTCGAGGCGGCCAGCTCGGCAGGAATGCCGCAGCTTGATTTCAGCACGTTCGGCAACCAGATTTTCTGGCTGCTGGTTGCGCTGGCGATCATCTATTTCGCATTGTCGCGTGTCGCACTGCCCCGGATTGGCCGCATTCTGGCTGACCGTCAGGGTCTGATGACCAGCGACCTGATGGCGGCCGAGGACTTCAAGAAGAAGGCCAAGGACGCCGAAGCCGCCTATGACAAGGCGCTTGCCGACGCACGGGGAGAGGCGCAGAAGATCGTTGCCGCCAACCGCGCCGAAATCCAGAAAGAACTGGATGCAGCGATTGCGCATGCGGACGCCGAAATCTCGGCCCGCACGGCGGAATCGGAAAAGCGCATCGGCGAAATCCGTGCCACCTCGGCGCAGGATGCACGCAGCGTTGCACGTGATGTTGCATCCGAACTGGTGCGCGTGTTCGGCGGACATGCCGACGACGCGGCGCTGGACGGCGCCATCGACAGCCGCATGAAGGGATTGGTGCAATGACCCGCCGTCTTGTTCCCACGCTGATGGTCGCCGTCGCAGGTGGCCTGACGGCTGCCCCGGCTTTTGCGGCGGCTGGCCCGTTCTTCAGCCTGCGCAACACAGATTTCATTGTGACGCTGGCGTTCCTGCTGTTTGTTGCGATCCTGCTTTATTTCCGCGTCCCCGCGGCAATCGGCGGATTGCTGGACCGTCGGGCCGAAGGCATCCGCACCGATCTGGCCGAGGCGCGCCGTCTGCGTGACGAAGCGCAAGAGATCTATGCGTCCTACGAACGTCGCCAGCGCGAGGTGAAGACCCAGGCTGACGACATCGTTGCCAATGCCCGCCGTGAGGCGATTGCACAGGCACAGCGCGCCAAAGACGATCTGAAGCTTTCGATCGAGCGCCGCCTTGTCGCCGCGCAGGACCAGATCGCTTCCGCCGAGGCGGATGCCGTCCGCGCCGTGCGCGATCAGGCTGTCCAGCTTGCCGTGGCAGCCGCATCCGACGTTTTGGCCAAGCAGATCGGCCCAGCCGAGCGTGCGTCCAGCATCGACCACGCCATCGACGACGTCGGTCGCCGCCTGAACTGATCGGCACCAGCACCTTAGTGAAAAGCCCCGACGCATCTGCGCCGGGGCTTTTTTATGCCGTGAGCAGGGGAGCGGTGCTCCGCCCCCCGCATTATCGACGATCAGCGACCCGTCGGGGTGATGATGATCTCGACCCGACGGTTCTGGGCGCGACCGGCATCGGTGTTGTTAGAGGCAATCGGCTGGGTCTTGCCGCGCCCGATGGCCGCGATGCGGGTTGCCGACACACCGCCTTGCTGCAGGATTGCGCCGACCGCCTGTGCTCGGCGCTGCGACAGGTCGAAGTTGTAGGCGTCGGTCCCGCGGGAGTCGGTGTGCCCGATGACCTGAACCGTCGAATTCGGATACTGCTGCAGGTTGCGGGCCACGGCCAGCAAATCGCCACGGGCAGCGCCGCTGACAGTCGCGCTGTCAAAGCCGAACAGCACGCCTTCTGGCAGTGTGACGTTCAGTGAGTTGCCGGTGTTCGTGACGTTGACACCTGGCGTCGTGATCTGGTTCTGCAAGGTCCGCGCCTGCGCGTCCAAAGCTGCGCCGCCAAGGCCACCGACCAGACCGCCCACAATGGCGCCACGGGCGGCGTCACGGCCCCGGTTGTTGCTGTCGCTGTCGCGTGTCGCGCCATAAATCGTCCCAAGCACCGCACCGGCGACCGCGCCTTGTTGGGTCCGGTTCTGGCCCGGAATGCTGACACCCGTGCCGCCTTGGCCATAGGGTTCAGTACAGGCACCCAGTGCCACGATGCCGGTTGCGGCTGCGATAAGACCAATACGGGCTTTCATTCGTTAGACCTTTCCTGATGATGATGCCGTTTCGGGCATCAATTGTCGCCAAGCCATGCATGCAGGCCCGGTTGTTAGCCACCCGACAAATCCGTGACTTGCCCGCGAAGTTCCTGAAAGCGCCTCACATTTCGGCGATTGCAAGCTGTGCGACGACGGCGCCTTCGCGTGCCAAAAGCGCGCGTTTGACCGAAACGCCCCACCGATAGCCGCCGATCGCGCCGCTTTTTCGCGTGACACGGTGGCAGGGAATCGCCCAGGCGACAGGGTTCTGACCGACGGCTGTTCCCACCGCGCGCAGGGCCGCGGGATGACCGATCCGGTCGGCGAGCGTGGCATAGCTGATCACCTGACCCGCCGGCACCCCTGTCAGCGCGCGCCAGACGGCCAACTGAAATGGCGTCCCCGTCACATGGACGCGCACCTCGCCCCGGCCACGCAGCAGGCTTTCGACCGCGGGGGCCAAGGCCTCTGGCGCCTCGACAAGGCGGGCGTGGGGCAGGCGGCGCAGCAGGTCGTCCAGAACCGTCGTCTCGTCCATCTCGCCAACGACACCCACGGCCCACAGCGTGCCCTCGGCGCCGATGGCGACCAACCGACCGATCGGACTGTCGAAGCGGCCGATCAGCAGGGTGTCGGTCACGTCGTCGGCGGTGACGAAGACGACGGTCAGGTCAGGGGTGGGCTCGGTCGCGGGCATGGCAGTTTTCCCATGGTGGCACGGTGCGCTGACAAAAGCCTAACCCCGCGCCTAATGTTCCGTCCACCGCTTGTGCAACTGGCTGACGCGCGGCAAGACAGGTTTCATGACCCGCGCGCCCGCCAGATCCGCCAGCCGCACCCGGCTGCCCCCGCCGCTGCCTTACGCCGATCAGGTGGCCGCGTTCGAGCAGTTCGCCGAAACCAATCCCCATCCCAAGACCGAACTGAAATACACCGATGCCTATACCCTGCTGGTTGCCGTCGCCCTGTCGGCGCAGGCAACGGATGCCAGCGTGAACCGCGCGACACCCGCGCTGTTTCAAGCCGCGCCGACACCTGCGGCGATGGTCGCGCTGGGGGTCGAAGGGGTGACCGAACTGATCAAGACGATCGGGCTGTATCGTCAGAAGGCCAAGAACGTGGTCGCGCTGTCGCAACGGCTGATCGACGACTTCGGCGGGCAGGTCCCGTCGTCGCGCACGGCGCTGACGTCGTTGCCGGGGGTGGGCCGCAAGACGGCGAACGTCGTTCTGAACTGCATCTGGCATATTCCGGCGCAGGCCGTGGACACGCACATCTTTCGCGTCAGCAACCGCACCCATCTGGCCCCCGGCCGCGATGAAACCGAGGTCGAGCGCGCGATCGAGGACAACGTGCCCGCCCCCTATCAGGGCGACGCCCATCACTGGCTGATTCTGCACGGGCGGTATATCTGCCTTGCGCGGCGGCCGCGTTGTGCGATCTGCCCCATCAATCAGATCTGCGCCTATGAGGACAAGACGACATGAGCTATCAGGTGATCGGAATCGGCAACGCCATCATGGATGTGATCGCGCCAGCCACCGACGACTCGCTGCGCGAGCTGGGCATCCACAAGGGGGTGATGCAGCTTGTCGATCGCGCGAGGTCCGATGACCTGCTGGCGGCACGTGACATGGCGCAACGCGAATCGCAGCTGGTCCCGGGTGGGTCGGTGGCCAATACGCTGGCGGGGATCGGCCGGTTGGGTCTGACGACCGCATTCATCGGTCGTGTGGCCGATGACGATCTGGGCCGTGCCTATGCCCGCGAGACGGCCCGCGACGGCACGGATTTCGTGAACGCGCCGGTGGTTGACGCCGACCTGCCGACGTCGCGCTGCATCATCCACGTCACCCCGGATGGGGAGCGGTCGATGAACACCTATCTGGGAATTTCGGCGGAACTGGCGCCGGGCGATGTCAGTGACGCGCTTTTCCCCGAAGCGACGTGGCTGTTTCTGGAAGGCTATCTGTTCGACAAGGACAAGGGCAAAGCCGCGTTCCTGCGCGCGACCGAACTGTGCCACGCGTCCGGCGGTCAGGCGGGCATCGCGCTTAGCGATCCGTTCTGTGTCGACCGTCATCGCGGCGATTTCCGGTCGCTGGTCAAGGGGCCGATGGATTACGTGATCGGCAATTATCACGAATGGCAGTCGCTTTATCAGGTTGAGGATCTGGATGCCGCATTGTCGCAGGCCGCGCAGGAATGTCGCACGGTCATCTGCACCCGGTCTGGCCACGACGCCATTCTGATCCGCGACGGGGAACGCGTGACCGCACCGGTGCACGAGGTCGTGCCTGTGGACGCGACCGGGGCGGGCGATCAGTTCGCCGCGGGTCTGATCTTTGGCCTTGCGAGCGGCAAGCCGCTGGACGTCGCAGGCCGGATGGGCTGCGTCGCGGCGGCCGAGGTAATCGGCCATGTGGGCGCCCGCCCGGTGGCGGACGTCGCCGCACTGTTTGCCAAGGAAGGGCTGATCTGACTGATCAGCCGCGCGCCGCAGCCTCCACCCGGGGATAGCGGCGCCACATGAAGATCGCGCGGCTGGTGTTCAGGATCAGCAGCGCGGCCCAAAGGCCCGCTTCTCCCATGATCGGGGGCAGGATCGCCAGCGCCGCGGCATAGCAAAGGACAGCCAGCGCCATCGCGTTACGCATGTCGCGGGTCAGCGTAGCCCCGATGAAGATCCCGTCCAGCATCCACGCCGCGATGCTGACGACAGGCGCCGCGATCAGATAGGGCAGGTATCTGCGCGCTTCGTCCCGGACGTCGGGCGCAGTGGTCAGCAGGTCGATGATGGCACCGCCGAAAACGGCGAAGACCAGCATCATCACGACGGACCCGATGACACCCCAAAGGCTTGCAAGCCAGGCCGCGCGGCGGACCTGATCGGGGCGCTTGGCCCCGATGGCCTGCCCGACAAGGCTTTCTGCGGCAAAGGCGAACCCGTCCAGCGCAAACGCCGTCAGCGCGATGAACTGGTTCAGCACCTGATTGGCCGCCAGCGTCACGTCACCCTGCGCGGCGGACAGGAACATGAAGCTGAGCGGGAACGTCAGCAGCATCAGCGTGCGCAGCATGATGTCGGTGTTGACCTGTGCCATGCGGACCAGTTCGCCCCGGGCAAACAGATGCGCCTGTTGCAGACCCAGCCGGATCGGCTTCCGCGCCAGATAAAGCGCGAACAGGAAACCCGCGATCTCGGCAATCAACGTCGCGCTCGCGACGCCGGGGACGCCCCAGCCAAGCCCCAGAACGAACCACAGGTCCAGACCGATGTTCAGGATATTCACGACCAGCTGGACGATCAGCACGTCGCGGGTGCGTTCGGCAGCAATCATCCAGCCGGTCAGTGCATACATCCCGATGGTGGCCGGCGCGCCCCAGAACCGGATCGACAGATACTGCCGCGCCATCTCCTCAACCCCGGCTGAGGCGGGCGCAAAGTGGAACGCGACCGCCATCAGGGGGGCATGGATCAGGATGATCACCGCGCCGATCCCCAGCGCGATGGTCAGCGCGCGGACCAGATGTGCGCCCACCAGCCCCGGGTCGTGGGCACCCCGCGCCTGCGCCACTAGCCCTGACGTGCCCATGCGCAGGAAACCGAACACCCAATAGATCGATGTCAGGATGACGGCGCCGATTCCGACGGCGCCGATCGGCTCGGCCAGTCCCAGTTGGCCGATGACGCCCGTGTCCACCGCCCCAAGGATCGGGATCGTTGCGTTCGACAGGACGATGGGGAGGGCGATCGCCAACACCCGGCGGTGGGTCAACCGCCCTGCCGTCGTATCTTCTGCAGCTGTCATGTCAGCCCTGCGGCATCAGGAAGTGTCCGGTTGCCTGCGCAAAGGGGCGGTCGCGGTTATCCTGCCATGCCTCGACCTGGACGCTCGAGTATCGGCGGCCCATGCGGACGACCCGCGCCCGGGCATAGGCATCACGCGGCAGGCCGGATCGCAGATAATCCACGGTGAAATCGATGGTCTTCGGCAGGCGCGGCAGGCTGTCAGGCACATTGGCGTCCGGGGCGACGCGCCCGGCTTCCAGGTCTTCCCACATGGCGGCCCATGTCAGGCCGACAATCGCCGTGACCTCAAGAAATGCCGCAGTCGCCCCGCCGTGGATGGCAGGCAGCATCGGGTTGCCGATCAGTTTTTCGGAGAACGGCAGGACACCGGTCAGCTCATCCCCGCGGCGATCAAAGCTGATGCCCAGAAACGCGATGTAGGGCACCCCTTCGACAAGCGCGGCAAGGCCCGCGTTGCGGCGGGATTTGACCTGGGCCAGCGGTTCATTGCGGTCTGCCATGGCTCAACGCTCCATCGTGAAGGCGCCAGAAGCGGTGGCGATAGGGCGCGATTCGTCGTCGTCCAGCGTCACTGCGCGCACGAAGGCGACGGTGCGCGTCACGTGAAAGCATTCAGCCCGCGCGCGGATCGTCTGGCCGGGCGTTGCGCCGCGCATGTAATCGATGCGCAGATCGATGGTCGCGGTGCTGGTCGGCTGATCGGGGTGCGCAAGTACGGCCGCACCGCTGCACGTGTCCATCAGCGCCGACACCACGCCCCCGTGAATGACGCCCGTGCGCGGGTCGCCCACCAGATCGGGCCGCCAGTCCAGCGCCATTTCGGCCGCTCCGTCAGATATCGACACCATACGCATGCCCAATGCGCCCGCGTGGGGAATCGCCTGAATGAATTGCCTGGCAATCCGTTCGCGAGTTTCGGAGTCAAGACGAGGGGGTGTCATGGGGGGGGCTCTCAGATTGGCTTTGCGGGATACTTGCCTGTAGGGCGGGCACGCGCAACGGTTGTTAAGGATAGGGCGTTGCATTAGCGTTCAGGGCCATCAGGTCCGGGTTCAGGGGAAGGACAGGCGCACGCATGACGGCAGAGGGCGACATCAGTTTCAAGGATATGTGCGCGCGCTTCGACGTGACGCCGCGAACCCTGCGCTACTATGAATACATCGAACTTCTCAGCCCACGTCGGGAAGGGCGGGCACGGTTCTATGGACCGCGAGAGGTCGCGCGGATGAAGCTGATCATGCGCGGTCGCCGCTGGGGCTTCGGGCTGGAACAGATCCGTCAGTGGTTGGGGCTTTACGAACAGACCGGCACGCGTGAGCAATATCGCGTCTTTGTCGGCTATGCAGACCAGCAGCTGCAGGAACTGGAAAAGCAGATTGCGGAACTGAAGATTGCGCAGGACGACCTGAAATCGATCCGCGACGAAACCGAGGCGCAGATCGCCGCGATGAAGGGGTGACGTCGGGGCACTTTGGAAGTTGCCCCGCCGCGACGTTGCGACAGGCCGGGATTGACGCCACGTTGCCGTTTCTGGCCGAAATGCGGCGCCTATATTCAGACGACGGGCCGACGTTGGCCCGGCACGGGAGGGGTGCGAAAACGGCGTGATGCATCGGCGCGGTTTGACCGCGCGGCGGACCTTAACGGTCGGGCGTCACGCGGGACAGGTCTCTCTCTTGCAAGTGTTGTGTGGAGGATTGACGACGTGACCAGCTATACCGCCCCCGTTCAGGATATGCAGTTCGTGCTGCACGATGTGCTGAAGGTATCGACCGCCGATCTGCCGGGTTATGCCGATCTCGACCGCGATTTCACCCAAGCAATCCTGGACGCCGCAGGTCAGCTTGCGTCCGAAATTCTGGCCCCCCTGAATGCCATCGGCGATCAGCAGGGCTGCAAGCTGGAAAACGGCGTTGTGCGCACGCCCGAAGGGTTCAGGGCCGCGTTCGAGGCGATGAAGGAAGGCGGCTGGACCGGGCTTGACTGCGACCCGGACTATGGCGGGCAAGGGATGCCCTACGTCATGGGCCTTGCGACCGGCGAAATGTTCAGCGCGGCAAACATCGCCTTCACGATGTATCAGGGCCTGACCCACGGCGCCTATTCCGCGATCCACACCCACGGGACCGACGAACAGAAGTCGACGTATCTGCCCAAGCTGGTGTCGTGTGAATGGACCGGGACGATGAACCTGACCGAGCCACATGCCGGGACGGATCTGGGGATGCTTCGCACCAAGGCCGAGCCGCAGGACGACGGCAGCTATCTGATCACCGGGCAGAAGATCTTCATTTCCGCGGGCGATCATGACCTGTCCGACAACGTGATCCATCTGGTGCTGGCCAAGGCCCCGGGGGGCGGTGAAAGTACCAAGGGCATCAGCCTGTTCATCGTGCCGAAGTTTCTGGTCAACGAAGACGGTAGCCTCGGGGACCGAAACGGCGTGTCCGTCGGTGCGCTTGAACACAAGATGGGGATCCACGGCAACTCGACCTGTGTCATGAACTATGACGGTGCCAAGGGCTGGCTGCTGGGCGACCTGCACAAGGGCATGCGCGCGATGTTCACGATGATGAACGAGGCGCGGATGGGTGTCGGCCTGCAAGGCTATGCCGTCGCAGACCAAGCGTATCAGAACGCCGTGATCTATGCCCATGACCGGTTGCAGGGACGTGCGGTCACCGGTGCCGCGGACAAGTCGAAACCGGCTGACCCGCTGATCGTGCACCCCGACATCCGCCGCAGTCTGATGGACCAGCGCTCGTTTCTGGAAGGCGCGCGCGCGCTTGCGTTCTGGGCCGCGCAGATGCTGGACGCGGCGCATGCGGGCGACGCCGGTGCCGAAGGTCTGGTGTCGCTGCTGACGCCGGTCATCAAGGGCTTTCTGACCGACAAGGGCTTCGACACCACGGTTCTGGCGCAGCAGGTCTTCGGTGGGCACGGATATATCGAGGAACAGGGCATGTCCCAGTTCGTCCGCGATGCCCGCATCACCATGATCTACGAAGGCGCGAACGGCGTGCAGGCGCTCGATCTGGTCGGTCGCAAACTGGCCGCTGACGGTGGCAAGCACGTCATGGCGTTCTTTGAGATGGTGAAGTCCTTCATCAAGGAACATGAAAACGATGAGGCGCTGAAGGAGGGCTTCCTTGAGCCGCTGAAGGCGGCATCCAAGGACCTTCAGGCGGCGGCGATGTTCTTCATGGAACGCGGGATGAAGAACCCGAATGACGCGCTGGCCGGCAGCTATGACTTCATGCATCTGTTCGGGCATGTCGCATTCGGGCTGGTGTGGTCGCGCATGGCGGTCGCGGCGCAGGCTGCACTTGCCGCGGGCGAAGGCGACGCACAGTTCCTGAACGACAAGCTGATCACGGGCCGCTACTACATGGCGCGGCAGTTGCCGATGACGGCCACGCATCTGGCGCGCATCCGTTCGGGCGCCGAGCCGGTCATGGCGCTGGCAGCGGACCGGTTCTGATGCAGAATTCGTGCGGGATCGATTGTGTCGCCGCCGGAGCCTCCGGCGGGGATATTTGGGTGACAGAGATTGGCATCCCGACCCGCACGGCCAGCAGCATCAATGGCGGGCCGGGACGTCTCCGTCAGCGGTCATCGGCTTCCCAGCCTGTACCGCGCCGTCAGTTGATCCGGCGTGCGTTAACAAAGACTGAACGCCCGCTCTTCGTCACGAAAATATCCCGCGGGGGAATGGGACGCGCCTGTCGCGGCCCATGGGGGCGCGAAGCCCCCGCCTGTTTGGGGCGCATCGCCGCCTGACTTTGAACCAGTCGCCGGTTCTGACCGGTGCTGAAGGAGAACATGATGACCGACGCCTATATCTTTGATGCCGTGCGCACGCCGCGCGGAAAAGGTCGCAAGGACGGTGCGCTGCAAGAGGTGACGACGCTGGCGCTGTCGGCGCGACTGTTGAACGCGTTGAAGGATCGGAACGATCTGGACGGACATGCGGTCGAAGATCTGATCTGGGGCAATGTCACTCAGGTCAAAGAGCAGGGCGGCTGCTTGGCGCGCTCTGCCGTGCTCGCCTCAGACCTGGACGAATCGATCCCCGGGCTGTCGATCAACCGCTTCTGCGCGTCCGGGATGGAGGCCGTCAATCTGGCCGCCAATCAGGTCAAGGGCGGTGCAGGACAGGCCTATATCGCCGGTGGGGTCGAGATGATGGGCCGTGTCGCCATGGGCTCGGACGGGGCGGCGATTGCCGTTGATCCAACGCTGGCGATGAAGACCTACTTCGTGCCGCAGGGCATTTCGGCCGACATCATCGCGACCGAGTACGGTTTCACCCGTGAGGAGGCTGACGCACTTGCCGTGGAAAGCCAACGTCGTGCCAAACTTGCCTGGGACGAGGGGCGTTTTGCGAAATCCATCGTTCCAGTCCGTGACCAGAACGGATTGCTGATCCTTGATCGTGACGAATACATGCGACCCGAAACGACGGTCGACGATCTGGCCAAATTGAGGGCCAGCTTCAAGGACATGGGCGAGGTCATGCCCGGCTTCGACAAGGTCGCGATGCTGAAATATCCGCATCTGGACCACATCAACCACATCCACCACGCAGGCAATTCGTCCGGCATCGTCGACGGCGCCGCCGCGGTCCTGATCGGCACCAAGGAATGGGGCGACGCGATGGGGCTGAAACCCCGCGCCCGTATCCGCGCGACGGCCAAGATCGGCACCGATCCGACGATCATGCTGACCGGCCCCGTTCCGGTGACCGAGAAGATCCTGAAAGACAGCGGCATGTCGATTTCCGACATTGACCTGTTCGAGGTGAACGAGGCTTTCGCCGCTGTCGTCCTGCGCTTCATGCAGGCGTTCCAGGTGTCGCCCGACAAGGTCAACGTGAACGGGGGTGCGATGGCCATGGGGCACCCCTTGGGCGCCACGGGCGCGATCATCATCGGTACGTTGCTGGACGAGCTGGAGCGGCAGGATAAGGAAACCGGTCTTGCAACTTTGTGCGTGGCGTCCGGCATGGGCGCCGCCACGATCATCGAGCGCGTCTGATGACGGTGATCCGCAAGGACTCGGTCCCCGTGACCCAAGGGGCGTCGGGCTATCCGGACCCGTACAGCCTTGGCGAAGGGTTCCTCAGCTTTCGTCATCTGTCGGATGCGGCGGGGTTGACGCAGTTCGGGTGCGCGCTTGAAACGCTGAACCCCGGAAAGCAGTCGAGCCAGCAGCACTGGGAAGAGCATGAGGATGAATTTCTGTACATGCTCGACGGGTCGCTGACGGTCGTCGAAGGCGACACGGATACCGTGCTGGTGCCCGGCGACGCGTGTGGCTGGAAGGCCGGTGACCCGGTTGCCCACACGCTGAAGAACCACACCGACAAGCCGGCCGTCTATCTGATCATGGGCAGCCGGCGTCGGGAAAACATCTGCCATTATCCGGGGCTCGACCTCGTCGGGACGCCCGACGGCTATACCCATCTTGATGGAACGCCCTACCCGAAACAGGGAGAAACGAAATGACCGATTTCACCATGAACAAGGACGCCGACGGCGTCGCCATCATCACCTGGGACGTGCCGGGCAAGTCGATGAACGTGCTGTCGCTGGACGGCGCGGCGGCGCTGAACGGTCTGATCGACGAAGCGCTGGCGGACGACGCGGTCAAAGGGATCGTCATCACTTCGGGCAAGAAGGATTTCGCCGGCGGTATGGACCTCAATATCATCGCGACGATGAAAGAGGGCGGCGCGCAGGGTGTGTTCGACGGCGTGATGACGCTGCACCACCTGCTTCGCAAGATCGAGCGTGCCGGAATGGACCCGAAGACCCTGAAGGGCGGCAAGCCGATTGCGGCCGCGCTGCCCGGCACCGCGCTGGGGATCGGGCTGGAACTGCCGCTGGCCACGCACCGCATCTTTGCGGCCGACAACCCCAAGGCCAAGATCGGCCTGCCGGAAATCATGGTCGGCATCTTCCCCGGCGCAGGTGGCACGACCCGTCTGGCCCGCAAGCTGGGCGCAATGATGGCGGCGCCGCTGCTGCTGGAAGGCAAGCTGAACGCGCCTGCCAAGGCCAAATCCGCCGATGTGATCGATGAGGTCGTGGCCGACCCGGTCGCCGCGGCTCGCGATTGGGTGCTGAAGGCGAAGGACGCCGATCTGGTCAAGCCGTGGGATGCCAAGGGCTACAAGATGCCCGGCGGCGCGCCGTATCACCCCGAAGGGTTCATGACATTCGTCGGCGCCTCGGCCATGGTGCTGGGCAAGACGATGGGCGTCTATCCTGCAGCCAAGGCGCTTCTGGCCGCGGTCTACGAAGGGGCGCAGGTCGATTTCGACACCGCCCTGCGGATCGAGGCGCGCTGGTTCACGAATGTGCTGATGAATCCGTCATCGGCCAACATGATCCGCAGCCTCTTCATCAACAAGGAAGCGCTGGAGAAAGGCGCGAACCGCCCGGATGCGCCCGATCAGTCGGTCCGGAAGGTCGGCGTTCTGGGCGCCGGGATGATGGGCGCAGGCATCGCCTATGTCAGCGCCAACGCGGGGATCGACGTCGTGCTGATCGACGCCGCGCAAGCATCTGCCGACAAGGGCAAGGCGCACGCCGCGGATATCCTGGACAAGGGCATTCAGCGCAAGAAGGTGACTGAGGAGAAGAAGGCCGAGGTTCTGTCCCGCATCACTGCGACCACCGATTATGCCGCGCTGGCAGGCTGTGACCTGATCGTCGAGGCCGTCTTCGAAGACCCGGCCGTCAAGGCCGACGTGACGAAGAAGGCTGAAGCTGTGATCCCGCAGGACGCGATCTTTGCCACCAACACCTCGACCCTGCCGATCAGCGATCTGGCGGGCGCGAGCGGGCGGCCAGATCAGTTCATCGGCATCCACTTCTTCAGCCCGGTCGACAAGATGATGCTGGTCGAGATCATTCGCGGCAAGAAGACCGGTGACCGCGCCGTCGCCAAGGCGCTGGATTTCGTGCGCCAGATCCGCAAGACGCCGATCGTCGTGAACGATGAGCGGTTCTTCTATGCCAACCGCTGCATCATCCCCTACATCAACGAAGGCATCCGCATGGTCGCCGAAGGCGTCAGCCCGACGCTGATCGAAAATGCGGCCAAGATGATGGGGATGCCGCTGGGTCCGCTGCAACTGGTCGATGAAACCTCGATCGATCTGGGGGTCAAGATCGCCAAGGCGACGCGCGCTGCGATGGGGAATGCCTATCCCGACGGCGCGGTCGATGAGGTGCTGTTCGCCATGGCCGATCAGGGTCGTTTGGGTCGCAAGTCGAAAGCGGGCTTTTACGACTATGACGAGGCGGGCAAGCGGACCGGGTTCTGGTCAGGCCTGCTGGACGCCTATCCGCGCGACGAAGATCAGCCCGAACTGACCGAGGCGCAGCATCGGCTGATGTTCATTCAGGCGCTTGAGGCTGTCCGCGCGTTGGAGCAGGGCGTTCTGACCGACATCCGCGAAGGCGATGTGGGCGCGATTCTGGGCTGGGGCTTTGCGCCCTGGACCGGTGGACCGTTCAGCTGGCTGGACATGCTGGGCGCACCTCGTGCGGTTGAAATCGCGGAAGGTCTTGCCAAACGCCATGGCGAGCGGTTCGAGCCGCCGCAACTACTGCGCGATATGGCGGCCAAGGACGAGCATTTCTATGACCGGTTCGGTCAAAAGAAAGCCGCCTGACAACGACAAGGGCGCGGGGTTCCCCCCGCGCCCTCTCTCTTGCGATGTGCTCAAATCAGGAAGCTTCGTCGATGACCTGATTGCGGGCTTCGTCGCGCAGTTCTGCCATCTTGGCCCGGATGACAGCTTCGTCGGCCTTCCCGGAAAGGTCGGTGGCCAGTTTGCGGAAGACGTCTTCTTCGCCCGGCTCGTCGAAATCGGCGGTGACGACGGTCAGGGCATAGGTCTTTGCCTCATCCCCGGTCTTGCCCAGCAGGTCCGCGGCCCATTCGCCCAGAAGACGGTTACGGCGCGCTTCGGCTTTGAAACGCAGCTCTGCGTCATGGGCGAACTTGTTTTCATAGGCGTCTTTGCGGTCGTCGAACGTGGGCATCCGTGGCCTCCTCAATATGGTCAAACTCGATATGCTAACGCGGTACGGGGCCGGCAAGGTCCGATGCCTGCCGTATTGCTCTGCTTACCACTTACGAGTATGCCCGCCAGATAACGGACCTGCCAGCGAAAGGACCGCAGCCATGGCCCCACGGCGCAAGAAGATCTACGAAGGCAAGGCCAAGATCCTTTACGAAGGCACCGAGCCCGGCACCCTCATCCAGTATTTCAAGGATGATGCGACCGCCTTCAACGCCCAGAAAAAGGCTGTGATCGAAGGCAAGGGCGTGCTGAACAACCGCCTGTCGGAATACTTCATGCAGGGTCTGGCGAATATCGGGGTGCCCACGCACTTCATCCGCCGCATCAACATGCGCGAACAGCTGATCCGTCAGGTCGAGATCATTCCGCTGGAAGTGATCGTGCGCAACTTTGCCGCAGGGTCCATCGCCAAGCGCCTGGGGCTGGAAGAGGGGACGCCCCTGCCGCGTCCCATCGTCGAATACAGCTTCAAGAACGACGAGCTGGGCGACCCCTTCGTGTCCGAGGAATACATCATCGCCTTCGGCTGGGCCACGCAGCAGGACATGGACGACATCGTGTCACTGGCGCTGCGCGTCAACGACTTCATGGCGGGTGTCTTCTACGGCGTCGGCATCAAGCTGGTGGACTTCAAGATCGAAGTTGGGCGCATCTGGGACGGCGATTTCACGCGCCTGATCGTCGCGGATGAAATCAGCCCCGACAGCTGCCGCCTGTGGGACATCAAGACCGGCCAGAAGCTGGACAAGGACGTGTTCCGCCGCGATCTGGGCAACCTGACCGACGCCTATACCGAGGTGGCGCGTCGTCTGGGCGTCATGCCCGCGACCCCCACCCCCAAGCCCACGCTGATCAACTGACCGGAAGGATTGCCATGAAAGCCCGCGTGACTGTTATGCTGAAGAACGGCGTTCTTGACCCGCAGGGAGAGGCGATCCGGCACGCGCTGCTGGGCCTGGGCTTTCAGGGCGTCAACGGCGTGCGGCAAGGCAAGGTGATCGAGCTGGATCTGGCCGCGACCGACCGGGCCGCGGCCGAGGCCGAGGTGGGCCGCATGTGCGAAAAGCTGCTGGCCAACACCGTCATCGAAAGCTGGCGGGTCGAGATCGCGTGAGCGATCGGACCGCGCATTTCCAAACCAACGCTGCCGGCTATGCGGCCGGCCGCCCGACCTATCCGCCCCAACTCGCGTCCGTGCTGGCGACGTTTTCGCCCGACCGAAAACTGGCGGTCGACGTGGGTGCGGGGTCCGGCCAACTGACCGCGCAGCTTGCCAACCACTTTGACCGCGTGATCGGCGTGGATGTCAGTCAGGCGCAACTGTCAAAGGCGCCCGCCAACCCGCGCATCGAATGGAAGCTGGGCGATGCCAGCAATCTGCCGGTCACGGATGGATCGGCCTCACTGGTCGTCGCTGCGCAGGCGGCACACTGGTTCGACCTGCCCGCGTTCTATGCAGAGGCGCGGCGGGTCGCACGGCCCGGGGCCCTGCTGGCATTGATCACCTATGGTCCCGCGCAGGTGGACGGAGTTCTGGCCGACCGTTTTGCGCAGTTCTACAGCACCAAAATCAGGCCCTTCTGGCCTGCCGAACGGTCGCATGTCGAAACCGCCTATCGCGACCTGCCATTTCCGTTCGCGCGGTTGGCGATGCCACCCCTGTCCATCGACGTGACGTGGCCGCTGGCACGGTTCCTTGTCTATATCAACAGCTGGTCTGCGGCACGCGCGCCCGGTGCCGATGCCGTCATCGCTGCCTTTCAGGACGATGCGCTGGCGGTGCTGGACGAAGAGGCCGAGGTCACCGTCCACTTTCCCCTGACGGTCATTGCCGGACGTCTGGCGTGACACCCGCCCTTCGCTGGACGGGCGCCGCGTGGCTGGACGTGACGGTCAAACCCCCGCCGGAAGAGGCGGCGGTGGCCATCGTCATCGACGGATCGTCCCAAGCGGTGCTGATGGCGACGCCGCATGATCTGGACGATTTCGCCACCGGCTTTGCTTTGACCGAAGGCTTGATCCAAACCCCTGACGACATCACCGATTTTGAAGTGGCCGAGGTGGAGACCGCGGGCCTGACCGCATATGAGGCGCGGCTGTGGCTGCGCCCCGGGCTGGCTGCAGGGCTGGCCGATCGGCGCCGCGCGATGGTGGGGCCGGTGGGCTGCGGCCTGTGCGGTGTGGACAGCATCGACGCGGCACTACCCGCGGTGGTGCCGGTCACGTCGGGTGCAACATTTGTGCCGTCGGATATTGATGACGCGATGGCCGCGCTGTCGGCAGGGCAGGTGCGCTGGCAACAGACGCCCTCGATCCACGCGGCGTGTCTGTGGACCCGTGTGGGCGCCGTGGTGCGAGAGGACGTGGGACGGCACAACGCGCTGGACAAGCTGGCCGGGGCAGTCGCGCGACAAGGTGGACAGGCCGCGCAGGGGATCGTTGCGATGACGTCGCGGCTGTCCGTCGATCTGGTGCAGAAAGCCGCGCGCATGGGCGCCCCCGTGCTGGCGGGGGTGGGTGTTCCAACGCAGTTGGCGATTGCGTGGGCAGACGCCTGCGGCATGACGCTGGTCGGCCGGGCGCGGGACGGCGCTTTCGACGCCTTTGCCGGTGCCAAGCGGCTGCAGGGCGCCTGACGATTCGGGCTGACGCGCCGTTTCGCGCCGTGATAACCTTGGGCCATGAATTCGACCCAGAACCCGCTACCCTCGCGTCAGCAAATCCTTGACTGGATTGCGGACAACCCCGATGCCACCGCGAAACGCGACATCGCGAAAGCCTTCAACATCAAGGGCAGCGCCCGGATCGAGCTGAAGCGCGTCCTGAAAGAGCTGGAGGCCGAGGGCTTGCTGGAACGCCGCCGCCGCAGTTACCGCGATGCCGAGCGTCTGCCGCCGGTGACTGTGGTCGAGGTGTTGGCGCCCGATGCCGACGGCGACATCTTCGTGCGACCGATGGAGTGGCAGGGCACCGCGCCCATGCCCCGCATCCTGTTCGCCCCGCTGAAATCGGACCCCGCGCTTGGTGCGGGCGAACGGGCGCTGGTGCGGTTGATCGAAACCCACGGGGACGACCACCAGTACCAGGCCCGGCTGATCCGCCGCATCGGGACGGCACCGCACAAGGTCGTCGGCATTTACCGCAAGGCGACCGAAGGCGGGCGCATCACCCCCATCGACAAGGGTGTGGACCGTGAATGGCGCGTGCGCGCCGATGCGACGCTTGACGCGCAGGACGGCGAACTGGTCGAAGCCGAACAGATCGGCCCCAAGGGCCGGATGGGCCTGGCGCAGGCTCGCGTGATCGAACGGCTGGGCGATCCGTCGGCGCCGCGCGCGGTCAGCCTGATCGCGATCCATCAGCACGGCATCCCCGACGATTTCCCCGATGATGTGATTGCCGAGGCCGATGCCGCCAAGCCCGCCCCGATGGGTAAGCGCACCGACCTGCGGCAGCTGCCATTGGTGACGATCGACCCAGCAGATGCCCGCGACCACGACGATGCGGTGGCCGCGATGCGGGACGACGACCCCAAGAACCCCGACGGGATGGTCATCTGGGTCGCCATCGCGGACGTCGCCCATTACGTCACGCCCGGGTCGCAGCTGGACCGCGAAGCGCGCAAGCGCGGCAATTCGACCTACTTCCCCGACCGGGTCGTGCCGATGCTGCCCGACATCCTTTCGGGTGATCTTTGCAGCCTGCACGAAGGCGTCGACCGGCCCTGCCTGGCCGTTCGCATGCGACTGAACGCGCAGGGCGACAAGATCGGGCATGAATTCGTGCGCGGCATCATGAACAGCCAAGCCTCGCTGACCTATGAACAGGCGCAGGCGGCCAAGGACGGCGCGCCGGACGACCAGACAGCGCCGCTGATGGATGACGTGATCACGCCGCTCTATGCGGCCTATGACCTGCTCAGCGCGGCGCGAAAGCGGCGCCAACCGCTGGATCTGGACCTGCCTGAGCGCCGCATCGAGCTGACCGACGACGGCCGCGTCAAGACCGTCGCGTTCCGGGAACGGCTGGACGCCCACAAGCTGATCGAAGAATTCATGGTGCTGGCGAACGTCGCGGCGGCCGAGGAGCTGATCCGTCTGCGCCGCCCGCTTCTGTTCCGGGTCCACGAAGAACCCAGCGAGGAAAAGCTGAACGCGCTGCGCGATGTGGCCGAAGCGTCCGGGTTCGCGCTGGCCAAGGGTCAGGTTCTGCAAACGTCGCAGCTGAACCGACTGCTGGCGCAGGCCGAAGGGACCGACTTTGACGAGCTGATCAACATCTCGACGCTTAGGTCGATGACGCAGGCATATTATCACCCGGACAACTTTGGCCATTTCGGACTGGCGCTGAAGAATTATGCGCATTTCACATCGCCGATCCGTCGGTACTCCGACCTGATCGTGCACCGCGCGCTGATAACCGGGCATGGTTGGGGCAAGGATGGTCTGTCGCCCCACGACATCGACACGCTGGAAGACACGGCCAAGCACATCAGCGAAACCGAACGGCGCAGCATGGTCGCGGAACGTGACACGACCGACCGCTACCTTGCCGCATATCTGGCCGACCGGGTGGGGGCCGAGTTCACAGGTCGGATCAGTGGCATTCAGCGGTTCGGGGCGTTCGTGAAGCTGGATGAAACCGGCGCGGACGGTCTGCTGCCGATCCGCGAACTGGGGCGCGAGTACTTCATCTATGACCGCGATACCCAGACGCTGCTGGGGTCCGACACCGGCATCAGGATCGGTGTCGGTCAACGCGTCATCGTGCGCCTGTCCGAGGCGATCCCGATGACGGGCGGTCTGATGTTGGAGCTGGTCGAACTGGACGGGCAGTCCATGCCGTCGGGACCGCGAGGCGGCGGCAAGCGCGGAAAATCGGCGCGCCGCGCCCCGGCGCGAAAGTCAGCGTCTGACGCCAAGCGCGCCGTCAAACGTCGCCGCAAGCGCGACTGACCCCGCCACTGCGGAACCCCGGTTTTGGGTGCGGCGTTTCCCCCTTCGAATAGACGAAGGAAAGGAAAACCAATGGGTTTGTGGGATTTCGTGAAAGACGCCGGTGCCTCTGTGTTTGGTGAAGCCAAGGCCGAGGAGCAGCCGAAAGAACAGCCCAAGGCGGCCCCGACCGCCGCCCCGAATACCCAGGCGGCGCCGAAGCCTGCGCATGACGCAGAAACGCAGCGCAAGCTGGACGCGCTGAACGCCGAGGTGAAGCGCGTGGGCTTGGATTCAAGCAAGGTGCATCTGTACCTGACGGGCGATACCGTACGGGTCGAAAACAAGGGCGCTGATCGCGAGACGATGGAAAAGCTGATCCTGGCGGTCGGCAACATCAAGGGCATTGCCAAGGTCGAGGCTGAGTTGCCCCCCGCCGCGCCCGGAACGCCAACCGATCCGGTGTTCCACGCCGTCAAGAAGGGTGAAAACCTGTCGGCGATCGCCAAGGAGTATCTCGGCGACGCGAACCGCTATCGCGAGATTTTCGAGGCCAACAAGCCGATGCTGTCTGACCCCGACAAGATCTATCCGGGTCAGTCGCTGCGCATCCCGGCGAAGTGACACCTGCCGAAACGCAAAAGGCCCGCCAGATGGCGGGCCTTTTTTTTGATGCGCCAGCTAGGTCAGATTGCCGCGTCGCGGACGTCCTGTTCAACCTTGTCTTCGTATTTGGCGAAGTTCGCGCGGAACATACCTTTCAGCTTTTCAGCCTGCGCGTCATATGCGGCGCCATCGGCCCACGTCTGGCGCGGGTCAAGCAGCTTGGCATCGACACCCGGCACAGCGATCGGAACGTCGAAGCCGAAGTTCGGATCCTTGCGGAACTCGGCGTTGTTCAGCGATCCGTCGAGCGCTGCGGCGAGCAGCGCGCGCGTGGCCTTGATCGGCATGCGCTTGCCCGTGCCGAAGGGCCCTCCGGTCCAGCCTGTGTTGACCAGCCAGCAATCGGCACCCGACGCCTTGATGCGCTGTTCCAGCAGGCGGCCGTATTCTTCGGGGCGGCGCGGCATGAAAGGGGCGCCAAAGCACGTGGAAAACGTCGGTTGGGGTTCCAGAACCCCGTCTTCGGTCCCCGGCGTCTTGGACGTGAAGCCCGACAGGAAATGGTACATCGCCTGTGCCGGTGTCAGTCGCGCGATGGGGGGCATCACCCCATAGGCATCCGACGTCAGCATCACGACGTGCTTGGGCTGACCCGCCATGCCCGTGGGCGATGCATTCGAAATCGCGTCCAGCGGATAGGCGCAACGGATGTTTTCGGTGATCGACCCGTCGGTGAAGTCCAGCTCCAGCGTGTCGGGGTCGTAGATCATGTTCTCGATCACCGTCGCGAAACGGCTTGTCGTGGCATAGATTTCCGGCTCCGCCTCGGGCGAGAGGTTGATCGTCTTGGCATAGCAGCCGCCTTCAAAGTTGAAGGTGCCCTTGTCCGACCAGCCGTGTTCGTCATCACCGATGAGGATCCGCGACGGGTCCTGGGACAGCGTCGTTTTCCCGGTGCCGGACAGGCCAAAGAAGATGGCGACGTCGTCGGCGTCGCCGATCGCGTGGTTGGCCGAACAGTGCATCGGCATCACGCCGCGTTCCGGCAGGATGTAGTTCAGAAGCGTGAACACACCCTTCTTGTTTTCACCCGAGTATTCGGTGTTGGCGATCAGGATCTGCTTTTCGTCGAAGTTGATCGCGATGACCGTATCGGTGCGGCAGCCATGGCGGGCCGGATCGGCCTTGAAGGACGGGCAGTTGATGATTGTCCAGTCGGGCGTGAAATCGGCAAGTTCAGATGCCTCGGGGCGGCGCAGAAGATGGCGGATGAAAAGGTTGTGCCAGGCCAGTTCACTGACGACCCGCACGTCCAGCCGCTGTTCGGGGTCGGCGCCGCCGAACAGGTCCTGGACGAAGTATTCCTTGCCCTGCATGTGCGCCAGCATGTCGTCGCGCAGTCGCGCAAACGCGTCAGGCTCCATCGGGGCGTTGTTATCCCACCAGATGCTGTCTTCGACCGACGGCGTGCGAACGACGAACTTGTCCTTGGGCGAGCGTCCGGTCTTGGCGCCGGTCTTGACCAGAAGCGTGCCGCCCAGACCCAGATGTCCTTCGCCGCGCCGGATCGCGGCTTCCATCAAGGCCGGCTCCAGCAGGTTATAATGGACCACGCCAAGCCCCGAGATGCCCTGATCTTCCAGCTTGCAATTCGGGTTGACGCGCACGTCGGCCATATCTGCGGCTCCTTGGTTCTGAAAGGAAATCTTTCGGGTGCTATATCACGGTGCAGACGTGATAAAAGACCCGCGCCGGCACGTTAGCGCAACCGGTCAAAGTTATCGCAACCAGAAGGCGGGCAGCATGGCCAAGCAAGAGACGCTACATGCAAGTGCCGTTGCCCTGAACGGCAAGGGCGTCCTGATTCTCGGCCGGTCGGGCGCGGGGAAATCCTCGCTTGCGCTAGAAATGATGGCCTACGGATGTCAGCTGATCGCCGACGACCGGGTGCTGGTTTGGCGCGAAAATGGCAAAATCATTGCCGATGCGCCCGCCGCGCTTTCAGGCCTGATCGAGGCACGCGGGGTGGGACTGCTGAACGCCAGTCCGGCGGGGCCGACGCGGATCACGCTGATCTGCGATCTGGATCAATCAAATGATGCACGCCTGCCACCCGCACAGGTTTATGACCTGATGGATATTGCCATTTCCCTTGTCACCGGTCCGTTGCGTCCGCATCTTGGTATGGCGCTGCGGCAATATCTTCTGGCCGGGCGGCGCCACTGAGGGTGTCAACAGAAAAGGCCGGCATGGCAAGTTCGCATGACGTCGACGGAACCGCGCAACAGCGGGTGATGCTGGTCACCGGACCGTCCGGGGCAGGCCGCTCGACCGCGATTGCTGCGTTAGAGGATATGGGGTTCGAAGGGATCGACAACATCCCCCTCAGCCTCGTCCCGCGACTGCTGGATGGGCCGGTGCGCCCCATGCCGCTGGCGCTGGGGCTGGACACCCGCAACCGTGATTTTTCGACGGCCAACGTGATCGATCTGATCGATGACCTGACCAAACGGCCGGGCTACGCGCTGGAGGTTCTTTACCTCGACTGCGGCACGGATGAGTTGATCCGCCGCTATAGTGAGACTCGCCGCCGCCATCCGCTGGCGAAGGAAGGTTCACCGACCGAGGCGATCCTGCTGGAGCATGATCTGCTGATGCCGGTGCGCGCGCGTGCCGACATGCTGATCAACACCTCTGATCTGACGCCGCATGACCTGCGTGCGGAACTCGCGCGGCTGTTCGATGCCCGTGACGATCAGGGGCTGCGGGTCTCGGTCCAGTCATTCAGCTACAAGCGCGGGATGCCGCGCGGGCTTGATCTGATGTTCGACTGTCGATTCCTGGACAATCCGCATTGGAAACCGGAATTGCGCCCGTTCGATGGCCGTGACCTGAGGGTGCAAGCGCACGTCATGGGGGACCCCCTGTATGACGGGTTCTTTGAACGCGTGCTGGGCCTTGTCGAATTCGTCCTTCCTGCCCATGTACAGGAGGGAAAATCGTATCTTGCCATAGGATTCGGCTGCACGGGCGGCAAACATCGTTCCGTCACATTGGTGGAAAAGATGGGTGATGCGCTTGCACAGTCGGGTTGGCAGGTGTCTAAGCGTCACAGAGAACTGGAACGCCGAGAGCGGGCGGCAGAATCGACCGGGATGATCCCGGCTCATCTGGGAGCCGCCGAATGAGCCAACGGCCGAAGTCGGAAGAAGCCTTGATCGGAATTGTCATTGTCGCGCATGGTGGATTGGCGCGAGAATATCTTGCCGCAGTCGAACATGTCGTCGGTCCTCAGACCGGCATTCGTGCGGTCACAATCGAAGAAGACCACGACCGTGAAGCCAAGTCCGCAGAGATCTGCGCAGCGGCGAATGCGGTCGATGGTGGCAACGGTGTTGTGATCGTCACCGACCTGTACGGTGGATCGCCATCCAACCTGTCCATCCCTGCCTGTGCCGCGCGCCACCGCCATATCATCTATGGTGCGAACCTGCCCATGCTCGTGAAGTTGGCCAAGTCGCGTCGTCTTGACGTGGACAAGGCGGTGGCTGCTGCCGCAGTGGCGGGGCGGAAGTACATCGATTTCTATACTCCAGGTGATGCCCACCCCATTCGGGCGGTTTCATGAGCGACGTCTTGACCCGCGATTTGCGGATCATGAACAAAAAAGGCCTTCACGCGCGCGCGTCTGCCAAGTTTGTCGAAACCGTCGAGCGATTTGACGCGCAAGCGTGGGTCGAAAAAGACGGAGAGCGTGTGTCGGGTGACTCGATCATGGGTCTGCTGATGCTGACCGCGCCGCGTGGCAGCATCATAACCGTTTCGACCGAAGGATCGCAGGCCGCTGATCTGCTGGTGGCATTGTCAGAACTGGTGGAAGACTGCTTCGGCGAAGGCGGCTGAGGTTCAAAGCCCGTGCCGCGTGAAACCTATCATCATGGCAATCTGAGAGAGGCGCTGATCGAGGCGACAACACGCCTGATCGAAGAGCGTGGACCCATGGGTTGGACCCTTGCCGAGGCGGCGCGGTCCGCCGGGGTCAGCCCTGCCGCCCCCTATCGACACTTTCTGGGGCGCGAGGATCTGCTGCTGGAAGTGGCAAGGATCGGCTATCAGCGGTTCGCGTCCGACCTCGAGCGGGCATTCGATGACGGCAAGCCCACTGTGCTTGCGGCGTATCTGCGGATGGCGCAAGCCTATCTGGATTTTGCGATCGGGCAGCCGGGGCTTTACACTGCCATGTTCGAATCGGGTGTCGACGTGTCGGCCAATCCGCAACTCTGGTCGGCCGGACAACGGGCGCATGGCGTATTGACGTCTGCGACGCGGGCCCTGTTCGCCCATATGCCCGAGGACAGCCAGCCGCCGACGTTGATGGTGGCGAACCATATGTGGGCGATGGCCCATGGGGTGGTTGAGCTTTTCGCGCGCGCGCGCCCGGGCAGCCGGTCGCCCATCGAGCCACATGAGATGCTGGAAAGCGGCATCCTGATCTATCTTCGTGGTTTGGGACGTATCAGCTGAATTATTTGCATGCCGGCATTGAAGAGAGCGGGGGGCACCCCAATCTATGTAAATGTGATTAACATCAGCTGGAGCGAACATTGATGCACACCGCACCCTATCCGGCCAACCGTCTGCCGGGCGCACGTAACACTGCCTATGACGACCGTCCCGCGCTGTTGCGCCCTGTGCTTATGGCACGCGACTGGCTGGACAGCATCGGCAAGGGCGGATGGATCGTCGCGATGATCCTTGGCTTCGTCTTTGCTTGGCCAGTGGGCCTTTTCATCCTTGGTTACATGATCTGGAGCAAACGCATGTTTGGAAACTGCAACGCACGTCGCCGCCACTTCCATGACCGCCGCGCGGCTTTCGCGCCGACCGGGAACAGCGCGTTCGACGCTTATCGCGACGACACCCTTCGCCGGTTGGAAGAAGAACACAACGAGTTCAAGGGCTTTCTGGAAAAGCTGCGCGAGGCGAAGGACAAGGCCGAGTTCGATCAGTTCATGGCAGATCGCAAGCAAGCCTGAACCGTCACATCTAAAAGAAACGGGCCGGTTTGACCGGCCCGTTATGCATTTCAGTAGCAGTACTCGCGATAGATCGGGTCCAGATCGCCGTCCCACGGGCCGCGATACTTGGCCAGCAGTTCGTCCGCCGGGACCTGCCCCGAATCGACGCTTTCCTTTAGGGCATCAAGGAAATGGGTCTCGTCTGGGACCAACCCGCCTGCGCCAGCCTTGGCACGCGATTTCAGGCCAGCATGTGCGATGTCCACGACCTCGCGCGCAAGATCGCGCATGCGGACGCCGTTCGCCTCTCCGTCCAGGGCTTCGCGTGCGGCGACCCGGCGCAGGCCGTCGCGGGTCGCGTCGTCCCAGCCTTTGATCAGGTCGGTCGCCGCATCAAGGGCACCTTGGTCGTAAAGCAGCCCGACCCACAGGGCGGGCAGGGCGCAAAGGCGGCGCCAAGGGCCGCCGTCCGCACCACGCATTTCGATGAATTTCTTGACCCGCGCTTCGGGGAAGACCGTCGTCAGATGGTCGGCCCAGTCTGACAGCGTCGGCACCTCGCCCGGCAGCGCAGGCAGCTTGCCGTTCATGAAGTCGCGGAAGGACTGACCCAGCGCGTTGATGTATTTCCCGTCGCGGTAGACGAAATACATCGGCACATCAAGGACATAGTCGACCCAGCGTTCGTACCCCATCCCGTCTTCGAATGCGAAGGGAAGCATCCCCGTCCGTGCCGCATCCAGGTTCTGCCAGATATGGGCGCGCCACGACTTCATGCCGTTCGGCTTTCCGTCAAGGAACGGAGAGTTCGCGAACAACGCCGTCGCCACGGGTTGAAGCGCCAGACCCACGCGCAGCTTCTGGACCATGTCCGCCTCGGACCCGAAGTCGAGGTTCACCTGCACCGTGCAGGTGCGATACATCATCTGTTTCCCAAGCGTCCCGACGCGGTCCATGTAATCGGTCATGAGCCGATAGCGCCCCTTGGGCATCATCGGCATCTGGTCCTGCCGCCAGACCGGCGCGGCACCCAGCCCGATGAAGCCGGCGCCCAGATCGTCGGCAACCGCGCGCACCTCTTGCAGGTGTTGGTTCACCTCGTCGCAGGTCTGGTGGATCGTTTCCAGCGGCGCGCCCGAAAGCTCCAGCTGCCCGCCTGGCTCAAGCGAGACATTGGCGCCGTCCCGCTCCAGCCCGATCAGCTTGCCGGCCTCTTCGACCGGCGTCCAGTTGAAGCGGTCGCGCAGACCTTCCAGCATCGCCTTGATCGAACGTTTGCCGTCATAGGGCAGGGGTTCAAGGTCGTTCCAAGTGAAGCCGAACTTTTCGTGCTCGGTCCCGATGCGCCAGTTGTCGCGCGTCTTCTCGCCGCTGGCGATGTATTCGGCCAGCTGTTCCTTACGCTCGATCGGGCCACCGCCCTGCTGCGGAATGGACATGGTGGGTGGACCTTTCGACTGCCTTCCAAACGACACGACTGGTGGCGCGGCGCGCGAACTTAGTCAAGCGCGCCGTCATCGATCGCGCCGCTTAGCCGAACGTGCCGCGCACGCCACCGGTCTGGCCGCGGTCCATCAGCAGGTGGTCCAGAATGACGCAGGCGGCCATCGCCTCGGCCACTGGGACGGCGCGGATCCCCACGCAGGGATCGTGGCGGCCCTTGGTGATCAGGTCGATGTCTTCGCCCCGCTGGTTGATGGTCTGGCGCGCGGTCAGGATGGATGATGTCGGCTTGACCGCGAAGCGGACGGTGATGTCCTGCCCGGTCGAAATACCACCCAGAATGCCGCCGGCGTGGTTGCTGGCAAATCGGGGCCCATCGTTCCCCATTCGGATCTCATCGGCGTTTTCGGTGCCGCGCAGCATGGCCGCCGCCATTCCTGCGCCGATTTCCACGCCCTTGACCGCGTTGATCGACATCATTGCCGCAGCCAGGTCAGTGTCCAGTTTGGCATAGATCGGTGCACCCAGCCCCGGCGGGCAGTTTTCGACCAGCACCTCCAGCATGGCGCCGACGCTGTCCTGATCCTTGCGGATCGCCGACAGGTAGTCTGACCATTGTGCGACCGCGCCGGGGTCGGGGCAGAATAAATCGTTGTCGCCGATGGTGGACAGATCGATGCGCGCCGGGTCGATCTTGCAGTCGCCCATCTGCACCATGAATCCCGTGATCTTCAGTTTCGGCACCAGTTGCGCCAGCACCGCCTGCGCCACGCCGCCCGCAGCCACCCGTGCCGCGGTTTCACGCGCACTGGACCGGCCTCCACCGCGATAGTCGCGGATGCCGTATTTCAGGTGATAGGTCAGGTCTGCGTGGCCGGGCCGGAACGAATGCGCGATTTCACCATAATCGCGCGAACGCTGGTCAGTGTTCTGGATCATCAGCTGGATCGGCGTGCCGGTCGTGACCCCTTCGAAGACGCCGGACAGGATCTGGACAGCGTCAGGCTCCTGCCGCTGGGTTGTCATCTTGGACTGGCCAGGGCGACGGCGGTCCAGGAATTGCTGGATGAAGGCCTCGTCCAGCGGCACGCCGGGCGGGCAGCCGTCAACTGTGGCGCCAAGGGCGGGGCCGTGGCTTTCGCCCCATGTGGTGAACCGGAACATTCGCCCGAAGGTGTTAAAGCTCATCCGTCAGCCCCGATCCTGAAACCTGCCCCTTGCCGATAGCCGGGCCGTTTCACGACGGCAAGCCATCAGCCCCTGCTGCGCCCCTTGCAGTGCCTACGCAAAGCGGTCATCCTGCCGACACCTCGGGGTGCCAAATGGCTGAGATGCGTCCGCGCGAACCCGTCGAACCTGATCCGGTCAACACCGGCGGAGGGAAGGTCATCAGCCTTTCTCCGACCATCGCCAAGGAGGATTGCGATGAAGATCACGCATTTCGCACTGGCCGCATTGGTCGCCACCCCCGCATTCGCGGCGGAGCAGCTGACAGTCTATGCGCCAGACTATTTCGTGTCCGAATGGGGCCCCGGTCCCAAGATCGAGGAAGGCTTCGAAAAAGCCTGCAACTGCGATCTGGTCTGGGTGACGGGCGACGTCCTGCCTCGCATTCAGATGGAAGGCGCGCAGACACGCGCCGACGCCGTCATCGGCCTGACCATCGACCAGACCGCGCGCGCGCGCAGTCTGGGGGTGTTTGGTCCCCATAATCAGGACGTCAAAAGCCTGACGCTGCCGATCGAGTGGACAGACGACACGTTCCTGCCATTCGACTGGTCACAAACGGCGTTCATCTATGATGAAACCCGCACGCCGAACCCGCCCAAAAGCTTTGCCGAACTGCTGGACGCGCCGAGCGATCTGAAAATCGTCATTCAGGACCCGCGCGCATCCGCATCGGGCTTGGCCGGACTTCTGTGGGTCAAGTCCATCTATGGCGATGGGGCCGAGGAAGCGTGGCGCAAGCTTGCGCCCAAGATCCTGACGGTGACCAAGGACTGGTCTGAAAGCTATGGCATGTTCACGGATGGTGAAGCGGACATGGTTCTGTCCTACACCACCTCGCCCGCCTATCACATCGTGGCGGAAAACGATCAGACCAAGAAGGCCGCGATCTTCCCCGAGGGGCATTATTTCCTTTCCGAAACCGCCGCGCAGGTGAAAGGGTCCAAGAACCCCGAACTCGCCCAGCAATTCATGGACTACATCCTGTCACCTGAATTTCAGGGGATGATCGCCGAGGCGAACTGGTCTTTCCCGTCCAAGCTGCCCAAGGACCAGTGGCCGCAGGCGTTCCGCGATCTGCCGCAACCCGAAAAGACGCTGTATCTGTCCGAGGATGAGGCAGAAAAGCTGCGCCAGCCCGCGGTCGAGGAATGGATGAAGGCGCTGGCCCGGTGATCTGTCGGCAGGCGCGCGGTTAATGGGCAGGCGCGCCCTGCCGTGGACGGGCGTGGTCGTTGCCGTCGGGCTGGCGGCGCTGATCCTTGGCACGCTGGCGATGGTGGCGTGGCAGGCCCAAGGGTTGGGCCGTCTTGGCCCTTGGGATGTGCGCGCCGTCTGGTTCACGCTGTGGCAGGCGGCGCTGTCGGCCACGCTATCGGTGCTGCTGGCGATCCCGGTGGCACGCGCCTTGGCCCGGCGGGTGTTTCCCGGACGCGACCTGCTGGTCCTGCTGATGGGCGCGCCGTTCATTCTGCCGGTGATCGTCGCCGTCATGGGGCTGGTCGCAGTTTTTGGTCGGCGAGGTCTGATCAACAGCGGGCTTGCCGAACTGGGTCTGCCGGCAATCTCGATCTACGGCTGGCAGGGCGTCATTCTGGCGCATGTCTTCTTTAACCTACCGCTGTCGGTGCGCCTGATCCTGCAGGGCTGGCAGGCGATCCCGGCCGAGCGGTTCCGGCTGGCGTCATCGTTGGGGTTTCAGCCGTCCGAGATGGCCCGCCATCTGGAACGGCCGATGCTGCGCGCGGTCGCGCCGGGGGCATGGTTGGCCGTGTTTCTGGTGTGCCTGAACAGCTTTGCGGTGGCCCTGACGTTGGGGGGCGGGCCAAGGGCCACCACGGTCGAACTTGCGATCTATCAGGCGTTCCGGTTCGATTTCGACATGGGCCGGGCGGCGACACTGGCATTGGTTCAGGTCGGGCTAAGCGTCGTCGCCATGGCGCTGGCGGCGCGGGTCACATTGCCCACAGCATTCGGCGCAGGATTCGACCGCGCCACGCCGATCATCGCGCCGCGTGGATGGCGTGGATGGGGGGACGCCCTGACCATCGCCGCAGCGGGCCTGTTTCTGCTGGTCCCCATGGCCGCGATCATCATTCCGGGCGTGCCGGGGCTGATCAGCCTGTCCCCGTCTGTCTGGCTTTCAGCGGCCCGGTCCATCGGGATGGCGCTCACCTCGACGGCCCTGACGTTGCTGATGGGCCTGGCACTGTCGCTTGCGCTGGCCCCCGGCGGCAGGCGTTGGATCGAGGCTGCGGGAATGCTGCCGCTGGTGGCCTCTCCCCTGGTTCTGGGCACCGGGATCTATCTGGCGGTGCGCGGTTGGGTGGTGCCGGAAACGTTGGCGTTGCCAGTGACGGTCATCGTCAATGCGGTCATGGCGCTGCCCTTTGCGCTGCGGGCGCTGATCCCGGCGGCCAAGGCGGTCGATGACGATTTCGGGCGGCTTTCCACATCGCTGGGCATGACCGGCTGGGCGCGGCTGCGCTGGGTGACGCTGCCCCGCATGGCGCGGCCGCTGGGGTTTGCTGCCGGTCTGGCCGCCGCCCTGTCGATGGGTGATCTGGGCGTCATCACGCTGTTTTCCGGGGGTGAGCGCACGACGCTGCCGATGCAGCTGTTTCTGCTGATGGGACGTTACCGGATGGCCGATGCGGCGTCGGCAGCGGTTCTGCTGATGGCCATCAGCTTTGCCCTGTTCTGGCTTTTCGACAAATGGGGCCGCCGTTATGCCTGAGATTTCCGCCCTGAAGTTCGAAAACGTCACCGTGACGCTGGGGACATTCCGGCTGTCTGCCGACCTGAAAGTACCTGACGGCTCCCGCGTCGCGATCATGGGTCCGTCCGGGTCGGGCAAATCGACGCTTCTGTCATTGGTCGCTGGTTTCCTTGCCTCGGAAAGCGGTCGGATCGTCTGGAACGGTAAAGACCTGAGCGCGATGTCACCCGGTGACAGGCCGGTGTCGATATTGTTTCAGGATCAGAACCTTTTCCCACATCTTACGGTGGGCCAGAATGTCGGACTAGGCTTGCGCCCCGACCTGCGTCTAAGCCCCACGCAGAAAGCGGCGGTAACTGCTGCGCTGGACCGGGTTGGGCTTCACGATTTGGCGGATCGCCGCCCGGCGCAGTTGTCGGGTGGGCAGCAAAGCCGTGTGGCTTTGGCAAGGGTCCTCCTTCGCTCTCGGCCCATCCTGCTGTTGGACGAGGCGTTCGCAGCGCTTGGCCCCGCGCTGAAGGATCAGATGCTGGACCTGCTGATGGAGATTGCGTCCGAGACCCATGCGACGGTCCTGATGGTCACGCACGACCCCGACGATGCCCGCCGGTTTGCGCCCCTGACGATCGTTGTTGATCAAGGCCGCGCGGCGCCACCCATGGATACCGTCGCCCTTCTGGACGACCCACCACCGGGACTGCGCGCCTATCTTGGCTGACGGTTTCTTGTTGCGGTAACGGATCATCCCTAATCTAAGGCGCAGGGCTTTTGGTTGGAGGCGCGGATGCAAGGCAAGCATATCCTGTTGGTGATCGGTGGCGGCATCGCGGCCTATAAAACGCCGGAGCTCGTGCGCCAGATCATCAAGGCGGGCGCCACAGTCACCACGGTCCTGACCCGCGCAGGCAGCCAGTTCGTAACGCCCCTGACGCTGTCGGCGCTGACCAATCGCGCGTGTCACACTGGACTTTTCGACCTGACCCGAGAGGCGGAAATGGGGCACATCCAGTTGTCCCGCGCCGCAGATCTGGTTGTCGTCGCTCCTGCTACCGCGGACCTGATGGGCAAGATGGCGGGGGGGCTTGCGGATGACCTGGCCTCGACCCTGCTGATGGCTACGGACAAGGCGGTGCTGATCGCGCCCGCGATGAACGTGCGGATGTGGGAACATCCCGCGACGCGGCGCAACCGGGAAACGCTGGCCCGCGACGGCATCCTGTTCGTCGGCCCCGATGCAGGCGACATGGCCTGCGGTGAATTCGGTGATGGTCGCATGTCCGAGCCAGAGGCGATCGTGGCCGCCATCCGCCAGACGCTGACGACGGGCGGTGCGCTGGTCCAGGCACCCCTTCGACTGCCGCCCGAGGCGGTGATCGTGCAGCCGCGCCTGCGACCGCTGGCGGGTCGCCACATCATCGTCACGTCCGGACCGACGCACGAACCTATTGATCCGGTGCGCTATATCGCCAACCGATCATCCGGCGCGCAGGGGACGGCGATCGCGGCGGCGCTGCGCGATCTGGGGGCGAAGGTCAGCTTTGTAACCGGACCCGCCGAGGTTCCGCCCCCGACCGGTGTGGATGTCATATCGGTTGAGACTGCCCAGCAGATGCGCGACGCCGTGGCTGCCGCGCTGCCTGCCGACGCCGCCGTGATGGCCGCGGCGGTGGCCGACTGGCACGTCGCCAACGGGTCCGACCACAAGATCAAGAAGGACGCCGCTGGCCAACCGCCAACGCTGCGCTTCCGGGAAAACCCCGACATTCTCGCGTGGGTCAGCAAGCTGGAAACCGGACGCCCGCGTCTGGTCGTGGGGTTCGCCGCGGAAACCGACGATGTCGTCGAATACGCCAGGGCCAAGCGGCTTCGCAAGGGCTGCGACTGGATCGTGGCCAACGATGTCAGCCCCGCGACAGGGATCATGGGCGGCCCCGAAAACGCGGTCACCGTGATCGACGATACAGGTGCAGAAACATGGCCGCGCATGGACAAGACCGCCGTCGCCGCCCGCCTTGCGCAGCGTATTGCGGACACCCTGCGGACATGAGCCGCGTCTATCTGGACTGGAACGCCACCGCCCCGCTTCGCCCCGAGGCGCGCGCGGCAATGGCGGATGCGATGGACGTCGTGGGCAATCCCTCCAGCGTTCACGCAGAAGGGCGTGCAGCCAAGATGCTGATGGAACGCGCCCGCGAAACCATCGCCGTGGCCTTGGGGGCGCAGGGGGCCGATATCGTCTTCACCTCTGGCGCGACCGAAGGGGCCGCGCTGGCGCTGGCTGACCGAGGTCTGTCATGCGCGGGGATCGAGCATGACTGCGTGCGCGCGTGGTGCAACGAGGACGTGGCCGTCGACGCGGACGGCCAAGTTACTGTGCCCGACCCGTCCACCGCCACGCTGCAACTGGCCAACAGCGAAACCGGCGTGATCCAGACCCTGCCGCAGGGGCTCGGCGGCAGTGACCTGACGCAGGCGTTTGGAAAGATTCCGTTCGGATTCGAATGGCTGGGCGTGACCATTGGTTTTGTCAGCGCCCACAAGCTGGGCGGCCCGCGGGGGATTGGCGCGCTGATCCTGCCGAAAGGGTATGAAATCGAGGCGCGGACCCGTGGTGGCGGGCAGGAGCTGGGGCGCAGGGCAGGGACCGAAAACCTGATCGGGATTGCGGGCTTCGCAGCAGCCGCGGCGGCGGCCGAGCGCGACCTGACCGGCGGAATGGCCGAAAACCTGACTGAAATGCGCGATCATTTGCAAACCAGACTGGAAGATGGCGCGGAAAACACTATGTTTCCGGGGCGCGAATCCCGCCGCTTGCCGCAGACCCTCTCAATCCTGACACCGGGATGGCGGGGAGAGACGCAGGTGATGCAGATGGACCTGGCCGGCTTTGCCGTTTCCGCAGGTTCGGCGTGTTCGTCCGGCAAGGTGCGGGACAGCGGGGTGTTGCGCGCGATGGGTGTTCAACCGGATGACGCCGGTTGCGCGCTTCGTGTGTCGTTTGGATATGCAACGACCGCAGAGGAATTGGATCGCTTTGCCGATGCGTGGCTTACCGCCCATGCGCGCTGGCAGGGCAAGCAAGGGAAGGTGGGCCGATGACCACGCTGGATGAGCCGCAGATCGAAGTCCGCGAGGGCGTGGACCGCGAAACGGTGGAAACCGTCGCGAATATGGGGTCCTACAAGTACGGTTGGGACACCGAGATCGACATGGAATACGCCCCCAAGGGGCTGAACGAGGACATCGTCCGCCTGATCTCGGAAAAGAACCATGAACCCGAATGGATGACCGAGTGGCGCCTTCAGGCATTCCGCCGTTGGCAGACCATGACCGAACCCCGCTGGGCGATGCTGAACTATCCCAACATCGACTATCAGGAACAGTACTACTACGCCCGTCCGAAAAGCATGGCCGTCAAGCCGAAGTCGCTGGATGAGGTCGATCCCAAACTGCTGGCGACTTATGCAAAACTGGGCATTCCGCTGAAGGAACAGGCGATCCTGGCTGGCGTCGAAGGCGCCGAGGCGACGCCGTTCGATGGCCGAGACGGTGAACGCCGCGTTGCGGTCGATGCCGTCTTCGACAGCGTCAGCGTCGGAACCACGTTCAAGGACGAACTTGCTAAGGCCGGGGTCATCTTCTGTTCGATCAGCGAGGCGATCCGGAACCACCCCGATCTGGTGAAGAAGTATCTGGGCAGCGTTGTGCCCCAGACCGACAACTTCTTTGCCACGCTGAACAGCGCCGTCTTTTCGGATGGCAGCTTCGTCTATATCCCGCCGGGCGTTCGCTGCCCGATGGAGCTGTCGACGTATTTTCGGATCAATGCCGAAAACACCGGGCAGTTCGAGCGCACTCTGATCATCGCCGACAAGGGCAGCTACGTCAGCTATCTGGAAGGCTGCACCGCGCCCAAGCGCGACACTGCGCAGCTGCATGCCGCGGTTGTTGAAATCGTCATTCTGGAAGACGCCGAGGTCAAATATTCGACGGTCCAGAACTGGTATCCGGGCGACGAAGAAGGCAAGGGCGGCATCTATAACTTCGTGACCAAGCGGGCCGATTGCCGCGAGGCGCGTGCCAAGGTCATGTGGACGCAGGTCGAAACCGGCAGCGCGATCACGTGGAAGTATCCGTCCTGCATCCTGCGCGGTGAAGAAAGCCAGGGCGAGTTCTACTCGATCGCGATTGCCAACAATGCGCAGCAGGCCGACACCGGCACCAAGATGATCCATCTTGGCAAGAACACGCGCTCTCGCATTGTTTCCAAAGGGATTTCTGCCGGTCGTGCGCAGAACACCTATCGCGGGTTGGTGTCGATGCACCCGCGCGCCACGAACAGCCGCAACTATACCCAATGCGACAGTCTGCTGATCGGCGATCAGTGCGGGGCGCATACCGTGCCCTACATCGAAGTCAAGAACACCTCGTCCCGGGTCGAGCATGAGGCGACGACCAGCAAGGTCGATGACGACCAACTGTTCTATTGCCGCCAGCGCGGCATGGACGAGGAAGAGGCTGTGGCTCTGGTCGTCAACGGTTTCTGCCGCGAAGTGCTGCAAGCGTTGCCGATGGAATTCGCAATGGAGGCCCAGTCGCTGGTCGCCATCTCTCTGGAAGGGTCAGTGGGCTGATCCCAGTCCGCCCGACCGCCAAACCGAACACGCCGATGGCGCCGGCATTAGCGCCCCGACAGACGCCATGATGAGGAAAGAAATGCTAGATATCAAGAACCTGCACGTGAAGCTTGAGGACGAGGATAAGCAGATCCTGAAGGGTGTGAACCTGACGGTTCCTGCCGGAGAGGTTCACGCGATCATGGGTCCGAACGGGTCGGGGAAATCGACGCTGTCCTACGTCCTGTCGGGCCGCGACGGGTACGAGGTGACCGAGGGCAAGGCAACTTTGGATGGCGTCGACCTGCTCGATATGGAGCCGGAAGAGCGTGCCGCCGCAGGTCTGTTCCTGGCGTTTCAGTATCCGGTCGAGATTCCGGGCGTCGGCAACATGACCTTCCTGCGCACCGCGCTGAACGCGCAGCGCAAGTCGCGCGGCGAGGAAGAGATTTCGTCGGGCGACTTCCTGCGTCTGGTCCGCGAGCGTGCCAAGTCGCTGAAAATCGACGCGGACATGCTGAAGCGGCCGGTCAACGTCGGCTTTTCGGGCGGCGAGAAGAAGCGCAACGAAATTCTGCAGATGGCCATTCTGGAACCCAGCATGTGCATTCTGGACGAAACGGACTCGGGTCTGGACGTCGACGCCATGCGGCTGGTGGCAGACGGCGTGAACGCGCTGCGCAGCCCGGAACGCAGCTTTCTGGTGATCACGCACTATCAACGTCTGCTGGATCACATCAAACCGGACGTCGTGCACATCATGGCGAACGGCCAGATCATCCGGTCCGGCGGGCCCGAACTGGCGCTGGAAGTCGAGAACAACGGTTACGCCGACATTCTGGCGGAGTAGGCCTGATGACGGACACCCAAGTTCGCGAGACTGATACCAAGCCAGAGGTGGCCGGCACCGCTGCGCCGGTTGACGCGCTGCATGCAAGGCTGCAGGCGATTGACTTGCCGCAGGGCGGTCCGCTGGCCGCGGCACGCGCTGATGCGCTAAGCCGGCTGCAGGCCATGGGTCTGCCGAAGCCGCGGGACGAGTACTGGCGTTACACTGACCCGGCCCCATTTAACGCCCCGCGGCCGAAGGCTGTAGCGATTGATCCGAACGTGGGTGATACGCTGATTTACGATGGGCTGGCGCAAACCAAGCTGGTCTTTGTCGACGGTAAGTTCGACGCCGCTGCGTCCGATGCTTTCCCGACTGACGGCGTGGAGCTGGCAAGGCTGGACGACGCGCCCGATTGGGCAGTTGCTCAATACGGGACAATGGAGGCACGGGGGCAATCGCCCGTGGCGCGTCCGTTCGCGACGCTGAACACCTTGGCTGCGCGAGAAGGCATCGTTCTTCGCGTCACTGGCAAGCTTTCGCAGCCAATCCACATCATCCATCGCCGGACGAACGACAGCGCCGATGTCAACATCCACCACCTGATCCGCATGGAACCCGGTTCCGAGGCGACGGTCATCGAATCCGGTCTGGTCGGGGCACGGTCCAACATCGTCGTCGAGGCCGAGGTGCTGGACGGGGCGCGTCTGCACATGATCTCGAACCAGCGGGCGACCGTCGACAAGGTGGGCATTTCGCACATCTTCGCGCGCGTGGCCGACAAGGCGCTGTTTAAGTCGTTCATCCTGACCGTCAGCGGCCGCATGATGCGGAACGAAGCCTTCATCGAGATTGCGGGCGACGACTCGGTCGCGCACGTCGCCGGGGCGGTCTTGGGCGATTCCGCCGAAGGCGAATTCCATCACGACGACACCATTTTCATCACCCACGCGGCAGAACGCTGCGAAAGTCGTCAGGTGTTCAAGAAGGTGCTGAAAAACGGCGCGGTCGGCGTGTTCCAAGGCAAGATCCTTGTCAAACCGGGTGCACAGAAAACCGACGGCTATCAGATCAGCCAGGCGCTGCTTCTGGACGAATCGAGCCAGTTTCTGGCCAAGCCCGAGCTCGAGATTTATGCCGACGACGTGAAGTGCAGCCACGGTTCGACGACCGGTGCGATTGACGAAACCGCGCTTTATTATCTGCGGTCCCGGGGCGTTCCCAAGGATCGTGCCATCGTTCTGCTGGTCCTGTCGTTCCTGGCCGATGCACTGGCCGAGATCGATGATGACGATATCCGCGACCGTATCACTGCGCGGTTGGATGATTGGCTGGTCGGGCACGCGTCCGATCGCGTCGCGCAGCGATAAGTCATGGGTGCGCAAGGGGTGCTGCCTCGGCTGATCGCCGGATGGCGTCGCCCCGGCGCGACCATCCTGTCCCTGCGCGGCATGTCCGAGGCGGGCCTTCTGGCGCTCCTGATGGCGACGATGGCCGTGTTCATGGCCGCCCAGTGGCCGGTCAACACGCGTATGGCGCAGCTTGACCCTTCGGTCCCACTTGACGCGCGCATGGGTGGATCGTTGTTGGCGGTGATGATCATCATGCCGCTGTTCGTCTATGCGCTGGCCGGCTTCATGCAGCTTCTTGCGCGGATCGTGCGTCTGCCCATCGACGGCCATGATGCGCGACTTGCACTGATCTGGACCCTGGCCATGATCGCGCCGTTGATGCTGCTGGGCGGTTTGGTCGCGGGGCTGATCGGACCTTCGACCGGATTAAGCGTCGTCAACGCCTTGACCGGCGTCGCGTTCTTGGCGTTTTTGGCGCTTCATGTCAGGGCATTGTCGGCTGCGCGTCGCGCGGCGCCCCAAACTTAAAGGCCACCGATGTCGGGTTTCTTTGATCTGCTGCTGTTGACCCTTCGCGACCCCGGGGCCGCGCTCGCCGACCTGCGCCGCAGGGGCGTTGGAATCCCGCAAAGCTGGACCTTGCTGGTGGTCGCTGCGGCAGTAGGGGCGATGCTCGCATGGCTGTTGCGTGGCCCCGATCCGGGTGGCAGTCCGATCTATTCGTCACTATGGCAGCTTGCCGGCCAACCCATCCCGAGCGCGGTCGTCCAGCTTTTCAGTGGGGGACTTTTCGCGCTGCTTCTAGACCGGGTCGGCCGACTGTTCCGGGGAGAGGGCGATTTCGAAGCGTCGCTTCGCGCCGTCGCCTGGCTCGAGGTCGTGATGTTGACCCTGCAATTGGTGCAGCTGGTCGTCGCGCTGATCCTGCCATTTGTCGCCGGGCTGGTGGGGATCGCGATCATCGTGACCTATATCTATCTGGCGGTGCGTTTTGCGCAGGCGGTCCATGGCTTTCGAAGCCCGCTTATGGTGGCCATGGGCATCTTCGGCACGATGCTTCTGACCGGGATCGTCCTGTCGGTGCTGGCCACCGCACTTGGTCTGACCCCGGAGATCCCGCTATGAGTTTCGACGTTGATAAGGTCCGTGCCGACTTCCCGATCCTGTCGCGGCAAGTGAACGGCAAGCCGCTGGTCTACTTGGACAGCGGTGCCAGCGCGCAGAAGCCGCAAGTCGTGATCGATGCCATCGCGCAGGCCTATGGGGCCGAATACGCGAATGTTCACCGTGGCCTGCACTTCCTGTCCAATCTGGCGACCGATAATTACGAACGCGTCCGCGCGACGATTGCGCGGTTCCTGAACGCGCCGGAAAGCGGTGTCATCTTCACCAGCGGCACGACCGAAGGCATCAACCTCGTGTCCTATGCGTGGGCGGCACCGATGATGCAGCCGGGGGATGAGATCGTCCTGTCCGTCCTTGAACACCACGCCAACATCGTGCCGTGGAATTTCCTGCGCGAACGCCAAGGGGTCGTTCTGAAATGGATCGAGCCCGAACCCGACGGCAGCCTTCCCGCTGAAAAGGTGCTTGAGGCCGTCGGACCGAAAACCAAGTTGATCGCCGTCACCCACATGTCGAACGTCACCGGCACTGTCGTTGACGTCGGCGCAATTGCGCGCGGAACCGACGTGCCGGTTCTGGCCGATGGCAGTCAGGCCGCGGTGCACATGCCGGTTGACGTCGCAAGCCTTGGCGTCGCGTTCTATCCGATCACGGGGCACAAGCTTTACGGGCCGTCCGGGTCAGGTGCGATCTGGATCGACCCGAAGCGTCAGGCCGAAATGCGCCCCTTCATGGGCGGCGGCGACATGATCAAGGACGTGACCCGAGACTTCGTGACCTATGCCGAGCCCCCGCTGAAGTTTGAGGCTGGCACACCCGGTATCGTCAATCAGATCGGGCTTGGCGTGGCGCTGGATTATCTGACGGGCCTTGGGATGGAGAACGTCGCGGCACATGAACGTTCCATCCGCGACTATGCCCGGGACCGTTTGCGGTCGTTGAACTGGCTGGAGGTTCAGGGCGACGCACCGGACAAGGGCGCCATCTTTTCGATGACGATGGAAGGTGCGCACGCGCACGACCTGTCCACCATTCTGGACAAGAGGGGCATCGCGATCCGGGCCGGTACGCACTGTGCGATGCCGTTGATGGAGTTCTACGGCAAGACCGCCACCGCACGCGCCAGCTTTGCCATGTACAACACAAAGGCCGAGGTCGACGCCCTGATTTCAGGACTGGAATTCTGCCGCGAGCTCTTTGGTTAACCAAGCGTTAATCATCGCGCGTTAACCACTTTGGCAACGCGGGCGGACACGGGGGCCAACGCATATGGTCGCCATCGCCTACAGCGTCGCATTCGAAGGCGTCGAAGGGCGTCTGGTGCAGGTGCAGGCATCCATTGGCGCTGGCCTTCCCAGCTTTTCGATTGTGGGCCTGCCCGACAAGGCGGTGACCGAGGCGAAGGAGCGCGTGCGCGCCACCTTCGACGCGCTGTCGATCGCGCTGCCGGCGCGCCGCATCACGGTTAACCTGTCCCCGGCCGATCTGCCCAAGGAAGGCTCTCATCTTGATCTGCCTATTGCGCTGGCGATCCTCGCCGCGCTTGACATCGTTCCGGCGGAGGAGTTGGAGCGGGTAGTGGCCTTGGGTGAACTCGCGCTGGACGGGCGTCTGGTGTCGGTCACCGGCGCGCTGCCTGCCGCGATGGCAGCTGCCGAAGACGATCGCGCTCTGATCTGCCCCGCATCCTGTGGGTCAGAGGCTGCGTGGGTCGCCGATGTCCCGGTTCTGGCCGCTCCAAATCTGCGCGCTGTAATCGATCACCTGACGGGTCGAGCGCCCTTGAGCCGCGCGACGCCGGGGACAGCGGCTGCCGCGCCGCTGTTCAAGGACATGTCCGACGTTCGGGGACAGATCAGGGCGCGCCGTGCGCTGGAAATCGCGGCGGCCGGTCGCCACCATTTGCTGATGACCGGACCGCCGGGGGCGGGCAAGTCCATGCTCGCCAGCCGCATTCCCGGTCTGATGCCGCCCTTGTCGGCGGCCGAGGCGCTGGAGACGTCGATGATCCATTCCCTGCGCGGCCAGCTTGATGCATCCGGCATCTGCCGCCACGCGCCGTTCCGCGATCCACACCACACGGCGAGCATCGCCGCAATCGTGGGCGGCGGTCGAGGTGCGCGCCCGGGGGAAATCAGCCTCGCCCATAACGGCGTTCTGTTTCTGGATGAGCTGCCTGAATTTTCGCGCGCGGTCCTGGATACGCTGCGCCAACCCATCGAGACCGGAGAGGTCGTCGTCGCGCGTGCCAATGCCAACGTGCGCTATCCCTGCCGCTTTCTGCTGGTCGCTGCCGCGAACCCATGCCGTTGCGGGCATCTGGCGGATGCCGCACGCGCATGTGCGCGCGCACCCGTCTGCAGCAGCGACTACCTCGGTAAGATCTCGGGGCCGCTGATGGATCGGTTCGATTTGCGGATCGAAGTCCCGCCCGTTTCCATCGCTGATCTGCGTTCAGAACCGCCAGTTGAAAACACGGCGACCATTGCCGCACGGGTGGCGGCCGCGCGTCAGGTACAGGGGCGAAGGTTCAAGGACCACGCCCAGATCAAGGTGAACGCCGACGCGAGCGGACCGATGCTTAACGAAATAGCCGCACCGGATTCCGAGGGGACGGCACTGCTGACCCGCGCTGCGGACCGGCTTGGGCTGACCGCGCGAGGGTACCACCGCGTCCTGCGCACGGCGCGTACCATCGCCGATCTTGATCGCTCCGAGGATGTGCGCGCCCCCCATCTGGCCGAGGCAATCGGCTATCGTCTGCCATACGGTGCCGGATAGGGGCGATATGCAAAAAGGGCGGCCCATCGGACCGCCCTTCGGAGCAACCTTGACGCCGCGGCCTTAGCCGGCTGCGGCAGGCTCTTTCTTCGCCGCGTCCGCGTGGATCAGCAGCGGTTTGGCTGCCGGGTTGTCCACAGCCTCTTCGTTCACGACGACCTCGGTCACGCTGTCCATGCCGGGTAGTTCGAACATCGTGTCCAGCAGGATGTCCTCCATGATCGACCGCAAACCGCGGGCACCGGTCTTGCGCTTGATGGCGCGCTTGGCGATCGCCAGTACCGCATCATCCGTGAAAGTCAGCTTGACGTCCTCGATGTCGAACAGCCGCTGATACTGTTTGACCAGCGCGTTCTTGGGCTGCGTCAGTATCTGCATCAGCGCGTCTTCGTCCAGATCGGTCAGCGTCGCGATGACGGGCAGACGACCGACGAATTCGGGGATCAGGCCGAACTTCAGAAGGTCCTCGGGCTCGAGTTGCTTGAACTGTTCGCCCACTCCGCGGTCGTCGTTTTCCTTGACCTCGGCTCCAAAGCCCATCGCCGTGCCCTTGTTGCGCTGCGCGATGATCCGTTCCAACCCGGCAAATGCGCCGCCACAAATGAACAGGATGTTCGTTGTGTCCACCTGCAGGAACTCCTGCTGCGGATGCTTGCGGCCCCCTTGGGGCGGGACGCTGGCCACGGTGCCTTCCATGATCTTCAGCAACGCCTGCTGCACGCCTTCGCCCGAGACATCGCGGGTGATGGAGGGGTTGTCGGACTTGCGCGTGATCTTGTCGACCTCGTCGATATAGACAATGCCGCGCTGCGCGCGTTCGACGTTGTATTCGCTGGCCTGCAGAAGCTTCAGGATGATGTTTTCAACATCTTCACCGACATAGCCCGCCTCGGTCAGCGTGGTGGCATCAGCCATCGTAAACGGCACGTCAAGAATCCGGGCCAACGTCTGCGCCAGCAGCGTTTTCCCCGAACCCGTGGGGCCGATCAGCAGGATGTTCGACTTGGCCAGTTCGATATCGTTCTTGGCGCTGTTGTTCAGACGTTTGTAGTGGTTATGAACAGCGACCGAGAGCACGCGTTTGGCATGTTCCTGGCCGATGACGTAATCGTCCAGAACGCCCATGATTTCGCGCGGCGTCGGCACACCGTCACCGGATTTCAGACCCGAGGATTTCGTTTCCTCGCGGATGATATCCATGCACAGCTCGACACACTCGTCACAGATGAACACGGTGGGACCCGCGATCAGTTTGCGCACCTCATGCTGGCTTTTGCCGCAAAAGCTGCAGTAAAGCGTGTTCTTGCTGTCGCTGCCGGGCTGGTTTGCCATGGTCAGTTCCTTGTCACTGTTGGTGTCGGGGCCCGGTGTCGGACCCCAAAGTTCACCAATTGCCCCATGTTAGGAGCGGCGGTGCCGCGTCACAATCGAAAAACGCCGCACCCGATGTAACGGTCCCGGATCAGGACGCGTTCGGATCAGCCTTGCCACGGTTTTCGACAACCGTGTCGATCAGACCCCAATCCTTGGCCTCTTCGGGGGACATGAAGCGGTCGCGGTCCAGCGCCTCCTCGACTTCCTCCAGGGTGCGGCCGGTATGATGAACGAAGATCTCGTTCAGGCGATGCTTCAGCTTCGCCGTTTCGTCCGCGTGGATCAGCAGGTCAGCTGCTGTGCCCTGGAACCCGCCCGACGGCTGGTGAACCATGATGCGGGCATTCGGCAGCGCCAAACGCTGACCTTTTTCACCTGCGGTCGCCAGCAAGGCGCCCATCGACGCCGCCTGACCGATCACCAGCGTCGACACGCGGGGCCGGATGTACTGCATCGTGTCATAGATCGAGAGGCCAGCCGTCACCACGCCGCCGGGGCTGTTGATGTACATGCTGATGTCCTTGGACGGGTTTTCCGCCTCAAGAAACAGCAGCTGCGCGCAAATCAGTGTGGCCATGCCGTCATGGACGGGGCCCGACACAAAGATGATCCGTTCCTTCAGCAGCCGCGAAAAGATGTCGTAGGCGCGTTCGCCCCGGCTGGTCTGTTCTACGACCATGGGGACGAGGGTATTCATATAAAATTCGGCCGGTTCCTGCATCCTGTCCCTGTCCTGAATTTGTCGCGATTCGCCGCCCTGCCGGGACATCGGTCCTCGTGTTACGGGCGAAAGGTTGACAGAACATTAGTTACGGGCGAGGCCACCTGCAAGGGATGGGCCCCAGTTTGGGCGCCGTCAGGGAAGGTAAGACATGCAACTGATCGTGGGTTTGGGAAATCCGGGCGCGAAATATGCGGGCAACCGGCACAATATCGGCTTCATGGCCGTGGACCGGATCGCCGAGGATCACGGCTTCTCGCCCTGGAAGCCGCGCTTTCAGGGGCAGGTGTCGGAGGGGCGTCTGGGTGAAACCCGGGTCACGTTGCTGAAACCCACCACCTTCATGAACGACTCCGGTCGATCCGTCGGTGAAGCGATGCGTTATCTGAAGCTGGCCCCCGATGATGTTACGGTGTTCCATGATGAGCTGGACCTTGCGCCGGGCAAGTGCCGGGTCAAGGTCGGGGGCGGACATGCAGGGCATAACGGTCTGCGATCCATCCACCAGCATATCGGGGAAGGGTACCGCCGCGTGCGCCTTGGGATCGGGCACCCGGGACACAAGGACCGGGTTGCGCCATACGTCCTTTCAGATTTCGCCAAAGCTGAAGGGCCATGGCTCGATGACCTGATGCGCGGGATTTCAGACGGCGCGGTGATGCTGGCCGCCAAAGATGACGCACGGTTCCAGACGGCGGTCGGGGCACAGGTGTCACCTGCGCGAAACGGCGACAAGATTGCCGATGCGCCACGCAAAGCTCCGCCGCAAGCTGCGCCTACTGCGCCCGCTGAACCCGAGGCTGCGCCGCAGTCTATGACGGATCGGCTGCGCGCGTTGGGGAACCGCTTTAGATAGGTCGGAGGTGAAGATGTATTCATCTGTCAACGTTCTGGGTGGACCTTTGGAGCCATGCTCGACAGATCCCGTGACGGGCTTTTATCGCGACGGCTGCTGCAACACCGGCCCCGAGGATCAGGGCAGCCATACGGTCTGCGTGATCGTGACGGCCGAGTTTCTGGCGTTTTCCAAGTATCTGGGAAATGACCTTTCGACCCCGCGGCCCGAGTATCGTTTTGCGGGTCTGAAACCCGGCGACCGGTGGTGCCTGTGTGCCGCTCGCTTCGTTCAGGCGGCGCAGGAATTTGCAGCACCAAAGGTCGTGTTGGCTGGCACGCACGAACTCGCCACGCGGATTGCGCCCCGGGAACTGCTGCTGGCCCACGCGGTTGATGCCCCACCTGCATCATCGGGGGAATGAGGTATGAACCGCCAAGCCGCAATTCTGACAATCGCCTTGCTGGCAACCCCGCTGGCAGTGTCCGCCCAAGGGGTTCGACCCACGGATCAGGAGCGATTGACCCAGATCGACACCGCACTGGGCGAAGGCATCCGCCAAGCGTTGGCCGAAGGCGGTGCGGACAGCCTGTCACCTGCACTGTCGGCCCTGCAGGGTGCCGCATTGCCCAACGATCAGATTTCGGTTTCCGGGCTAGCGGGTGACTGGAACTGTTCTGTGATCAAGCTGGGCGGGATATTGGGCATCGTGTCCTACCCGCCGTTCAAGTGCCGCATCGGCGCGGACGGGTCGTTTGCGAAGCTGACGGGATCGCAACTGACCAAGGGAAGCCTTCAGGTGTTCGGCGACATTATCGTCTACACGGGAACGTCATACGTGCAGGGCGACACACCAGTGCCCTATGCGTCATTCGCCGACGACATCGACACGAACGCCACGCAAATCCTGCCCGACGTGGGGCTGTTGGAAGTCGTCTCACCCGACCGGGCACGGATACTGGCGACGCGCGAGCTGGTGCAGGC
>QFNE01000014.1 GCA_003240735.1 Paracoccus denitrificans | reverse complement strand
CAGCTTCGGCGTGGCGCAGTTCCTGCAAATGCGCGGCTATCGCGTCATTCCCGTCAATCCCGGCCATGACGGCCAAGAGATATTGGGAGAGCACGTCTACGCGTCTCTGTCTGACATCCCCAAGGACGCAGCTGTCGACATGATCGACATCTTCCGCCGCTCTGACGCGGTGCCTGCCATCGTGGATGAGGCGCTGCGGGAATTGCCCGATCTCAGGACGGTCTGGATGCAGATCGGTGTACAAAGCGAATCAGCCGCCACCGCTGCGCAGGCGCAGGGCAAGACCGTGATCCAGAACAAATGTCCGAAGATGGAATTTTAACGGCGGTTTCTTGCCATTCTCTGGCGAAAACCGAGTGCTGAAATTTATGTCATGCAAACGGCGCAAGCTGGGGCTAATCTTTGATCATTTATTGACGATAGGTTTTTTCAAATGGCCAATTCTCCGCAGCTACGCGTCAACAGCATTCCGCGGTACCAACCGCTCGTCCATCAGTTCAACCTTCAAATTCCGCAAAGCTGTGCAGACAGCTCTGCCAAGATCGCCAACATTCGCCGTCACATTGCCGCCGCTGAAAAGCTGCATCAGGAGCTGATGTCGATTCAGGACAAGATCGAATTCGGCAACAAGGGCATCGTCGTGACAGGTCTGATTCGCGACACCTGCGTGGCGTTTTTGGACCTCGCGGCCTCGATCCTGCCCGACCGGAACCCGGCGCAGGGAACCGCACGCATCGCGTCCGCAAGCGTCGGAATCGGCGACAGTCTGGGTGAGATCCTCAGCGGTAACGCCAACTGGTCGACCATCGGCATCCGCACCGTCGACAACATCAACTCGGCCGTGCAGGGCAAATCGGCGGGCGCGCAGTTGGCGCAGCTGAAGCTCCGGCAGGTCACTGATCTGGCCCCGGCCGCTGTGTCGGCCGCCCAGCGCGATACCGCCAAAGCCAAGGCCGAGGCGCAGCAGGGTGCCGTCAATACCGCCTTCGACACCGTTTCGGGCGCCATCGCCATCGGCAGCACGGCCGCGGACGACAAGTATTCGTCGATCTCGCGTTCCCTCAGCGGTGTGAAGGCGGCCTACACCTATAACGTGGCGGTTGCGTCGCGGCTGGATACCTATCTTCAGGATCAGACCGACGTCGCATCGGCCCGCGCGGGCTATGTCCAAAGCTATCGTCAGCAGATTGCCAAGCTCACGAACGACCTGCGCGCCGCGCTGTCTGAATTCGAACGCTGCGCCGCCTGAACGGCGCGCTGCACGTCTTGCCATGTTTTGGGGCCAGCGGTTTTTTTCGCCGCTGGCCCCTTTTCATATCGAAATCCTCGGGCCATAGTTCCGGCCATGACCCGGATTCACCACCTGTCCACCGCACCGAGGGCGCCCCAAGGCGCCTCGTTTGCCGTGAACCTCCGCGGTCTGCTTCTTCTTACGCTGCGCTGAGCGGGTCCGCCGGGCCGCCGCTCAGTCAGGTTGTGCGCCCGGTCGACAAAGACACCAGCTCCAAGGCAGAAGAAGCAAGAACATGTCAGATAAAGACCGCGTCCTGATTTTCGACACCACTCTGCGCGACGGCGAACAGTCGCCCGGCGCCACGATGTCCCACGCCGAAAAGCTGGAGATAGCCCAGCTGCTGGACGAAATGGGGGTCGACGTCATCGAAGCCGGCTTCCCCATCGCGTCCGAAGGCGACTTTGCCGCCGTGTCGGAAATCGCCAAGATGTCCCAGAATGCCGTGATCTGCGGGTTGGCCCGCGCGCAGTTCCCTGACATCGACCGCTGCTGGGAGGCCGTGAAGAACGCCCGCAAACCCCGCATTCACACGTTCATCGGGACATCTCCGCTGCACCGCGCGATCCCCAATCTGGACAAGGACCAGATGGCACAGCGTATTCACGACACCGTAACGCATGCCCGCAACCTGTGTGACAATGTCCAATGGTCGCCGATGGACGCTACGCGGACGGAACACGACTATCTGTGCCGGGTCGTCGAAATCGCCATCAAGGCCGGTGCGACCACGATCAACATCCCCGATACCGTCGGCTATACCGCGCCGCGCGAATCCGCCGATCTGATCCGCATGTTGCTGGAGCGGGTGCCCGGCGCGGACTCGATCATCTTTGCCACGCACTGTCACAACGATCTGGGCATGGCGACCGCCAACAGCCTCGCCGCGGTCGAGGCTGGCGCCCGTCAGGTCGAATGCACGATCAACGGTCTGGGCGAACGCGCTGGCAATACTGCGCTGGAGGAGGTCGTGATGGCCCTGAAGGTGCGCCACGACATCATGCCGTTCACGACCGGCGTCGACACCCGCAAGATCATGGGCATTTCCCGTCGCGTGGCGCAGGTGTCGGGCTTTCCGGTTCAGTTCAACAAGGCGATCGTTGGCAAGAACGCCTTTGCCCACGAATCCGGCATCCATCAGGACGGCATGCTGAAGAACGCCGAGACGTTCGAGATCATGCGCCCCGCCGACGTCGGTCTGGCCGATACCTCGCTGGTCCTGGGCAAGCATTCGGGTCGCGCCGCGCTGCGCGCCAAGTTGGCCGATCTGGGATATGAAATCGGGGACAACCAGCTGAAGGATGTGTTCGTTCGGTTCAAGGCGCTCGCCGACCGCAAGAAGGAAGTCTACGACGACGACCTGATTGCGCTGATGCAGGACAGCACGGCCAACACCACCAGCGATTACCTGCAGGTCCGCAGTCTGCGCGTCATTTGCGGCGGAGGTGAACCTGCGACCGCGAACCTGACCATGCTGGTCGGCGATGACGAACAGCAACTGGACAGTCAGGGCGACGGTCCGGTCGATGCTGCCTTCAATGCGGTTGATGCGCTGTTCCCCCACGATGCCACGTTGCAGCTGTACCAGGTTCACGCCGTGACCGAAGGGACCGACGCGCAGGCAACCGTCAGTGTCCGGCTGGAGGAGGACGGCCGCATCGCCACGGGTCAGGCCGCCGACACCGACACCATTCTGGCCAGCGTCAAGGCCTATGTCGGCGCGCTGAACCGCCTGAAGATGCGGCGCGAGGCCGTGGGCAAGGATGGCGACGCCAAGCAGGTGACGATCTACTCTCACTGATCGGTCGCGACAGACATGATCCGCGCCCCGCAGCACGCTGCGGGGCGTTTTAACATCACACTGACGCCGCGTGCGGATCACCGCCAAAGACCACCAAATCACGCAATTAACGGTTTCAACGTGTCCGCCCCGGCCCTATACGTCCTTCCGATCTGCGCCCTGACGACTCGGCCGCGGTGACCTAACAATCGTCGTCCACCAACGGACGCCGCAAACAAGGGTCCGGTCAAACGGACGGCAGAAGGGATAGTGAGATGGCATTCGGCGGTCTGTTTTCCACGGATATTGCAATTGACCTCGGGACCGCGAACACGCTGATCTACGTCAAGGGCAAGGGCATCATCCTGAACGAACCCTCGGTCGTCGCGTTTCACGTCAAGGACGGCAAGAAACAGGTTCTGGCCGTGGGTGAAGATGCCAAGCTGATGCTGGGCCGGACTCCCGGCTCGATCGAGGCGATCCGCCCGATGCGTGACGGCGTCATCGCCGATTTCGACAGCGCCGAAGAGATGATCAAGCATTTCATCAAGAAGGTCTTCCGCCGCACCACGTTTTCCAAACCGAAGATTATCGTCTGTGTGCCCCACGGCGCGACGCCGGTCGAAAAGCGCGCGATCCGTCAGTCTGTCCTGTCCGCAGGCGCGCGCAAGGCCGGGCTGATCGCTGAACCCATCGCCGCGGCCATCGGGGCCGGCATGCCCATCACCGAACCGACCGGCAGCATGGTCGTCGATATCGGCGGCGGCACGACCGAGGTTGCGGTCCTCTCCCTTGGCGATGTCGTCTATGCCCGTTCCGTTCGCATCGGTGGCGACCGCATGGACGAAGGCATCGTCAACTATCTCCGTCGCCATCATAACCTGCTGATCGGCGAACAGACCGCGGAAAAGGTCAAGACCGCCATCGGCACGGCACGGATGCCCGACGACGGACGCGGCGCCACGATGATGGTGCGCGGTCGCGACCTTCTGAACGGCGTGCCGAAGGAAATGGAAATCACCCAGGCCATGGTCAGCGAAGCACTGGCCGAGCCGGTGCAGCAGATCTGCGAAGCGGTGATGATCGCGCTGGAAGCGACGCCCCCAGATCTGGGCGCGGATATCGTCGATCGCGGCGTGATGCTGACCGGCGGCGGTGCGATGCTGGGCGAAATGGACCTGGCGCTTCGCGAACAGACCGGCCTGATGATCAGCCTTGCCGACCAGCCGATGAGCTGCGTGGCACTGGGCACCGGCAAGGCGCTGGAATACGAAAAACAGCTGCGCCACGTCATCGACTACGACAGCTAAGGTCACGTCTTGGCGCGCAAGGGCTATGACTTCGCGACACCGGTCCGGCGCGTTCTTGTCACGCTGCTGGTCATGGTTCTGCTTGCGCTGTTCCTGTTCTGGCGCATCGACGGGCCGCGCGCCGAACGCATGCGCGCGCTGTTCGTCGACCGCTTCGTTCCCAGTTTCAGCTGGGCCATGGCGCCGGTCGCGCGCCTGACCGACATGGTCGGCGGGTTTCAATCGTATTCACGTCTTTACCAGCAAAATCAGGAACTTCGGCGCGAATTGCAGAAAATGTCTGCATGGAAGGAAGCCGCCGTCCAGCTGGAGCAGGAGAATGCTAAGCTGCTGGCGCAGAACAACGTCCGCATCGATCCGGCCCTGACCGCCGTGTCTGGCGTCGTCATGACGGACAGCGGCACTCCGTTCCGCCAGTCGGTCCTGCTGAATGTGGGCGCGCGCGACGGTGTGCTGGACGGCTGGGCCACGATGGACGGCTTGGGTCTGGTCGGGCGCATCTCGGGCGTCGGTCCCTCGACCAGTCGGGTGATCCTGTTGACAGACCCTTCGTCGCGGCTGCCGGTGACGATCCAACCGTCGGGGCAGCATGCGCTGCTGACAGGGGACAACACCACGCTGCCGGTTCTGGATTTCATCGAATCTCCGGAAGACGTGCGCCCGGGCGACCGCGTGATCAGCTCGGGCGACGGCGGCATCTTCCCGGCCGGACTGGTCGTCGGCCAGACCGTTATGGCATCGGACGGCCGGCTACGCCTGCGTCTGGCAGCAGATTACGGGCGGCTGGAGTTTCTGCGTGTCCTGCGCAGCCATCCCGCCGATACCATCGGCGACACGATGGCGTTGATCCCGCCGCCAGATCCGGGGTTCATCGGTCCGGTCCTGCCGACCACGCCGCAGACCGTGTCTCCCCCCATCGCCGACGGCGACGCGCCCACGCCGCAGTCCCCCGCCCCCCACTCGGACCGAGAGGCCGAGGCGAATGATTGACGGCCTTGCCCGCAGGCAGTGGGCCGCGATGGTACTGTTCGTGCTGATCGCGTTGGTGCTGGTGCTGGTGCGTCTGTTGCCGCTGTGGCCCGGGCGGATCGTCTGGCCGGGGCCCGACATCCTGCTGTGTGTCACGCTGGTTTGGGTCCTGCGGCGCCCCGATCAGGTGCCGGTCCTGCTGATCGCGGCTGTCTTTCTGATCGAAGGGTTCATCACGCTGAGACCACTCGGCCTCTGGGCTGCTGTCGTCGTCATCGGGACCGAGGCCGCGCGGCGGCGCGAATACCGTTGGCGAGAGGCACCATTTCTGGTTGAATGGCTGCGTGTCTCCACCCTGATCCTGATGATGCTGATCGGCAACCGCATGCTGGAAGCTGCCTTCTTTGTACCACCTGAAATGTCCCCGCGCCCGCCGCTGGGCCAGACGCTCTTGCAATTCATCGCCACCGTGGCGACCTACCCCGTGGTGGCGATGCTGGCTCGGTATCTTCTGGGGATGCGCCGCGCGCCGCATACCGGGATGGACAGCTGAGCATGCGTAAATCGGCCAAGGATATCGCCCAAAGCGCCAAAAGCGTGGGACGCCGTGCGCTGATGATGGGGGCGGTGCAGGCGGCCGTCGTGGCGACGCTTGGCTGGCGGCTGAAATCCATGCAACTGGACCGCGCCGACGAGTTTCGCGTGTTGTCGGACGGCAATTCCATCAAACTGCGTCTGCTGCCGCCGGCGCGTGGCCTGATCCACGACCGCAATGGTGTCCTGCTGGCGGGGAACGAGGCGAACTACCGCGTCACCATCACCCGCGAAGAGGCCGGCGACGTCGACAGTGTCATGGCCCGTCTGCGTCACCTGATCCCCATGACCGACGTGTCGGTCGCCGCGCTGATGGCAGAGATCAACCGCCGCAGTGCGATCACCCCGATCAGTGTGGCCGACCGCCTGACCTGGGCGCAGTTTTCGTCAATCGCTGTCAACGCCCCCGCCCTGCCCGGGGTCAGCCCTGAATCGGGCCTGTCGCGCAACTATCCCCGTCAGGGGGATTTCGCGCATGTGCTGGGCTATGTTGGACCGGTTTCGGATTACGACCTGTCCAAGATGGACAACCCCGACCCCGTCCTGATGCTGCCGGAATTCCAGCTCGGCAAGGTCGGCGTCGAGTCCAAGCTGGAGGCCGAACTGCGCGGCAAGGCCGGCGCGCGGCGGGTCGAAGTCAACAGCGCCGGGCGCGAGATGCGCGAACTTGACCGTCAGGAGGGGCAGCAAGGCGCGACAATCCAGCTGACCGTCGACGCAGCACTTCAGAACTATGCGGTCCAGCGTCTGGGACAGGAAAGTGCGGCAGCGGTCGTCATGGACGTCCACACCGGCGACATTCTGGCCACGGCGTCTGCCCCGACGTTCGATCCGAACCTGTTTGTCCGGGGGATCACCAGCGCCGATTACAACGCGCTGATGCAGCATGACCACCGCCCCTTGGCCGACAAGACCGTTCAAGGTGCCTATCCGCCCGGATCAACCTTCAAGATGGTGACGCTTCTGGCGGGGCTCGAATCCGGGGTGATCAACGCAGGAACGCGGTTCTTCTGCCCGGGATACTTGCAGCTGGCCGGGCGGCGCTTTCACTGCTGGTCGCGGGGCGGGCACGGCTCGGTCGATGCGATCGGCAGTTTGGAACATTCCTGTGACGTCTATTACTATGAACTTGCGCAGCGCGTGGGGATCGACCGGATCGCGGACATGGCCCGCAAGCTGGGCATCGGGGTGCGTCATGACCTGCCGATGTCGGCCGTCGCCGAAGGGATTGCGCCTGATCGTGCGTGGAAGATGGCCCGCTACAAACAGGATTGGCAAGTCGGGGACACCGTCAACGCGTCGATCGGTCAGGGCTTTGTTCTGGCCTCGCCGCTGCAGCTGGCGGTGATGACCGCGCGCGTGTCGACCGGGGTCGAGGTCAAGCCGCGACTGATCCGGGCCATCGACGGCGTCGCGCAGCCCGTGCCTGAATTTGCCGATCTTGGCATCAAGGCCAGTTCATTGCGGACCGCGCGTGGCGGCATGGATGCGGTGATGAACGCGCCGCGGGGCACCGCGGGCAAATCGCGCATCATTGCCCCGGAATGGCGGATGGCCGGCAAGACCGGCACCAGTCAGGTCCGCAACATCACCGCCGCCGAACGCGCGCGCGGCGTCATCAAGAACGAACAACTGCCATGGATCCGCCGCGACCATGCGCTGTTCGTCTGCTATGCGCCGTTCGACGCGCCGCGCTATGCCGTGTCGGTCGTGGTCGAGCATGGCGGCGGCGGGTCTGCAGTCGCCGCACCCATTGCGCGCGACATTCTTCTGTTTGCGCTGGCGGGCGGCCTGCCCCCGATCAAGGCCTATCCCGAAGGGCAGCGCGCGGGGATCGAGGAAATGCATGCCCGCATGAACCTGACCCCCACCGCGCCGCCCAAGGCGGGCCGGGCGCGCGCGTGACACAAAGAGACCGGGCATGAGCTATCTTGAATACAAAGTCGTCCAGGCGCCAACCGGGTGGCGCAAGATCCTGCACCTGAACTGGCCACTGGTCTTTCTTCTGGCCGCAGTCGCGAGCTTCGGCTTCCTGATGCTGTATTCCGTTTCCGGCGGCCGGCTTTACGTCTGGGCCGAACCGCAGATGGAACGGTTTGCCGTCGGCATGGTCGCGATGATCGCACTGGCTTTCATGCCGATGTGGTTCTGGCGGGGGATCGCTGTGCCCGCCTATGTGATCTGCATGATCCTGCTGCTGGCGGTCGACCTGATCGGCCATGTCGGCATGGGCGCGCAGCGTTGGTTGGACCTTGGCCCGATCAAGCTGCAGCCGTCCGAATTGACCAAGGTGGCGTTGGTCCTGCTGCTGGCGGCCTATTATGACTGGTTGGACGTGGACAAGGTTTCACGCCCGTTATGGGTCATTGTGCCCGTCTTCCTGATCCTTCTGCCAACCGCGCTGGTTCTCGGTCAGCCTGACCTCGGAACCGCCGTGATGCTGGTGGCAGGCGGCGCGGTGATGATGTTCGTGGCGGGAGTCAGTCTTTGGTACTTTGCCGGGGTGATCGGCATTGTCGGCGGGCTGATCTTTGCCGTGCTCGAATCCCGTGGCACCACGTGGCAGCTTCTCCACGATTACCAATATCGCCGGATCGACACGTTCCTGAACCCCGGCTCAGATCCTCTGGGCGCAGGCTACAACATCACGCAGGCGCAGATCGCGCTGGGTTCCGGGGGTTGGTCGGGCCGTGGGTTCATGCAAGGGACACAGTCGCGGCTGAACTTCCTGCCTGAAAAGCACACCGACTTCATCTTCACCACGCTGGCCGAGGAGTTCGGCTTCATCGGCACGATGAGCCTGTTGACGATCTATGCGCTGATCATCGCGTTCTGCATCTGGTCGGCAATGACCAACCGTGACCGCTTCGGAAGCCTGCTGACACTGGGCATTGCGGGGACGTTCTTCTGGTACTTCGCCGTCAACATGAGCATGGTGATGGGCCTGATGCCGGTCGTGGGTGTGCCGCTGCCGATGGTCAGCTATGGCGGCACGCAGCTGATGATCCTGCTGATGGCGTTCGGCATCGTCCAGTCTGCCCATGTGAATCGCGTCCGATGAAGGTGTTCTTCGCAGCCAAGCCCGCACTGTGGGACAGCTGGGCCCCCGCCTTGACGGCAGCGATGCCCGAACTGGACCTGCGCCGGGACGGCGATCCGGCCATCTTTGACGGCGTGATTTATGCCCCCGGTTATCCCGAAGACGGCAGCCCGATGGATTTCACCCCCTTCGTGAACGCACGCATCGTTCAAAGCCTGTGGGCCGGAGTCGAGCGGATCGTGGGCAACGCGACGCTGACGCAACCGCTGTGCCGGATGGTCGATCCGGGGTTGGAGCGGGGCATGGTCGAGTACTGCACCGGCTGGGCCATGCGCGCCCATCTGGGCATGGACGCCTATGTGCAGGACGGCGCGTGGCGCAACGATAGGGTGCCACCCCTTGCACACGAACGTCGGGTAACCGTGCTGGGCATGGGTGCCTTGGGTACCGCTGTCGCGCAGCAGTTGGCGGGGCTGGGGTTCGATGTCACGGGCTGGTCGGCCTCGGGCAAGCCGGTCGCAGGCGTCACGACGCTTGGTGGCAAGGACCTGCCTCGCGCCTTGCAGTCAGCCAATATCCTGATTACGCTGCTGCCAGACACGCCACAGACCCGTGATCTGATGGATGCGGCACGCCTCGCGTCGCTGCCGAAAGGCGCGTGGATCATCAACGCCGGTCGCGGCACGCTGATCGACGAAGACGCGTTGATCAAGGCGCTGGATAATGGGCTGGGTCACGCGGTGCTGGATGTGTTCAAGACAGAACCCCTGCCCCGGACCCATCCGTTCTGGTCGCACCCAAGGATCACGGTCACGCCGCACATCGCCGCCGAGACACGGCCGATCACAGCCGCGCGGGTTGCAGTTGATAATCTGCGCCGCGCCATGGCGGGTCAGCCGTTGCTGCATCAAGTGGACCGCGCCCGAGGGTATTGAGATTAAAGGCGAAAATTCCCTGCGGCTTGATGGCAACCCGTCTGCGGGTTGACACGTTGTCGTGTATCGACCACAAGAGCCGCCCTCCGCAACTGCGCGCGTGAGCGTGCCTTTAGCGCCTTGTCGAGCAAGGCGAATAGGGACACCGGATTTATGACAGACAGTTCTGCATCTTCCCAGGAAGCCTCGCCGCTTCAGCTGGAAGACATCACCATTGTTGACGACGGGAAGCTGAAAAAAGCGATTACCGCCGCGGCTTTGGGCAACACCATGGAATGGTTCGACTTCGGTGTGTACGGCTTCGTTGCCGTGACTCTGGGCCGGGTCTTCTTTGCCGACTCCTCCCCCACCGTTCAGACCATCGCAGCCCTTGGCACCTTTTCCGTCCCTTTCCTTGTGCGCCCGTTGGGGGGCATCGTCTTCGGGGCATTGGGTGACAAATACGGTCGTCAGAAGGTCCTGTCGGCCACGATCCTTCTGATGGCAATCAGCACGTTCTGCATCGGCTTGATCCCGGGCTATGCCTCGATCGGCATTTGGGCGCCGATCCTTCTGCTGATCTGCAAGCTGGCACAGGGTTTCTCGGTCGGTGGGGAATACACCGGCGCGGCGATCTTCGTGGCAGAATATGCACCCGACCGGCGACGTGGGTTCCTGTCCAGCTGGCTCGACTTCGGTTCGGTCGCTGGCTTCCTTCTAGGGGCCGGTCTGGTCGTTGCGTTGCAGACCAGCATGACGGACGAATCCTTTGTGTCGTGGGGCTGGCGTATTCCGTTCCTGCTGGCCGCACCGTTGGGCATCATCGGTCTTTATCTGCGCCACGCCGCCGAAGAGACGCCTGCCTTCGCTGCGCAGCTCGAGAAGATGGAAAAGGGCGATGCAGAGGCCCTTCAGGACCGTCCCACTGTCCCCTTCCGCCAGATTTTCACCGATTACCGCAAGGCGATGTTCCTTTGCATTGGCCTCGTTCTGGTCACGAACATTACCTATTACGTGTTGCTGACCTATCTGCCGACATATCTTTCAGGCAACCTAGGTTACGCCGAAGACCATGGCGTTCTGATCATCGTCGCGGTCATGATCGGCATCCTGTGCGGTCAACCCATCGTCGGGATGCTCAGCGACCGATTTGGACGGCGGCCGTTCATGATGGTGGGCAGCGTCGCGCTGTTCTTCTTTGCGATCCCGGCGTTTTATCTGATCGGGTCTGACCAGACGGTGTACATCTTCCTGGGTCTGCTGATGCTGGCATCGTGCCTAAGCTGCATGATCGGGACCCAAGCCTCGACCCTGCCGGCGCTGTTCCCAGCGCGCATTCGTTTCAGTGCGCTGGCCGCGTCCTTCAACGTCGCGATCATCGTTGCAGGTCTGACGCCGACCATCCTTGCATCGTTGGTCGAGGCGACCAATGACCTGATCTTCCCTGCCTACTACCTCATGGTCGCAGCGGCGATTGGTGCGATCACGGTCTGGAACCTGCCCGAGACGGCGAACAAACCGCTTCGCGGCGACGCCCCGACGGCGTCCAACCCTGAAGAGGCTGAGGTGCTGCTGCAGGCGACCTACGACACGATCGAAGAGCGCGTCGAAGACATCGACGCAAAGATCCTTGAGCAGGAAGCCGAGCTTGAGCGTCTTCGCCAGCGCCGCGACAATCTGATCGCGCGCCACCCTGAGCTGGAGTGAGCGCAGGATCAGCGAAATCCGAATGGCCGGGGCACAGACCCCGGCCATTTACTATTTATAGGCTCAGCTTAGGGCAAATCGCCCCGGGCCTGACGCCGCGAGGATCAGCAGCCCTCCGGCAATGGCCCAGTTCTTGACGAAGATGGTCACCTGCCAGGGGTCGTCGCGCAGCTGCCAGTGGAAATAGCTGGTCGCCATACAATAAAGCGCCAGTGCAATCGCCCATGCCCGTACGCCCGGGCCAAAGACCAGGCCGATTGCTGCAATCAGGTTGAATGCCGTGACGACCCAGATGACAGACGCGGGCAGATGCACGGACGACAGCATCTGACGCACGGGTGCAGGGGAGTATAGCTTTTGGAATGCCCCGCCAAGGAACAGTGCGGCAATCAGGATGCGGCCGGTCAGATTAAGAATATCGCTCATGACGTCCAGCATGACTGCGGCTCGTGGATGTTGGCAAGCTCGCTGTTACGTCCGCAACCCGGCGACGATGTCTTCGACGATCTGCGCAATCGGTTGGCCGATGTCGACCGTCATCGCCTCGTCGGGACCGGGCGCTTCCAGCGCGGCGAACTGACTGTCCAACAGCGACAGCGGCATGAAATGGCCGTCGCGGTCCGCCATGCGTCTGGATATTTCGGCCCGGCTGCCGGACAAATAGATGAATCTGATTGACGCACCGGCCGCATCGCGCAGGCGGTCACGATAGGTGCGTTTCAGCGCCGAACAACCGACGATGACGGGCGCGCGCGTCGCCAGAACCTGCCCCACAGCGTCCAGCCATGGCCATCGGTCAGTGTCCGTCAGAGGCACGCCTTGCCGCATCTTGTCGAGGTTCGTCTGTGGATGCAGGTCGTCGCCGTCGATGTAGGGCACCCCCAACCGCGCCGACAGCGCGGCCCCCACAGTGGACTTGCCGCACCCGGCGACGCCCATGATGACCAGCCGTGCGGTCATGACTGCATCAGGATGCCTTTGCGCGGACGTCGAACGCACCGCCGGTTTGGCTGCTGTTCTGCAAGGTCACGGCTTCCTTGCCGATCAGCGGAAAGACCAGCTCGGCAAAGCGGATCGCTTCTTCCAGATGGGGATAGCCTGACATGACGAACGTCTCGATCCCGATCTCCTGATACTCGCGCATACGTTCGACGACCGTTTCGGGATTACCCACCAATGCGGTTCCGGCGCCCCCGCGCACCAGACCGACACCGGCCCAAAGGTTGGGCGCGATTTCCAACTTGTCGCGCTGACCGCCATGCAGCGCGTTCATACGCGCCTGACCGACGGAATCCATCTTGGCATAGTTCGCCTGCGCGCGCGCCAGATCATCGTCGGTCAGGCGGCTGATCAGCCGGTCAGCCTCGGCCCATGCCTCGGCTTCGGTCTCTCGGACGATGGCGTGAAGACGGATGCCGAACCGGACGGTGCGGCCCTGATCTGCCGCACGCGCGCGGACATCGGCGATCTTTTCGGCGACCGCGGTGGGCGGTTCGCCCCAGGTCAGGTAATAATCGACATGCTTGGCCGCCAGATCGTGCGCGGCGTTGGATGATCCGCCGAAATACAGCGGCGGAAATGGCTTTTGCGGACCCGAATGGTAATTCCGCGCACCCTCCACATGGACATGCGCGCCTTTGAAATCGACCGTCTCACCGGCCATCAGCTGCTTCCAGACCGTCAGAAATTCGTCGGCGTTCTCATACCGCTCATCATGGGCAAAGAACGCCCCGTCCGCCGCCAACTCACGCGCGTCGCCGCCGGGCACGACGTTCAGCAACAACCGGCCATTCAGCGCCTCGTCCAGACTGGCGGCCTGGCGCGCAGACACGCTGGGCCCACTGATCGATGTGCGCAGGGCCACCAGCAGCTTGACCCGCTGCGTCACGGGTGCCAGCGCCGCGGCGGCGATCCACGGATCAAGGCACGATGCCCCGGTCGGGATCAGCATGCCGTCGTATCCCAGCCGGTCCACTGTCATCCCGATTTCGCGCAGATACGGCGTCGTCGGCGCGCGCCCGAAGTCGGAACTGCCCAGATAGCGGGTGTCCCCGGACGTCGGAAGAAACCAGAAGATGTCAGGCGTGGTCATGCAGAAAGTCCCCTTTGGACCGTCGTGGCGGCTTGCCCCAGCATGCGTTTGGCGCGTCGGATCGCAAGGGCCACAGCCCGCGGCGGCGCGTCCAGCATTGCCGAAACGGAATCCGCACTGAAGTGCGTTTGGACGCATGGTTGTTCCGGACAGGCTGATGCGGCGGCGGATTTGTCGTGAATGTCAGCGATCGAGAGAGGAAATTATTCCCACAAATTGGTCAAACCTGCTCAAATAAACAGCATAAGATTTCTCCAGTTTGGTGCGTATGCAGAAGATTCTATCCCCATCGCCCGATCTCTTTAGAATGGTGAGTCTCTATGGCAGCGGTAACAATAGGAAATCACGCTTAACATAGTCGCGTTTATTAAGGATCGTCCTGAATGCTCTCCCCCCGTTTCATGTTGGCAACCAGCCTTCTGTCCCTTTTGGCCGTCCCGGCCATGGCCGAGGATCTGCGCATTGGGTGGCAGCAAATCGTTGAGCCTGCGCGCTATGCCCAAGCTCAGGGCGAATATGAAAAGGCGACTGGCGCGAACATCGAATGGAAGCTGTTCAGCGGTGGCGCGGATACCATCGCGGCCATCACTTCGGGCTCCATCGATATCGGGTATGTCGGATCGTCGCCTCTGACTGCGGCCGCATCGCAGCAGGTCCCGATCGAGGCGATCTACATCGTCGGCAATATCGCAAGCGCAGAAGCTTTGGCGGTCAAAGGCATCACCTCGCCTGATCAGCTGAAAGGCAAGAAGATCGCGACGCCGTTCGTGTCGACCGCGCACTACTCGTTGCTGACGGCGCTGAAACACTGGGGCATTGCGCCCAATGATGTGAACCTCTTGAACCTGCGCCCGCAGGAAATCGGTGCCGCATGGGAACGTGGCGACATCGACGGCGCCTATATCTGGGATCCGGTGCTGAACCAGATCAAGACAACCGGCGGCACGGTTCTGGCTGACAGCAAGGACGTGGCGGATTGGGGTGGACCGACCTTCGACACGTGGATCGTGCGCAAGGACTATGCCGAAAAGCACCCCGATATCGTCACGGCCTTCGTCAAAACGACCGGCCAGACGACCGACGCCTATCTGGCCGATCCCGAAGGTTGGAGCAAAACGGCCGCCCCAGACATCGCCCGCCTGACCGGCGCGCCCGAGGCTGACGTGCCTGCCTTGTTGCAAGGTTATGTCTTCGCGGGACTGAAAGATCAGACCAGCCCCGAGTTCCTGGGTGGCGCGACAGAAAAGGCGCTGAAAGCCACCGCCGGGTTCCTGCAGGACCAAGGCTCTGCGACGGCGCTGGATGACTACACCCCCTACGTCAACGCCACCTTCGCCGAGGCCGCGCAGAAGTAATGATCCCCACGTCGTCCTTGTCCGACCCGGTCGCCGTCACTGTCGACACCAAACCCGGCTCATGCCTGTCGCTTCAGAATGTCAGCCTTGATTTCGGGGCCGAGAAAGTCCTGAGCGACGTTTCGCTGGACCTGAACCGAGGTGAGTTCGTGTCGATCGTCGGGCGATCTGGGTCGGGAAAGACGACGATCCTGAACCTGACGGCGGGCTTTCTGCGCCCGTCGTCGGGCAAGGTGCTGATTGACGGAAAGCCGGTCACGGGTCCGGGGCGTGAACGCGCCGTCGTTTTTCAGGAAGACGCGCTTTATCCGTGGCTTCGCGTTCTGGATAACGTCGCTCTGCCGCTGAAGCTGGCCGGGGCGCCGCTGGCGGAACGTCAGGCCGTCGCTGAACGACTGCTCGAATCCGTCGGTCTGCAAGGGGCAGGCCGAAAGCGCATCTGGCAGATGTCCGGCGGTCAGCGTCAGCGGATCGGCATCGCGCGCGCTTTGGCTGCCGAACCTGAGTTCCTGTTGATGGACGAGCCTCTTGGCGCACTGGACGCCATGACGCGCGACCAGATGCACGGGCTGATCCTGCGCCTGTGGCGCGACAGCCATGCCGGGGCGTTGCTGATCACCCACAGCATTGAAGAGGCGCTGTTTCTGTCCACCCGCATTGTCGTTCTGGCCCCCGGCCCCGGCCGCATTGTTCACGAGGAAATCACGGGCTGGGGCCGACGATTTCTGGAGGGCGAAGACTCGCGGGCTTTGAAATCCGAGCCGAGCTTTATCGCCGCACGCGAACGGCTGATCGATGCCATCCACGAGCGAGAGATTCAGTGATGTCCGACGTCACCCTGACCCCGCGATCCGTGCGATCCACCTTTCGCCCCAGCCTGCCTGCAGGTCTGATTCTTGGTCTGGCAACGGCCGCGATCTTTCTGACGCTGTGGTCGGTTGCCTCGGCCCGGATGTGGGTGTCGCCGGTTTTCCTGCCGTCCCCGCTTCGGGTCTGGCATGCGCTGGTCCGCGCGGCCACCGACGGATACGCGAACGCCACGCTGTGGCAGCACATGGGCGCCAGCCTGTGGCGCGTCATCGCGGCCCTCGCCTGCACAATGGCCATCGGCATTCCTGCGGGACTGCTGATCGCCACATCAAAGATCGGCCGCGGCATCTTGGACCCGATCATCGAGTTCATCCGACCACTGCCACCGCTCGCCTATCTGCCGCTGATCATCATCTGGTGCGGGATCGGAGAGCCGTCGAAGATTCTGGTCATCGGGATCGCCATGCTGGCCCCCATCGTGATCTCGACCGTGGCGGGCGTGCGGGCGGCCAGCGAAAGCCAGATCCGCGCCGCGCGCAGTCTGGGCGCGACGCCGCGACAACTGGTGTCCACCGTCACCCTGCCTGCCGCACTGCCGTCGATCCTGACGGGCATCCGCATCGCACTGGGTGCCGGATGGACCACCCTTGTCGCAGCCGAACTGGTCGCTGCGACCAAGGGCCTCGGCTACATGATCCAGGTCGCCGCACAGTTTCTGGTGACCGACATGGTGATCGCCGGGATCCTTGTGATCTCGGCCCTCGCCACGATCTGCGAGGTCGGCCTGCGCCTGATCGAGCGCCGCTTCCTGCCGTGGATCGGAAAGTCCTGATCTGACAACTGGTGTGACCTGCGACTGCCGCGCGCGTCCCGAGGGACTGCGCAGCGGATGCCGCGTATCGCGGCGAACCACACCAAGTTCGCGTAACATTTGACGATCAAGATTGATCGCACGGTGGCGTCCGTCGGTTCAGCAAACACAGGCTCGCCATCTGAAAAATGGCTCGCCGTCCAATCTGCAACCTAGAGGTTCCACTTGGACCCGTTAAAGCTTCTCAGCCATCCTGCTCGCACCCTGTTGTGCAAAGTCAGGTTGATAGTGTCAGCCATGACCAAGTTTGGCCTTGCCGTGCAGCGTCCGAGCTCAGGGCGCAATCTCGCCGGACACGCTCCAGTCCGCTCCCGTCAGGTCACGCCCCGTTCCAATATCCTTCGCTCCATGCGATCGGCTGCCATTCCATTACGCCAATAGGATACAACAAGATGACGGTCGCGCGGATGGGCCAAGCGACCGCGTAGGTCAGACCGGATCGTGCGGAATCCGTCGAACTCGCATCCGACCCAGACGGAAGTGTCCGCATGGGGGGCCAGATCGGCGACCGCCTCGGCCAGACGTGCGCTCGGTCGGGCGGTGCCAGTCTCGATCCAGTCGATGGCGACGCCCGCGGGGTTGTCGATCTGCTGGATCTCCCCCGGGCCCGAAACCTCGATCAGGGCGCGCGCCGATAACCCATGTGGGCAGGCCTCGATGGCACGGGCGATGGCTGGCAGCGCGGTCGCATCGCCTGCCATGAGGATCGGTCCGCCCAGGCGGATGCCGCCCCCTCCGGGCCCGGTCAGCCCTAGACGTTGTCCCGGCGCTGCCTGACTGGCCCAATCGGATACCGGACCGGCGACCTCGTGGATCACAAAGTCAACGTCCATCCAGCCGGCCACCGGATCAACAGCACGGATGGTGTATTTGCGGGCGATTCCGTTGCCGACGGTCAATCGGCCATCTGGGTCGAGAGACGGCCAGAGCTGCACCGTGTCCCGTGGCGGGATAAGCAGTTTGCAATGCATCGCCCTGAGCGTAGCAAAGCGAAGCAGGTCGGGGCCGCGCAGCCTCACGCGGCGCATATGCGGCGTCAAATCGCTCACCGCCTCAACCGTCATCAGCCGGAAGCTGGGTGGGGCGACGATCGGGTCGGCACCGGGCCAGTCGATATGCGCGGGGCCTCCGAATTCGGCCAGATGTCCCGCCAGATCAAGGCGCATTTCCTGCTCAAGTGAGGCATCGCGGCCTTCCGATCGCAGGGCGATCCGATCACCCGCTACAAGGATCGTGGAACGACGCAGACCGAAATCGATCGTCCAGCCTTCGTTCGTTTCAGTAAGGCTGCCTCCATGCCCCGCAAGGTGTTCCGCGGTGCGGCGCGCGACGTCGCGGGCATCCGTTACAGATAGTTCGGCTTCAGCCAGATTGCTCCATGGCGCGGTCTCGGTCATTCATTCCCTTCCGGCGACACCCACAACGCGCCCGCCAAGGGCGCTGCAAGAAAGCGAGTGTTGATTTCGTCCATCGTCAGTCGTGGATCAATATCGGCGAAGAGCGTGGGGTTGGTCCAGCGGGCAACGGCCTCCATCGCCACGATGTTGAAGGCCGACACCGCCAGACCGTGCCAGATTCCGTGCACCTGCCCTGCAGTCTGCGCGGGCGTGCCCTCTATGCCCAACCGCTGCACGACACGCGAAAGCCCGGCCTCGGCCTCGGCCTCTGACACGCCGGGGCCGATCACCAGGCCGTCGGTTCCGGCCAGATAGGGGCCCCCGGTTGCGATATAGACCTGCGGAGCACGGGCCAAGACGTATTCGGGCGACAACTCGCCCGCCATGCCGGACAACACCTCGGCGCCGATGTTGATGCCGCCGACGAGGTCGACGAATTCGCCGATCCCCCTGCCCGCACCGACAGCGAGGCAGCATTTGCCGCGCCCGGCGTGGGCCTCGATCAGGACTGCTGGCCGGGCGCCGGGGGCCACGGTCGCTGCGCGCTTGCGGATATTGGCAAGCCGGGCATCCGCCCAGTCGGCATAGGCATTCGCTGCCTCGGACCGCCCTGTCAACACGCCAAGGCGACGCAGGCCGTCGTGGGGATGATCCTCGGCCGGCAGGGGCGTGATGGCGATGACCGCCACCGCGATTCCCGCAGCCTCCATCGTTCGGATCGCCTGGGGCGAGCGATTGTAGAAGGGGTCGAGGATCACGAGGTCGGGCCGCAGTGCGATGACCCCCTCCAACGATCCCCCCATTCCAGGGTCGCCGATGTCGGGGACTGAGGTGAGGCCGGGCATCCCTTTCTCAAGCTGGGCAAGGGCGGCGGGGTCGATGCGGGCGCGATTATACCCCGCGAGGATCGTTGCCGGCTCGCGGTCGATCAGTGCCAGAGCGGTGACAGCCATGCCATCGGTCAGAATGATGCGCCGCGCCGGCGCGGACAGCGTCACCTCGCGCCCGGTGTCATCCGTGATGGTGATGTCGGCGGCGTGGGCCACCGATATCGCCATGATGCACATCAGGACCATCAACCACGTCAGCGCGCGTCCGATGGTCACGGATCTCACCATTTATAGGCGACCGCCAGCCGGGCCGTCCGCTCTTCGCCGAACGAGCAGGTGCCATACCCGTTGCAGGACGCGACATAGCCCTTGTCGAGCAGGTTGTGGACCGTCAGCTTGGCCTCCAACCCGGTCAGGTCGGGGTAACGTGCCCCGAAGTCGTATCCGACTGCTGCGTCAATGAGCGTGAACGAAGGCACCTTCGATTTGCGGCCGGCATAGATGCCCTCGCTCGCACCCCACACATTGGTCGTGGTGCCGTAGGTCGAGCCGATGTAGCGGACGCCCCCACCAAAGGTCCAACCGTTCAGCGGGCGGCCTTCGGGTGCCTTGTAGTTGACCCAGAGCGAGGCGTAGTGGTCCGGAACGCCGACCATGTGCTTGTTGACCGAGCGGTCGCCGTTCACGATATCCGGATTGATGCCGATGTCCGACGACTCGGTCAGGCGCACATTCTGGAATGTCACCGCGCCGATCACATCGACGCCTTCGGACATCTGGGCCTTCGCCTCCAGCTCGACGCCACGATAGCGAACCTTGTTGCCGTCGGTCTGACAGCCGTTGGCCGCGCCTGTCGTCGCAAGGCACTGTGCCTGGTTGACAGAGTCGCCCACCGCGAACTTGTCACGCTCGCCGGTGAAGGCCGTCACGCTCCACGTCAGGCTGGTGTCGGGGGCGGCGAAGCGGATGCCCGCCTCCAGCATCCGGCCGTTTGACGGCTGGAGCCGCGAGCCGTCTGCCTTAAGGCCGAGCTGAGGCTCGAACGAGGTCGAGTAGCTGATGAAGGGCGCATAGCCGCTATCCATCATATAGACCGTGCCAAGCCGCCAGGTCGTCTTTTCGTTTTTCGAGGACTGGCTGCTGCCCAACCCCGTCGCGATGTTGAACCGACCGTTCGAGGCGTTCAGCCAATCGTGGCGCAGGCTGCCGAGAATGCGCCATTTGCCGTAGCTGATCTGATCCTGCAGGTAGATGCCGGTCTGCTCGAACGGCTGCTTGATGGTCGTCGTGGCGACGGGATCGACCACCGCCACCCCGCGCACCGGGGCAGTGATGTCGAGGGGATAGACGTTCGGGAACCCTGATCCGTTCTGCCAGTCCTTCGACAGCTTCTGGTAATCGACCCCGGCAAGAACGGTATGTTCTGTCGGTCCAAGCGAAAGCTTGCCCGTGACGTAGTTGTCGGTGCTGGTCGATTCCGTGTCGTGGACCGCAAGCAGCGCGTTGCGATAGATCACCGGCCCGACCGAATAGGCATAGTCGAGCGACTTGCTGGTCGTCTGCATCCGGCCCCAGCGGAAACCCGAGTGGAATGACCAATTCTCATTAATCTCGTGATCAATCTGCCAGCCGAGCGTCCTCTGCTTGCGACTATATTCGCGGTAATTGGTGTCGCCCTGCCAGAATCCGGGATCGACTTTGCCATAACCCGGAATCGGTAGGACCGAGCCGTAAGGTGTGATGAAGTTCGCGTCCGGCGAAATCGGGTCGCGCTGATACAGCGCCTGAAGCGTGATCGTGGTGCCCTCGCGCGGCTTCCAGGTCAGCGACGGCGCGATCAGGAAACGTTCATCGTGCTGCTCATCAATGAAGGTATCACCTTTGCGACCCAGCGCTATGATCCGATAGGCCAGCCGGTCATTGATGGGACCGGTGACATCAAGGCCTGTCTCGACCTTTCCCCAGCTGTCGATTGCGGTGAAGACCTCCCGCGACGGGGTGAACTGCGGCCGCTTCGTGACGAGGTTCACGACACCGCCGGTCGATCCCGAACCGAACAACGTGGCCGACGGGCCTTTCACGACCTCGACCCGCTCGATCATCCACTGATCGTATTGGACGCCCGAGCGTCCCGGAATGCGCCACCGCAGGCCATCGACGGTGTTGGCATTGTTCGCATCGGCGGAAAAGCCGCCAGCGCCGCGCACGAAGTAGCTGTCAAATCGCCCAGACTGGCCGCCGTTGGTGCCGCTGATCACGCCCGAGGAATAGCGCAGCGTTTCCGTGATCGTCGTGGCGCCCTGCTGCTCGAACTGGTCGCGGGGGATGACCGTGACGGTCTGAGGCGTCTCGATGATCGGCGTGTCAGTCTTGGTTCCACTGGCCGAGCGGCTGGCGATGATGCCGTTCACAGGCCCGACCCCATCCTCGGCTATCAGCACGATCGTATCCAGAACAACTGTACGTCCGTCCGTTTGCTGATCTTGAGCACTTGCTCCGGTCGGACCCGAAATCAAAATGATAGTCGTGATTATCATCAACAGGGCAAAGTATTTTTGACGAAACATAGGCGCAAAATCCTTACGCAGGGTTCGACCCTGAATGAGAATGTCAACCATTTCTGTCAACTATTACCAGAAGCTGAAATAAGTGGATAAGACCGATGATGCTTTGGCGCAACAACGCATCCGGGGCCGACACGAACCTGACGAAGACGGAGCATTCCCAGAAAGTCATTGAGCCGGGCCACGATCTCGGCCTTTTCGATGGTCGTGCTTGGCCATGGCCCGATTAGGGCGGGCAGACTGAAGAAAAGGTGTGATAAAAGCCGTATTGATAGGCGTCGGCAACTAGACATCGCGCTGACCCCGCCGAATAAGGCAGCCAACGCGCGCTCGTCGTGCGAAGGCTGACCCGCAGCGACCTCGCCCTCAGATTTGCCGGAAATTACCTGCGCCAGACGTAGGTCGCATTCCGCCGCTTCACATGGTTGATCCGTCCCATCGAGAACGACCCGGCGGATGTCTCACACCGTTGTTTCACAGGCAAATTCGCAGCCTCAGACAGAGACATTATTCAACGCATTGAACGGCTTAGGTAAGACTGGCTGGGGCGGTAGGATTCGAACCTACGGTACACGGTACCAAAAACCGACGCCTTACCACTTGGCCACGCCCCAACAGTGGACGCGGTTTAGCCAACGCGGGTGCGGGGTGCAAGAGGCGATCTGAACAAACTTGCCGCTTTCTTCCTGCGGCAGTAATCCCGGGCCATGGATACGGATGTCGTCATATTGGGCGCAGGCGCGGCAGGCCTGTTCTGCGCCGGGAGCCTTGCCGGAACGGGCCTTCGAGTCGTGGTTCTGGACCACGCGCGGGTCGTTGGCGAAAAAATTCGTATCTCGGGTGGGGGGCGGTGCAACTTCACCAATCTGGCGACCAGCCATGAACGTTTTCTGTCCGCGAACCCGCGGTTTTCAGCCTCTGCGTTGTCGGGCTACTCCCCACAGGATTTCGTGGCGCTGGTCGACCGCGCAGGAATCGCGTGGCACGAAAAAACCCAAGGGCAGCTTTTCTGCGACGGCAAGGCCACGCAGATCGTCGATCTGCTGCGCCACCGGATGAAACCAGCGGAGCTTCGGACCGCGGTCAAGATCGGCAGCGTTGAACCCGCAAGTGACGGCTGGCGGATCGGCACGGACAGCGGCCCGCTGATGGCGCGTCACGTCGTCGTGGCGACGGGCGGGCGGTCAATTCCGAAGATCGGTGCGACGGGCGTCGGCTATGACATCGCGACGGAAACCGGCCATCGGATTGTCGAGACCCGGGCCGGCCTCGTCCCCCTGACTTTCGCCGAGCAGGAGCTGGCGCGAACCGCGCCGTTGGCCGGGGTGTCGGTGACCGCATCGGTTTCGACCAAAGCGGCGCTTTTCCGTGACGGGCTGTTGTTCACCCATCGCGGCCTCTCTGGCCCGTCGATTCTGCAGATTTCCAGTTATTGGCGGCCGGGACAGCCGCTGTCGGTCGATCTGGTTTCGGGCATCGACGTGGCAGGCGATCTGGCTGCCGCACGCCAGTCCCACGGTGCGGAGCGCCTGGTCCAACGTCTGGGGGCCTGGCTGCCGGCGCGGCTGGCCGACATGCTGCTGTCCGAAGACGGCCTTTCGACCGCGCGCCTTGGCGACATGTCGAACGCCCGGATCGAGGCGCTGTCGCGTCGTCTGCACGACTGGCAGATCAAGCCGGTGGGCACCGAAGGCTATCGCACGGCCGAAGTGACGGTCGGCGGTGTTGATACCCGCGATCTGGATGCGCGGACGATGCAATCGCGCCGCGCCCCCGGCCTGTACTTCATCGGCGAGGTCGTCGACGTCACCGGCTGGCTGGGCGGATACAACTTCCAGTGGGCATGGGCGTCGGCCCACGCCGCCGCCAAGGCAATCGCTAGCGCCTAGACGTGCAGGGGCGCGGCCTTTGCCAGCGCATCGAACTGCATCAGGCTGGCGATCAGCGCGGGCATCTGTTCCAGACGAACCATGTTCGGGCCGTCCGACGGGGCGTTGTCGGGGTCCTGATGGGTTTCGATGAAGACCCCGGCGATTCCCAGCGACACCGCGGCGCGCGCCATCACCGGCGCAAATTCGCGCTGCCCGCCAGACGAGCCGCCCTGCCCGCCCGGTTGCTGCACCGAATGGGTGGCGTCCATGATGACCGGCAGACCCGTCCGCATCATGATCGGCAGCGCGCGCATGTCGGCAACCAGCGTGTTGTAGCCAAAGCTTACCCCGCGTTCCGTCAGCAGAACACGGTCGTTGCCTGTCGACGTGACCTTGTCAGCGACATTCGCCATGTCCCAAGGCGCCAAGAACTGCCCCTTTTTGACATTCACGACCGCGCCGGTCTTGCCGGCTGCCAACAAAAGATCCGTCTGGCGGCACAGAAACGCCGGGATCTGGATGATATCGACAACCTTGGCGGCGCGCTGTGCCTGTTCGATGTCGTGGATGTCGGTCAGGACAGGGCAGCCGAAGCGGTCGCGGACCGCGGCCAGCATCTCCAACCCCTCATCGATCCCGACACCCCGCCGCCCGGACAGGGACGTCCGGTTGGCCTTGTCAAAGCTCGCCTTGAATACGAACCCCGCACCCGACGCGTCGCAGGCCTGCGCCAGCGTGTCAGCGATGCGCAGCGCATGGTCCAGCGTTTCCAGCTGGCACGGCCCGGCGATCAGCGTCAGGGGCAGATCGTTTCCGAAGGTGACCTTGCCCGCGGTGACATGATGTTGGGTCGTCATGAGGAAACCTGTTCACGAAGGATAGAGAAGGTGAGCGACAGCATCAGGTATATCCCGGACAGGATCAGGAATGCCACGAAGGTTCCTTCCAGCGCCTTGGGATAGGTCGGCTGATCGGGCGGGATCGGCGCCACGGATACCGACATATAGCGGACCTGCTTGTTCGCCTCGATCCGCGCGTTTTCCATCTGCTCGGCGGCCATGGACAGCAGCGTCTGCCGCGTCGTCAGGTCGCTTTCGGCAAGGCGGATTTCACCCATGACCTGCGCCAGTGAATCGCGGTTTTCCGCATTCTGGGTCAGCTGCTGGCGCGTGTCGCTGATCATCTGCTGTAGCCGCTCGATATCACCCTGGACGCCCCGCACCCGGCTGGGGTTGGGGTTGGGGTTCGACTGCAGCTGACCCAGTTCCAGCTGCTTGCTGGTCAGTTCGTTTTCCAGCTGCGACACGCGGTTCAGGACCATCGTGCTTTCCGCTTCGGGGTTCAGGACGCCCAATTGCAGTTGGAGATCCTGCAAGCGCCGTTGCGCATCCTGCACCTTCTTTTCCGCATCGGCATAGTTGTCGCTGGCACCCTTCATCTGGTCGTTGCGCATCCGGGCGGACTGCTGGTCCACCTCACCTTCGGCATAGCGGATCAGCGCCAGCGCGTATTCTCGGCTCAGCTGCGGATCAGGGGCGATGACGGACATGTTGATGACGCCGTCGGTGGGGTCATAGGCGATCTTCACCGACTTCTTGTAGCGGCCATAGGTCTGTTCGTTGGTCGCATCTGCCGGCAGCCGGATCAGGGGGTCCAGATCCGCGCTTTGGTACGTGCGCTTGAAGCCCAGATCCTTATCCAGTCGCAGCATTGCGTCGCGCGAGGTCAGGTAGCCCTGCACCTTGACGCTGTCGCTGTTGGCCTGCAGCGCAGAGAGCCCGCCCACACCGGCAGACGGGGCAAGTCCGCTGCCATCCGCCATCTGGATCGAGAATTGGCTTTCGGTTTCATAAAGCGGCGAGGCGACGTTGAAGTAGTACCAACCGATCAGCAGCGTCGGGATCCCGATCAGCAGCATGAGCCGCATCAGCAGGAACGACAGGCTACGGCGGCGCCGGCGCGCGATGTCGCGCTGAATCGCCATGATCTCGGCGGCGCGGCGTTCTTCGGTCATCTCCTCGCGCGATGGCAGATCGGGCTTTCTGGGATGCCCGACCTCGCGGCCCGGTGCCTTCACGACCTCTTTCTTGGTGGGCACGCGGATGGGCGCCGTGGGGGACGGCGCCTTGCGGGCATTGCTGCCCTCGGCCGAGATCAGCTTGGTCAGCGCCTCGCGATTGAAGGGGTCGATCTGCCGTTTGCGCAACTGAACGACGGCGTCGGCGTCGGACGCAACCGTCAGGTGGTGCATCGCCGCGATGCGGCCCGCTAGTCGCAGCTGACGAACGGTCAGATTTTCCTGCTCGACCGCGGCCAGCTCGGCCTCGGTCGCGGGGGTGTTGGACCCGGCGGGCGGGGCATCGGGCTGCTTGGCCGCGGACGCGTCCTTCTTCATCTGCAGATCGCCAAAACCGTCCTCGTTCGCGCCGCCGGCAAAGGGCATGTCGTCTGACGGGGTCGTGGCGCCACGTCCCACACGGCGGATCTGGATCTGCGCCCCTTGGGTCGCCTGATCGCCCGACACGCGGTCTGACAACGGCGATTCAGCGCGTGAAATGCGGTAAAGTCGGGCCTTAGGCGGCGTAGTCATAATACTGGCTGGCCTCGTCCAAGCTGTCGAACATGTAAAGGCGACCGTCACGAAGCACGGCTGCGCGGTTGCAAAACCGCTCCAACGTGGCGGCCTGGTGGGACACGATGACGACCGTGGCCTTCTTCAGCCGGTCCTGCAGCACGCTGCCAGCCTTGCGGTTGAATTCCACGTCCGTGCTGCCCGGCATGCCTTCGTCGATCAGATAGATGTCGAACTCCAGCGCCAACAGCAGCGAGAACATGAACCGGCTGCGCATCCCGGCGCTGTAGATCGAAACGGGCTGATCGAAGTATTCCCCCAGATCGCACAGCCAGCGACAGAACGCCGAGATATAGTCTGCGTCCAGCCCATAGATCCGCGCGATATACCGCGCGTTTTCATTGGCCGACAGCTTCTGGACCACCCCGCCCATGAAGCCCAACGGAAACGACACCCGGCTGGTCTTGCGGATCACGCCTTCGTCGGGCTTTTCCAGCCCGCACATCATGCTGATCAGCGTCGTCTTTCCGGTCCCGTTGCGCGCAAGGATGCCCAGCGACTGACCCAGCTCCACCCTAAACGAGGCGCGGTCAAGGATCACCTTGCGCTGCGTGCCCGTCCAGAAGGACTTGGAGACGTTGTCGAATTCCAGCATTCCGGCCGTGGCCCCTTACCCGCGGCCATGCGGGCCGGACTGGTGGGCAACATAGGCAAATGCCCATCTTGTGTCCACGGCCCGGACCGCGGTGATGAGAATGCAATCTTCATTTCCGCGTGCTTCAACCACTGCGTGTGAACACCTATCTGTGGGCGATGCTGATCGATGACATCCGCGCCTGCAGACTGTGCGCAGACCGCTTTTCCGTGACGGCGACGCATCACGCGCCCCGGCCGGTCGCGTGGTTCCTGCCTGACAGCCCCGCGCGCATCCTGTTGGCAAGCCAGGCGCCGGGCGCGCGGGTCCATGCCTCGGGTCGTCCGTTCTCGGACGCGTCGGGTGATCGGCTGCGGGCTTGGATGGGCGTGGACGCCGCGACATTCTATGATCCCGCCAAAATCTCCATCGTGCCGATGGCATTCTGCTTTCCGGGATATGACGCCAAGGGGTCGGACATCGCACCCCCGCCTCTTTGTGCCGCCACGTGGCGCACGCGGGTGATGGCGGAACTGAAACCCGATCTGACGTTGCTGGTCGGCGGCCACGCCATGCGCTGGCATCTGGGCGTGCGGAACGTGACCGAGGCAGTGACGAACTGGCGCGACTTTGCGCCGGACGTCATCCCCTTGCCCCATCCATCGTGGCGCAATACCGGTTGGTTGAAACGCAACCCGTGGTTCGAAGCCGAGGTGATCCCCGTTCTTCGCGCCCGTCTGGCAGAGCTTTTATGACGACCGATCTGGATCTTTTGTGCAGCGTCCCCTTTCACGAAGCCGATGCCGGCCTACGGTCGCAGATCCTGTCGCGGCTGGCTGACACGGAACTGCACGTGCTGCTTCTGGCCGAGCCGTCGCACGATCGGGCTGAACTGCGCATCTATGACCTGCCGTCGGGGCCAGTCGCGCTGGCGACGGACGACGCGGCCGAGCTTGCGCGGTTCGTGGGCGGTCCGGCCGATCACCTGTCGCTGCCCGGGCGCGCCTTGGCCGCCAGCCTTGCCGAAAGCGGGCGCGGCCTTCTGCTGAACGCGGGGCGCCCGTCTGAAATGCTGCTCGACCCCGCGATGCTGGGCTGGCTTGGGCAGGCGCTGAACGTCGCGCCTGATACTGACGAGGCCGCGCGCGCGCGTCTGACGCAGGCGGCCCCCGATGTGATTTCGACTCTGGTCGAGCCGCTGGCCCGACGCCTGTCCGACATGACCGGGCTGATCGCAGGCGCCAGCCTTGTCGGCGCGGTCTGGCCGGACGGACGGAAAGGCCACCTGCTGGTCATCGCCGACGCGCAGGTCGAGGATCGCCCCGCAATCGCCAAGGCGCTGGCCGAGCTGCTGGCGTTCCTGCCGCCGGTCGACGGGGGCGTGGACATCACCTTCGATCACCTGCCCCTTCCTGCGGGCACGCTGCGGATCGATCCTGCCCAAGTGCCGACGGAGCCGCCAGTCAAGACCGCTCAGCTGGATCAAAACGGCAAGGGACCGCCGCCGCGTCTGCGGTGGTGACGCGGATGTTTGCCCCCTGCCCTTGACGGCGCGGGGCATGGGCCACAGAAACCCGTCCATGCAGTTGCAGGATTTCGATTTCGATCTGCCCGCCGACCTGATCGCGACGCGCCCCGCGCGACCGCGCAGTTCCGCACGTCTGCTGGTGGCCCAGGGCGACGACATCACCGACACCACCGTGGCACATCTGGGTGACTTTCTTCGACCCGGCGACCTGTTGGTTCTGAACGACACGCGCGTCATACCGGCCCGGCTGACGGGCACGCGCAGCCGTTCGACCCCGCAAGGCGACGCCACCGCCAAGATTGAAATCACGCTGCTGGAACCCGCGCCGGGCGGTCTGTGGCGGGCGCTTGCCAAACCCCTGCGCAAGTTGCGCGAGGAAGAAGTTATCCGTTTCGGCGACCGACTGACCGCGACCGTGGCGGCGATCGCCGAGGGAGAGCTGACGCTGCAGTTCGACGCCACGGGCGACGATTTCGACGCGGCTCTGAACGCCGTCGGGGCCATGCCCCTACCCCCCTATATCGCGGCGCAGCGTGCGCCCGACGACGCTGACCGGACCGATTACCAGACGGTCTGGGCCAGGAATTCGGGTGCTGTCGCGGCGCCGACGGCCAGCCTGCATTTTGACGAAGGGCTGCTGGATGACCTGCGCGCGCGCGGCATCCAGACGACCCACGTCACCCTGCATGTTGGCGCGGGCACGTTCCTGCCGGTCAAGGTCGACGACGTGACGACCCACAAGATGCACGCCGAATGGGGCGAGGTCACACCCGCCGCCGCCGAAGCCATCGCGACCGCCAAGGCCGAAGGGCGGCGCGTCATTCCTGTCGGCACCACGGCCCTGCGCCTGATCGAAAGCGCGGCACAGCCCACCGGGCAGATTGCGCCGTTTCAGGGCACGACCGACATCTTCATCTATCCCGGATTTCGGTTTCAGGTCACCGACGCGCTCATGACGAATTTCCACCTGCCGAAATCGACGCTGATGATGCTGGTGTCCGCACTGATGGGACAGGATCGCGTCCGCGCCATCTATGCCCACGCGGTCGCGCAGAAGTACCGCTTCTTCAGCTATGGCGACGCGTCCCTTCTGATCCCCGAGGTGCACAGATGATCGGCGTCATCCGAACGGCCTGGCCGCTGCTGCTGGGCGTCATGCTGCTGATGGTCGGCAACGGCATGCAGGGCACGCTTCTGGGTGTCCGCGGCGCGGTCGAGGGGATGAGCACGCAGCAGATGGCCGTCGTCATGTCGGGCTATTTCGCGGGCTTTTTGCTGGGCAGCCTGACAGTTCCACGGCTTATTCAGGGTGTAGGCCACGTCCGCGTCTTTGCCGCGTTGGGGTCGCTGATTTCCGCCGTGCTGATCCTTTATGGCGCCCTGCCGCAATGGATCGTATGGGCGATGATGCGGGTCGTCATCGGCTTCTCTTTCTGCGGGGTCTATATCACCGCGGAAAGCTGGCTGAACGCTTCTGCCCGCAACGACAATCGCGGACAGGCGATGTCGGCCTATATGATCGTGCAGATGGCGGGCCTTGTCGCCGGGCAGATCCTGATGAACTTCGGCGATCCGGCCGGCTTCATGCTGTTCGTCATTCCGTCGGTTCTGGTGTCGCTGGCCTTCACGCCGATCCTGCTGTCGTCCCAACCCGCACCCCAGTTCGAAACGCTGACACCGCTGAGCATCGGCAAGCTGTTTCGCATCTCTCCGCTTGGGTGCGTCGGGATCTTGCTGACAGGGATGATCTTTGCCGGGCTGACAGGGATGGCATCGGTCTGGGGCATGGCCGTGGGGCTGTCGGTGCGCGATGTGTCGGCGTTCGTCGCCGCCATCTATCTGGGCGGCTTGCTGCTGCAATACCCCATCGGGTACATGTCCGACCGGACCGATCGCCGGATCATCATCACGGCGCTGGCTGTCTTTGGCGCGGTCGTCGTGGCTGCGGTTCTGCTGATCCAACCCGGCATCTGGGGGCTGATCCTGGCCGCCCTTCTGATCGGCGGCGTCGCCAACCCGATTTACTCGCTGTTGATCGCCTACACCAACGACTTCCTGCCGCCGTCAGAAATGGCGGGCGCGTCGGCGGGGTTGCTGTTCGTCAACGGCTTTGGGTCGGTTGCGGGACCGTTCCTGACCGCATGGCTGATGGGCGTCTTCGGGACGCAGGGGTTCTGGGTCTATATCGGACTTCTGCTGATGTTGCTGGCTGGATATGCCGGCTATCGAATGACCCGCCGTTCGGCACCGGGGGTCGAGGCGCAGGGCAACTTTGCGGTTCTGTCGCCCAATGCGACGCCCCTTGCGGTCGAACTGGTCATGGCCGAAGCTGATGAGGCGAACCGGGCCGAGGAACCCGTACGGGAGGATGTCGTGACACCAAAAGACGTAACCGATTTCTGGCTGAATGATGTCGGACCAAAGGGCTGGTACGAACAATCCGACGCGCTGGACCAACAGGTCCGCGACCGCTTCCTTGAAACCTGGGGGAACGCGGACACAGTGGCCCCGGAATGGGCGGCCCAAGGGGCCGAGGGCGCGTTGGCCGCGCTGATCCTGACCGATCAGTTCCCGCGCAACATGTTCCGCAATGACCCGCGCGCCTTCGCCACCGATGATCTGGCTCGCAAGATCGCGGATCAGGCCATCGTGCGTGGCGAAGACATGGAAACGCCCGAGCCGGCCCGCCAATTCTTCTATCTTCCGTTCGAACATGCGGAAGATATCGTCGACCAGAACCGCGCCGTGACCGAGTTCCGCGACAAGATGCCCGGCGAAAACCTGCGCCATGCGGAACTGCACCGCGACACCATCGCACGGTTTGGACGGTTCCCGTGGCGCAACGCCGCCCTTGATCGCGAACCGACCGAGGATGAGCAGAAGGTCATGGATGCCGGCGGTTACGGCGCACTCGTTTCCGGCAGGTTGTCACTTGCCGATCTTTGAAAGACCCGGCCTGACGGCTCGGACACGTTGAACAGGAGTAAGACGATGGCCCAATCATTCGACGTGATCGTAATCGGATCCGGCCCTGGCGGATATGTCTGCGCGATCAGGGCGGCCCAGCTTGGCCTGAAGGTCGCCTGTGTCGAGCGCGAAAATCTGGGCGGGATCTGCCTGAACTGGGGCTGTATCCCCACCAAGGCCCTGCTGCGCTCGGCCGAGGTGTATCACCTGATGAATCACGCCAAGGACTACGGCCTCAGCGCGGGAAGCGTCGGGTACGACCTTGACGCGGTGGTCAAGCGGTCGCGGGGCGTTGCGAAACAGCTGTCAGGCGGGGTCGCCCATCTGCTCAAGAAGAACAAGGTGACGGTCGTCATGGGCACCGCCACTGTGACCGCACCTGGCAAGGTCTCGGTCAAGACCGACAAGGGCGCAGAAGAGCTGACGGCGAAATCCATCGTTCTGGCAACCGGCGCCCGCGCCCGCGAACTGCCGGGGCTGGAGGCCGACGGTGATCTCGTCTGGGCCTACCGCGAGGCGCTGGTGCCCAAGCGGATGCCGAAAAAACTGCTGGTCATCGGCTCGGGCGCGATCGGGATCGAGTTCGCCAGCTTCTTCAACACGCTGGGTGCCGATACGACCGTGGTCGAAGTGATGGACCGCATTCTGCCGGTCGAGGACGCCGAGATTTCGACCTTCGCCAAGAAGCAGTTCGAAAAGCAGGGCATGAAGATCAAGGAAAAGACCACCGTCAAGAAACTGGATCGCAAGGGCGGGACCGTCACTGCGCATCTGGAATCGAACGGCAAGACCGAGACCATGGATTTCGACACAGTCATTTCCGCGGTCGGCATCGTCGGCAACATCGAAGGGCTGGGGCTGGAACAGCTGGGCGTCAAGATCGACCGCACCCATGTTGTCACCGACGAACTGTGCCGCACGGGCGTCGAGGGGCTTTACGCCATCGGCGACATCGCAGGCGCGCCGTGGCTTGCCCACAAGGCCAGCCATGAAGGGGTCATGGTCGCCGAACTGATCGCGGGCGGGCATCCCCACCCGATCAAGCCGAACTCGATCCCGGGCTGTACCTATTCGAACCCGCAGGTCGCCTCTGTCGGTCTGACCGAACAGAAGGCCAAGGATGCGGGATACGAGATCAAGGTCGGCCGCTTCCCCTTCATCGGGAATGGCAAGGCCATCGCGCTGGGCGAACCCGAAGGTCTGGTCAAGACGATCTTCGACGCCAAGACGGGCGAGCTGCTGGGCGCGCATATGATCGGCGCCGAGGTGACCGAGCTGATCCAGGGTTATGTCGTGGCCCGCACCCTTGAATCGACCGAGGCAGAACTGATCGAAACGGTCTTTGCCCACCCGACGCTAAGCGAGATGATGCACGAATCCGTCCTGTCCGCTTACGGACGCGCGATTCACATCTGAGCCTGACCAGATGGCCGGACATGATAAAGGGGACGCCGCGATGGCGTCCCCGTTTTCAATCGACGGCCAGATGCCAGCCGGTCGGTCTTAGTTGTCGCGGCCTTGACCACGGACGTACGAGAAGCTGCCCGCATCATCGCTGGCAACAGCACTGTTCATTGCGTGCGCTTTCTGGTTCAGAATGAACTGCGCCCGTGCGGCACGGTCGGCGCCGCGGTTTTCTGCGTTGATCTGCGCCAGTTCGTTGGTCGTGAACTGCGATCCGTCGACGCCCAGCAGAGCAGCGTTCAGATCGTGGCCCGACTGCGGCGCCTGAGCGACGGCCGGGACAGCGGACAGGGCAACGAGTGCAGCGGCAGCAAATTTGGTAAGCATTTTCTTCTCCATCTCCGCAGGGTGATTGTCGTTTTCTGCGGCATGATGATGAGATAGGGTGCACCACCTGCCGCGTATATGGCCGCAATGTGACAACCCTTGTGCGAAACTGAGCTGATCGATGCGCTTGAACTTTTGGACCGAAATCCGCACCGCCGCGCATGTCGCGCGCTTCCGGCGGGTCAGTCAGGCCGCCGAAGTGCTGGGGATGCACCACTCATCCGTCATCCGCCAGATTGATCAGCTGGAGGACCGGCTGAAGACAAAACTGTTCCAGCGCACGCCGCGCGGATACATCCCCACCGAGGCCGGAGAGCAGTTGCTTCAGACCGCGACCTCGGTCGACGATCAGCTGACGCACATGCTGAACCAGATCGAAAGCAATCGGGACGAAATCACCGGCAGCCTGATCATCACCGCCGTCCCACTGATCGACCAGCAGGTCTTGCCGGCCATCGCCGAATTCCAGCGCGATCATCCCAGCCTTAAGGTGTCATACCGATCCGACGAGCGCACCTATGACCTGTCGAACGGCGAGACCCATATCGCGCTGCGTGCAGGCCCTGCCCCCACCGACGCCGATTACGTCGTGACACCATTGGCTGATTACCGGGTCCGCATGTTTGCATCCAAATCCTACATCGCCACGCGTGGGCGTCCCGATTCGATCGACGATCTGGCGGGGCATAGATTTGTAAACGGCGAAGGCCGGTTTGCGCGCGCGGGCTTTCATCGCTGGCTGACCGAGCGTGTGCCTGAAGAAAACTATGTCCTCAGCACGCCGCAGTCGTCAGTGGCCTATTGGGCGATTGTCCACGGGCTCGGGATCGGCTTTATCAATGCGGGTCAGGACGCGACCGAACTGGTCGATCTGTTTCCCGAACTGAACCCGCCGGAATGGACGATCAAGATGTGGGTCGTCAGCCATGTCGATCTGTACCGCACCAAGAAGGTGCGGACATTTTCACGCTTCATCCAGGAAAAATCCGCGGTCTGGAGCTGATTAGGCAGCCGGCATCCGGCTTTCGACCATGCCGGCATACCAGCTGGACCCGACAGGGATGATGCTGTCGTCAAAGACATAGTTGGGGCTGTGCAAAGCCGCGGTCTTGCCGTTCCCGATGAAGATATAGGCGCCCGGTCGCACATTCAGCATGTAACTGAAATCCTCACCGGCCATCAGCGGCTCGATGCTGGTGTTGATCTCGCCGGTGACAGACTTTGCGACGTCGGCGGCAAAGCCGACTGCGGTGCTGTCATTGACGGTGACGGGATAGCCGCGATGGTACTGGACATCTGCCGAGGCGCCGAAGGCCTGCGCCGTGTTGGTCGCGACACGGTTGATCGCGTCTTCCACAAGATCACGAACCGCTGGGTCCAGCGTGCGCGCCGTACCTTTCAACCGGACGGTCTGCGGAATGACGTTATGGGCAGTGGAATCCGTTTCCACGACGCACACGGACACGACAGCGTTCTGCAGCGGGTCGACGTTGCGCGACACGACCGACTGCAACGCAACGATGATCTGTGCCGACACCAGCGTGGTGTCGATGTTCTGGTGCGGCGATGCGGCGTGGCCGCCGCGCCCAGTCACGATGATATCGAACTGATCGGCCGCCGCCATCATCGCGCCGTCGCGGATCGCCAGCTCCCCCGGGGCCAGGCCCGGCATGTTGTGCATGCCGTAGAATTCCTGAATGCCGAACCGCTCGGCCATGCCATCCTCGAGCATCGCAAGACCGCCACCGCCGCCCTCTTCCGCCGGCTGGAAGATCACGATCGCGGTGCCGTCGAAGTTGCGCATCTCGGCCAGATACTTCGCCGCCCCGAGCAGCATTGCCGTGTGGCCGTCATGGCCGCAGGCGTGCATCACGCCGGGGGTCTGGGACGCATAATCAACGCCCGTCGCCTCATGAATGGGCAGCGCATCCATGTCAGCGCGCAAGCCGATCACGCGGCCCTGCGTGTCGGATTTGCCCTTGATCACCCCGACGACGCCCGTGCGTCCGATGCCTTCCACGACCTCATCGACGCCAAAGCTGCGCAGCAGTTCGGCCACGCGCGCCGCGGTGCGGTGAACCTCGTAGAGCAGTTCGGGGTTCTGGTGGAAATCACGTCGCCATTCGGTGATTTCGGGGTGCAGTTCGGCAAAGCGGTTCTTCACGGGCATCAGGGGACTCCTTCAACAAATCAGGTTAGCCGTTTGCCGCGGCACCGCAAGCGTCGGCCGGCCACCCGGGCGGGTCGCCTAAAGCGACGGACCCATCTCGATCCGTGATCCGTCGCTGAAGCGGGAAAAGCGGAATCGCGTCAGGTCGTACCCGGCGGTCAGACCGCGCAGCAGATCGGCCATGACACGGCCCACGCCGGGGCCGATGCCAAAGCCGTGGCCCGCCAAGCCGGTCGCGATGAACATGCCCTTGACCGGGCTTTCGTCCAGGATCGGAACTTGATCGGGCATGGTGTCGATCATGCCGGCCCATGACCGTTTGATCGGCGGGGGCCCGACATCGGGAAACACCTTGCCAAAGCTTTCGTGGAACCGTTCGACAAAAGCCATGTTCGGCGGCGGGTCCAGAACGCGCATCCGCTCAAACGGGGATTGCTGATCGCCCCGCCAGCGGCGCGGCGTGCGCCACGCGTCGGGATAGCCCGTGGGCGCGTCAATCGACATGTTCGTGCTGCGAAAATCGCGGCAAAGCTGCGGCAGATATTTGCGGAATGCACGGACGGCATCCGGGCCGATCCAGAAATCGTGCCCCGTCCCGGGCGCCAGCGTGTAGCCTCCGTCCAGCCTGCGGCGGAACGCGAACCGGCTATCGACCGCAGCGCCTTTCCAGAAATCAGGCAGTTCCGCAGTCGCGGCGGCGGTTGCACGCACCGACAGCTGCGGAATGCTGACGCCTGCGTTGCGCAGAAACAGGGACGACCATGCCCCACCTGCGACCAGCACACGATCAGCGCCGATTGGACCTTTTTCCGTGACGACGCCGGCCACCTGCCCGTTTGTCGTGTCGATCGTGCGCACGGCGCAATCTTCGATGATGGTGGCGCCCTCGCGTGCAGCCAGTTCTGCCATGGCCGGCACAGCGGTCCACGGCTCGGCCCGGGCATCCGACGGGGTCGTCAGGCCGCCGACCCACTCCGCCGCGCTGGGCAGCGACACGGCCAATTCCGCCCGCGTCACCATTCGCGTGTCCAGACCAAAGTCCTTCACACTGTCCATCCACGCGGCATATCGGGCCAACTGGTCCTCGGATTCCGCAAGATAGGTGACGCCCGTGCGGCGCAGACCGACCCTATCCCCCAGTTCCTGCTGCAACCCTTCCCACAGTCGCATCGATTCGATCATGATCGGCAATTCGGCCAGGTCGCGCCCCTGCTGGCGCACCCAGCCCCAGTTCCGCGACGACTGCTCGCACGCGATCCGCCCTTTTTCGCACAGCACGACCGATTGCCCCGCGCGGGTGAGGTAAAGCGCCGTGGCGACGCCAACGACGCCACCCCCGATGATGACCACGTCAGCGGCGTCGGGCAGCGGTGCCGTGAATCTAACCGGGTCGTTTGCGCTAATGAAGCCGCCGATCTGCATGTCTTGTCCCGTCTCAGACGCCGTGGGTCGAGGGATCAATAAGCACCCGGTGGCCGGGCGCAACCTCTTGATAACGCGACGGGGGCGGCTGGTAGCCCAGAGGGTGGATGGGCGACGGAATCGGCTTGAACTTGAAATCTTCGGACAGGCGGCGCTGTTTGGGGTCGGCGACGGGCACGGCTGCCATCAGCTGGCGGGTATAGCTGTGCTGTGGGTTTTCGAAGACCTGCGCACGGCTGCCGATTTCCACGATGCGGCCCAGATACATCACCGCCACGTTGTGGCTGACGCGTTCGACCACGGCCATGTCGTGAGAAATAAACAGCATCGCGATGCCAAGATCGGCCTGCAGTTCCAAAAGCAGGTTCAGCACCTGCGCTTGAACTGACACGTCCAGCGCCGAGACAGCCTCATCGGCGACGATCAGGTCGGGGTTCAGGGCCAGCGCACGGGCAATCGCAATGCGCTGACGCTGCCCACCCGACATCTCGTGTGGGTAGCGGCGCATGAAGCTGCGAGGCAGCTCGACCCTGTCGAACAACTTGGCGATACGGTCGGCGCGTTCGGACGCGTTGCCGATGCCATAATTCAGCATCGGCTCTTCGACCTGATCGAACAGCTTCATGTGCGGATCAAGGCTGGCAAAGGGATCCTGAAAGATCATCTGCATGTCCTGCCGCGCCCGCCGCAGACCTTCGGCAGACAGGGCGCGGATATCGACGCCACCCAAATTGACGGTCCCGGACGCGGGTTCAACCAGTCGCAGAATCGAACGCCCGGTCGTCGATTTTCCGCAGCCCGATTCACCCACCAGCGACAGCGTTTCGCCCGCGTTCAGGACGAAGGACACGTCCTGCACGGCGTGGACCTGCGCCACGGTCCGGCGCAACAGGCCGCCCTTGACGTCAAAGCGCGTCGTCAAGTTTTCGACCGTCAGCAGGGGTTTCGGATCGGCGGCCACGACAGGACCGGTTGTCGGTGCCGCCTGCCCCATCAAGCGCATCGGTTCGGGCGCCGACTTGCCGGTCATCTCTCCCAACCGGGGCACTGCTGCCAGCAGGGTGCGGGTGTAATCTTCGCGCGGGGCGTCGAATATCTGCTCGACCGGGCCTTCCTCGACCTTGTCGCCCCTGAACATCACCACGACGCGGTCTGCCATCTGCGCCACGACCGCCATGTCGTGCGTGATGAACAGAACGGCCATGCCCTTTTCCCGCTTGAGCCGGTTGATGAGCGACAGGATCTCCGCCTGAATCGTGACATCCAGCGCGGTCGTCGGTTCGTCACAGATCAGCAGCCGCGGCTCGCACGCCATGGCCATGGCGATGACGACCCGCTGCCGCATGCCGCCCGACAGCTCGTGCGGATACTGGTCCAGCCGGCGTTCGGGTTCAGGGATGCGCACGTCGCGCATCAGTTCCAACGCGCGGGCGCGGGCCTGAGCCTTGGACATGCCGCGGTGGACAATCAGGGATTCCGACAACTGATCGCCGACGGTAAATACCGGGTTCAGCGCCGTCATCGGTTCCTGAAAGATCATCCCGATCTGGTTGCCGCGAATGTCGCGCATGACGCGACCCGACTGACGCGCCAGATCGACAGGCGCGCCTGCCCCACGGTCAAACATCAGCGCGCCGTCGGCGATCTCGCCCCCGCCGAACTCGACAAGGCGCATCAGCGACAGTGCGCTGACCGACTTACCCGACCCGGATTCACCGACGACGCAGACGCATTCGCCGGGCGCGATGTCAAAGCTGATATCCTTGACCCCGGTGACCGGGCCGTCCTGGGTCTCGAACGTGACACGCAGCCCCTTGATCGACACCAGCGGCTGTTGGTCAAGCATATCGGCCCTCATCTTGGCGGTCACCCATGACTGACGCTAACAACCGGACCCGTCATTGCAACCTTAATTCCGCGCCCTCTCGCGTTGCCCGCCGGCGCGCTGATTTATCGACCAGTGTGCCGCCCGGACAGGCAGTTCACATCCGGACGTGCCAATCTGTCGCCCCAGCGGTTTTGCCTAAGAAGGATGCATCGCAAGATAATTTCAGATTATGATTGATTCGATGATGCCGCCACGGGACCGACACCCCCTCGGCGCGGCGGCACAACAATATAACAAGATCAGGGAGCAAGACGATGAAATTGAACGCCATCCTTCTAAGCGGTGTCGCATTGGCTGCGACTGCGGGCACCGCGCTGGCCGAACGCGGGGCCGATGGGCAGCTGAACATGCTGTACTGGCAGGCACCCAGCACGATGAACGTCTATCTCTCGGCAGGCACCAAGGACATGACCGCGTCGTCGCTGGTGCTGGAACCGTTGGCCGGCTTCAACGAGACGGGCGAGATCTTCCCCCGACTGGCCGCGGAAATCCCCACGGTCGAAAATGGCGGCGTCTCGGCTGACTTCACGTCGATCACGTGGAAACTGAAAGACGGCGTCAAATGGTCGGACGGCACGCCCCTGACCGCCGACGACGTCAAGTTCACCGCCGACTACTGCATGAGCGAGACCGGCGGTTGCGCGCAGGCAGCCAAGTTCGAAGGGATCAAATCGGTCGAGGTGGTCGATCCGCTGACCGTCAAGATCACCTATGACGAACCGCGCCCCTACCCTTATTCAGCGTTCGTGGGCAGCCTCGCGCCGGTGATCCAGAAGGCTCAGTTCGAAGCCTGCATCGGTGACAAGGCCCCGACCTGCACCGAACAGAACTTCAAGCCGATCGGCACGGGTCCCTTCAAGGTGGTCGAGTTCCGGACCAACGACGTCGCCACGTTCGAGGCGAACTCGGAGTACCGCGAGGCGGACAAGCCCGCCTTCAGCCGCGTGAACCTGAAGGGTGGCGGCGATTCCGCGGCCGCGGCGCGCGCCGTTCTGGAAACCGGCGAGTACGACTACGCCTGGAACATGCAGCTGTCGCCCGAAGTGATGGCCCAGATGCTTGCCGCAGGTAAGGGCACCTTTCCCGCTGGCTTTGGCACACAGCTGGAACACATCATCTTTAACGCGACCGATGCCTCGCCCAGCCTGCCGGACGGCGAACGCTCGACCGTCAAACATCCGAACCCGATCCTGTCGGACGAAAAGGTGCGCCGGGCGCTGTCGATGGCGATCGACCGCAACCTGCTGAACGAAATCGGTTACGGCGAAACCGGACGCGCCACCTGCGACATGGTGAACGCGCCCGAACAATATGCGTCCGGATCGCAAGCCTGTCTGACGCAGGACATCGAAGGAGCCAAGGCCCTGCTGGACGAAGCCGGCTGGACCCAAGGCGGTGACGGCGTGCGCGAAAAGGATGGCCGCAAGCTGTCGCTGACCTTCCAGACCTCGGTCAACCCGGTTCGTCAGGACTTCCAATCGCTGATCAAGCAGTGGTGGTCTGAAATCGGCGTGCAGACCGAGCTGCGCTCGATCGACGCGTCCGTGTTCTTCGGGACCGACCCCGGCTCGCCCGATACGATGAACAAGTTCTACGCCGACGTGGAAATGTTCACCGACGTCTATGACGGCACAGACCCGGCCAGCTATCTGGGTGAGCGGATCTGTTCCAAGATCCCCGGCCCGGACAACCAGTGGCAGGGTGAAAACACCGCCCGTTTCTGCAACGAGGACTACGACAAGCTGAATGTTCAGCTGGGCGAAACCGGTGATCCGGAGAAGCGCGCCGAACTGGCCAAGCAGATGAACAAGATCCTGACCGAAGATACGATGACCCACCTGCCCCTGATCTGGCGCGGTCGCGTGTCCGCGACGTCGAACACGCTTGCCGGGTTCAAGATCAACCCATGGGACACCGAGATGTGGAACGTGGCCGACTGGTCGCGCGCAAAGTGATCGGTTGATGGCGACTGTCCGGGCGGCGTGACTGCCCGGACAGGCTTCAGGCGCGGCCAGCGATACGGCCGTGATCCACCTTCGCGTCAAGTCTGGGGGACGACCGGATGCTGACCTATACGCTGCGACGATTGTTGCTGGCGATCCCGACATTGCTGTTCATCTCTCTGGTGATCTTCCTGCTTCTGGAACTGTCACCGGGCGACCCCTTGGGCGATGTGCCCCTGACCGTGCCACCCGAAGTCCGCGAACGCATGCGTGAAGCACTCGGCCTCGGCGAGGCGTGGTACGTTCGCTATGTCCTGTGGCTGAAGCAGTTCTTCTGGGTCGAGCCGCTGTTCTGGCTCGACCACTGGTTCGGAACCAACCTGTCTGGCGGCGCGCAGCGGATCATCAGCTTTCAGTCCCGTAGCCCGGTCTTTGACGTGATCGCGCAGCGTTTGCCGCAAACCCTGACGGTCGTCGGCCTCAGCTATCTGATCGGCGTCCTGATCGCGATCCCCATCGGGATCATCTCGGCTTACAAGCAGTATTCGTGGTTCGACCAGATCGGCACGTTCGTGTCGATGATCGGGTTTTCGATGCCCACCTTCTTCACCGGGGTGGTGTTCATCATCATCTTCGCCGTGAACCTGCAGTGGTTTCCGTCGATCTATGACACGACGCTGGTCGTGCGTGACTGGGCCAGTTTCAAGGCACAGCTGCGCCAGATGGTAATGCCGGTGACAGTGCTGGCGCTTTACAACGCCGCGCAGATTAGCCGCTTCATGCGGGCATCCATGCTGGACAACCTGCAGCAGGACTATGTCCGGACCGCCCGCGCCAAGGGTCTGCGGGAACGTGTCGTGGTGATGAAACACGTTCTGCGCAACAGCCTGATCCCGGTGGTCACCGTCATCGCGCTGGGCCTGCCCGCCGTCTTCGGCGGCGCGATCATCACCGAACAGGTCTTCAAGGTGAACGGATTGGGACAGCTGCTGATTTCGGCAATCCACGCCAACGACATCCCGATGGTCCTGACGCTGACCTTCATCTTTGCGATCCTGATCGTGGTCTTCACCCTGATCGCAGACCTCATCTACGGCTTTCTAGACCCCCGGATCCGCTATGACTGACCCAACACCACGACAGGACGCGCTGAACCGGGCAGAGCTGATCGCCCAATCCGCAGGCGGTGGCGCCGGCATGCTGCCCCCGAACGTCCCGGTCGAGGCGGGTGAGCCTGCACCCGCGACCCGCAACCAGTGGCGCGACGTCTGGCGACAGTTCCGCCGTCACCGGGGCGCCATGATCGGGCTGGTGGTGTTTGTCTTCATCATCCTGTTCGTCACCGTCGGCCCCTATGTCTGGACCATCGACCCGGGGTTCGTGGACATCCGAGCGCGCAACAAGGGCTTCAGCATGGCGCATCCCTTGGGCACCGATCAGCTGGGACGCGATATGCTGGCCCGGTTGATAGTCGGCGGGCGCGTGTCGCTGGCCGTTGGGCTGACGGCGATGGTCATTGCGGTCACGCTTGGCACGACGATCGGTGTTCTGTCCGGATATTTCCGCCGTCTGGACGGCCCGCTGATGCGGCTGACCGAGCTGTTTCTGGCGCTGCCGCTTCTGCCCCTTCTGCTGCTTATGGTGACGCTCTTTCGGGAACCCTTGGCCAAGGCGATGGGTCCCGGCATGGGCACGTTCCTGCTGATCGTGACCGCCATCGGCGCCACCAGCTGGATGCAGGCCGCCCGCATCGTGCGCGGCGACGTGCTGGGATTGAAGGAGCGTGAATTCATCCTTGCCGCCAAGTCTATCGGCACCCCCGGCGGACGGATGATCCGCCGCCACGTGCTGCCCAACGTCCTGTCGCCGATCATGGTTGCGGCCACATTGGGCATCGCCAGCGCCATCATCACCGAATCCGCGTTGTCCTTCCTTGGGCTGGGCTTTCCCCCCGATTTCCCGACATGGGGGCGTCTTTTGTATGATGCAATCGAACAGATGCAGATGTACCCGACCCGCGTGATCCTGCCCGGCATCCTGATTTCGCTGACCGTGCTGACCGTGAACTACATCGGCGACGGGTTGCGCGATGCGATGGACCCGCGGATCAGGGGACGCTGATCCCGCAACCTTCCATTGCCGCGCCCAGATACGCGCGCGGTAGCATCAGAATGACCGGGCCGTTCAGCGACAGCTCAACCGGCCCGGTCGTTTCGTTCGAAGTGCCGATCCGTCCGGCCGGCGCAAATTCCAGCCCCTTGATCGGCCAGCGCAGGCCTTGGCTTTTGCCGTTGACCCGGCCCATAGGGAACAGGGACAGTCTGGTCCCGGGCGGCATGTCCAGCGACAGCTGGGCCGGCGGAACGAACGCCACATCCTCTGCGGCCAGCAGAAAGCACTGCGGATGCACGGTGCGGACCAGCACGTTCAGCGCGGCCAATGTATGATCCAGCCTGCGACCCGCAAACCCGACAGCCACCACGAACGGTGCGTCGATCCGGGTCAGGCATTTTTCGAAATCAGTGCTGTCTTGTTCGGCAACATGGTGGATGCGGTCAGCGGGGATCACCTTGCGCGCATCGTCCGAAATCGAATCCAGGTCACCGATCACGGCGTCGGGCGTTTTTCCCAACGCCAAAGCGGAGTCCGCCCCGCCATCAGCCGCGACGAGTCTTGGTGCCAGTTCCCGCGCAAGTGTCAGGTCTTCTGAGGTGACCGCGCCCCCGCCGATCAGGGTGACGCCGCGCGCAGAAGTCACGACCGCCGTCACCGGGGCGCTTTCGGTCCGATGGGGCCGTCGCCCATGCTCAACCCCCGGGCGCGGTGGCGGGCCTCGGCCTCTTCTTCCGGCGTGGCGCCACGTCCCGCGCCCAGAAAGACGCGCTTGAACGGCAGCGCCCAGACAAAGGCCAGGATGAGGTAGATGGGTGCCTCGACCCAGATCGGGGGGCGGCCCCAGTGGTCATAGCCAAGGTTCAGCGCCACCCACACCAGAACGACATAAAGCGGCAACCACAGAACCAGCAGGATCAGCGACCAGCGCTTGCGGGCCGCCAGATCCATGCCGGGGTTATTGCCAGCCGCCATGCGTCAGTCGGCAAAGGGGTCGGTGACAAGGATGGTGTCGTCGCGTTCAGGGCTGGTCGACAGCAGGGCGACGGGGCACTGGATCAGCTCCTCGATCCGGCGCACATACTTGATCGCCGCGGCGGGAAGGTCGGCCCAGCTGCGCGCGCCTTGGGTCGATTCCGACCAGCCGTCCGTTTCCTCATAGATCGGCGTGACACGGTTCTGCAACGCCGCAGCGGTCGGCAGATAGTCATAATGCTGACCGTCGATTTCGTAGCCGACGCAGATTTTCAGCGTCTCGAACCCGTCCAGCACGTCCAGCTTGGTCAGCGCGATACCGTCCACGCCGGAAATCGCACAGGTCTGGCGCACGAGAACCGCATCGAACCAGCCACAACGGCGCTTGCGGCCGGTGACGGTGCCGAATTCGTGGCCGCGCTCGCCCAGACGCTGGCCGTCAGCGTCGTCAAGCTCGGTCGGGAACGGCCCCGATCCGACGCGCGTGGTATAGGCTTTGACGATCCCAAGTACGAACCCGATGGTCGAGGGCCCGACGCCCGTGCCGGTCGCCGCCATCCCCGACATCGTCGTGGACGAGGTCACGAACGGATATGTCCCGAAGTCGATATCCAGCAGCGATCCTTGCGCGCCTTCGAACAGGATGCGCTTGCCCGCCTTGCGGGCGTCGCCCAGAATTTTCCAGACCGGTTGGGCATAAGGCAACAGCTTTGGCGCCACTTCCTTCAGCTTCGCGGTCAGCGCCGCGCGGTCGATGGGTTCAGCCCCCAAACCCTGACGCAGCGCATCGTGGTGTGCCAGCAGACGGTCCAGTCGCGATTCCAGCGTTTCATCATCGGCCAGATCCGCCAGACGGATCGAGCGGCGCCCGACCTTGTCTTCATAGGCCGGACCAATACCGCGACCCGTGGTGCCAATCTTGGACGCGCCAGCGGCTTCCTCGCGCAGCTGGTCCAAATCCTGATGCAGCGGCAAAATCAGCGGCGTGTTTTCGGCGATCATCAGGTTGTCCGTCGAAATCTCGACCCCTTGCGCCGCCAGCTTGTCGATCTCCGCAAATAGCGACCACGGGTCCAGAACGACACCGTTCCCGATCACGGCCATCTTGCCCTTGCGCACGATCCCCGACGGCAGCAGCGACAGCTTGAACACCTGATTGCCGATGACGAGCGTGTGGCCCGCGTTATGGCCGCCCTGAAACCGGGCGATGATATCGGCCCGTTCGCTCAGCCAGTCGACGATCTTGCCTTTGCCCTCGTCGCCCCACTGGGCCCCGACAACCACTACGTTAGCCATTGCTGCATCCTTCGCACAGGTCCGGCGGGGGTATAGCCGCACAGGGCCGTGCGGAAAAGCATCTTTGCGTCAGGTTGAACTGTTACCGCTAACTGTTTATTGTCTGATCAGCGCCCGGCCATTGGGGAATTGCCATGCTCAACGATAAAATCGCCCGCGTCACCGACCGTATCCGCGAACGCTCTGCCGCCACGCGCGCCGCTTATCTGAACAAGATCGCGCGCGCGGCCGAAGATGGGCCGCGTCGTGCGCATCTGTCCTGTGGCAATCAGGCCCACGCCTACGCCGCGATGGACGACAAGGCCGATCTGGCCCTGACCGCGCGCCCGAACATCGGGATCATCACCGCCTATAACGACATGCTGTCCGCGCATCAGCCGTATGAACGGTTTCCCGATCTGATCCGCCGCGCAGGCCACGCCGCAGGCGCGACCGTTCAGGTGGCGGGCGGCGTGCCCGCGATGTGCGACGGCGTGACCCAGGGCCGCCCGGGGATGGAGCTGTCGCTGTTTTCGCGCGACGTCATCGCGCTGGCGGCGGGCGTTGCGATGTCACACGACGTCTTCGACAGCTCGGTCTGGCTGGGTATCTGCGACAAGATCGTGCCCGGGCTGGTCATCGCAGCGGCGACATTCGGCCATGTGCCGGCGGTGTTCCTGCCCGCCGGCCCGATGCCGTCCGGCCTGCCGAATGACGAAAAATCCCGGGTGCGTCAGGAATTCGCCGCCGGCAAGATCGGCCGCGACGCGTTGATGGCTGCGGAAATGGCCAGCTATCACGCCCCGGGGACCTGCACCTTCTATGGCACCGCCAACACCAACCAGATGCTGATGGAGTTCATGGGCCTGCACCTGCCGGGTGCAAGCTTCGTCAACCCCAACACCCCCCTGCGTGAAGCGCTGACCGTGGCCGGTGTCACCCGTGCGGCCCAGATCACGCGGTTGGGGAACGACTGGCGTCCCACGGCTGAAATTCTGGACGAACGCGCGTTCGTCAACGGGCTGGTCGGTCTGATGGCGACCGGAGGCTCGACGAACCTCGTGATCCACCTGCCCGCCATGGCGCGCGCAGCCGGAATCATCCTCGATCTGGAAGATTTCCACGACATCAGCCAAGCCGTGCCGCTGATGGCGCGGGTCTATCCGAACGGTCTGGCGGACGTGAACCATTTTCACGCGGCAGGCGGCCTCGGCTATCTGATCGGGCAGCTTCTGTCGGCTGGGTTGCTGCACGAGGATGTGCGCACCGTCGCGGGCGACGGGCTGGAACGCTATACCCACGAACCGAAACTCGACGGTGATACCGTCGTCTGGACTGAAGGGGCGCGGGAAAGCCTGAACGACAAGATCGTTCGCCCCGCCAACGACCCGTTCGCGCCGACCGGGGGCCTGCACATGCTGGCCGGGAACCTCGGTCGCGCGGTCATCAAGGCCAGCGCCGTGAAACCCGAACTTCAGTTCATTGAAGCGAAAGCCCGCGTCTTTTCCGATCAGGAAGAGGTCAAGGCCGCGTTCAAGGCGGGTGAGTTCACCGAAGACACCATTGTCGTCGTCCGCTTCCAGGGGCCGCACGCCAACGGCATGCCCGAACTTCATTCACTGACACCGACGCTGTCGGTCCTGCTGGATCGCGGGTTGCGGGTTGCGCTGGTGACGGACGGTCGCATGTCGGGCGCGTCAGGCAAGGTCCCGGCCGCCATCCACGTCTCGCCCGAGGCGGCGCGCGGCGGTCCGCTGTCCAAGGTGCGCGACGGCGACCTGATGCGACTGGATGCAAAGAACGGCATCCTCGAATGCTTGGAGGCGGGATTCGAACTACGTGACCCTGCTCCGTTCGACCCCCTGCGCAGCAGTGAAGGCATGGGTCGAGAGCTGTTCAAGGCGTTCCGCGAACACGCCGCACCTGTCGACGAAGGGGCGGGCATCGTCGTCTGACGCGGGGCGCCTCTTCGTCACGCAAGTATCCCCGGGGGTGCGGGGGCAGGCAGCCCCCGCCTTCTGCGGTGCGGTTTACTGAACCTTCGTCCAGGTCTGGCTTTTGCAGATCAGCCCGCCTGCGACACAGCCGGACAGCTTCATCGACTTGCCGCTGATCGAGACCTTGCCGTTATAGATCTTGTTGTCTGCGGGGCGCAGCACCTTGCCGGTATACTTCCCCTCGCCCCCGGGCTTCATGTCGATGACGATCTGTTTGCCGGTGTGGGCGGACTTGACCTCTTCCTTGCCGCGATAGGATTTCACGATCTTGCCGCAAAACGCAGGGCCGCACGGCCCGATCTGGACCAGCGCCAGCACGCCGTCGTCCGGCTGCGTCTGCCACACGCCCTCGATCGCGTCGGCGGCCATGGCTGTCGTGCCAAACAGTGTCGCTGCCGCGCAGATGGCGGCGAATGTCAGTTTTCTCATTGGGTCTCCCTCCCCCTTCGATGGCCGTCATCACGCGCCGATGACGCGATTCCTTCAAGCGTGACGTAAGGTTGCGGGCTGTCTTCCCCCGCCGCGGCCCATGTGGCAACAAGCGCGCAACCCGCCCTGATCCGGAAAGCTGCGCCATGATCCTGTACCCCGCCATCGATCTGAAGGACGGCGCATGCGTGCGCTTGCTGCGCGGCGAAATGGATGCGGCAACCGTCTTCGGGACAGAGCCCGCCAAGCAGGCGCGCGTGTTTCAGGACGCAGGCGCGCAGTGGCTGCACCTTGTCGACCTGAACGGCGCCTTTGCAGGACGTCCTGTCAACGCAGATGCCGTATCGACCATCATCGAGGCGGTGGATATTCCCGTCCAGCTGGGTGGTGGAATCCGGGACATGGAAACGATTGCGCGGTGGCTGGATCGCGGCATCTCTCGGGTCATTCTAGGAACCGTGGCCGTCGAAAACCCGCAGCTGGTGCGCGACGCCGCTGCGGCCTATCCCGGTCAGATCGCGGTCGGGATTGATGCGCGGGCCGGTCGCGTGGCAACGCGCGGATGGGCCACCGAAACCGACGTCATGGCGACGGATCTGGCGCGCAGCTTTCAGGACGCGGGCGTCGCGGCCATCATCTATACCGACATCGACCGGGATGGCGCGATGGGCGGGCCCAACGTGAAGGCGACCGCTGATCTTGCCCGCGCGGTCGATATCCCGGTCATTGCCTCGGGTGGCGTCTCGCGGCTGGAAGACCTGATCCAGCTTCGCGATACCGGGGTCATCGCGGGGGCGATTTCCGGACGCGCCCTTTATGACGGTGCGCTGGATCTGGGGGCGGCGCTGGACGCCCTGCGCTGACGGCAAAGACACAGGCATCGTCTTGCCATCGGTCCCTCCCGCGACTAGATAGGCGCGTCCGCGAATGGACGGAATTCTGATCTACGCCCGAAAGGTCCGCCCTTGGAAAACGTCGTCCTGACCGTGCATCTCATTCTTGCCCTGCTGCTGATCGGCGTGGTTCTGCTGCAGCGGTCCGAAGGCGGCGGTCTGGGTATGGGCGGTGGTGGCGGCGGCGGCGCTGGCGGTGGTGTCATGACCGGCCGTCAGGCTGCGAACGCGCTGTCGCGTGCGACCTGGCTGCTGGCCACGGGCTTCATCATCACCTCGCTGGCGCTGACCGTTCTTGCGGCGCGCAATTCGGCGGGCGGATCGGTCGTCGACCGGATCAACCCGGACGTTTCCGCGCCTGCTGGCAACGATGGCTCGCTGACCTACACCCCGCCGCCCGGCGCGTCGGGGACGACTTCGGCACCCGGCACCGTGGCGCCCGGCGCAGGTCAACCGATCCTGCCGCCGACCACGACCGAGCCTGCGGCTGAAACCACCGCGCCGGCAGCGGCACCCGAAGCCGCGGCTCCGGCAGCACCGGCTGCGCCTGCCGCATCCGAGGGTGCCGCCGCGCCGCAGCCCGTAACGCCGCCGGCCGCCACAAACTAATCGACCTGTATCCAGGGTGCGCGCGCATTCGGCTGCGTGCCCTGACACTGATCGCGGTCCGTTGCGGCATCGCGGAGAATCGGATATGAGTTTTCTCCCGTGGTGCAGGTTCAACAGGACCTTGCTTTTCTGATCGCAAGACCATCACGGGGGTTCCATGGCGCGTTACATCTTTATCACCGGCGGCGTCGTTTCGTCGCTGGGCAAAGGTCTGGCGTCGGCGGCGCTGGGGGCCTTGCTGCAGGCGCGTGGCTTTACTGTCCGGCTGCGCAAACTTGATCCCTATCTGAACGTCGATCCCGGCACGATGAGCCCGTTTGAACATGGCGAGGTCTTCGTCACCGACGACGGTGCCGAAACCGATCTGGATCTGGGGCACTACGAACGCTTCACCGGCGTCAGCGCACGGCGTAGCGACTCCATCAGTGCAGGTCGCATCTATTCCAACGTATTGGAAAAGGAACGGCGGGGCGAATATCTGGGGAAAACCATCCAGGTCATTCCCCACGTTACCAACGAAATCAAGGACTTCATCGCTATCGGCGACGATGAGGTCGATTTCATGCTGTGCGAGATCGGCGGCACGGTCGGCGATATCGAAGGGCTGCCCTTCTTTGAGGCGATCCGCCAGTTCGCGCAGGATCGTCCGCGCGGTCAGTGCATTTTCATGCACCTGACGCTGCTGCCGTGGGTCGCCGCATCGGGTGAGCTGAAGACGAAGCCCACCCAGCACAGCGTCAAGGAACTGCGGTCGATCGGTCTTCAGCCGGACGTGCTGGTGTGCCGCTCCGAACAGCCGATTCCTGACCGGGAACGCGCCAAGATCGCGCTGTTCTGCAACGTCCGTCCGGATTCGGTCATTCCGGCATATGACCTGAAATCCATTTATGAGGCGCCCTTGGCTTATCATCGCGCAGGGCTTGACCGCGCCGTGCTGGACGCCTTCCAGATCAGCCCCGCCCCGCGTCCCGACCTGAGCCGCTGGGAGGACGTGATGGACCGCCTTTGGAATGCCGAAGGAGAGGTCAAGGTCGCGATCGTGGGCAAATACACGCAGCTGGAAGACGCTTATAAGTCGATCAGCGAGGCGTTGACCCATGGCGGCATGGCCAACCGCGTCCGCGTGCGCCCGGAATGGATCGCGGCGGAAGACATCGAAAACGGCGGCACCCATCTGCTGGATGGATATAATGGGATCATCGTTCCCGGCGGTTTCGGTGAACGCGGGACCGAGGGCATGATCTCTGCGGCCAAGTATGCGCGGGAACGTCAGGTTCCGTATCTGGGGATCTGTCTGGGGATGCAGATGGCGGTCATTGAATCCGCCCGCAACCTTGCCGGCATCGACGACGCAGGGTCAGAGGAGTTCGATCACGAGGCTGGCGCAGACCGCTTCACTCCGGTCGTCTATCACCTCAAGGAATGGGTGCAGGGCAACCACAAGGTCGAACGCAAGATCACCGACGACAAGGGCGGCACCATGCGCCTTGGTTCCTACACCGCGGTGCTTGAGCCGGGCAGCAAGATCAGCGAAGTCTATTCCGGCGCAACCGAGATCGAGGATCGCCATAGGCACCGCTTTGAGGTCGACGCCAAGTATCGCGACCAGCTGGAAAAGACCGGCCTGATCTTTTCGGGTATGTCGCCCGACGGCCGCCTGCCCGAGGCGATCGAGGTCAAGGGTCATCCATGGTTCATCGGCGTTCAGGCGCACCCTGAACTGAAATCAAAGCCGTTCGAACCGGCGCCGCTGTTTGCCGATTTCGTGCGCGCGGCCAAGGAACAGGAACGCATGGTGTGATGATCGCGCGCGCCCCTGTCGCGGTCGGTCTGGCGTTCCTGACGCTGACCGGTGCGGCTTGGGCGGATGCGGGGATCTTCGTCGTCGATCCGGCCTCAATGCCGTTCGATCTGGGTCCGGGTGCGCCGCAGAACCAGGCGTCGCGGCGGTCCAACCTGCCCAGCGCGCCGGGAAATTCGTCGGCCATGCCGGGGAACAGTTCCCGCACCCGCGCGAATGCGCCCGACAATCCCTTGAACGCCCCCGATGGAGGGCGTGCCATCGTGCTGGAAGGTCTGGTCGTCGGCTACTACACCCAGAATAGCGGGACGCTGAACCTGTTTTCGCCTGCAGGAACGCGGCTTGCCTATCGGCCCAAGGGGACGAAATCGCTGTTCACGGCGCAGGGCGCATGGTGCGGCACGGTCGCCGCGACGTCCGGCGGGGGTTTTGCATTCGGCATGACTGAAAGCTGCGCAAGACGTTTCCTGCCCTGACATAAACCACGGCTTAATCATCCCGGCTGTAAGCCTGATCTTGGGACCGACCAAGGGACGGTAAGATGCTGGATGACGACGGTGTGGCGGATGGGCCGGTTTCCCGATCCGGGATCGAGTATCTGCGGACGGACAGCCGAGGCCTGATTTCAGTCATCTCGCGCGGTCTGCAGGACACGATCGGCGACGCGCGGACTGTGCTGACCGGTTCACCGGTCGATGTCATCGTGCATGCGGATATGCCCCGGATCATGAAAGATGACGCACTGCGCCGCCGCCGGATGGATGCGGTCAGCGCGTGCTATGTCTGCCTTGGGACCTCGCGCAGCCGACCGGCGTGGTATCACGCGCTGGGTCTGCCCTTGATGGACGGCCGGGCGTATCTGATGACACCGGCGATGTCGGATTTGTGGCAGGTCTTAGGGCCCAGCTACGCGACGATGCGCAAGCATCAAAGCGCGACCCCCTATCCCGATATCGACCGACTGCATGTGGACGACATGTTCCGCAAGGCAGGATTCGGCGGGCATGCGCAGTTTCAGACCCGCATCACCGTGGCCGAGGCGGCGAGCCGCAACCCCACCTTCCGCCGCAGACTGGTGCCGATGGATGCACTGTCGGCGCGGTTGACGGCGTTTTCAGCAACTCGAACAGATTTGCTGGGTCTGCTGTCGACCCTGTTCATCGTTCCGACCAACATGCGCATCCTCGCCTCTCGGTTGGAGCCGTCGGGCGGCCCCCTTGGCGCCATCGCTGAAAGCTACAAGCGCGTGGCGGGGGAAATGACCGCTCGCCTGGGCGCGGGTGACGTGGGCACCGGACCCGAACGGTTGGTCGACGTGCTGAACGCCGCATTGTTTCATGAAGCCTGCGCCAGCCTGATCGCGCAGGCGATGCAGGGATTTCGGCGAAACGGCGTGGCGGGTGGTGGTGAAACTTCTGGCGAACTTGCGCGCCTGTCGGATCATCTGACCGACGCACAGGCCGCGCAGAGCCGCACCATGGCGGAACTGGTGTCGGACCTGTCACGTCTGCGCCGCCACGCCGAGGCGCTGCAACGGCTGATGACCGGCCTCGATCAGGTCCGCATTCTGGGAGAGGTCGAAAGCCGCCGCCGCCGGGACGAAGACACCGGGCTGCCGGCGATCATGTCCCAGCTTTACGGGCTGCACGGGGGCATCCGTGAACGGCTGGCGACGCTGGCCGGACTGGGGGTCCGGCTGCACGCGACCTGACGTTCAGCGACGGGGCTTCTTGGCTGTCGGGGCGGGACGTTCGGCACGGCTGGCAGCCTGGGTCTTGGCGCGTGCCATCGCGTGCTTGGCGGCACTGGCGCGTTCGGCACCGGTCGCCTGCTTTTTGTCTGCCGTCACAGCTGGCTTTGCTGGCGCTTCGCCCCCGTCCTTCAGCCGCGCGGCCAGATCGCGGGCAATCGAGAACGCACCCTTGATCCGTTCGCCGTCGGTCGTCCAGTCGCGGCGCACGACGATCTTGTTGTCGACCACCTTGGCCTGTCCGCGCTGATCGTTGATGAACGCGACCAGCCCCGCCGGGTTCGGAAACTTGTCCATGTGGAACTGGATCGTGGCCCCCTTGGGACCGGCATCCAGCTTGGCGATGTTGGCGCGTTTGGCCATCGCCTTGATCCGGATCACGGTCAAAAGGGTGTTCACCTCTCGGGGCAGCGTTCCGAACCGGTCGATCAGCTCAGCGGCGAAGCCTTCCAGCTCGACCTTGGTCGTCAGCTGCGACAGGCGACGGTACAGCCCAAGTCGCACGTCCAGATCGGGGATATAGGTTTCGGGAATCGTCACCGGCACGCCAAGATTCAGCTGCGGTGCCCATTCATCCTCGGGTGTGCCCTCCAGCTCGCCCGACTTCAGCTTGGCGATCGTTTCTTCCAACATCGCCTGATAAAGCTCGAACCCGACTTCCTTGATGTGGCCCGACTGCTCTTCGCCCAGCAGGTTGCCCGCGCCGCGTAGGTCAAGGTCCTGGCTGGCCAGATTGAACCCCGCGCCCAGACTGTCGATCGAGCCCAGGAACTTCAGCCGCCGCATCGCCTGCGGGGTCAGGGGCACACGCGGTTTTGTTGTCAGATAACAGTACGCTCGGGTCTTGGACCGACCGACGCGGCCGCGGATCTGATACAGCTGGGACAGGCCGAACATATCCGACCGCCACACGACCATGGTGTTCGCGGTCGGGATATCCAGACCGCTTTCGACGATGGTCGTGGCCAGCAAAACGTCGTGGCTGCCGTCGTAGAATGCATTCATCCGCTGATCCAGTTCACCGGCCGCAAGCTGGCCGTGCGCCACGATGAAGCTGACCTCAGGGACGTGTTCCGCCAGCCAGTCCTGAACCTCGGGGAGATCAGCCAGGCGCGGGACGACAAAGAAGCTTTGCCCGCCGCGGTATTTTTCCCGCAGCAACGCTTCCCGGATCGTGACGGTGTCGAATTCGCTGACATAGGTGCGGATCGCCAGCCGGTCGACGGGCGGCGTGCCGATGATCGACAGATCACGCACGCCCGTCAGCGACAGCTGCAACGTGCGCGGGATCGGCGTTGCGGTCAGCGTCAGCACATGCACGTCGGAGCGCAGTTCTTTCAGCCGTTCCTTGTGGCTGACGCCGAAATGCTGCTCTTCGTCGATGATCAGCAGGCCCAGATCCTTGAACCGGACCTGCTTGGCCAGAACGGCGTGTGTGCCGACGACGATGTCCACCGTGCCGTCGGCCAGTCCTTGCCGGGTCTCTGCCGCGTCGCGGGTGGTGACGAACCGTGACAGCGGACGCACGGTGATCGCGGTGTTCCGAAAGCGTTCGGCAAAGCTGCGAAAATGCTGCCGGGCAAGCAGCGTCGTCGGCGCGATGACGGCCACCTGCTTGCCTTGGGACGCGGCAACAAAGGCGGCGCGCATCGCAACCTCGGTTTTTCCAAAGCCCACATCGCCCACGACCAGACGGTCCATCGGACGACCCGCCGCCAGATCGTCCACCACGTCGGTGATGGCCGAAGCCTGATCTTCGGTTTCAGTATACGGGAAGCGCGCGGCGAAGCTTTCCCATTCGTGATGCTCAGGCTCCAACACCGGGGCGTCACGCAGGATGCGTTCGGCGGCGATCCGCATCAGCTTGTCGGCGATGATGCGGATGCGTTCCTTCAGCCGCGCCTTGCGGGCCTGCCACGCCCCGCCGCCCAACTTGTCGAGCAGCCCCTCTTCGTGGCCATAGCGGCTGAGGAGTTCGATATTCTCGACCGGTAGGAACAGGCGGTCGCCGCCCGCGTATTCCAGCGCGACGCAGTCATGGGGCACGCCCAGCGCGCGGATGGTTTCCAACCCGGTATAGCGGCCGATGCCGTGTTCGACATGGACGACCAGATCACCGGGGCTAAGGGTGGTGGTGTCCTTCAGGAAATTCTCGGCCCGCTTGCGTTTCTTTGCCCCGCGGATCAGGCGATCACCCAGAACGTCCTGTTCGGATATGACGGCAAGGGGGCCGGTCGCAGCACCGTCCGCGACAAAGCCTTCATCAAGCGGCCAGACCGCAAAGCCCAGCGCCCCGATCTGCTCGGGAAGGCCCCGGATGTCGTTGACCTGAACCCCATCGTCCAGACCTTCGTCGGACAGAAGGCCCTTCAGACGCTCACGCGCGCCTTCGGAAAAGCTTGCCAACACGACGCGGCGCGTCTTTTGCAGGTCGCGGATATGGCCCGCCAAGGCGCCGAACAGGTCTGTCTTTTCGGCCTGCCGTTCAGGCGCAAAGTTGCGCCCCACGCGCCCCCCGACGTCCAGGACCCCGGGGCCCGGCGGACGTTGCAGGACCGCCAGCCGCAGCACGCGACGCGGTTTCAGCCATGTGTCCCATTCCGCCTCGTCGGCGAACATCAGGTTCGGCGCAACGGGCCGATATGGGCTGTCCGTGCCCAGACGCTTGGACAGCGCCTCTCGGCGCGCGTCGTATTGTTCGGTGATGGTGTCCCACCGCGCACGGCGAACCTGATCGACGTGATCGTCGATCATCACCGAGGCATCGGGAAGATAGTCGAACAGCGTCTCCAGCCGGTCATGGAACCACGGCAGCCAATGCTCCATCCCTGCGACCTTCTGGCCTGCGCTGACGGCCTCATAAAGCGGGTCGTTCCCGCCCCCGCCGTATTCGAGGCGATAGTTCTGGCGAAACCGCTGGATCGCCGCGTCGTCCAGCATCACTTCGGACATGGGCGCGATGTCGATGCGGTCCAGCGCGTCGCTGGAGCGTTGGGTCTCGGGATCAAAGCGGCGGATGCCGTCAAGGATATCACCGAACAGGTCAAGCCGCACCGGGCCACCCTGCCCCGGGGCAAAGATGTCGATGATGCCGCCGCGAACGGCATAGTCGCCCGGTTCGGTCACCGTGGGCGCCTGCGCAAACCCCATCCGGGCTAGGAAATCGCGCAGCCTGCTTTCGTCCAGACGCTCGCCCTTGACCGCGGAAAAGCCCGATGCGGCGACTTCGGACCGGGCAGGCAGACGCTGTGTCGCGGCATTCGCGGTGGTCAGCAGGACGAACGGCCCCCTGACCGCCCCGGTGGCCAGCGCCGTCAGGACCTGCAGACGCTGAGCCATGATCTCACCCGACGGAGAGACGCGGTCATAGGGCGTCGTGTCCCAGGCCGGAAACTCCAGCACCGCCAGGTCCGGGGCCAGAAATGCCAGCCCCGCCTTGACCGCGGCCATGCGGCGGTCATCGCGCGCGACATGGATGACAGGCGCGCCGCGGGCGGCTTCTCGCGCGATCAGCGCGGCTTCCATGCCGTCAGGGGCACCGGACAGGATCAAATGGTCGGACATGATTTCCGAGGTATAGCGGCCGTGCGCAGTGTCAAGGTCACCCGGTGGAGCGGGGCCGTCATATCCCGAACGGATAAAGGATCATCCAGATGGTGCCCAGAAACGCGGTCACGAGCACGGCCAGAACAGACAGCGCCGTCGTCACCCACTGATGGATCACCAGCCCGCGGGCCGCATCAGCCGCCACCGTTCGGGCGGGCATCGACCCCGCTTGCGCCATGGCCAGCATCGCACGCAACCGTGCGGCCAACCGCGCCCGCAGGATCAGGACGAACCACAGCGGCACCAGAAGCAGCGTCAGCGCCTGTGCCATTTCCAACCGCCAGTAAAACCCCAGCCCCGCCAGCACCGCGAGGATGAAGCAGCCCAGCCCGAACAGGATCGCCCCTTCGGCCGGGCCGACCTTCCAGCGGGGCAAGGTCAGGGACAACCAGTCCAGCAGCAGGATTTCCTGCGCCGTCGGGCGCGGCTCATCAGGCGTTTCGCGGCGGCTGCGGCGGGCGGCAGAGACGATATCCTTGGGCACACCCAGCGTGCCGCGACTGACCCATGTCCACGCGACGGCCAGCATCAGCCAGAACCAGACCGACGTATAGGACCGCGCGCCCAGCAGATCGAGGAACCCGAAAATAAAGCTCACGCAGCACGTCATCCCGTCAGATCGAACGGGCTGACACTAGGGTCATTGGTGCGCAAAGAAAATCCCGGCGGCGCGCAATATATGACAGCCGCGTTCCACGGGGGTCGTTTGACGATGGGTGCCAAGGTTGCAGTCCGCCCCGCGCCCGTGGCACACCCGGCCCCAAAAGATGAAAGGCTGGCCCCATGCCCATCAACCCGATCATTGCCCCCTATCCCGCCGCCCGACTGCGCCGCATCCGCCGCACGTCCGCCTTGCGCGCCCTGACAACTGAAACGAGCCTCAGCGCGGACAATCTGATCTGGCCGATCTTCGTGACCGAGCTGAGTGGCGGGGACACCGAGATCCCCTCGATGCCCGGGGTTCATCGGTTGACGCTGGATGGCGCGCGCCGGGCCGCCGTCAGGGCGGCGGAACTGGGAATTCCCAGCATCTGCATCTTCCCTCACTCCGACCCCGATCTGAAGACCGACGATTGCGCGCGTGCGTGGGACCCCGACAACATCGGCAACCGCGCCATCCGCGCCATCAAGGACGAGGTGCCGGGTCTTGCGGTAATGACCGACATCGCGCTGGACCCGTATAACGCCAGCGGGCACGACGGATTGGTCCGCGACGGGGTCATCCTGAACGATGAAACGCTGGTCGCCCTTGTGCGCATGGCGCTGGCGCAGGCCGAGGCAGGCGCCGACATTCTGGGCCCCAGCGACATGATGGACGGCCGGATCGGCGCACTGCGGCAGGCGCTGGAAGAGGCAGCCCACAAGGACGTGGCGATCCTGTCCTATGCGGCGAAATACGCCTCGGGGTTCTACGGACCTTTCCGGGATGCGGTTGGCGCCAGCGGGCGCCTGGTCGGCGACAAGAAGACCTATCAGATCAACCCCGCCAACCGCGCCGAGGCGATGCGCTGCGTCGCCCGCGATCTGTCCGAAGGCGCCGACATGGTCATGGTCAAGCCGGGCATGCCCTATCTGGACATGTGCCGAGAGGTCAAAGACGGCTTTGATGTGCCCACCTTCGCCTATCAGGTAAGCGGCGAATACGCGATGCTGGAAGGGGCCATCCGTCAGGGCTGGCTGTCGCGCGATGTGGTGATGGAAAGCCTGCTGTGCTTCCGCCGCGCGGGGTGCGACGGCATCCTGACCTACTACGCCCCCGCGGTGGCCGAGGCGCTGGCGGCCCATTGAAACGAAAAAAGGCGCGGGGTTCGGTCCCGCGTCTTTTTCGTAGTCGTTATGCCTTCGATCAACCGCCGTGGATGATGCGGACGTAGTTCGTCGTTTCGCGATACGGCGGAACGCCGTTGTACTTGCTGACCGCACCCGGCCCCGCGTTGTACGCGGCCAGTGCCAGACGCCAGCTGCCGAAGGTGTTGTACATCTGGCGCAGGTAACGTGCCCCGCCTTCCAGATTCTGTTTGGGATCGTTCGGGTTCACGCCCAGCCGCGCCGCCGTTCCCGGCATCAGCTGCGCCAGACCCGTGGCACCCTTGTGCGAGCGGGCCGAGGCATTCCAGCCTGATTCCTGCTGCACCAGACGCAGGAACAGGTCTTCAGGCACACCGTGCTTGCGGGCCATCGCGCGTGCGTGCGGCAGATACTGCGACCGCTGATTGCCGCGATAGCGTGGGGTCGCGCCTTCCAGTTCGATGATCGTGATCGACGACACCTCGCGCCCGGCATCGGGACGCAGCTTCTTGGATCGCTGATACTGCCCGGACAGACGTGAATCCATCAGTTGGGTTTGCCGCGCGAATTGGCTGGATCGGGATTTGCTGCTGCCACCGATGATGCGCAGCCCGTCCGCCGCGACCGGCCCCGCCACCATCATGCCCGATACTGCCACCGCGACCGCGCAAAGCGTCATGCTGACCGATTTACCCAGATACGACATGTGCCGCCCCTCTTCATCCGGTTCTATTTTTTTTGGGAAGCTACACCGAATTGAGAGGTACAGCTATGGCCGCGATTGGGGACGGTTCCGAAAGCCGCCGAGCATCGGCGATTTTTCGCCGACAGGGATGATCGTTGTCACCTGCGGTCTGGCGCGGTATCCCTTCCGCCAAAGCGAAAAAGCGAGGACGATATGGCTGGCTCAGTCAACAAGGTGATCCTGATCGGCAATCTGGGTCAGGACCCCGAAATCCGCACGTTCCAGAACGGTGGCAAGATCGCAAACCTGCGGATTGCCACGTCCGAGAACTGGAAGGACCGCAACAGCGGCGAGCGGCGTGAAAAGACCGAATGGCATACCGTGGTCATCCATTCGGAGCCCTTGGTCCGCGTGGCCGAGCAGTACCTGAAAAAGGGCGCCAAGGTTTACATCGAAGGCCAGCTGGAAACCCGCAAGTGGCAGGACCAGTCCGGCGCTGACCGATACTCGACCGAAGTTGCGCTGCGCCCGTTCCGGTCGGAACTGACCATGCTGGACGGCCGCAACGGCGGTCAAGGCGGCGGTCAGGGTGGCGGCGGCTACCAAGGCGGTGGCAGCGGCGCCGGATATGACGACTATGACAGCGGCCGGTCAGGTGGCGGACAGGGGAACAAGGGTGGCCAAGGCCGCTCGACCCCCGATTTCGACGACGAAATCCCGTTCTGAGCGGGCGCATGACCCATTGCATCCTGATCGGGGCGCCCGTTGATTCGGGACAGAAGCAACCGGGCTGCCTGATGGGTCCCGCCTCCTATCGCGTGGCGCGTCTGGCCGACACGCTGCGCGAGATGGGGCACACCGTCGAAGATCGCGGCGATGTCGCGATGGGCGTGCCGGGGTCAGAGGTTTCAGCGAACCCCGCCGTGCACCATCTGCCCGAAACGATTGCGTGGACGCGCGCGTTGTCGGACGCCGCGCGCGCGGGAATCGCGGATGGGCTGCCGATCTTCATGGGCGGCGATCATTCGCTGTCGATGGGGACGGTATCCGGCGTTGCCGCCCACGCGGCTGCCAAGGGTCGACCGCAGTTCGTTCTGTGGCTAGACGCGCATTCGGATTTCCACACCCCGATGACGACCGGTTCGGGCAGCCTTCATGGCTCACCGATGGCGTATATTCATGGGCGGGACGGGTTCGACGGGTTTCCGCCCTTCCCCGCCCCGGTGCCCGGTGAAAACATCTGTCTGTTCGGCATCCGCAGCGTCGATCCTGCGGAACACGCCGCGCTGGAAGACACCGACATCACGGTGAACGACATGCGCGTGCTGGACGAACAGGGCATTGCCGCGCCCATGCGGACATTCCTTGATCGCGTCCGCGCCGCCGACGGAATGCTGCATGTTAGTCTGGACGTCGATTTCCTTGACCCGTCGATTGCACCAGCCGTCGGCACGACCGTTCCCGGGGGCGCCACCTTCCGCGAAGCGCATCTGTGCTGCGAGCTGATCCACGAAAGCGGGCTTCTGACCTCGCTCGATCTGGTTGAGCTGAATCCGTTTCTAGACGATCGCGGCAAGACGGCCAAGATGATGGTCGATCTGGTCGGCAGTCTGATGGGCCGCAAGGTCTTTGATCGGCCCACGCGTTCGGCCTGAATCATCCCAAAAAGAGACATCAATGCAGGATCGGGGGTTGACCGTCCCGGTTCCAGCCGGTGAACTGCGCCGGTGATGTCAGACCTTGCCGCATATTGGGCCTTTTTGGCCCTGCCCCTGATCGCCCTTGGCTATGCCCGGGCGAGCCTGTCCCCTGCCGTGGCCGAAAAGGCAGTGCGCGCGCACCGACGATAGCGGCGGCCCACTTTGGCCCAGTCAGGGCCAGCACTGAACATTCGCGCACGACAGACACTGGGACCACCCTATCATGAACAATTTTCTGGATATCCACACCACGTCCAAGGACGACCTTCGGGGCATCATCAATTCGGCCCGCAGCATGAAGGACGCGCGGAACGGCGCGACCAAGGGCACACCGGACGCCGATCAGCCGCTGAAGAACCGCATGGTCGCGCTGATCTTTGAAAAGCCATCGACCCGGACCCGCGTCAGCTTTGATCTTGGCGTCCGGCAGATGGGCGGACAGACGATGGTGCTGTCGGGGACAGAGCTGCAGCTTGGTCACGGCGAAACCATTGCCGACACCGCCCGCGTCCTGTCGCGTTACGTCGACCTGATCATGATCCGCACATTCGAAGAAGCGACACTTCAGGAAATGGCCGAATACGCGAGCGTTCCGGTCATCAACGGCCTGACGAACCGCACCCACCCGTGCCAGATCATGGCCGATGTCATGACGTTCGAAGAACACCGTGGCGACATTGCGGGCCGCAAGGTCGTCTGGTCAGGCGACGGCAACAACGTCTGCGCAAGCCTCATTCAGGCCGCCGGACAGTTCGGGTTCGACTTCACCTTCACCGGGCCGCCGCCCTTGGACCCGGAGGCGGTCTGGTTCGATTTCGCACGCGCCCAAGGCGTGGAGGCTTTGATCGAACGCGATCCCCACAAGGCCGTCGAGGGCGCCGATCTTGTCGTCACCGATACATGGGTCAGCATGCACGACCCGCAATCGGCCAAGGAACGTCGGCACAACCAGCTGCGCGGCTATCAGGTGAACAGCCGCCTGATGGGCGAGGCAAAGCCCGACGCGCTGTTCATGCACTGCCTTCCTGCCCATCGCGACGATGAGGTGACGAGCGAGGTGATGGACGGCCCCGCAAGCGTCATCTGGGATGAGGCAGAAAATCGCCTGCACGCCCAGAAGGCCGTCATGCGGTGGTGTCTGAACGTCTAAGACCGTGACCACGCCGTCCCTTGCCCGCCCGACCCTGCCCGCTGTGGCTGGCGGGATGTTTCTGGCAGTGTCGCTGATCGTTTGCGGCGATACGGCGGGCAAGGCGTTGGGCGGCATGGGCGTTCATCCGTTCGTCATCGCATGGATGCGCTTTGCTCTGGGGCTGGTTCTTCTGGCGCCGTTTCTGGGGCCGGTCCGCGTCAACGTCGCACGCCTGCCCGACCGCTGGTTGATCCTGCGGGGGGCGTTGATCGCGGGCGCGATCTCCTCGATCCTGACGGCGCTGCGGACCGAACCGATCGCCAATGTGTTCGGTGCGTTCTTCATCGGGCCGGTGGTGTCCTATGTGCTGTCCCGGCTGGTGCTGCAGGAACGCACGACGTGGCTGCGCAGCCTGCTGATCGTGACCGGATTCGTGGGCGTCCTGATGGTCGTCCAACCGGGTGCGGGGTTTAGGCCAAACATGATCTTTGCGCTGCTGGCAGGCTCATTCTACGGCTGCTTCCTCGCGTTGACGCGCAGGATGACCGCGCATCATGGAAACGGGGCGATGCTGTTTTCGCAGCTGTTCTGGGGCATGGTCGTGCTGACCCCGTTCGCGGCCTTCCACGCAGGCAGCGTCAGCGCCGCCGGGTCGGGCACCGGCCTGACGCTGATCGTGATCAGCGCGCTCGCGTCCGCGGTCGGCAACTATCTGATCGTCCGGATGAGCAGGACTGCCCCCGGCACGGTCGTCGCACCGCTGATCTATTTGCAGCTGATTTCGGCTGCGATCATGGGGTGGCTCGTTTTCGATGCGCTGCCGAACCTGCTGGCGACGGCGGGGCTGGCGGTGATTGCCGCATCGGGACTGGCGTCGCTGTGGTTCGCGCGGGCCGAACTGGGACGCTAGGCGACCAGCGCCCAGACCTTGCGCATCAGCCCCGGCAGAGCCTTTGGGTCGAAATCGGGGCGGGCAACGACATCACCGCGCGAAACCTGAACCGGGACGGGGGCGGTCATCACCCGCAGGGTCAGCGCGAAATGGGTGAAGACATGGCGCACCTCACCCGCGTCCTGCCAGTCGGCCTGCGCGGGCGGCGGCAGGTCGGTCCCGTCCCACCCGGTCGTCGGAAAGCTAAGCGTACCGCCCAGCAGACCCCGCTCGGGACGTCGCTCGACCAGCAGCTTTGCGTCGTCCACCCCGACCCAGACGACGCCAGTGCGTTCGGGCTTGGCCTGCTTCGGCGCGCGTCGTGGCAGGTCTGCCGCGATCCCCATGGCGCGCGCGGCACAGGGGTCAATCACTGGGCATATGCCACAGGCGGGGTTGCGCGGCGTGCAGATCGTCGCGCCCAGATCCATCATCGCCTGCGCAAAGTCCCCCGGACGCGCGGCCGGGGTCAGTGTGCCTGCCAGTGTGGTCAGCTCTCGCTTGGCAGCTGGCAACGGTGTTTCGACCGCGAACAGGCGGGCGACGACCCGCTCTACGTTGCCGTCGACGACGGTTTCAGGCCGATCATAGGCAATCGCGGCGATCGCGGCAGAGGTATAGGGGCCGATCCCCGGCAACTCCTGCAACCCCGCGCGGGTATCGGGAAAGCCGCCCCGCGCCACCACCGCACGTGCACAGGCCACCAGATTGCGGGCGCGGGCATAATATCCAAGCCCTGCCCATTCGGCCATGACCTGCCCGTCATCTGCCGCCGCCAGCGCCTCGACCGTGGGCCACAGCGTCGTGAAGCGTTCGAAGTATGCCTTTACCGCCGCGACCGTGGTCTGTTGCAGCATGATCTCGGACAACCACACGCGATAAGGATCAGGCCGGACACCCGATACACTCAGCGCCGGCGGCACCCGCCACGGAAGCGTCCGCGCATGGCGGTCGTACCACGCCAGAAGGCGCGGCGCGACGATGCCGCTCAAGTCATTCTCACGCAAGTTTCAGTCCTTTCGACTGATCCGGTCTGGCATCGGACGCGCCCGCGGTCCAGACTGGGCGCCAAGAATCCTTCAGGTTGCCCATGGCCCGCAAACCCGCATCTGACACCACAGCCAAGACCGCGAAAGTCGGGCTTCCGCGTGCGCGGCGCAAGGGCGGTTGGCAGACGGCGGCGGCCTTGGTCGCGCCCCAGATGCGCGCCCCGGCCGAGGCACGTGGCTTTGCCGTCACCCGGCTTCTGACCAACTGGGCCGAGGTCGTCGGCCCTGACCTTGCCGCACGCTCTCGACCGGTCAAGATTTCCCACGGGAAGGCTTTTGGCGGCACGCTGACGGTGCTGGTCGCCGGTGCAGATGCCCCCCTGATCCAGATGCAGGCCGACTTGATCCGCGAAAAGGTCAACGCCTGTTACGGTTTCAACGCGGTCGTCCGGGTGTCGATCACCCAGACCGCCGCCACCGGCTTTGCCGAAGGTCAGGCGCAGTTCACTCCGGCCCGTCCGGGCACCCTGCCCGGCGCGACGCGGACGGTCGCCCCCTCGGCGGACAGCCTGCGTGATGCCGATCTGATGGCGGCCGATTTCGACGACCCCCGCCTGTCGCGCGCCATTCGCGGCATGGCGGTTCATATTCTGTCCCGCAGGGACCAATACAACCGAAAGGCTACTTGATGACGCTGCCCCTTCGCCCCCTTGCCGTGGCCCTGTCGCTGTTGGCGCTGGGCGCCCCGGCCATGGCCCAGACGGCAACCACGGATGCCCCCGCAGCCACGCCCGCGGAAGTGCAGACCCTGCCCGACATCGTTCTGGGCCAGGCCGACGCGCCGCTGACCATCGTTGAATATGCCAGCTTCACCTGCCCGCATTGCCGCGACTTCCACAACGAAAACTTCGCCACGCTGAAGTCGGAATACATCGACACCGGCAAGGTCAAATTCATCCAGCGCGACGTCTATTTCGACCAGTTCGGCCTGTGGGCCGGGATCGTCGCGCGCTGCGGTGGCGACACAAAATATTATGCCATGTCCGACATGCTGTTCTCACAGCAGAAGGAATGGATGAACGCCAAAACCGAGGCGGACTTTGCCGCAAACCTGCGCAAGATCGGCAAAAGCGCCGGCATGACCGAGCCGCAGCTGGACGCATGCTTTGCCGATGAAGGCAAGGTCAAGCAGATGATCGCGACGTTCCAGAAAAACGCCGAGGCAGATCAGATCAAGGGCACCCCGACTTTCATCATCGGTGGTGAGCAGGTGGCGAACCAGGAATGGTCCAAGCTGAAGGCCAAGATCGACGAGAAATACGCCGAGGCCGCTGCCGCTGCACCTGCCGCACCCGCAGCCACCAACTGAAACGATGCAGCCGCTTGAAGACCTGAAAGTCGTCGAGCTGGCGCGCATTCTGGCCGGCCCCTGGGCCGGTCAGCTTCTGGCCGATCTGGGCGCGACCGTCACCAAGGTCGAAGCACCTGATGGCGACGATACCCGCACATGGGGCCCCCCCTTCATCGAACGGGACGGCGACAGGTCCGCCGCTTATTTCCACGCAACGAACCGCGGCAAGGATTCCGTCACCGCCGATTTCCGCACGCCCGAAGGTCAGGCGATCGTGCGCGAACTGATCGCGGATGCCGACATCCTTCTGGAAAATTTCAAGGTTGGCGGGCTGGCGCAGTACGGGCTGGATTATGCCACACTGGCCGCGATCAATCCGCGGCTTATCTATTGCTCGATCACCGGATTTGGGCAGGACGGACCATACGCTGCCCGTGCGGGCTATGACTACATCATCCAAGGCATGTCGGGGCTGATGAGCGTCACGGGTGAACCCGGTGGTCAGCCGCAGAAGGTGGGCGTCGCTGTCGTCGACCTGTTCACCGGCATCTATGCCACGACAGCCATTCTGGCAGCCGTGCATCAGCGGGAAAAGATAGGTCGCGGACAGCACATCGACATGGCGCTGTTTGACGTAGCCACCGCCGTGATGGCCAATCAGGCGATGAATTTTCTGGCCAGCGGCACCGCGCCCCGGATGCTGGGGAACGCGCATCCGAACATCGTGCCCTATGCGGTCTTCGACTGCGCCGATGGCTGGATCATCATCGCGTCCGGAAATGACGCACAGTATCGGCGGCTGTGTCAGGTGCTGGGTCTTCCGGCGCTGGCCGATGCGCCGGACTATGCCACCAATCCCGCCCGGGTCGCGAACCGTGACGCGCT